>CALGNZ010000201.1 GCA_937957915.1 uncultured Granulosicoccaceae bacterium | reverse complement strand
CACTGGCAATATGGCTAGATTGGCGTCACTGGCCCTATGCATAGCGTGCCAAACATCTATTTCGGCTGAAAAACAGTTCAGGCGATCGTCGTAGAAATACTGGAGAGGTTCCCGCAAAATGGACAATATCAAGATGGAGTTTACCAGCGGACTTATCGACACCGCAGTGGCTTATGATCTGGTTGGCTTACTCGGTGTGCTGCTCTACGTCGGAAGTTATAGTGCACTACAGCTGGGGCGCATGGATGGAAATTCTCTTCGCTACTGCGTACTAAATGGTTGTGCCGCCACCCTGGTCCTGATCAGCCTGTTCTATAATTTCAACCTTGCTTCAGCAGTGATACAAGTGGTCTGGATAACTGTTAGTTTACTGGGTGTCTATCGGTATTTTACCAGTAAAAAACCAATGATGATCTCAAGACAGCCACAAAGCACAGCGTGGCATAAAAACACCATACGCTGACTTACAGAGTGGCTGAGGATTAAACTCGCCCTGGCAGTTGCACCACCAGAATCTGCAACTGCCAGCTTAAGTCTGACATTTCTGACTATAACAACAGCGCACAGATTTCTTTGACGGGCTGCGGCGACGGGTGCAATGCCCAATCGCCGCGGGTTCGCGTACATCGCATTTCCATCACTTCCTGTGAACCGTGTTAGTAAAACAACGGCAATATACCCAACGTTCAGTATATCTATACCTAAGCCGCATAAAACTCAGCCATCCTTTTAAAACCGGCGTTACCAGATTGCTTTCTGGTTACAACAAGTTTGCCTGAGAGAGGTTATAGAAAAATGGCAACTGCGATGCAAGCGGCGACAGGTCCACTGGGAAATCAATCCGCAGAGGAAATTGAATATCAACTTCGAGGGTTTCCTGACTCTGCTATCTCCAGCGCTCTCGAACTGCGTAGTACTTTTAGCACCAAAGCGCTGGAAGATTGCCTGCACGGCATTCTCCGGTTCTACCTGCCAGAAGGCGATCAGAATTTCGAGTGCAATTTCGAGTGCAACGACACTGGCAAAATTCGAATTAAGGAAGACCTTGGCCTTGATTCGTTATCGATTGCCGAATCGATGTTCAAGATTGAAGAGCTCTTTAATATTCCTATCGAATACGGAGAAATCGCAGAAGTAGAAACTATCGCAGATGCCAGCCGTCTGCTTACAACGAAAATGACTACACCGGAATCAGTTGCAGGATGAACCAGGTACTCGTCACCGGGCTTGGTTTCGCCACCAGTATTGGAACCCGATACGACGAGGTACTGGAGAGCCTGCGCGGACTCAGCAACGGCTTTGCTCGAAAGCAGCTCGGCGAAGATGCTGTTGCCGGCACTGCCGGTGTAGAACTGGTATGTGGCGATGTTAAGGGGTTTGACTTAAGCAGTTGCGACTTTCGTGACTGGCGTATTCCAGACTCGCACCGTTTTAACACCAGTTTATTACGCTGTCTTCCACCGCATGGACCCTACGCGGTAACGGCGCTTGAGCAAGCCATAGACATGGCAGAGATAGATCGCACAGACCTCGGCGATGGGCACTGCGGGCTATTCTGCGCCTCACCAGGTTCACCGGCAATGACTCGTCACTACTTAAACAGGATGGCTGCCAGTGGCTGGAGACGAGGCCCGCCAATGGGTATCGTCAGCTCAGTTGCCGGCACACTCAATTTTAACCTTGCCACCCACTACGGCATTACCGGCGCGAGCTGCGGCTTTGTTTCGGCCTGTGCGTCTTCCAGCCATGCCATTGGTTACGCCTTCGATGAAATAGCGCTGGGCCGACAAGACCTGATGCTGATCGTTGCCGCAGAGGATAGTTCTGCAGAAAGCCTGCTGCCATTTCTTGGTATGAACGCACTTACATTAAACCCCGACACTCACTCTGCCAGCCGACCTTTTGATCGACAGCGCGACGGTTTTGTCGGTACCGGTGGAGCAGCAGCACTGATACTGGAATCTGCAGCATCTGCACAGCGACGGGGCCGTACACCGATTGCCGAATTACTGGGTTGGGGACAGGCATCCGACGGCTATAACGTCGCCGCTCCGCACCCGCAGGGCAAAGGTATTCGCCGCGCAATGGAAATTTGTCTGCAATCCTCTGGCGTGAACGCAAGGCAAGTCGACTGGATCAATGCACACGCCACATCCACTCCGGCCGGTGACCGCGCAGAGGCGACAGCACTGACAGATCTTGGCTTCGCCGACGACGATAACAACACATCAATCTCAAGCACGAAAGGACTGACGGGGCATGGTCTTTCTTACGCCGGCGCTCTGGAGGCCGCCATCTGTGTGCTCGCCATTAAAGAGGGCCTTATCCCCGGAAACGCGGGCCTCAAACAGATCGACCCCTGTTGCGCTGGGCTCAACCTGCCTGTCGAAACGCGCGCACAGCCACTCAACTACGTTCTTAACAACAGCTGCGGATTCGGTGGCGCCAATGTATGCCATCTATTCGCGGCAATTACCTGAGTATCAAATTATGCGAGACACCATCGTTTCAAATATGTTTGCCATCGGCTGGATCGGTATGTTCCTCGGTGTTGTATCCGGTGCTTTGATTGGACTATTTTTCCACCGTGAAGAATGGATGGGCGGCTACAACAGCTATCGACGACGTCTGACTCGACTCGGGCACATCTCGTTCTTTGGCCTGGGGTTCGTTAATTTCTTTTTTGCGATCAGCCATGAAGTCGCAGGTATCGCCACGCAATTCGCCTTTTTTGCAGCGATAGCTTTTACCGTTGGCGCGATAACAATGCCGACTTGCTGTTTTCTCAGTGCATGGCGCAAACCGTTCAGGCACTTATTCTTTGTTCCGGTCAGTGGTGTTTCCGCCGGAATTATACTGACACTGATTGGCTGGCCCTGGGAGCGATTGATATGAAACTCGGTTTAATAGCAATGAGTGGCGTTCGCTGTCACAACAAAGAGTTGATGGAGTTTGGACTCACCCTGCCCGGGTTCGTTGACCGCAGCGAGGTTATTGCATCACTGCCAAGCCTTGGATTGTTAACCCTCGCCGGAATGACACCTGATGACATAGAGGTCGAGTACCTCGACATTCCGGATCTGGATGCCGTGAAGGAACTACCCGGACAGTTTGATGTTGTAGCTATTTCGAGCTTCTCGGCGATGATAAAAGACGCCTACACGCTGGCCGACCGACTCAGAGCAGCAGGTACAACCGTGTTGCTTGGCGGACTGCATGTCACTATGCTGCCGTATGAGGCGGCACAACACGCTGATGCGATACTCATCGGTGAAGCCGAGCCCGTCTGGAATGAAGTCATTGCAGATCTAAAAACCAGCGACCTGAAACCACGCTACGATGCTCGCAGCAAGACCTTTGACTTTGCGCAGTCACCAATGCCACGCTTCGATTTGCTCGATATCTCAAAGTACAACCGCCTGACGGTTCAGACTCAGCGCGGCTGTCCATTCGATTGCGAATTCTGTGGCGCATCGATACGACTAAACCCGCGCTTTCGAACAAAACCGATTGATCGGGTAATGGCAGAAATACACGCGATCAAAGAGTTATGGGACCATCCGTTCATCGAATTCGCAGACGATAACACCTTTGCCAACAAACGGCATGGTCGGGCCCTTGTACAAGCGCTGGAAGGCGAAGGTATCCGCTGGTTCACCGAAACAGATATATCCGTGGCAAAAGATCCGGCACTGCTTCAGGCACTTGCCCGCAGTGGCTGTGCGCAGATCTTAATTGGACTCGAAAGCCCTCAGCGCGCAGCGCTGGCTGGAATAGAACAGAAAGCCAACTGGAAACAGAGCCAGTCCGACCACTACAAAGAATCAATAATGCGAATTCAGGACGCGGGCGTTACTGTTAACGGGTGTTTTGTCTTAGGCCTCGATGACAGCGATCCCAGTTCTTTCGACGCCATCTACGACTTTGTTGAAGAGACCAATCTATACGAAGTGCAGATCACACTAATGACGCCATTCCCGGGCACACCGCTTTATGAGCGGCTACTCAGGGAAAACCGCATCCTCAAGCCCGGTGCCTGGGAGCTTTCAACCTTGTTTGACGTAAACTTTCAACCCAAAAACATGAGTGTTGAAGCACTCGAAAACGGATTCCGTGAGCTCGTTGGTCGCATCTATGACAACGACTTTATCGATAGTCGACGGAGACGTTTTTATAAACGCCGTAACGAAATACGCCAGGAGCAGACACTGGAGCACAGAGCGACGGGAACCTGAAAATCATCGTAGATGCCCACGTTTTCCTCTTATCGGAATTTGTCAGGTAGCTCTCAGGGAAACCCGACGCGTTAGCGAGCCCGTATAAGCGCTATTCTTCACTCACGTGTCGGGTTTCCATACGTACTGTTTTGCGGTGACGCCGTTCTTTGTCAAAGCACAGAGCACTGGGCCCCTGAAAATCATAGTAGATGCCCACGTTTTCCTCTAATCGGAATTTGGCAGGTAACTCTCAGGGAAACCCGACGCGTAAGCGAGACCGTATAAGCGCTATTCCTCGGTCACACGTCGGGATTCCATACGTGCTGTTTTGCGGTGTCGCAGTTCTTATTCAAAGCACAGAGCGACGGGAACCTGAAAATCATAGTAGATGCCCATCTTTTCCTCTGATCGGAATTTGGCAGGTAGCTCTCAGGAAAACCCGACGCGTACGCGAGGCTCCATAAGCGCTATTCCTGACTCACGTGTCGGGATTCCATACGTACTATTTTGCGGTGTCGCCGTTCTTTGTCAAATATGACCAGACCTGGTTCAAATACACGATACTTTTGAACTCAAGATACCTGTTGCCAGTGCAGAAACAGGTGAGCACCACTGCCCCACATAAAATATTCAGGCGCCGTTTTGGTGCCGCGAGCCAGACTGGACCATGAGTCTCAGTCACTGTGTTACTTTTTGTGATTTGTGTTGGCGCTTTTCGCGTTGAACATTTTTGGGGTTTTTAGCCGCAAGGCCTAAAGATCGGCGGAAACATCACAAAAACTGTGTTGACAGATCTTTAACTCTGATATATCTTTTTGTCATGACATAAAGGAAAATACAGCGATCAAAAGCCTGGAATGCCATTTCTCGCTGCCACGACACGCATACTTAAAAACAGAAAAAAGAGATACGCCCATGTTCTGTAATGAATCGTTGTCTAATGAATCGCATCCGAATCGTAGATTTACTGATCAGATCCATACGCAACATACTGTGCTTATCGCTCTTGTGATATTGGCCGGTGCATTACTTCGCCTGTTTATGTTGACCAATCAGAGCCTGTGGTTTGATGAAGGGCAAAGCCTGGTTGTCTCTGACTCAAAGACACTGGCCGGCACCCTTTACGAGCTGTCCACCCGCGCTGGTGGTGACAAATACCAGCCGCTGTACTTTTTTGTGTTGTCTATCTGGCGATCATTCATGGGTGACAGCGAATTTTCGCTGCGTCTACTCTCTGTACTGCCGGGCGTGAGTGCATTATTTTTTATGTATGCCGCTGCAGCCAATATATATGGAAGCAGACACGCCTTCTGGTCCACAACGTATCTGACCGTCAGTGCATTCCTGATTTGCTACAGCCAGGAGGTAAGGCCCTACTCACTACTGTTCTCGTTAAGTGTTATTCAACTGTTTTTACTCAGTACAATCTTTTCAGGGTCAGAGCCACCAGGCAAAACACGAATCACACTCTTCGCACTGGTTACCGGCCTCAGTTGCTTTGCGAGCATACTGCTGGTGGCATTTTCAGTTGCACTGGCGATCGCTCATATGAGTATCGTCCATCGTGCCTCTGACTGGTTAAAATGGTGGGCTCCCGCGTTAATTGCCTGCATACCCGCGGGTATTTACCTTTTGGGCACACCTGCCGTAGGTGAGCTGGCAGTAGACTCGACTAACGGCCTGGGCCTGCCACTGTACAAAAACAGTTTGTTTGCCATCTATGGCATTCTCGTAGGCCATACTTTTGGACCTCCTCTGGATGCCCTTCGTGAAAGCGGCAACCTGGCCAGCGGTATACTTAGCTATATCTGGCAGCTGTCGGCCCTGGTAATTGCCGGTCTTGTTCTGTGCATTGGATTCATTAGTTCGCAACTCTTGCCTTCTGGCAGAAAAGGAATCGACAGAGCAGAAGTTCACAGTGGTAACGTGAATAGCAATCGCTTCTTTCTGGTGTTACTGACCAGCTCATTTTTAATGGCAATGCTGGTCGCAAAAGTATCAGCGATCAACTGGATGCCACGGCACTCATTTTACCTGACGATTCCTGTGGCAATTCTGTTACCTCTAGCGTTTACATTACCCCGACTGCAAACCAGCGTAGTCAGAAGAAGAATAGGGCAAAGCGCTCAGGGTGCTTTTATCGCGCTCCTGGCAATGAACCTCTACGCCAGCTACAACTACTTTTATAAAAGCGAATACTGGAGAGACGACTATCGCTCCGCTGCCAGTTACCTGGTGGACAACTTAACCGAAACAGACAGAGCTATCATGCTTTGGGGTGAGCCAAGGCTGCTTTCTTACTACGGAGATACCAGCACGCAGGATCGATGGGAAGTGAATCCGTCACCGGTAAGCTCGGTAATGGATGGTGTCTATAGCGATGGCGGCAAAGTGTATGTCGCTATAAACCGTGAATTCACCTGGTCAAGAGGCCTGCCGACGTCTGACAACCTTCAAACGCAGGTGGCTGAAAAATACAACCTGCTCTCTGTAAAGCGCTATGTTAACTTCAATATCTACGAGTTCGAGAACAACGCATCGTTAGCTGAGACAATGCTGCCAATGACAACCGCAGGAGGGGTCAAATTGCAGACGATGTGAGCTGACAGGTTTAGTTGGTGAAGTTGCAGCCGAGATACACAGTAGCAATTTGGCATGGTAAAACAAACTCGATTTCGACTTACTTAAAACTGCCGCCAAATTCGGTGACACGGACCGCAGGCTGATCACCGGCTGATAGAAAACAACAACCCAAGTCTAACTGAAGAAAAAGCAAACCGGTTAACACCCGGCTTGCTTCTCTCAATTACTGCGTATCGCAACAAGAAACGCTAGCGCAGCACGGCTATCAGATTCAAGCGGAAATAAATCTACAATGTTTACGCTGGTGGAACAATTTCCAATACCTCGTAGTGCTCAACTTTCGGTTCACGTGTTTTTTCATAGGATCGCACGGTCGTTCCAAGGGACGGTGCGTAGTGGAATTGTTCTCTCCGCCACGGGTTACCAAGGTCGCCACCAGAACTACAGTCGATTCGGAAAGTATCTATATCACCAAGTTCCAGGGTAATTCTCTCCGCTGCTGCCACTTTACACACCTTGGTGCCTTTAAACGATTCCTTTTCGTTGCTGCCATCGTAGGAGACTTTAAATTTTTTCCCAATTTCCAAGGGAAACAAATTAGTGTTGCCAGTCCAGTTTTGCGTGCCTTTCCGGCCTTTGCCAGAGTCCCATACTGTGTGTGTATCCCACGGACTAGATAGGGACCAGGTCCACCCGCTATCAGAGCTGTAGGATTCAACATCACCTTCGACAGCCACCACCGTGTCACGATATACCGTTCCATCGTGTGATTTTTGCACTATGACCGTGCCCACAGGCAGAGGTTTGTAACTTGCAGCCACAGGTGGTGTGCCTGAAATATCTACCGCGTTCAAATCGGATTTAGCCGCACAACCTGTCAGCATACTGCCTACCAGGACAGACCAATACACAACTAAAGGCTTCATACTCATATCTGTTTCTCCAAACAATCAGTAATTAGCCCGCGTTACATCATCTATTCCCGGGCCACTTCCAGATT
This sequence comes from uncultured Granulosicoccaceae bacterium, assembly GCA_937957915.1. Classification (GTDB taxonomy): domain Bacteria; phylum Pseudomonadota; class Gammaproteobacteria; order Granulosicoccales; family Granulosicoccaceae. The sequence continues at coordinate 2,472 of CALGNZ010000201.1, read as the reverse complement.
GAGTATAGTATCAGCCTGCTGTTTGATAATCCCCCAGACGGGGGATAAAACAATCGTGACATATATGGTCGCCCAACGCAGTTATATACCTCGAAAATACAGGGACTGAAAGCGGCGAGATATATTCCGCCGGCTTATGAGCTCGATGAAATAAAACTCGATTGGATCCAGCATGCGACAACATCCGGATTCGGGCCTTCGCTACCTGTGTTACAACAGAGCAGTCAGGGTTAGTGAACCAGGTACGCAGTGTCAAAGGGCAATCCTTCGTCGGACGGATCCTGGAGACCATAGACCACATCGCTCACGTTCACTTTACCGTCGACTATAGACAGCTCATAGGGTTCGATCCAGCGGTGAGCAATTGCATAGAGACCAACCTCACGGTGGTCCAGAATCTCGAAGCGGACATTGGCTCGCAAGACCCCATCGCCGTCAACATCATAGTCAACACCGTCAAGATAGAAACGCGGCGGATATAGAATCCAGCTCCATCACCGACTTCGTTCCATAGATCTCTGCGACCAATCGACCATCATCTAAGGTTTTCTATTTGCTTAATGGAATTCGCATTGGTTTTTTAAATCTTGCAGAGCGGTGCCCCAGCTCCTCGCTAAACTGCATCACATCATCGTCGGTAATTCGGTTACTGAGGTACAGTTTGAGTAGCTGCATGGTAGCTGCAGAATGCTTGAGTGGATCAAACAGCTCTGTTATTTCGCGGTCTCGCTTGTCGATCAGGCGGTATAGTTTCCGGTGCTTTTCATGCATTGCCGCATCTGTGGCGTCGAGTTTACGGATCTTTGCAAACGACTCGTGACAGAATTCGTCGATGCATCTTTGCCGCAGGGCTTTCCATTTCTTCCAGTCTGCTTAGCTGATTTTAATGCTATACATGGGATATGCATGGTTAAGAAATATCGGGGCGGCCAGCCAGTCGGCAATGAGCTGGCGGGGCATGTCATCGAGAGTAGCGGCGGCATCGATCAGATCGAAATGGAGCCTGTTTACACCCAGCCAGACCGCGGTGAAAAACGTTGCCATGATCTACTTGCCGTGAGACATGGACTGGCAACGAAGCCCCATTCGTGGGTCTGGAACAATCGGAGACACCGATATGGTCACTATCAACTTCACAGAAGCCAGAAACTCGTTAAAAGACGTCCTCGACCGCGTAGAGAATGATCAGGACTGCACTGTCATTACCCGCCGCGATAGCGGCGACGCCGTTGTCATGTCTGCTGACTACTACAACCAACTGATGGAAACGGTACATTTGATGAGCAACTCCGCCAATATCACTCATCTGACCGAGTCCATTGCGCAGTACGGTGCTGACAATACCGTCGAGCGCACTTTAGCAGCAGAGTGACACCGAAACGGAAACTAACCTGGACTCTTGCCGCCAGGGAAGACTACATCTACTGGCAGGGGCAAGATAAAAAAACACTCAAACGAATCAATAAGCTGATCGAAACATGTATGCGTATGCCGTTCGAGGGCATGGGCAAGCCTGAAGCTTTGAAAGCCAACTTATCAGGGTTCTGGTCACGGCGTATCGATTCGACTAACCGCCTGGTCTACGCAGTCGAAGACGGCGCAATCGTGATCATTTCATGCAGGCTTCACTGCACTAATTAGTTGGGCCTCTGATACCCGCTTTCTTTCGTAAAAGCGAGTACATCCTTTGAGGGCGTTTAGCTTTTTGACTGGCATTAACACTCCCCCAGCAGCGAGCCATAGATTGCGAAAAAAGCGTCGCTACCCGTTTGGGCGATCAATCTGAAAATGTCAGGCAACTACAGGATTGGAGCGGTTCGCGTCACTCACCGGCACCCTACTTTTTTGGAGACACTTCGGCAACGCGACAAAACGCCCGGCTGAAAGAAATTAGTTGCTCTTGCGTTAGATCTCGCTCTTGCTCTTCCGCGTTTAATCGGTTTCGAGAGTTATCGTGGAGGTGTGTCAATGTGCCACAGATGGCACATTGAGCGCTGGTCAGGCAGGGATGCCTGTTTGCGCGACCCACTGGAGCGATCACTCTCAAAATGTCGCAGGCACCCGCTGGACTGATTGGTCGCAAAAGACTTTTTGCTTCGTTTTTAGTCTTTTTAAAAATGGAGGCGCCCGGCAGGGATGTCCCGCTTGCGCACCTCACATAGTTGAAAAGTATCTCCGCCCGAAGGGCATAAAAAAAGGCCGCTCAGAGAGCGGCCTTTTCGATTTATGGTGGCTATGGGTGGACTTGAACCACCGACCCCAGCATTATGAATGCTGTGCTCTAACCAACTGAGCTACATAGCCATGTTTTTCCCAATCGCGTAGTTTGGATTTTTCCGGCGTTTCTGTCAAGACAGCAAGGCGCGATTTCTACACGTTAAATCGGAAGTGCACCACATCTCCTTCGACCATCGTGTACTCCTTTCCCTCAAGGCGCCATTTGCCGGCGTCTTTGGCACCTGACTCGCCACC
>CALGNZ010000200.1 GCA_937957915.1 uncultured Granulosicoccaceae bacterium | reverse complement strand
GCGTTCGCAGGTCACTGGCGTGATAACCGACCTTTTGCCCTGATTCAGATTCTACCTGTTGTTGCGCGTCAGCCAGCCGCTGTGCATTCGACGAGGCCAGAAACACGTCGGCGCCTTCTGCCGCAAAGCGTTGTGCGCAGGACAATCCGATGCCCTTTGAGCCGCCGCTGATAAAAACTTTTTTATCGGTAAAACGTTTCATGCCGTTTCCTTGTTAGACCTGTATGGCAATAGTCACATGGATAGCCTTTGCACTTTTTTTCACGGTCAGCGGCTACAGCGCAACAAGAACTGACATCCTTACTAAACACCCTTGAAATCAGGCTGCCTCTTCTCCCGAAATGCCGCCTGCCCCTCTGCGTAGTCGCTGGATGTATAACAGTGATTGACCATCTGCGATATAGCCGCCAGATCGCGCTGTTGCGCAGGCTTTCTGTACTCCAGTAAAGCTGCTTTATAGGCTTTAAGTGTCAATGGAGCCTGTTGAGCGATACCCACGGCCAACTGGTTTACTTCATCTTCAAGTGAATGCGCGGGCACCACCTGATTTACCAGCCCGAGTTCCAGAGCCTGTGCTGCATCGAGTTTTTTGCCACTGTAGAAAAGTTGTGAGGTGGCGGTTGGCCCCAGGAGATCAAAGAGTTTGCAAACCGCATCGAATTCATAGCCCAGCCCCAGACGCCCAGCCGGCAGTGAAAACACCGCATCATCAGAACACAGGCGCAAGTCACAGCCCATTGCGATACCGAGGCCCCCGCCCATGCAATAGCCGTTTATTTTTGCAATGGTAGGCAACGGGCAATTGTAGACAGAGGTCTCTGCATCAGCCGCAATCTTGTTGTAGCGATTGATTGCATCATCGCCGGAACGCTGCTCGTGAAACTCTGATATGTCAGAACCTGACACAAAAGAACGTTCGCCAGCTCCGGTTAACACCACTACACGGACATTCGGCTGCTCTGAGCTGACCAGCTGTTGCATGTGAGCAGCCAGTTGCTGCCACATAGAGAAGGACATTGCATTATGTCTGGAGGGCTGGTTAAACACCACACTGGCAACATGACCAGAGATTTCAAGGTCAACGCTGCGGTTATCCGTTGCTTCTGTCACTGATAGTTACACTCACTCATACTTGACGAGACTGCCAGTTGATTGTCCAACAACTTTGCCCATAATGTTTGACCGATCGTGTTAATAATGCCCTCTTCCAGACTATCAGACTGACAACAAAAGAAGTAGCGCAAAGCGATGAGATATGTGCAAAACCGGGCTCGTCGAGAACGAATTACCCCGCCGTGCACACCAGGGTTTCGGCCCGGGATAAAAAACAACGGTGTGCTCCAAGCACGCCACAGCCTGCAATCAGGAACTCCCTCGAGCGCGATTATTTTTTGCTTCCCACCCTCGTTTAATGCCATGCTGTCGACGAGCCCGTTACCCGGCGCTGAGTCCGCAAGTCCGTAAACGGAGGAAAGATGTTACCGAATATTACTCTGAATCCGAGAAGCTGGCAGGCGCCAATCCCTGACTTCCACGATGGAGAAAGTCATGAATCAAACTAACAAAGATAGACGCCGCCTGATCGGTTTGGCCGGAGCAGGACTCGCCGCAGGCGCCACTGGATTCCGTTCTCTTCCAGCGTTCGCGGCCGATGAACCCCTGAAACTGTGGGCCGCTGGCATTGCCAAAGTCGGTGGTAAAGACTGGAGTGCCATGGAAGAGCAAGCTGGAATCAGCATCGCCTACAACGCCAAAAGTGCCCGTGCTGACGAGGCCATGCAGAAGATGGTGGTTGGCGATGGCAATAAATTGTACGACGCCATGACCGACAACGGTGGTGGCATGGAAGACGCGCTCGCCTCCCAGAATGCCATTGTCGAACTCGACGTGTCGCGCATACCGAACTGGAAAAACGTATTGCCCACTTATCTGGATGGTGGTGCAGCAGCTAACACTATTCGATACGAAGGCAAGGTTGTCGCCATTCCGTATATTTCGAACGCAGACTCACTGGCCTATAACCATACCGTTATTGGTGAAGACCTGAACTCCTGGGAAGCATTGTTTGACTCTCAATTCAAGGGTCGCGCGGCAATGCAAAATGACTACGGCCCAACGTTGACTAACACGGCCATCTATTTAAAGAGCTCAGGCAAGCAGGACATTGAAAATCCGTCTGATATGACACCCGCAGAAGTAAAAGGGGTTTGCCAGTTTCTTATCGAACACAAGAAGAAAGGTCAGTTCAGAACCTTTTGGGATGGATTCCAAAACGGGGTTGACCTGCTTGCCTCTGAAGAGGTGCTGGTATCCTCGTGTTGGGAGCCGATTCAAATAGTGGCCGGCAAAAAGAGCGCCCAGGACATTCGCTATGGCACCATGCAGGAAGGTCACCAAACCTGGAACAACGTTTTTATGCTAACCAAAGGTGGCATGGAGCGTGGACAGGAAGAGGCCTTTTACAAGCTGATGAATCTGTATCTTGATCCGTGGTTCGGGTCGCGGACACTGAACGGACTGGGTTTTACGCCCCAGATGACGGGTGTCAACGAGTACATTGACGCAAACCCCAAGGATTTTGACGACAGCGCAAAAGCTACCATGAACACTCGTCTTGCTAACAAGCAGGCGCGCATCGCGGTCGCCGGTAACTCGTGGCAGAATGTGTTCCCTACACATATTCGCGACTACCAGGATTGGTGGGCCCGAGTACAAAGCGCCTGATTTAACTACTCGCAATCATGGCCACCAAAACATTGTTTATGTTCAGGTGACGGGCAAGTACCGGTGTCGATACAGACATCGGTGCAGCACTACCTGCCCGTAATATGTCTACAACCACACCAACAAGCGCGCACAACTAACAGCCCCTATCTATGTCCATACGATCTGGCATTACTACAAGTTTAACTCGCTGGGTGTTTATTCTGCCTATCGCATTTATGATGCTGTTCTTTGCACTACCGATGATTCTAACTGCGGTATGGAGTGTTTTTGAACGAACGATGTTCTGGATGGAACCCGGCTTCACCCTGTTCTCGTACGAGAATTTTTTTACCTCGGCCCGACTACTCAACTTTCTGGCGTCGATGTATCATTCATCCATCGCAGTTTTAATTTGCCTGGTTCTGGGTTTCCCGATAGCCGTTTTTGTCCGCAGACGCATACCTCAGGCTGCTCAACATCGCGTGGTGTTGCTTTTCATTTTACCGTTTATGGTTTCTGAAACTATCAGGGTCTTTGCACTGCGCCCGGTACTCCAGCGCAATGGACTGGTAAATGGCGCATTGATGAAACTTGGTGTGATAACAGAGCCTTTAACAGCGATACTCTATACACCTCTGGGAGTCATTATCGGTGAGGTGTTGTCATTTCTACCGTTTATTGTATTTTCAGGATTTCTGGCAATGGAAGCTGTACCCAGATACATTTTCGAAATCTGTGAAGACCTGGGCGCAAATACTTTTCGAGTTTACAAAGACATTATTCTACCGTTGGCAGCGCCGGGGATCTTTGCTGGCAGCGTATTCATTTTTGTTAACGGCATTGGAGTCGCACTACTACCCAATATTCTTGGTGGACCGGGCGCAGTTAATGCCGGACTCATAGCGACACAGGCCATCAGCGCGCTGGACTTTCCACTCGCCATGGCGGTTAGTGCCATCATGACTGCCACCTTGTTTTTACTCCTGTATATCGGTCATCGACTGTTCGACCTTACACACATCCTTGATCCGGTGAACAAGTGACCACTATGCGCTGTAATCCCCTAAAAGAGTACAGCCGGTGACTGAGTATGGTAATCCGGTAACGTATGGGCTCAAATGGCTCTACCTGCTGCTGATTGTATGCCTGCTAATGAGCCCCGTTTTCTACGTAATGTATATTTCGTTTAATGAAAACGGCTTTGGCGCCAGACATTATGTATTCACACTCGATTGGTACAAAGTAATATTTACTGATCGGCAGATGCTTACTGCATTGAGCTGGACCATGAAACTTTCCATAGCGACCATGCTCATCACGATTCCCTTAAGCTTATTGGCTGCAAAGTATTACAAGACCACTCGGCATAAAGTTTTGACTGTATTTTTGCTGTTGTCGCCACTGTTTGTTTCATCTGACATCATGGGCTCTGCGCTGCTGGTGTTCTTTAAGAATCTTAACGGTGTTTTCACTTTTGTCGGTGACAAATACAGCATTTTATGGTTGCAGAGCTGGTTTGAACTGGGATTTACAACAGCCTTAATTGGACTGATCATCTACACGATTCCGTATGCATTTATCGTCATACTGATTACCATGGGGCGTTATCGTCAACAGCAAACTGAAGCTGCTCGTGCCTGTGGCGCTACTGGCTGGCAAGCCTTTACGGATATCGAGTTTCCACAAATTCGCCCCGGCGTATTCAGTGCATGCGCATTCACCATCATTTTGGCATTCAATGAGTACACACGAACCAATCTGCTCAAGGGTGGTTTCGACACATTCACCACTGTGCTGGTTTCGGAGATGCTTAATACAGGAATGTCTGAGCAATCCTATGCCATGAGCAGTCTTGTCAGTTTTATCGCTATCGCCATCATCGGCACCATCATCATTGTCACCCTGCTCAAGAGTGATTCAATAGCACAGCGCGAACGTGTCAAAGCGGAGCCGGGGTCAAACGAGTCATGAGTAATGTTCCACCAGCAGTAGAAACACGTGATCTGAGCAAGCACTATGGCCAGGTAAGAGCGCTGCAAAATGTGAGTGTGAACATAGCGGCCGGTGAATATTTTGTGCTGCTCGGGCCAAGCGGTGGTGGCAAAACAACGCTGCTTCGAACTATCGGCGGCTTTCACCGGCCAACCACAGGCAGTGTTTTGTTACATGGCAATGACGTTAGTCGCCTGCCGCCCGACAAACGCCCGACGTCTATGGTTTTTCAAAGCTATGCGCTGTTTCCCCATATGACTGTACTCGGCAATGTCAGTTATGGATTGTCACTGACGAAGATGCCAAAAGACCAGATTCAGGAAAAAGCCAAAACGATGCTGGAAATGGTTGGACTGACTGGATACGAAGACAGAAAACCGCACGAGCTGTCCGGGGGCCAGCAACAGAGAGTTCAGCTGGCGCGCTCACTGGTACTCGATCGCGATATCCTGCTGCTCGACGAGCCCCTCGCCGCACTTGACGCTCAGCTGCGCAAAGATATGTGTCTTGAATTAAAGCACCTGCAGGAACAAGTGGGTATCACGTTCATTCATGTGACACACAATCAGGAAGAGGCAATGACCGTGGCCGATCGCATCGCTCTCATCGCCGATGGCAACTTGATCGAGCAAGGTAGCGCGCGCGACATTTACGAAAGACCAAAGCACCGTTTTACCGCCAGCTTTGTTGGCGAGAATAACCTGATGGACGGAACGCTTTTGACAGTGTCTGGCGACGATGCAGTTGTCGACATAGCGGGTGTGAAGCTTATGGCGAAAACTGAAGGGCAATCATTTACTGCCGGCGATGCAGTGAGCATTTCAATACGCTCAGAACTGGTCAAAACGGATGCATCGAGTCTCTCTGGTTCTGTGGAGGGTCACTGCATCATCGGTACCTTTCGTGAAGCGGTCTATCTTGGTTTAACCACGTCGTTCAGGCTGACGCTGGATAACAGCAATGAAATACAGGCGCGGTTTGTCACGGGCCAGTCAGCGCAACAATTTTCGCCTGGTGACCGTGTCTCGTTACACTGGCAACCAGGCGACACGCGCTTGCATGCTGCACAGACAAAGACACACACACCGTAGAGGAGCATAATTCCATGTGGCCAAACCCTCGTATACCTTACCAACTGGCCAGAGACAGAAAACGGCTTGAACCACTCGATGGCAAGCCCATCATGGTTCATCTCGCCATGAACATTGAGTACTGGCCCTTCGATCGTCCAATGCCACGGGGAATAATACCTGCACCCCATGGCGCACAACCGCAGCCGCCAGATGTTCCGAACTATAGCTGGGTCGAGTATGGCATGCGTTGCGGTATGAGCCGAATGATGGACATGCTGGAGCAGCGCAATGTCAGGGCATCGGCCTTCTTAAATGCGCAGGTAGCAGATGTTTATCCGTCACTGGTGGACGCCGTGGTTAAAGCAGACTGGGAACTCGTCGGCCACGGGTGGTTTCAGCAATCGCTAAAACAGGTTGACGATGAAGTAGAAGTCATCCGTAAGTCCCTTGACCGATTGCAGCAGGCGTCTGGCAAAAAAACACGCGCCTGGCTGGGTGCCGGACTGGGTGAGTCATACGACACTCCTGATCATCTAAAGCATCAGCAAGTGGAGTTCCTGCATGACTGGACACTTGATGATCTGCCAAACTGGATGCGCACCAAACATGGTCCAATGGTCGCCCTGCCCTATACGTTTGAACTGAACGATGTACCCGTCTACGCGATCCAGCATTCTTCGAGCGACGAAATTCTCAAGCGCCTGGAAGCAACGCTGTCTGTATTTGAACGCGAGGCAGAAACGCAAACCAGAATTCTCACGTTTGGCTTACATCCGCATATTATCGGCGTACCCCATATCGCTTATTACTTTGAAAAAGCGCTTGATATACTGGTGAATCGATCGGACACCGTATTCGTTACGTCCAGCCAAATGGGAGACTGGTTCATTGATGCCGACGGTACCAATGGTTCAGAGTTACTTCCGTTTAATGATGCAGCACCCACCTGATCGTTTTTTAAAACCACCTATTGTTTGCAACAACTATGAACAGCACCACCACACCTGCCGCACTACAACATATTCGCGTGCTGGATCTGACCAGAGTACGCGCCGGCCCGACCTGTTGTCGCGTGCTTGCCGATTTTGGTGCAGATGTCGTCAAAATAGAGGCCCCTCCCGGTGTCGACCCGAACGAAGGTATAAGCGGTGCCAGACACGGCTATGACATGCTGAACCTGCATCGCAACAAGCGCTCACTCACACTCAACCTTAAAAAGCCAGACGGTCTCGATGTATTTAACAAAATGGTTAAGTCGGCAGATATTGTGGTGGAAAATTTCCGACCTGATGTAAAGCATCGACTCGGTATTGACTATGAGGCACTGAACGCCATAAACCCTCGTATTATTCTGGCCTCCGTTTCAGGCTTCGGCCAAACCGGCCCGTATGAAAAGCGTGCCGGGTTCGATCAGATTGCGCAGGGTATGGGCGGGCTGATGTATGTTACCGGTGAGCCAGGCCAGGGCCCAATGCGAGCTGGTACTGCAGTCGCCGACTCGACAGCGGGCCTTTACGCTGCAACCGGTATACTTGTCGCACTCGCCGAGCGTGAACAGTCCGGTCGTGGTCAGTGGGTGCAAACGTCTTTGCTGCAGGCTCAGATTGCATTGCTCGACTTTCAGGCGGCTCGATACCTGATCGATGGCGAAGAACCGGTACAAGCTGGAAACGAACACCCCTATTCGACGCCGATGGGCGTGGTGAAAACACAAGACAGCTATATCAACATTGGCGTCGGTGGTGATGGCCAATGGGTAAATCTGTGTAAAGCACTAGGGCACCCTGAGTGGTCAGAAATTTCTGAATACGCAACGATGCAAAAACGGCTGGAAAACCGCACCACAATCTGGGCTTTGATCAATCCAGTATTCTTGACCGAGCCATCCTCACACTGGCTTACAGTTCTCGAACAACATGGTGTGCCAGCCGGCCCTATTTACAAAGTCGGTGAAATGTTTGATGACCCGCAGGTAGAGCACCTCAACATGACGCCGGAGGTGACGCACCATCAGCGCGGTAACCTCAAAATGGTAGGCCAGCCAGTAGAGCTTTCGCGAACCCCTGCAACAATGATAAGTGCAGCACCCGATGCCGGTGAGCATAACACTGAAATTCTAACGGAGGTGGGTTTCGACGCAACCGAGATAGACCGACTTAAGAAAGCCGGGGTACTTTGACGAACACGGGCGGCAACAACTCTCCCGCCCCTCGGCGCGGAACGGGCCGCACTTCTCAGGTGATCAACGGCCTGTTCAGAATTGCCCGCAAATTCGGATTAGAGTTGAGGATGTTTTCGGTTGGTCTGACGACCCCTGACAACCCGATGCCTCGGCTGCACCGATTAAAAATTGCAGGGAGACTGATTTACAGTCGATACCCGGCCGGCTAGGAACTTGCGCCAGACATTGCCTTTTGAGGTTC
>CALGNZ010000199.1 GCA_937957915.1 uncultured Granulosicoccaceae bacterium | reverse complement strand
GGTGCCAGAGCGGCAGGGCACTTTGCAAATTCACCAGGCAGCGAAGGTGGTATTCGTCTGTGTGAATCACCTCAATCGGTGGGCACGGTATCTGGTGAAATGCTGGGTCAGACACTGTTTACGGTGCAGACCGGCCCAGGTGGCGCGGTAGTTAACGAAGTCTATATTGAAGAAAAGATCGACGCGGCAGTTGAGTCATACCTGGCCATTCTGGTCGATCAGTCTGGTGTCATTGTTGTGTTGACCTCTGCTGTGGGCGGGGTGTCCATTGAACAGCAATCCAGTGCAAAACCCGACACGCTTAACCGTTGGCCAATTGCCAGTGATTGTGTAGCGGATGTGGATACGCTGGCGTCCATTGTCGACTCATTCGGTTATCCCCTGGCGGTACGCGCAGCCTGCATAGATCTGCTGCAGAATCTATTGCAGTCGTTTAAGAAAAATGACTGCACCATGATTGAAATCAATCCCTTAGTGGTCGATCGCAATGACCAGTTATATGCGCTGGATGCCACCATAGCGCTTGACGATAATGCCTTGTATCGGCAGCCGCTCTTGCGTGACTTGCGCGACACACGTGGTTTGCAGGCGGGAGAGCTGGCTGCGCTTAACCACGGTTTTAATTATTTTCACCTTGATGGTGATATCGGCTGTATGACGTCTGGTGCCGGCATGGCGATGGCAACCATGGATGCGATAAAGAATGCAGGTGGGTCACCTGCAAATTTTCTTGATGTACCACCCACTGCTGAAGTGAATCAATTTGTCGAAGGCCTGAGCATCGTACTGGCAGATGATTCCGTGAATGTGGTGCTGGTTAATATTTTTGGTGGCGGTATTCTACGGTGTGATGATGTGGCTGATGCAATCATCCTGGCGCTGGAAAAAACACAATATAAAAAATCGGTATTGGTCAGGCTGGCCGGGGCAAATTCACAATCAGGTCTGCAAAAACTGGCATTAAGTCCGTACAAGATACTGCAGGCCGACGATATGCTTGCGTGTGCCAGAAAGGCGGTGGAACTTTCGAGCGACAAGGGTCAACAACGCCCCGGTCTACAAGGCTCTAATCGACAGGGCTCTGATCAACAAGGCTCTGATCAGAAAAGCTCCGATGAACACAGAGCTGAGTCTTCGCGCTCCAAACGAAAGTGGTGGAAAAAAATACCGCTACTGACAACGGATGACTGATGGCTATATTGGTTGACACTGATACGCGGGTTATCTGCCAGGGGCTTACCGGTACACAGGCGACGTTTCATCTCGGTCAGGCTATTGCTGATAAAACCCGACTGGTCGCCGGTGTTACGCCCGGTCGTGGTGGCGAAACTCATCTGGGTGTTCCGGTGTTTAACACCGTTGCAGACGCGGTGATGGAATTTAAACCGGATGCGAGTGTGGTTTTCGTGCCGCCAGCGAATGCAGCCGACGCCATTATCGAAGCGATAGATGCACAAATACCATTGATCGTTGTTATCACCGAGAGAATACCGGTGCACGATATGGTCAGAGTAAAAGAAAAGCTTGTCGCCGGCACCAGCCAGTTGATTGGACCCAACAGTATCGGTTTGATTACGCCGTCAGGGTGTCAGCTGGGCATCATGCCTCCGGGTATATTCCAGCGTGGTTGCATCGGAATTATTTCGCGCTCAGGCACGCTTACCTATGAAGTGGTGGCGCAAACCACTGAACAGAACCTTGGTCAGTCGACCTGTATCGGGATTGGCGGAGACATGATTCGCGGTCTGGATTTTGTCGACTGTCTTGGCTTGTTCAGAGATGACCCCGAGACGCGTGGGGTGGTGATAATTGGCGAGGCTGGTGGCAATGCTGAAGAGCTGGCCGCCGACTATCTCAAGGCCACCAATTTTGGCAAACCTGTGCTGGCCTATATTGCGGGCCAGTATGCGCCACCCGGCCGCCGAATGGGACATGCGGGTGCAATTGTGCAGCATGGTGCAGGTATGGCGCTCGCAAAAATAAACCGGCTGCGCAGTGCGGGGGTGCATATTGCAGATTCGCCGGTCGACATTGGCGCTGGAATCGCTGACAAGCTCGCCAGAGCTGACTGAGTTGTTAAAAATGAGTGTGGCTGCGACGCTTTTGCAAAAAAGTAAGCGAAAGTTACCCGTGATGCAGACCTTACAGCCAACCTGGGTCATACTATCCCGGCGAATTTACACAACGCACAATTGCTGGTATACATTATACCTGCTGTTGTTCTGGTATACATAATACCTGTAGCTTTACCACTGAGAGGAAACTTGTCTATGTCACTATCAAAGATAATCGGCGCAAGTGCATTGTGCCTGACTATGCTCGGCACGGCCGGAATCGCACAGGCCTGGGAGCCCACAAAGCCTGTAGATTTTGTCATCATGGCTGGTAAAGGCGGAGGGGCCGACAAAATGGCGAGGCTGATGCAGTCCATTGTCGAAAAGGAAAATCTGTCGAATCGCCCGCTTGTTCCCACCAACAAACCTGGTGGTTCCGGTGCTGAAGCGCTGGTTCATATGAAAGGAGTTTCTGATCCTGACCACACCATTATGGTGACACTGAATTCATTTTTCACAACACCCCTGCGCCAGCCTGGCCTGGATGTCGACATCATGAAGTTCGCACCGGTCGGTCGCATGGCCGAAGATACCTTTTTACTTTGGGTCCACAAGGACGAAGGCATTACCTCATTCGAGCAGTTTCTCGAACAAGCCAAGTCGCGTGGCAAAGGCTGGGTGATGGGCGGTACCGGCAAGAACTCTGAAGACAACATCATTACCGATCATCTGAATGAAGCTTACGGGCTTTCAATCAAATACATCCCCTACAAGGGCGGTGGTGCCGTTGCTAAAGATCTGGCCGGCCAGCAAATTACCAGTTCCGTTAACAACCCCTCTGAAGCGCTTGGCTTCTACGAAAGCGGAGATGTCATTCCACTGGTTGCATTTACCGATGAGCGTTTACCAATGTTCCCGGATGTACCTACCTTGAAAGAAACCGGTTCTGACTTTTCTTACTTTATGCAAAGAGCGGTTGTTGGTGCGCCAGGTATGTCTGACGATGCGCTTGGATACTTCACTGATCTGTTCTCTAAAGTGTACGAGTCTGAGGCGTGGCAGGAGTACAAGTCCAGTAAATCGCTGATGGGTGACTTTATGGCGGGCTCTGACCTGACCGGTTACTGGGACACTCAGCGCGAGCGTCATACAACAATCCTGAAAGCCTCTGGCGCTATCAAATAGCATCAGCGGTGGCGATGCCAGTTTCTGGCATTGCTGTCAATGTGGTGCCCGCGCTGTATGCGGGCACCGTGTCTACAGTCATGGCACGCTATATCCTGATGTCGTTTCTCCAATAGCATGCCCTTCCTTGGGTTAACAGGTTAATCACCTATGCGTCGTGCGGAACTTGTCACCGCCTTTGTACTCGCTTTTTTCTCGATGTATTTAATGTGGAAAAGCGGTGAAGGCCCTTCCTGGAATCCGGACATTGCCCGGTTTGACAATATCGGTTTCGATGAAACCGGTGCACCTGGTTCCGGTTTCTGGCCGTTCTGGCTGTCATTGGTTATGTTGCTTTCGAGCATCTGGGTAATGGTTAACTGGTGGCGGCGTACTTCGCCCCCCTCTCAGTCCGATGCGCCCTATATGGATGGCTACTCGTGGCGCATGCTGCTGTTTATTGGTGGTGGCCTTTTCGCCTTTCTTGGTGTCATCGAGTGGCTTGGTTTTTATGCAGGTATCTTTCTGTTCCTGATTTATTATCTGCGTTTTTTAGGCAAACACGCGTGGCGTCAAACGCTGCTTATTGCCATTTTAACGCCGGTGTTTTGTTTCTTTTTCTTTGATGTCGCCATGCGTATTGTGTTGCCCAAAGGCTTGACAGAACCCCTGTTTCTTCCGCTTTACGAACTTTTTCTCTGAGGGGGTATTGTGGATATCATTCCTGCTTTAATTGACGGTATTTATCAGGCGCTCGCGCCTATCAATCTTGCTCTGTGTGTCATCGGGGTCATTGTTGGCTTGTTCGTCGGTGCGATGCCCGGACTTGGATCGGTCAATGGTGTAGCCATTCTGCTGCCATTCACCTTTGTTATTCAGGACATCACCGGCACTGCAACATCACCCATGATTTTTCTCGCGGCGATCTACTACGGGGCGATGTACGGCGGGGCAATTTCGTCTATTACTCTGGGTATACCCGGGGCGTCAACCGCAGTTGCCACCACTTTTGATGGCAGGCCATTAGCGCTCAAAGGCAAGGCAGAGCTGGCCCTGGTTACCGCGGCGATAGCCTCTTTTATTGGTGCGACTGTCGCCAATGTATTTTTTACCGCGTTTGCGCCGCCGCTTGCTACGGTTGCTCTGAAGTTCGGCAATCCTGAAATTTTTGCGCTGATGTTACTGGCCTTTTCCACCTTTATAGGGCTGGGCGGTGACGATATCCCAAAGACGCTGATTTCCATTGCACTCGGACTGGTGCTTGCTACCGTTGGCTTTGACATTATTACCGGTGAGCCGCGGCTGCAGTTCGGCGATCCCTTCGATCTTTTTCCGGCCACCGCAGGGCTGATTGATACCACCGGGTTTTCACATGGAATCCGCTTTCTCGTCCTTGCCATAGGCGTGTACGGGATAGGTGAGATGATCTGGACCATCAACTCTACCCGCGGCGAGGTAACCATGACCGAGGCGAATGTTACCTTTCGGTCAGTGCTGTCTGCGATCAAGCAATTTCCCAAAGCCATGAAGGGCACAATGGTTGGTTCGTTTCTGGGGTTTTTTGTAGGCATTCTTCCGGCTGCAGGGGCGACGCCGGGTTCATTGATGGCATACGGTGTGACCAAAATGTTTTCTCGTGACAAGGAGAGTTACGGCAAGGGCAATGTTAACGGCGTTGCTGCACCAGAGGCTGCGAATAACTCTGCATCCACAGGCGCTATGTTGCCGATGATGACGCTGGGTATACCCGGTTCGCCAACAACTGCAGTGTTGTTAGCCGGTATGGTGATCTGGGGTCTGCAGCCAGGGCCGTTGCTGTTTTCCGAGCAACCGGATTTTGTCTGGCCGCTGATCGGTAGCTTTTATGTGTCTAACCTGGTCGCAGTACTGGTCAATCTGGCGTTTATTCCAGTGTTTTTATGGATGCTGCGCATGCCGTTTACGATCCTCGCACCGATGATATTTGTGTTGAGTGTTATTGGTACGTACGCCGCTTACCAGAATATGTTCGATGTCTGGCTAATGCTATTGTTTGGTATAGGGGCCTATTTACTGCGAATACTCGATTATCCGCTGGCGCCTGCGGTACTTGCCATTGTGCTTGGGCCAATAGCCGAGCCGACCATGCGGCAATCACTGATTTTATCTGACGGCAGTTTTTCAATCTTTTTTACCCGGCCGATTTCCGGGCCGATAATGATTGTTGCTGTCATTCTGATTTTGCTGCCCGTGTTGAACTGGCTGCGAGTATCGATGCGCAAATCGCCACCGGTATAGCCGGTAGCAAATCAATTCGGGGCTATCTAGGCCAGGAGTCTGCGCGGTAGAAGTCCACGTAGCGAGAACGTGCCATGGCGATGGCCCTGCTCCAGAAACCACGGGTACGATCATTTGCGGCGCATCGTTATTCATACGCAAAAAAAATGATCGATAAAAACGCACCGGCAGGGCGCGTTCCCCGTGTTGGCAGATGGTAGTGGAGGTTCTGCCGTGCAGACTCCGAGCCCCCTCAGCGGTTCTGGTTAGCTTTTGGCGTTTTTATCGAGGTACCACTGAACATTGCTGACAATGGCATCAACCGCCGGGTTTTCCATATTCTTCTGTTTCGCCAGTAGCTGAACCAGCATATCCACTCGCTCAATTTCACTGGCGCCGCGGGCAAGTGCTTTGGCAGCAGAGGATGGCTGAGATAACCCTTTCGCGGCATTTGCATACTTATCATACGGCACCAGATCTTTTGCATCGGCCCCGAGTGCTTCACACAGTGAGGCGGTCCACTTGTAAACGTCGCGAGAGTCACTCTCGTTCAGATGCACAGCGTCACAAATCGGAATCATGCCGTCACGCTGCACACAACGGTAGTTGCCGGTCATTAGCATGCTCCACTTAGCCAGCGGTACATACAGTGAGTCGTGTAGTTTTACTTTAACGGGTAATTCCGTTTCCCCGCCGTCAACTGGATAGCGAACCGCTAATATGTCGGCTTCCAGCTGTTTTAACATGTCAGTGTGTTGGTCGGAGCCAAAGCGCGCCACTTTGAAATTTGTTGGCAAACTGACCTGCAGTACATTTTTGCCTGCATCTTCCGGGCGGTATGCCTGGGGGTCCGGACTGGCGAGCGTGACCAGCGCCGGGTCAAATTTTTCCCACACGGACGGGTCTGAATAGCAGGGTTGCACCGAATCGCCGTCAATGCCGGGCAAACGGCGAATATAAGGAAGTGGCGGCATATTCATTATGGCCATGGCCGGAATAGCCGCGATAGCTACCTTGTCGAGTAGTGTGCGAACATCTGGTGACTTGTACTGTGGCTCCTGCATACCAAGCACAACCAGATCGTATTCGCTTACATCAATTTGCTGTGGTGTTGCAGCGCTTACTTTACCGGGCAACCCTTTAGACGGAACCACAACAGGTGCGTCCAGGCCCCTGACCGGAAACCGGACTATGGTACCTTCAGCGTTGATCAGTTCAGCAGTCGCACTGGTGCAAACCAGGGTGACATCGTGCCCGGCGAGTGCCATTTTGCAACCGAGCAGCGATCCGTAGGACGCGCCCAGTATCAGTGTATTAATCTTGTTTTTCATGGTGATACGGGATGGTTCCGAATTTGGTTAGGTCTGCGAATTCTGGTTTAAGTTGAAAATATCGGCCGATACCTGAAAACGTGGCGGTCGAATTTTGCAAAACGATTCTGTGAACGTGCTCAAATTGTGTCGGGTAAGACGCAGTTCACACAGCACGGTTCATAAACTTTATAAACACGGGGCCTGCAGCTTTACCGATGACATTGAACTATTACTAAAGGCGTATCTGGCTCAACAACAATTGTGCTTAACCAAGCTTGAATTACTCGATATTTTGCCAGTGGCAAAGGCCCGGATCAGGCTGAGATTGGATATCAGGTGTTTTGGCCTGACGGTGGTCGAGTATACTGACCGAAAGAGTGGTTGGCCATATGCCGTTCGACATGAATTTGTACGACCGCGAATGAAATGCATAACAAGATAACTATCAGACCTGAATCATCGTGAAACCTATTTTAATTATTGTCTGCAGCTATAGTCATGTGGTTTGGTGAACTAAGTACATCCGATGCAGACGGCTGCATACTTGCGCACAGCGTCAAGCTGGGATCAAAGCGAATAGCCAAAGGTACGTGCCTTGATCAAACGCTGATAACAGCACTGCTTAGCGAAGGCCATACAACTGTGGTTGTCGCTCGTATAGCGCCTGATGATGCTGGCGAAAATACCGCGGCGCTGGCAGTGGCGCAGGCAGTTTCCGGAGGCGGTGTACAGGTCGATAAAGCACATACCGGGCGGGTTAATTTGTATGCATCGGTGGATGGACTGTTGTGCTTTGATCGTCAGGCAATCGTTGCCCTTAACAGTATTGATGAAAGTCTGACCTTCGCCACGCTGGCAGAAAACACCATGGTGTTAAAAGGGCGAATGGTGGCGACCAGTAAAATCATCACTTATGCAGTTGAAGCTGGTCTTGTACAGCAGGCAGTCTCTATTGCTCAGGCCCGGCCTATGCGAATAGCCCCGATACGGCCGCAAACTGCTGTGATAATTCAAACCCGCTTACCCACAATAAAAGAATCGACGCTGGATAAGTCTCTGCGCGTTACCCGGGAACGCCTGCAGGCGCGCTACGCCACTTTAAAGAGTGAGTTTCGCTGCGAGCATACGGTGGAATCTCTGATGACTGAATTACGCAGGCCAGAGGTCAGTGCTGCCGACTGGATTCTGATCGCTGGCGCTTCTGCCATTAGTGATCGTAACGATGTAATACCTGCGGCAATTGTTGGTTCAGGTGGCGCTGTGCAAAGGTACGGTATTCCCGTGGATCCGGGTAACCTGTTGTTACTCGGCGAACTTGGTGGCTCGACAGTGCTGGGTTTGCCCGGTTGTGCGCGATCGCCAAAGTACAACGGTCTGGATCAGATTCTCGACCGCATGGCATGTGATGTTGCCGTGACCGCTGACTGGCTTAACAGTCTATCTGTCGGCGGATTGCTCGACGAAGATCTTGGCAGACCACAGCCACGCAGTTTAAAACAACGTCGTGTGCAGGCGGCGCAAGCTACCGAGGCCACAACAACAGCATCTGCAACAACGCAGGCCGCAGAGGTTGTTGAGAATATGCATGGCCTGGAAACCGCAGCAACGTCAAAGCTTGCACCACAGCAAACGACAACAGTGGCGGGCTTAATGTTAGCGGCAGGTTCGTCAACAAGAGCGGGTTCGATCAACAAGTTACTGTTTGACGTAGCAGGCACGCCGATGGTTCGGGTGGTAGCGCAGTGCCTGTTACAAAGCAAAATCGAATCGGTGCAGGTTGTGACCGGCCACGAACATTCGAAAGTAGAAGCAGCGCTGGCAGGGCTGGAAATACCCTTTCATTACTGTCCCTCATACATGATGGGCATGGCTCATTCTTTGAGGCACGGAATTTCCAGGTTACCTGTTTGTGATGCGGTGCTGGTCTGTCTGTCAGACATGCCTCATGTCACGCCCGAGTTGATTGATTATCTGGTTGAGTCTGTTGGATCACGCGCATCCGAGGTAATAGCGGTTCCGGTTTTTGAGGGAAAAAGAGGCAATCCTGTCATGGTCGGCAAGGCGTTTTTTGATACGTTGCTGCAACATGATGGAGATACCGGAGCGCGGTTTTTAATGAAGCAATATCCGGATCGGGTCGTTGAAATTGAGGTGTCAGATAGCTCTGTGTTAACGGATTACGATACAGTCGAGACGCTCAATGATTTGTCTGGCTAAGCGCTGCCGTTTGACAATACAGAGCCGCCAGGCTGCGCTGATGGCGCTGCTAATGTCGGCCGTGTTGTTTTTATTCAGTGCTACAGTAAACGCAGCGTCACTCAGAATTGCCGCTGCATCGTCGTTGCAATTTGCCCTCAACGAAATCATTGATGAATACGGGCAAACGCATAACGAAGTGAACATTCAGGCCGTTTACGGATCATCCGGCAATCTGTACCGACAGATTGTACAGGGTGCACCGTTTGATCTGTTTTTGTCGGCAGATGCGAGTTTAATAGACAAACTGCACGAAACCGGTGTTGCCGCCGACGCAGGCAATGCCTTCGGACAAGGCCAACTGGTGCTCGCTGTTAGTCAGCGCGATGCTAAGCTGACCAGTGCAGACGAGTTACTTGGCAGTCTGCAAGCGCAGAGCAGGTCCTTCAGGCTCGCAATTGCCAATCCGGTACACGCACCGTACGGCAAGGCGGCTAAACAATACCTGCAATCAATTCAACAGTGGGGCCATGTTAAATCAGCGCTGGTCTACGGCGAAAAGGTATCGCAGGCTACACAGTATGTCAGTAGCGGTGCGGTCGACGCCGGTATTATTTCATTGTCACTGGCACAGGCACTTGGCCTGCCGCACGTATTGATTGACCGTCGTCACTATCAGCCGATACTGCACAAAATGACGCACCTGTCTGAAGAGACCCAT
>CALGNZ010000198.1 GCA_937957915.1 uncultured Granulosicoccaceae bacterium | reverse complement strand
TGTGTATACGGATGTTGTGGATTCGACAGTACTTGCTCGGTGGTGCCAAATTCAACCAGTTCACCTTGTTTTAGTACGGCCACGCGATCACCGAGTTCGGCCACAACGCCAAAGTCGTGCGTAATAAACAACACACCGGTTTGATGGTTTTTGTTTAGATCGCGGATCAGTTGAAGTATTTGTGCCTGTGTCGTCACATCGAGTGCGGTGGTTGGCTCGTCCGCAATCAACAGCACTGGCTCAAGAATCAGTGCCATGGCAATCATGATGCGCTGGCGCTGACCACCGGACAATTGATGCGGGTATGAACTGTACATTCGCGGTGGATCTGGCAGATGTACCTCGGCCAGCATATCGATGACGCGAGCGCGGCGATCACTGGCGGATAAATCGGTGTGCTCCTGCAGCACTTCGTCTATTTGATCGCCGCAGCGCATAACCGGGTTAAGCGCGGTCATGGGTTCCTGAAAGATCATACCCATACCGGTGCAGCGTAAGTCGCGCAATCGGTCTTTGCTGGCTGTTAGCAGGTTCTCATCCTGCAGCGATATAGACCCGTTAGATACCGTGAGTGCCTTGGCCAGTAAGCCCATCACTGAAAAGGCGATAACCGATTTACCAGAGCCGGACTCACCAACCAGACAGACGACTTCTCCGGGAGCCACATCAATAGAAACATTGCTGACCGCATGAGCTCTGTCGGAGTTTTTCGGCAGATCAATGGTTAAATCTTTTATAGATAAAACAGGCGACTGTTGATTGTTATCGGTCATGTTAAATTTCTTTCGACATGCGGGGGTCTATGGTGTCGCGTAGTCCGTCACCCAGCATGTTGATTGCCAGTACCGTCAGCGTCAGGAATATACCCGGGTACAGAATGCTGTGCGGGAAGATCTGAAACAGGTCGCGGCCCTGCGCCATGATGTTGCCCCACGTCGGTATTTCGGGTGGCACGCCTACGCCAAGGAAACTTAAAATCGCTTCAAGCAGGATGGCGGAACCACAGATAAATGTCCCCTGCACAATTAACGGGGCGAGGGTGTTTGGCAGCACGTGTCGCCACAGTATTTTTGCCGTGGGTGTGCCAACCGAAATGGCGGCTTCGACGTAGGGTTCTTCCCTGATCGATAACACAATAGATCGAACCACACGGACCACGCGCGGTATCTCCGGTATCACAATTGCCAGAATCACGGTAAACAAGGTGGCACCAGACAGCGACACCAGTGCAATGGCCAGCAGGATAGCGGGTATCGCCATTAAGCCATCCATGATTCGCATTACTATCGCATCCACCCAGCGGAAGTAGCCTGCCATCAGGCCGATAAAGAGCCCAAGGCTGACAGCAATTGCAGCGACAGAAACACCGACAACCAGAGACACGCGTGCGCCGTAAATCACGCGAGCAAATACATCGCGGCCGAGTTTGTCTGTTCCCATGTGCGCGACAACGGTGTATTTGTTGCCTTCGTCGTCCTTGTGTACGGTTTCATAGCCGGGTGCTTTATTGCGATTGCGCGGGCTTATGTCGGTTGGGTCAAGTGGTGTTATGAATGGTGCGGCAGGCACCAGTGAGACAATAAGAGCCAGTAAAAGTCCGCCAATGATAACGCCCGGGTTTCTGATCAGGCGCGACCAGGCTGACGGCTGATCAGTGACTTCGATCGCCTCGGCGGATTCTGCAGAGATTATTGTTGAATTCGAATCGGTCACGGGCTTTCGTCGTTGTCCCTTGTAAATGGTTAGTAACGAATACGCGGATCAAGCAGCGTGTATAACAAATCAATCACCAGATTGATCAACACATAGACGACAGAGAACAGAATAATAAGTGCTTGCACGGTCGGGTAGTCGCGGCCTTGAATAGCGTCGAGTGTCAGCAAGCCTAAGCCGGGTATCACAAACACGCTTTCAGTCACCACAACGCCACTGATTAAAATGCCGATAGCAATGCCAATGATAGTGACGATCGGTACTGCTGCATTTCGCAATGCGTGTTTCATGACAACTTTACTTTCTGGCAGGCCTTTGGCACGTGCGGTTCGAATGTAATCTTCGTTGAGTACTTCAAGCACACTGGTGCGAGTCATTCTTGCAATTAGTGCGATAAAAATGACCGACAGTGCCGAGGCGGGCAAGATCAATCGATAGGCCCAGCCAGCGATGCCGTCCTGAATATGCTGATAGCCCTGCACTGGAAACCATTCGAGTTTTACAGACAGGAAGTAGATCAGCAGATAACCGATAACAAATACCGGTACGGAAAAGCCAACCACTGAGAAGCCCATCACCATTCTGTCTATCCAGGTGCCTTGCCGATAGGCTGCCAGTGTCCCGAGTGGTACAGCAATTACGCTGGCGATGACAATAGTAAACAGTGCGAGTGATAAAGTAGGCTGCACGCCATCGGCAATCATGCTGATAACCGGACGCTTATAGTAAAAAGATTCCCCGAAATCACCGCGAAGCAGGTTTTTCGCATAGATACCAAATTGCACCAACAGGGGTTCTTCAAGCCCCAGGTCCGCACGCAGCTGGGCGATGTCTTCAGTGGTTGCGGCGTCCCCTGCGATATTGGCAGCAGGGTCGCCAGGGGTTAGCCGCAGCATCAAAAAGACGATGATCAGCACCACCAGCAGAACCGGGATAACAGCCAGAATGCGTCGGAAGAGGTAAGACCACATGAGATTGCGCGCGGGTTATTGTTATTTAGGAATACTCAGAGCATCTTGAAAGCAGATGCTCTGAGCGATTCTCCTGGCTATGCATTGAGTAGCAGTGCATTGCCTTGAAGCCAGTGAAGTCAGGCGTTACTCGCCTTTCTTGTAGCCCCAGAATGCCGGTACCGGAGAGACAGGTGCGCCGGAAATGTTCTTGCCCATGGCGTGTGGCTGGTACCACTGACCAAGGTGAACATGAGTTGGAGATTCCGCAACACGCTCCTGCAGCTTCTCGACGATTTCCAGTTGCTTTGCAGCATCGGGCTCGCGTGAGAAATCATCGCGCAGTGCCTGGATGGTATCGTCGCAAGGCCAGCCAAACAGCGCCTGATCACAGGCAGCGTTCAGAAATGGCGTGGTCAGCGGGCTCGCGTTATCGACAGAGTTCCATGACGTGATAAACGCGTTCCAGCCGCCATCGGCAGGCAGGTCTTTCTTGTTGCGGCGACCGACCAGTGTCTGCCAGTCCATTGCCTGCATATCCACCTTGAGGCCAATCTTTTCCATGATGTCCTTTGCAACCGGTGGCAGTGGCTCAAGTACCGCCAGATCGGTTGGGTGCATCAGAATCAATGGGGTGCCGTCGTAGCTTGATGCAGCGATCAGCTCTTTTGCTTTGGCGAGGTTGCCCTCGAGTTTGTCTTCGAAGCCTTTTTCGCTGGAGATTGGCGTGCCGCAAATAAACATGGCCTTGCACACTTTGAAGTATTTCTCGTCGCCGATAGCGGCGTAGAGGAATTCTTCCTGGTCAAATGCATAGAGCAATGCCTGACGTACCTTTGGATCGTCAAACGGAGGGTGGATAGAGTTGTAGCGGAAGGTGTACTGATTACCAAAGGGGTTCAGGTCAACCAGCTGGATATTCGGGTCTTCTTCCATTAGTGGCAGCAGATCGTGAGCGGGTGATTCGATGACGTCGATCTCACCTTTTGACAGTGCGTTCATTTTGGTTTGCTGATCGCGGATCACTTTCCATACAACTTTGTCGACGTGAACCACTTTACCGCCAGCGAGGCCATCGCCCGGCTCATCGCGAGGAACATACTTTTCAAATTTGGCAAACTCTGCCTTATCGCCTGGTTTCCATTCGTCTTTCAGGAAGACATATGGGCCGCTGCCAATATACTCTGTAATTTGGTCGCCCGGCGGGGTGGCTGCAATACGCGCAGGCATGATGAACGGTACGTTTGATGAAGGTTTGCCGAGCGCCTGAATAATAAGGCCGGTTGGTTCGTTCAGTTTAAACTGAAAGGAGTTGCCACCGGTCTCTGACATTTCAGCGACAAAGCTCATCATCTTTTGGCCCATTGCATCTTTGGCGCCCCAGCGCTTGATAGATGCAATAACGTCAGCGCTGGTAACGGGCTGATCGTCGTGGAACATCAGGCCTTCTCGCAAGGTGAAGTCGTAGGTTAAGCCATCGTCAGATATAGTGTGGCTGTCAACCATTTGCGGCATGACTTCGCCTTTGGTATTCATGGCAAACAGCGTGTCGTACACCATGTAACCGTAGTTGCGTGACATATAGGCAGTTGTCCAGATCGGATCAACTATTTTCAGGTCGGAGTGCATGTTTACATTCAGCACGTTCTCGGCCTGAGCCATGCCTCCGGTAAACAGTGCACTTGCCAGTACGCTCGCCGCTGTTGCAGTCTTGATTGAACGAAGCAGTGTTCTTGTCATATCACTGAGTTCCTCACGTTGTGTTGCCCCAAATACTAATGTATTGGACATGTGTTGGTTTGTATTTTACTCGAACCACCATCTGGATAGCGGTGTCGGCACTGCCTGGCTGGTTGCCGGTGCAAGTGCTTGTGCCGATATTTGTCCATCACCTGAAAACAGCACTCGCAAACCGGGTAACTTTATCGCTAAAAATTACCGGAGACACAAGCAGTGGCGAAGTGATTGAGCTCAACTGGCAAGCGTGTCAGCATAGCTGGCAAACCGCTCCCCTAAACCAACTATATCGTAAAACGCCGGTCAGAGTAGTGTGAATGCGCGAAACCGGGCCTGATTCAGAATCAGTGACGCATCAGCACAAGTCCGCGGGCGTTGTAGGCAGCGGCATCTGAGGGTTTGCCGTGCTGTTGAGTTGTGCGGGGTGTCAGGAGTGACGTGTAGCAACTTGCTTGCTATATGTTGCGCGCCGGATGTTGTGTGCCGGGTTTGAAGGTCTGGTTTTGCGTGGCAGGTGGAAAGGCCTGTTTTTTTAGGAGCGAGAAATTCATCATCTGCAACGGTAGAGAGCCATGATAAAAATCTGGGGAAGAAAATCATCATCTAATGTTCAGGCAGTTGTCTGGTGTTTGGAGATCCTGCAACTGCCATACGAGCGACAGGACGCGGGGTTTAAATACGGCGTAATCGATACGCCCGAATATCTTGAGCTCAACCCGAACGGCACAGTGCCAACCCTTGTCGAAGATGATTTACCAGCGCTGTGGGAGAGCGGGGCGATCATTCGGCACCTTGCCAATCGCTATTGCGACACCGACTTTTGGCCGGGTGACGCTGTGAGCCGTGCGCTGGTAGATCAATGGGCCGAGTGGTCCAAGATAAACATTGCTTTGGAATTTACTTCGCCGGTATTCTGGAAAGTCGTGCGCACAGCGCCATCGAAGCAAGACCCGGTCGCCATCGCTGCGGCACTGAAGTCATTGCATGTAAAACTGGCCATCGCCGATCGGCAGCTGGCAAGCAACGAGTACCTTGCCGGGCCACATCTGACACTGGCTGACGTGCAGTTTGGCCACGTGTTGTATCGGTACTTCGATATCGATATAGAGCGACAATCATTGCCTAATGTTGAACGCTATTATTCAATGCTGAAAAGCCGTGAAGATTATCAGCGCAGTGTGATGATTTCTTACGAGGAGTTGCGGGTGACAGATTGAGATGTGCAGTCGTGACCAATGCAGTCTGCCGTTTGGATTACGCTATTTGCTGTGGTTGCAATAGCTACAACCCGGTGGGAGACCAACTCCGTTGAGCGAGCATGTCGTATGTACATGTACGGGTTGTTTGAAAGCGTATAAGGAGTTCGCGGATCGGAGATCTTCTCCCACGTGTAGCTGACAAAGTCTATTGCTCAGAGTGCCGTTGTTTGCTGCGGCCACGGGAGCGGCAACCTGGTGGGAGACCAACTCCGTTGAGCGAACATGTCGCATGTGCATGTACGGGTTGTTTGAAAGCGTATGAGGAGTTCGCGGATCGGAGATCTTCTCCCACGTGTAGCTGACAAAGTCTATTGCTCAGAGTGCCGTTGTTTGCTGCGGCCACGGGAACGGCAACCTGGTGGGAGGCCAACTCCGTTGAGCAAACATGCCGCATTTACTTCACTAACCAATCGCATCCTTTAATCGCTCAGCCAATGCGCTGATAGACGCTGCAACATCCTCGCTCACAGCACCATTATCATCAAACGCCTGCATTGCCTTTGGCACTGTGACAAAACCTGGTACAACCATGACACCCAAATCAGCCAGCGTCGAGCGCAAGCGTGGCAACACGCGAATACCACCCAATCCGCCGGGCGAGGCTGCCATTAACCCGGCCATTTTTCCTTCGAATGCGATCATACCCTGTTCGTCGCCCTCTGTTCGGGATACCCAGCTAAAGCAGTTAACCAGTAGTGGTGGTACATGCCCGTTATATTCCGGTGTGGAGATCAGAAAGCCGTCCTGACTGGCCAGTATGGTTTTCAGTTTTTGCATTGATTCAGGCAATCCGCTGTCGGCTTCAATGTCGCCGCTGTAAACCGGCGCCTCAAAGTCCGCAAGGTCGATCAGCGTAACGTCGAGCTCCTGTTCTTCAGCAATAGTAGCTGCCGCTTTCGCCAGTTTTTTATTAAACGACTCGCGTCTGGCGCTACCGGCGAATACGGCGATTTTGATGGCTTTGGCCATAGGGGTTCCGTTGGTTATCTATTCAATAGTTGTTATTGAATTGTAGATTCGTAATTTGGGTGCCTGTGCGCGCCATTCAAGCGCGCACACAGTCTGTGTCTGCCAGGCAAATGTGCGACCACGCTTTGATTGCCGTTGCGGCGCGAGTCAGGATCGCGCCTTGTTACTACCGGTTAACGGCACACCAAACTCTCGATGGCAGATCGACGCGAGCTTTGCGATACCGGTATTAATGGTGTCTGCATCCGGGTTGGCAAAGCACAGCCGCAAGTGTCGTTTGGAGTCTGATTGCAGCGACCACTCGCTGCCGGGGTTCAGCGCCACGCCTTCTTTTAGCGCGACATCAGCCAGGCGGCTGGTGTCAACGCCTTGCGGCAACTTTACCCATAGAAAAATACCGCCGGGTGGTACGGTGTACTCTGCGCTGGTGCCAAACTCTCTGTCGATCGCATCGGTCAGTGTGTCGAGCTTGGCTTTCAGGTTGATGTTTAATTTGCTTAAGTGTGTGTCGAAGTGTTCCTGACAGTACTCAGCTAACAGCATCTGTTCCAGTGCGCCGGAACCAGCATCTGTCTTTAATGACAACAGTTGACCGAGCAGTGACCACGGCGCCACGATATAACCCACCCGCAGTGCTGGTGCTATCGTCTTTGAAAATGTACCGATATGTACAACGCGAGAGGTGGTATCCATGCCATATAAAGCCGCAGGCCTTTCGCCACTCCAGACCAGATCAGCGTAGCACTCGTCTTCGAACACTGGTACATCATATTCAGTGGCCAGGTCGAGCAATTGTTGTCTGCGTTCGCCGGTCAGGATGGTGCCGGTGGGGTTGTGCACCGTTGGTATAGAGTACAAATAGGCTGGCTTTCTGCCCTGTTGCCGTAGCGATTGCAAAGTCTCGCCCAGCTTGTCAGTGGACATGCCGTGCTGGTCTACCGGAATGGCAATCATTTCTACATCAAGCCGGCGCAGCCGCGATAGCACGCCACCGTAGTTAGACTCCTCAACGATGACGCAGTCACCGGGCTTGAGCAGCGCTTCGTTGATCAGGTCGATACCCTGCAGCGAGCCGGTGGTTAGCAGAATGTCGCTGGCGCTGCAATCGATGCCAGAGTATTTTTTAAGCTTGCTTACCAGATACTCTCGCAGTGGCAGGTAGCCCTGCGGACCGCTTTCCAAAGAGTAGGTTGCCAGTGTTTTACCTTCTCTGCGTAACACGCGGTCGCAGGCGTCGGCGATGCTGTCAATGGGCAGGGAGTCGGCGTCGTTGTTGCCGCCAACAAAATTGAATTCGGGAAAGCCGTCCCATGGCTGGGAGGCTGCGGGTAATCCGGAATTTACTGCCTGTTTGAAATCAAAACCCATCAACTTGTTTCCTCAAAGTGTGCGGGGCTTATTATACGCGCTGGAGGAGGTTGGTGCCCGTCTGCCACACAGTGCTGCTATTGGCTGCTCCCTGTACGCAAATTTTGAGGTATCTGAATTGGAGATTTTTAAATGACAACACACCTTTAAATGACAGGTAAAATGTATCTGGCGGACCGGCGGCGCTGGCGAGATCAACCTGCTGCGGTAGTTGTGGTAGCCTGCAATGGCAGGGGCCTGTCCGAGAACCAATGATCTGCTGCGGGCGCGGTCTTTCGGTCAGCTATTCCGATCACAACGTTAACTATCTATTTGCCTTAATTGATCGAAATATCTGTCTCCGAATCTCACACCCTCGCGACGAATCTGGTTCTCGGACAGGCTCCTTTGTTTATTATATATCCAAGGGGCAAATGAATGGCGCGCAAGCGACTGGTAATGGAAGTAGGCATGGGGACTGACCTGCACGGGCAGGATTATACCAAGGCCGCAATCAGAGGACTGAAGGATGCGCTGTGGCATAACTCGCTGACCATAGCGCCGGCGCTCGGCTACCCTCGCGATGCGATGCAGGTCGATGTGGAAGTTGGTGTTGCCAGGCCCGAGCTGGTTGACGTTGACGAGGTCGCATCGGTGCTGCCTTATGGTGTGGCAAGTGTCAGCGTTGTCGAGGGCGGACTTGATATCGCCAAAGACGATGGCTCAGACATTACAGTGATCGCCAACGTTGCAGCCATTGTCTATCTTGATATAGAGAGTAGTGCTTCAACAGAAAATGCGGGGGGCAGCTGACATGCCGCTCAAGAGAATCATTCTGGAAATGGGTACGGGCAATGACCTGTATGGTGAAGACTACACAAAAGCCGGGTGCCGAGCCGTGCAGGATGCCTTGCACCATAGCTCTCTTATCCTGTTTCGGTCGTTGCCGGTTGATCGCGATAGTATGCAGATTACCGTGAATATAGCCGTGCAGCATCCGGAACAAGTAGACACTCAACAGATTGCTTCGCAAATTCCCTATGGTACCGTTGATGTAAAACCGGTAAAGGGCGGCTTGAATGTTGTCGATGCCGAGAATGATACGGTCTCGATCATTGCTACCGCAGCGATAGCGGTTTATCTCGATTTACCGGAGGGAAAGTTTACGATTTAA
>CALGNZ010000197.1 GCA_937957915.1 uncultured Granulosicoccaceae bacterium | reverse complement strand
ATAGGGGTAAGTGCGGAAAACTGTGTTGCATTTGAAGACAGTGAGCCCGGCACAATCGCAGCCCTTGCCTCTGGTGCATCGGTGGTGCAAGTGCCAGATCTGATCGCGCCTTCAGAAGAGCTGATAAAGCGAGGGCATCTGATTGCCCCGGATATATGGACTGGTGCATTGCAGATCGGTTTGATTCAAAAGGTTGGTTAGTGATCACGATGTAGTGATACACATTGTAGTGGGAGCTGATCTCTGATCAGTGAACCATAACGTACATACGATGGTTCTGTTCACTGTGAACTGACCACTCATCTGTTTTTTTCCGTGACTGTCACAGTGATTTATCACTGAGTCGATTGCCTGCAAAGAAATCAGGTTTGGGCAATCGTCCGCGACTGAACTTCAGTAGTATGATCAAGCGAATACTGATCAGCGCAACCACTATCTTGCACGGGTACTGACTGCAAATACCAACTCAGATGTGTTCATTAGCCATCACCCAGATTTAACACTGCAATTTCACCCGGCGCCAGTTCAGGCTGGCCAATAATAAACCTGCCGTCGATGCTCAGTTGTTCTTTGTCGGGGCCAAAATTGAATGCGAATAGCAGCCCTTTGTGTTTGCGAATCCGAATACCATCTGTGAGAGGGGTGATTAGAATGCCTGCCTCTTCAAGCCTGGTTGTTATAAAGCTCTGTAACGATGTTTCGGTCAGGCATCCGTTTAAATAGTGAATATTATTGTGTCGATAGTAACAGCCCCAGCCGTCGTTAAAGGTCGCCTGCGGTTGCAGTTTGCTATCGATTTTCTCACGCCAGCGATGAACTTCGAAGTTTTCGCATTGAGTTGTTTCTATGGCGAAGTCGGGTAGTGATTCGACCCGTGTGACTCGTACGGGAATCAGGCTTTGCAGTTTACCCGGTGGCAGATTTGAGGGTATAGAGAGTTCATCGGTTTTACTGCCACATCGGGGCCCCAGTAGTACATGTGCGCTGGTGGTTTGCAGGGATTTAAGCAGCGTGTCATTGATGGAGATGGAATTGGCAACAACAATGAGCTGATAGCTGTCGAGTAATGCATCAGCGGGTACTATATCGACATCGACACCGGCATTTCTACAGGCGGTGTAGATATCCTGTACCCAGCCAAGTGGCGAGTAGTTATTCCCCTGTGGTTGGATACGCAGCATTTGATCGCCAGCGTAATCAAAGATAAATGCGACAGGTGGCCCTTGGGTGCTTGCGTTACCGCTTTCTTTTAACTCGTGTGCGATTACGTCAAGGTCAGCGGTGAGCTGGCGGATTTCAGCCACGGCCTCGTCTTCTGTGCTATCTGGCAGCAACAGGCCGGTATGGTTTTGTTCCTGAGCCCAGGGTGCCTGGCGCCAGCGAAACCACGACATCACCTCTGCGCCATGCGCAAGTGCCTCCAGTGCCCAAAGTCGTATCATACCCGGTAGTGGTGCGGGATTATGCGGTGCCCAGTTCACTGGCCCCGGTTGTTGCTCTATAACCCACCATCGTCCACGGCCGACTCCGCGGTACAGGTCATGATGAAATGCTGATGAGTCCGGGTGGCCGGTTCGCAACCACTTTTTCTTGTCGGTGTCTGATTCACTATCGCGATCCAGAAAGCCAAGTGGGTAGTTATCCCAGGTGGCTATATCCAGATCAGCGGCAGTGGTGTAGTGGTCGAACTCGGTAAAGTTACCCATGTAGTTATGCAGGATATCTCTGCCGGGTGAATGCTGACGCAACAGTTTAACCTGCAGGCGATTAAAGCTTGCTACCTGATCAGATGAAAAGCGCCAATAGGCCAGTCGGTGAGCCGGGTTTAGTTCGGTGACGGCGGAGCAGGGCAGGCCGACTTCATCAAAGCTGCGATATTCCATGCTCCAGAACACATTGCCCCAGTCACTGTTTAGTTGGTCGATGCTGCCGTAGCGTTGCTTGCACCACTGGCGAAAAGCGACAAGGGCGTCGTTTGAGTAACTTATTATTGTACTGTGACAACCATACTCATTGTCAGTTTGCCAGGCGGTAACGGCCTTGTGTTGCCCAAACGCCTTTGCCATTCGCTCTACGATGCGCTGGCATTCCTGTCGGTAAATATTCGATGAAAAACAGTAGTGCCGCCTTGATCCGAAACCGCGAGGCTGACCACTTTCATCAACAGCAAGTATTGAAGGGTGCTCGTCGATAAGCCACTTTGGCGGCGTGGCTGTCGGGGTGCCGAGTACAACTTCCAGGCCTTCGGCATGCAGTGTGTCGACCGCACGCTGTAACCAGTCGAAATTGAACTGGTCACGCTGTGGCTCCAGACGGCTCCACGAGAATTCTCCGACGCGCACTACGCTGATGCCCAGCTCACGCATACGGCGGGCATCGTCGGGCCACATGGATTCTGGCCAGTGTTCAGGGTAATAACATACGCCTAGTTTCAATGGATGATCCGTCCTTCTCTTGGTGCTGGCACTTAATGCGGTTGCAGTTCTTTATTTAACAGCGCGGGCTGCAGAAGCTCGGGTTACTGCAGGTTTTATGCTCGTAAGCTGTTTTGCTTAACCAACTGTTGCCCTGATCAATCTGCCCCGATCAATTCGAGTAAATCAATCGACCCGCTTGCGTCTGTTGTATGCACAGTTTAGCAGCTAAATTTTGCACTCACGCAGTTGTGAGGCTGCGTGCTCAGGTTGCAGCGGGTTGATAATGTTGTTGGTGCCGGCTTCGGCGCCGGCCAGGTATTTTAGTTTTTCAGGGTCGCGCAACGGTGGTTGCATGGCAATGTGAAAGTGCCAGTGCTGGTTGACTGAAGGATCGTCGCTGTCGGATGGCGCGTTATGTATTAAGGTAATGTTGGGTGCCGGTCGCTTAAACAGCGCATCGTAGCGTTTTGCCTGCCGTTGGTAGGTGTGCGCAAGGTCTTGCAGTTCATCGTCGTGCAGCTCGGCGAGGTTTGCAACTCGCCGATGCGGTACTACCCAGGTCTCGTAGGAAAATCGAGCCGCAAACGGCACGATAACAGACCAGTGGGCTGATTTTTCTACGATGAGTTCATCGGCGTCGGGGTGCGATAACATGTCAGCCAGCAGTCCCTGGCCAGGGTGCTTTGCTGCATAGCTGTTCTGCGCCTGTCGCATGCGTTTGCCGTTATCGGAGACAAACGGATAGCCATACACCTGCCCGTGTGGATGCAGGTTTGATGCACCGGTTTCGACTCCCTTGTTCTCGAAGATTAATACCTGTTTGACTTCGGAGTTGGTGTGCAGCCTGGTGAACTCGTGCTGCCATAACTTAACGACGTTGTGCATGCCCTCTGCTGACAGCTCGGCCATGGTAACGTTGTGTTTTTCAGACCAGCACAGTACTCGGCAGACACCACGGGCCGGTGCTCTTTGCCTTAATTCGTCCAACTGTTCATCGCCTTCAGCAAGCGGTGCGTGCAGTGCCAGTGACGGGAAATCGTTGTCGATAGCATAGGTACCCTGATAGCTCGGGTTTTCTGTGCCGTTGGCTCGAGTGACGCCGGGGCACAGATAGCAGTGTTGATCAAATGCTGGTCTGGCTTGTGTTGCTGTGTCGCTTACAATGCCCGACCACGGCCGCACTGCAGAGTTTGCGGCGATGATGACCCATTGTTCCAGTAACGGGTGCCAGCGTCGTTCCCAGTTATTACTCAAGCGATAATCTCCCGCACGCCCGCTGCGGCACGGGTGGCATAAAACTCGGGTGTCAGCTTTGTTTTGCTGGTATAGACAGGTGTGACTTTGTCTATTAAATCGTCGATGGCATCTTTGTGTATCAGCGTGACCGTGCAGCCGCCAAAGCCGGCACCCGTCATGCGACTGCCCAGAACGCCCTCTGCTTGCAGGGTCAGCTCTACCATCGTGTCGAGTGGTGTGCTTGATACGTTGAAGTTGTCTCGCAATGACTGATGCGAGTCGATCATTAAGCGACCGAAACCTGCAAGGTCGTTGTTTTTTAACATGCCGGTGGCGAGGATTACGCGGTTATGTTCTTCTATTACATGGGTCGCGCGTTTACGAATCAGCGGGTCTGTAAGCAGGTGGATGTTATCGCGCAATGCCTGCGGCGTGATATCTGCCAGTTGGCTGGCTCCGGTAGCGGGTTTGAGTAACTCAACTGCACGATTGCACTCTTCAACTCGCACATTGTATTCACCGCCCGCCAGTTCCCTGCGCTGTCCGGTGTTGCTGATCAGCAGGCGATAGTCGCCTGATTCCAGAGGCACCTGTTCGTAGTCGTGTGTGTAGCAGTTAAGGGCTATGGCGTGATCAGCCGTTGCCATAGCGACAGCGAATTGATCCATGATGCCGCACTGTACGCCAATGAAGTTATTTTCTGCACGCTGTGACAGCAGCGCCAGCTCGGTGGTTGGCAGTTGCATGGAATACAGTGTATTGAGTGCAAACGCGGTTACCACCTCAATGGCCGCTGAAGAGGAAAGCCCGGCGCCGTCTGGTACATCGCCGTGGTAGTACAGCTGCATGCTCTGTAACGGGCAGTCAAGGTTGATGAATTCCTTAAACACGCCGAGCGGGTAGTTTGTCCACTGCTTACCGTTACGCACCAACGGCTCAGCCAGGTTGATGCTCGCGCGTTCAGGCAGATTCGCGGATGCAAACTCTGCCGTTTGTTCTGGTTTCCGGTTTCCTGAATTGTGCGGTGCAGACTTGAAGCGCACCAGTAAATGAATGCCTCGTTCGATACCGCAGGGCAACACCAGCCCACCGTTAAAGTCAGTGTACTCTCCAATCAGGTTGACTCGACCCGGTGCGTAGAAGTGATGCAGTGCTCCTCCACTTTTTCCAAACGCCGAATGGAACTGCTCGACCAGCTTATCGCGAGTTAAGGCTTCGGTCATGGTTTGGAGGTGTCCTTTTGATCTGTTGCCACTGCATTAATCTCTATTAGCAAGGCTGACTGCGCGGGCATTATTGGCAAATGTAATCCGACCTTCATCAGTAATTCACCGCTAATGGTGCAGGGCGATGTCATCCAGACTGGCGCTTTTTTGCTGTAGTGTGCAATTTGTTCAATGTTATCACTCACCATTTGTACCGCATACTGTCGATTGGCATCCAGGCCGCGTGGCAATAGTTTGCCGGGTGTGGTGCAAGACAAACTGGACTCGGCGACAACAAACCACAGTGATCGTTTTTTATCGGTGTCTACCATTCCGTTGATCAGTAAATGCTCTGTTGGTGATTGCAAACGCCAGTAACTGGAAGACGATATCCAGCCACGGTGTTTTTTATACAACGCTACATAGTGACGAATAGTGGATGCCTCTGCCTCATCAATAATAGCGGCATTAAGCTCAAAACCGAGTTGCCCCTGCAGTGCGATAACGGCGCGTGTATGAATGTCTATAGAGCGGCCGGTTAAATGCGCTATCTCATGACCGATGTGAGCACCGGTGATCTCCGGCGGGTTAAAAAGACTGTACCCACGTTGAATGCGTAGGCGGTCGACGGCGTCGATAGAGTCTGAAGTCCATACTCGGCCAGTGTACTTCAATATGCCCCAGTCCGAACGGGCGCCGCCTGAGGCGCAGCTTTCTATTTCAAGTGCGGGGAACTGTTTGCAAAGTTTGTCGATGACCTGATAACAACCAGTTACCTGCTGTTGCATCACGCTAACCTGGCCGTCGCCCGCCATCACCAAATCGCGGTTTTGATCCCACTTGATGTAGTCAATTGAATACTCTGCCACCAGTGCGCTGATGTGTTCAAACAGGTAGTCGCGCACGTCACTCAGAGCCAGGTTCAGCACCAGTTGATTTCTGGCTAACGGGGTTTCGTGGTGTTGCAGGTGGCAAACCCAGTCTGGATGCCGGCGATACAAATCGCTGTCCGGGTTAACCATTTCCGGCTCGAACCATAGTCCGAACTGCATGCCTGCCTCTCTTACGACTTTAACCAACGGGTGTAGCCCTTCTGGATAAACCGTTTTGTCTACCGTCCAGTCGCCAAGGCCTGCGTTGTCTGAACGCCTTGCAGGGAACCAGCCATCGTCGAGTACAAACCTTTCGGCTCCCAGCTTACTGACCGCAGCTACCAGTTCTTTGAGCTTGTCGATGTCGTGGTCAAAATAGAGTGCCTCCCAGCTGTTGGCATGAATGGGTCTGGGGGTGCGGGTAAACGCCGGTAATATAGTGCTGCGGACAAACTGATGCATGCGCTGGCTGATGTTGTTCAAGCCCTCTGCTGAAGTTTGCATAGCGCCGCATAACGCATGGCTGCGTGCCAGATACAGTGTTGGTGTTTGTGTCGATTCTCCGGTATTCAGTAGTAGCTCGCCAACGTCCAGAGCAATGCCGCTTTGTATATAGCAGCGACCATCGCTAAGTTTCTCAACTACCGTGCGGTGGCTGCCACTCCACGCCAGGTGCATGGCCAGTGTATCACCGTGGTTTTCGCCGAAGCCTGCTTCACCAGTGATAACCGCGGGGTACAGCTCATGGCTCGTTCGACCGCGATTATTCTCAAGCAGTATTCGATGCGGCCCGATGCATTGTCGATGTTGCTGGCACTCAAGTCCCCAGCGGCCGTGCAAGTGCAGGCAGTCGGTATGGGCGTGTGGAAGTACGACAGTTGCGGCGGCCAGCCACTCAAGCTGCAGCGCAGTGTCGCCTGTGTTCTCAAGGCGTGTGTTGATGCCAAGCACGCCACTTTGACTGTGCAGTGTAAAAGTGAGCACCGCTTTTAGCTCGGAGACAGGGTCGGCAAGAGTCACAATCAGTTGATTGTGTTTGTTTCCATTTGCTGCACCGGGCCTGGTTGATGAAGACGTATCATCTGAATTGTAGGCCTCGACAGACACGCAGATGAGACGATGATTAAACTGTCGCCCGTTGCGGTGAGCGCGGAGTGCTGGCTGGCAGTCAATACCGCTACTTGCCTGGGGAAAAATATCGAGCGCCACCGGTGAGTCGAGTTTTGCCATTGGTAATGGAAGGTCGACAAGTGCGGCGATGCCGGTGGTGTCGATTTCTGTCTGCAACGACTTACCAAACCAGACGAGTTGGGGTATTTCTTCTTTATCGGCACTGTAGAATAGTGCGCAGGTATCGTCACCTGTCAATTGCCAGAAACAGCTGTTGTCGTTACTCATGGGTTATTCAACAATAAATTGAGCGGAGAAATTCGGGTGGTATGGATCGGGTGCGATTGCGATTGCGACTGCCAGGCAGGCCAAGGCATTTGTATCCACCGTACAAGTCAGGATGAAGCGAGCTTATCAGTTACTCTGTCGACGATAAGTATAGCGAACGATGAATTGAATAGCTGTGTAGGCTGCGCCACCGATGAATCGTGCTGCTGTTGTAACCGTTTTAAAGCGGATAAACAAGAGACGCGCGCAACAGGCGCTGCGCGACGCTCCGCTAAGAGTACCCTGCTATTTGGCACTGTGTTTGGTGAGCGTGATGTTGTCGAGTTTGTTTCTGGCGCAGAGTGAGGTGAGGGAAACGAACCGCATCATTTTGACGGTTCGATGGGACACTCTCTCGCTGTTGTTATTAGTTGCGAGAAAGACAGCGCGAGTCTTCGCTACACTCAGCTTTCAAGAGCTCGCTCAGGTGGTTCAACGTGACATCGGCGGAGTTATGATCCAGCGCCACGCGGTGCGCGGCTTTGCCATCTTCAGTCTCTGTGACCAGTACCATAGACGGATACCCCTGTATGCCCAGTTGCTGACAAATTTGCCGTTGACGATGATGCTCGGCTTTGGTTTCATCAGAGTGCAGGTCTGCGGCAAACTGTTTTGTGTCTAACCCCAGGTCTTCTGCCAGAGAGATGAGTGTTTCATCGTCTGACGGATTGCGGGCGTTCAAATAGTAGGCCTGCTGTATTGCCTTGCTCATCTGACGATCAGCGCCGGACTTTTGTGCCAACGCTGCGATCATCGCGCGACACGCAGGCCACGTGGAACGGCGTGGTGAACAGTCTGTCCAGAAATCATGATTGAACTTAGTGCCGGGCACGTGTTGTTCGATTTGCCGCCAGACACCTGACAAATGGCTTTGCATATCCGCGGGCATCGGCTGATCACTGTCAGCAGCGAGTCCGCCCAGCAGCAAAGTAGTGCTGATGCCTGCAGGCAGAGCGTCTTCGATGGATTGCAGGGTGCGTGCAAATGCCCAGCACCAGCTGCACATTGGATCGTGCGCAACAATTAGTGCTGCAGGGTGTTCAGCAGTGTTGTTCATGTAGACTTCTATCTCTGTCTCAGTGGCTCTTCTTGTGTCGCGAAAAATGTCGCGAATGATCCGGCAGGGTCACCGGAAAGCTGCCTTGACAGCGAGGCTGAGTAAGTCATCAATGATCGAGCCGTCGTTGTCGGAATCCAGGAATCGCTCGAGCATGCCTCGATTCTGATTGGCGGCAACACCGGTGCCGAATATATCGCCATGCCGATTGTTGCCTCCGCC
Organism: uncultured Granulosicoccaceae bacterium; assembly: GCA_937957915.1. Taxonomy (GTDB): domain Bacteria; phylum Pseudomonadota; class Gammaproteobacteria; order Granulosicoccales; family Granulosicoccaceae. Next base: position 17,974 of record CALGNZ010000197.1, on the reverse strand, counting down.
ACCAAACACGCTGCCCGACTGTTTGCCTCTGCCTAACAGTTTCTTGCTCAGTGAGCTCATGACCAGGGTGGCGAGAATCGGCAGCGCTTTCTTCAGCAATATTGACGAAAGGCCCGATTGCGTGGCGCCATGGTTGGCAATATTTCGGCTGACATCTTTGCTGCCAAACAGGTGGCCGAGAATAGCGTTGCCATCTTCTTGCGTGCTGGCCTGGCCAAGAAGCGACGGATTGTCCAGGTACTCGCTGTGCTTACCGCTGTCGAGCGCGTTGACCAGATTCTCCAGACCGTCGTCAGTGGCGGCATTGTTGTTGATTGCACGCCCGAGTGCAGGTACCAGCTGCTCGGCCGCCTTGCGTGCGTCAGCGGTGCCGACACCCAGTTGTTTTGCGAGTTCGCTAACCACATCTTCATTGTCGTTGCCGATCAGTGATTCGAGCAGATTCATACATTACCCCTTTTGCTATTTCGTAAAGTCGTGGTGCATCATTCAGTCTGGTGCTGTATCCAGTCTGGTGCTGCATCGACGGGTGCAGACAGCCGTTGAATTGGCCGGTGAAGGTTTTAAGCTGGTTAGTGTAACCGAGAACGGGGCCAGGAGTCTGCGAGGTAGCGGCGGTTCTGTCGTGCAGGCCCCGCATGTGGCGGTTCAGTTCGGTGTGCCGCTCTAGTAGCTACCAGTGTCATGTGCGCTGTTTTACCGTTTATCCGGGCCCATAGGGAAGCCAATGCAACCAACCATAATGCGATTTGTCTGGAAATTCTCGAAACGGGAACAGCTGATCGCCATTGCACTGACGCTGGTATCGTTCCCGCTGCTGTACCTGATGCTGGAACTGCCAAAGCTGATTATCAATGATGCGATTTCTAACGTTAGCGAATCGCGCCTGTTTTTTGGTCTCAACCTGGGGCCGTATGCCTATCTGTTTACGTTGAGTGGTTGCCTGCTGGTGTTGGTTATCATCAATGGATTGTTCAAAATGCGTATCAATACCTACAAGGGGATTATTGGTGAACGGCTGGTCAGACGGTTGCGATATGCGCTGGTTGATCGGGTGCTGCGGTTTCCACTGGCGCGTTTCCAGCGCGTGTCTCAGGGGGAAATTATTGCCACGGTGATTCCGGAGACTGAGCCGCTGGCGGAGTTCTGTGGCAACTCAATAGCGTTGCCTGTGTTTCAGGGCGGCACGTTGCTGACCATACTGATTTTTATGTTCATGCAGAACCCGTGGCTGGGTCTGGCGTCGATCGCATTGATTCCGTTGCAGCTCTACATCATCCCCCGACTGCAACGCAAGGTGAATGAGTTAAAGAAGCAACGTGTCAAGCGAGTGCGAGTGCTGTCCGAGCGCCTCGGGGAAACCATCAGCGGCGCCAGAGAAGTTCGTGTGCAGGGTACACGACGCTATACGCTGGCTGAGTTCTCATACCGTTTAGGCGAGTTGTTTAAAATCAGGCTGGAGATTTTTCGCACTAAATTTTTAATGAAATTTCTCAACAATACTATTGGACAGCTAACGCCCTTTTTGTTTTATGCACTGGGTGGCTTTCTGGTGATCAGGGGGGAGTTGTCGCTCGGCGCACTGGTCGCCGCGCTGGCTGCCTACAAGGATATTCTTGGTCCGTGGAAGGAACTGCTAAACCAGTACCAGCGCCACCAGGACGCCACCGTAAAGTACGCTCAGATCATTGAGCAATTTGATCCGCCGGGCCTGGCGGCCTCCCGGTTGGAAAGTCTGGTCGTTATAGATAACCAGCAACCTGTGGTGTTGGCGCTGGAGCGGGTAGCGCACTTTAGTGAGCAGGGCAATCGGATTTTCAGTGGTGTTAGTCTGGAGCTGCAGCCTGGGTCGTCGATAGAAGTGGTGGCAGAGAACACCGCGCACCGTAATGCATTTGCACAAATTGCAGGTGGCCTGATCGAGCCGATAGCAGGCAACGTAACGCTCAATGGCATCGCGCGCAACGATCTGTCAGAGCGCGATTTTCACTCGCGCGTGGCCTACATTGGACCAGACCCGTTTATTTTTAATTCGGCAATTTCGTACAACTTTGGTTACGCGTTAAACCACCAGCCACCGTCACTGGAAGAGCGCAGTGAAGCCGAGTTGGCTGATCTGGCCGAGGCGGTATTGTCAGGTAATAGTGCAGACTGGTTTGATGAATCCTTTGGTACGGTCTGGACTGATTACTCTTTACTGGGGAAAGATAACTGGCCCGAGGGCCTGCAAATAATGATGCAGGTGCTACACGTTGTTGGCGTTGAAGATATAGTTGCGCGCGGGTCCCTTGGCGAGTTTTTTAGCCCGGCGGAGATCGATGAAAAGATGTCTCGTGAGAATTTTGAAACCGAGTTGCTGGCCGCCCGGGTCGAAACGCAGAAACGCATACAGTCTCAACAGCTAAGCCATCTGATCAGCCCGTTTGATCCGGAGGCTATAAATCCGTGGTCCAGTATTGCTGAAAATATATTGTTCGGTGTTGTCACCAATGAGGAGTACTCGTATCAGAGGCTGGCTGAATCGGAGGTGTTCAGAGGTTCACTGCGCGAGACAGGTTTCTATGATCGGGCTGTTGCGCTGGGCGATGCCGCGTCGCGTGCACTGTTGCGGTTTAAAGATAATCTGCCGCCCAACCATGAGTTGGTTATACAGTTTGGCCTGGACAACGATGACACTGTTGAGAAAATGAGCCGTGCTGTGGATACGCTTGACAGTAAGGCCGCAAGACTGACCGAAAAGCGTCGAGAGAAGATCGAGGCTGCTGAAATTACTTTGCTGTCTGTGTTTCTAGCGATTGAGCCAGGTAGTTTTAATCTGATTGAAATACCGCAGGATACCAGTGCTGCGATCTTAACCCTTCGGGAGCACGCCCGAGAGTATGCGATGGCTGAAAATGCCGAAATGTTGCAGTTGTTTGATACGCAGGCGTATAGCAGCGGACTCAGTGTATTCGACAACCTGATCTTTGGTCGTATCAATCATCATATTGAGGGTGCGCAAAAACAGTTGATGGATTTGGTAGAGGACGTGGTCAGGGATCATGGTCTGCGAGAGTTTTTAATCATTGTGTTTTTTGTTAACTCGCAGTCGGGTGTTGGTGGCAGTCGCTTGCCGGAGGCAGCACGACATCGAATCAACCTTGGCAGAACCCTGATCAAGCATCCCAAGGTGCTGATCCTTCACGATGCGTTGCCGCGGCATAGTGATGAATTGTTCGCAACCACAATGCAGCGCATCCGTGAGTATCTGCCAGATGTGGCATTGCTTAATGTAACCTCTTCACCTTCGGTTGGTGCTGGCTTCGATACACGTTACGTGCTGGATGAGCGTGGATTTACGCAGGGCGCAGCCGGGGCCTCTGAACTGGCACACGCGGGGCAGGCGGAGGTTGAATCAGAGCGGGGCGAATCCGGGTCATCGCAGGATACCTTGCTGGGGGTGATCGAATCGATCAATATGCTCTCCGCGTTGACGCATACACAGATGGAGGTGCTTGCGCTCGATAGCGCGAGGGCGACAGCCAAAGCTGAACAGGTTATCTATGAAGTGGGTGATGAACCATCACATGTCTATGTGTTGATGAAGGGCAGTGTCGTGCTCAAGCGTCCGGTAGATGGTGTTGATACCGAGGTTTTACGCTTCGATAACCGCGCGTTGATAGGCGAGATCGAGGTGCTTGCCGACCACCGGCGCAAGACCACGTTGGTCGCATTGAGTGATTGTGAGTTTGTAAAGCTGAAGGGGGCAACGGTACGGCGATTGATTGAAGAGAATGCCCAGTTATCGCGCGACATATTGCTGGATTTGGCGAACAAAGTAGTGCTTGCTACCTGACGATAAATGCAGGAGCGCCCGGCAGAATTGGTGTGGTTCGCGTCACTCACCAGCACCCTGCGGCTTCGAATTTATTATCAAGATGGGGAAAAACGGGCCAGGCTGCGCAAATGCCGCGACCGCGTTAGCGGAGCTACAGCGCGCCGCTAACCGGGGTAAGATTTGTTAGCCCAGAATGTCGAGTATTTTCTCTGCGGAGCTGACTTCCATTGCCGGCCCTTCATCGACGTTCAGGTGTGTGATAACACCATTGTCGACAATCATTGAATATCGCTTTGAGCGAACGCCCAGTCCACGTTCTACCAGATCGAGTTCAAGGCCCAGTGCGCGAGTCCAGGTGGCGCTGCCGTCGGCAGCCATCAGCAGTTCTTCGGCGTTTTGGGTTTTGCCCCACGCACCCATAACAAAGGGGTCGTTAACTGACACGCACACTACCTGGTCAATGCCTTTGGCGACGATCTTATCGTGGTTTGCCACAAAGCCTGGCAGATGTGCTTCAGAGCAGGTGGGAGTAAACGCGCCAGGCACGGCGAATACGACCACTTTTTTGCCGTTAAAGAGTTCATCAGTAGTGATGCCTTCAGGGCCTTTGTCGCCCAAAAAAGCCAGTGCACCCGCAGGTACCTTATCGCCAACGCTAACAGTCATATTGCACTCCGTAAGAGGGGGTTGTGGAAAACAAATCCATCAGAACATAGGTGCGAATTCGGGTAAAGCAAATTATGCGAATAGCCGATGTTACCAGGGCGCCTGGCCGAAAATGGATGGTCTTTCGCAGGCGCTTTTTTGCAGGTGAATAGTGCGATCGCTTTTTCGTCGATCTGCTCTGCGGGCTAAAGCCCTGATTTAGAGTCCCAGGAGTTCCTGCAGTTTGTCGCGTTGTGCAAGACCGTCGTGGTAACCCAGGTCTATCAACTCACGCGCAAAGCCCGAGTCGAATAGCAGGTAGCTGGTTAACGGACGGCCTTCTTTGTTCATGGCGCCAAACGTTTTTAACAGAATTCGCATTGATCTGGGGAAGGCGTGTACATGTTTGGCGACGATATTACGAACGTCAACGCTCGGGGAGATAACCAGAAATTCAATGGGCCTCAGCTTCGCGTTATTGTGCTGAAACATCTGTCGTTTGGTCTGTGCCAGTGCAAAGTTGATCCGGTTCAGGCGTTCGATGTCAGAGTCGAGTCGATCCATAAACAGGGTATCGAACATGTAGCCCGCTATTTGCCCCAGGTTCGGATAGCGCGGCTTTAATGCTGAAACGTTATCTGGCTGCGGATTGCGAACGCTGATGATCAGCAGTTTGTCGGCGCCCAGATGAAGTGCAGGGCTCAGTGGCGCGGCTTCCCTCATTGAACCGTCACCATGGTATTCGTTGCCCATCATGATGGCGGGGAACACCACCGGTATGGCAATTGAGGCCATAAAGTGGTCAAGCCGCAGGCGGGTTGGTGTGCCGATCCGCCGGGTTCGTTCCCACGGTTTGAGTTCGTCTTGTCCTTCGAAGTAGGTGATGGACGCGCCGCGCGAGTACGAGGAGCTGGTGACGCCCAGTGCTCTGAGTTGCCCGGCCGCGATGCACTGACGCATGCGCGCCAGATTGACGTGATTTTCGATCAGTGATCGCAGCGGTGTGTTGTCCAGCAGCGAATCGGGCTGTGAGTTGCCGCCACTGGTAAATGACCACAGCCAGCGAGCCGCGGTTTTGCTGGTCGTTTTGGTGTCGGTGCGAACGACCATATCCATATGCAGGTTTTCCCACATGCCGGTCAGTCTGTGTATGGCATCGCTGAAGTCGCTGCTGCGGCTGGCTATCATGCCGGCGTTCAGGGAGCCTGCGGAGGTGCCGGTTACCACTGGAAACGGGGAGGGGCTACCGGTCGGAACCAGCTCTTCGACGGCTTTCAGCACGCCAACCTGATAAGCGTTACGTGCGCCGCCACCAGGCAAAATTAGCCCCAGGGTTTTTTGCGAAGTATCGGCTTTTCGAGAAAACCAGTGGGGTATAACCATAGGGAATATTGATACCGGAGGCTGCGAGTTTCGGCAATATTAGCGCCGATGCCTGCTCGCCATTCCAGTGCTGGCTATTCGCAGACGGGTCTATTGTGGGGATTTGCTTCGAAGCGTGGCGAAAAGATCAGCTTTCGCAACTTCGACCTGGTGCAATGTATCGCTAACATTGTGCCACGACACGGAAGTTTTTGCTTTTTCGCGTTTGTGTTGCACGCCGGCAGCGCTAAGCGCGACACCCGCTACCAGCAGTGCGGCAACGGCAAGCTTTACCAGCGTGTTTTTGCCGCTGCCTTGCCGGCTCACATCAATTTCAATTTGCGACATCATAGCGGAACGCCTCACTGCCGATTTCGTTGACCAGTTGATCGACGGCACGCCAACTGGCGGCCAGGTCGGTGAGCGAACTCTCAATGCCGCCCAGTGCCTGCAGGTTGCTCAGTGCCAGGTGGGCATCGCGCCGCAGTTGTGCCGTGTTGGCGGCCTCGCGGTAGACCTGCGCATTTTTTTCTAAAACAAACAGCAGAAAGTCTGTGCGCTGCGCGCTTTGTTGCAGGCTGTCAGCGAGCCGCTGCTGAGTGCTTTCAAAGCGGCGCCAGATTTCGATTTGTGCATTGAGCGAGTGCAGCACGCTCAGATTTGCACTGATAGTGATCTGATGACGCTCGCGATCTGAATCGGTGCGGGCCGTTGGCAGCGCCTGCTGTGACTGCTTCAGTTCGGCATCGACGGTGGCGATACGCTGGTTAATCGCCTCGATCGCTTGTCTTGTCTGCTTGCGTTTTTGCAGTAACTGTTGATCGCTGTTGTCGGTATGTGATTTATACACACCGCGCAAACTTGCCGCTTTCTCGAAGTTACCGGCTATTGTGGCAAGGCCCGTTGACAGCTCGTCAATCACTGAGTCGACGTGTGGTGCGTGTTCTACCATTGCCTTGAGTCGCTGGAATTCAGCCAGATTCTGGTGCAGTAAGGAGTAGGTTGCAGCCGCGCCATGGTGTTGCGACTCGGATACTGTCTCCAGTAAAAACGCTTTGATTGCCCCGAATTGCTCTGGCAGCGCTGGCTCGGACGCCACTGCTGACTGGGCAGTTAGCAGTAGTCCAATTGATACAGCAGCCAGGCGACTGGTGGTGATACGCATGTTTTCCCCGCGACTTTTTTTATTATTATTTGAACCAGTCTTCCGTGCTGGTGCAGCGCGGTTTAACGGCGTGTACGGTGAAAACTTGAGTCGGCAGACTTCTGCCGCACAGGCTGCAGGTTTCCTTCTTTAGCGAACGGAGGTGATTTGCGATGAAAGAATGGCCATGACATCGGTTGAACAGTGAAATTTGAATTACACTTAGCGGTTTGAAGACCGTTCGGATTCCTGCCCATAAATGAACACACTTGATGCAATCAAATCCCGATTTCGCGCCGTTCTGAGTGAACTGACCGATGATCCCGATGGTCTGCTGGCGATGATTCGGCCGACGCAGGACGACAAATTCGGAGATTACCAGGCCAACTGCGCCATGCCGCTGGGTAAAAAGCTGGGTAAGGCGCCGCGTGAAATTGCGGCTGACCTGGCCGAAAAAGTTGATCTGGCTGACCTGTGCAGTGTGGTCGAGGTGGCAGGCCCGGGTTTTATTAACCTGACTGTCTCGGCAGAGCACATACAGCAGCAACTGGCAGCGGCGCTGGTCGATGATCGACTGGGCATTGCTGTCACCGAATCACCGCGCACAGTGGTGGTCGATTACTCATCACCAAATGTTGCCAAGCCCATGCACGTCGGTCATATCCGCTCCACCGTCATCGGTGATGCGCTGGCCAGGATTCACACCTTTCTGGGGCACAAAGTAATCACCGATAACCACCTCGGTGACTGGGGCACGCAATTCGGAATGATCATTTACGGATACAAGCATTTCGTCAATCAGCAGAGCTACCAGGCTGAACCGGTGCTCGAGTTGAGCCGCCTGTATAAATTTGTGCGCGTGTTAATGGACTATCAGGGCGCCAGGCGCAAGTTGCCGGAGGTACAGGAAACCCTCGACAAACAGCAGCAGGCGCTAGAGCGGGTCAAAGGCACAGACACGCACGATGACAAAGCGAAAATTAAACAGCAGAAAAAGGATATCAACAGGCTGGCTGAGAAAATCGCCATGCAACAGGAGCAACTGCAGAAACTGGGTTCAACTATCGCATCGCTGGAGTCTGATGCGGCCTTGCTCGATACCGCGCGTCAACATGAATCGGTAGAACAGGAAGTGCTTTCTGAAACCGTTAAGCTGCACGCCGGAGACAGCGAAAACAGAGCGCTATGGGATGAGTTTCTGCCTTACTGCCTCGACGATATCAATCGCATCTATAAACGCCTCAATGTGCAGTTTGATCATACCCACGGTGAGAGCTTCTACCATGATCAATTAGCCGATGTGGTTGAACAGTTTATGTCCGGTGGTATTGCCGAAGAGAACGATGGTGCCATCTGTGTGTTTATGGAGGGCTACGATGCGCCAATGATTATTCGCAAGAAGGATGGCGCCTACCTGTACCCGACAACTGATCTTGCCACCATCCAGTATCGAATAAAAGAATGGAAGGCAGACACCATGCTCTATGTGGTTGATCACCGGCAGGGTGATCACTTCGATAAGTTGTTTGATGCTGCAAGGCTATGGGGTTATACCGATGTTGAAATGACTCATGTCAGTTTTGGCACGGTGCTCGGAGACGATGGCAAACCATTTAAAACTCGCGCCGGAGATACGGTTGGGCTCGAAGGTTTGCTTGACGAAGCAGAGTCGCGAGCGCTTGATATAGCAACACAACAAAACCCTGATCTGGACCCTGATCGTCAACAGGTGATTGGCAGGGTTGTCGGCATTGGTGCTTTGAAATATGCGGATTTATCGCAAAACAGATCATCTGATTACAAATTCAGCTATGACAAAATGCTCGCGTTGCGCGGCAATACTGCCACGTATTTGCAGTACGCCAATGCACGTGTTCACGGTATCTTAAGAAACCTGGATGTCACCGCCGACAAACTGCGAGAGCAGCCTGTGCCGTTCGTACTCGATGAGCCGGTCGAGCGACAGCTGGCGCTTAAGTTGTTGCAGTTCGATCAGGCACTCGACGATGTGCTGGTCGAATATAAGCCCAATCTGTTGTGTAATTATCTGTTTGATCTGGCGCAGTTGTTTGCCAGGTTTTTTGATCAGTGTTCGGTACGCGATGCGAGTTCGCAGAGCTTGCAAGCCAGCCGGCTGCAGTTGTGCGACCTGACTGCCCGTTCCCTCAGTAAAGGGCTTGAGTTGTTGGGAATAGATTCTTTAGAGAGGATTTAGCCTGCATTGATCACGAGGCGCCCGGCTAGTTTGAGTTTCTGCCTGTATACATAGCGTTTCGTTGTCATTTAACAAGAATTTCAAAATGGCAGTCGTTATGGTACGTGCGCCGTAGGCTTACGGCCCCTACCAGGGCATCGTGGGGTGTCGAATACTTGTGAATAATGCAGGCTGGCTGACCATGCGCTGAGTCAGCGCATACTTGCAAAAAAAAGGGCGCGAAACTATCGCGCCCTGCTTTGAGTTACTTATCTACCGTTTCAATTTACATTGCAATTGATCAGATGTGCACCGGATAGTTTCTAGTAAGTGCGGTTGATCTGCCACTGATTAATAGTGAAGTCACCTTCACCCCACCAGATTTCATTGCCGACCAAAATGTTGGCAAGGCACCAGGTATCCTGTAACTGCACTGAGTTGGTGTTCGCGCCATACAAAGAGCTGACCCGATGTGCATTGGCACTCGTCCAGTTAATAAAGGTGCTCCAGTTCAGTGTGCCGCTTAAGCTCGGGCTGGTTCGAACAAACGCAATGTACTTACGATCGTTGTCTTTGGTATAGACATTGTAGCTCGCGCCATCCAGAGTCACTGTGGTGACAAAGTCATTCGGGCCAGCTGGCAGACGCTCGGCACCTGAGTCGATCCAAACCATGATTTCATAGGTGTGGTTGCTCTGGCCGTTGCCACGCTGCACTACGCTGGCAGGGCAGTTGCCGTTTGCATCTGACGGATGAAAGAATGATTCAATGGCGATGTTGCGCTCACCAAAAATGGTAGTGCCATTTGGAAAGCGGGGGTTTGATGAAGCATCGACTGCTCGCGCCGGGCCGTTTTCATTGCTGGAGAAATCATAGTCAATCGAGATGAAAGGCAGTCGATCAATACGCTCTGGCAGGCCAGTGCCTTCACGTGCGCTGCTACCGGAGATTTCGCCACCTGACTTTACGCCGAAAATGAGTTCTGGATATGAGCGAACGAAGAAGTCACCTGAACCACCGCCAGCACCCCAGTCATAAGTCCATCCGAGTCCACCACCATTGGCGAAAATACACTGTTCCCAGTTGTAGTTGCCAGCGGCACCGAAGTTCCAGGCGTTGATGGAGAGTATGAAGTCTCCAGCGGTAATGGCACCAGGATAGTTTCTGTCAATCGTGTCTTGCCTGGTCAGGCATTGGTCTGCGGTTACGCCACTAATGGGGGTAAAGGTAGACGTGTAAGTTGTGCCACCCGGGTTGCTGGTGTCCAGGTTGCCGCCGTTACCGTTGGAATTATCAGCGCCACCGGAAGAGTCGGAGTTGCCCATATCAGCGGAACCACTGCCGGTCAGGTTGTCTCCATCATTTTGCAATCCACTGCCCGAGACAAGACAGCTTGTAAGTGTTGTGGCGTTCCAACCGTAGCCGTCACCGTCAGAATCAACACACTCGCCACTGCTTTGTGTCGGGGTTGAGCTACCACCAACCAGGCAGGTGCTGACGCCGTTCCAGCCAAAGCCGTCGCCATCGGTGTCGATGCAGCTGCTGTCTGCAGCGGGTGCCGGGGCGTCGACGGAACAGGTTGCGACGCCATTCCAGCCGTAGCCGTCGCCGTCGGAATCAACACAGGCTCCGCCGGAAGATGTGGGGGAGGAGCCAGAATCTGAAGCAGAGCCAGCGTTGGGGTCACAAGTGCTGACGCCGTTCCAGCCGTAGCCGTCGCCGTCGGTGTCAATGCAGGCGCCGGTTTGCGCAAAGGAGGTGGGCGACCAGCCGATCGCAAGAAGCATAGCAGCGAGGGTTGCTCGAATAAGAACAGTCATTGAAATTCGATACCTTGTAAGGTGAGTGATTGGATAAAGCTCTCAAACCATAGGGCAACATGGGTTGCCAGTTCGTGAACAAAACACTATTTACCGTTGTTCTTGATTACAAGGCTGTGAAGTTATTGGTTTGCTGCTTGAAGGTGAAAAGCTGAGTAAACAATAGTGATTCACAGCTGAAACACATTGCATGTTGCTGGCGGTGATTCGCCGGAAAGGCCGGGGAAATTCATCACTCAGATGCAATCTGCCAGGAAGGCAACAAATTAGCGCTGTATGGCCACGTCCGGGTTGGGCGTACGATACTGCTTATTCGGGTTTTGTTGTCTGTGTCGAAAATGTTACCGGCCCGACGGTTGTCGAAGGCCTTCGATAAAGGGTGTTCGCTCGGCCAATATCAGGTTGCTCAGGTCCATGGCAGGAACACGGTAAAATTACCGCTCGGTTTGATTGTCGAATTGATCGAACAACTATAGACTGGTCTGAACAAATCCTATGAAAGGGCCAGAGCCCAAAGTCGCTGTAAGGCGGTGTAGTTGCTGACGGAAGTGCAACTATCCAGCTGCTTCGAAAAAATTAGCGCAGTACCTTTGCAATAGTAAATATGGAGATTGAACTATGCGAACTACAATTGGTACAGCCGTATCAAAACTTCATTTGGCAGATCAGCGATTAACTCGCTATCAATCGCTCTGGCCTGATGAGCAAAAATCATCATCTACGCCGATGCGCGTCGGATCGATAAAACTTCTGGCACTGCTTGTTACCTCTGTTGCGATAGGCCTGAGTGTCGCACCTGCCAGTGCAGCAAAAGAGCCAACGAAGCAGCAGCTTTCAAAACAACTGAAACAAGCAATTGAATGGCACTCGGACGGCGAGGGGATCAGGGCATTCAGGCTGCCCTATAGCCACCAGTACCGTAAGATACCGCAGGACCCGAACAACAAACTAACCGCAGCCAAAGTGAAGCTCGGGAAACTCCTGTTCCATGAAACAGCGTTGGGCCGTAACCCTCAGGATGCAAGTCTTGTGGAAACCTATTCGTGTGCGAGTTGCCACCATGCGGCAGCCGGTTTTAAATCTGGCGTACGCCAGGGGCTCGGAGAGGGAGGCACGGGTTTTAGCTCGAATGGAAAAGGCAGAAAGCTGGCAAAGTCTCACAAGCCTGGCAACGAAAATGGATTTGTCGCAGACTTCCAGCCAATCGCATCGCCAACGGTACTTAATGCCGCTTATCAGGATGTGATGCTGTGGAATGGATCGTTTGGCAACAGTGCAGTTAGCGTAAACAAAACTGTCGACGCTGACAAAGTTAGCATGGCAGGGCCGCCCAACGTATTGTCGAACGATTTTGGGTTGTCTGGCCTGGAGATACAGGCCATAGCGGGCACCAAGGTACACAGACTGAAAATTGCAGAGTCAGTTCTGGAGACTGAACCCCGTTATCAGCGGTTGTTCCGGCAAGCGTTCCCGCGTGGCGTGGACGGCATACCGGAGGGCTCTGAAGTTGATGAGGCCTGGCTGGGTTCAGCGCTTGCAATAGCTGCTTACGAACGCACCGTCCTGGCTAACAAAGCACCTTTTCAAAAGTGGTTGCGCGGAAATGTAAATGCAATGTCGCGCGACGAGTTAAGAGGTGGTCTGCTGTTTTTTGGCAAGGCTGGCTGTGTCGGTTGTCATACCGGGCCTGCCCTCAGTTCGAAGCCCGGAGCCACTGAAGATCGAATGTTTTTTAATGTCGGCTTTGACAATCTCGATACCAGTCACAACAGGGTTCACGGCACAATCGATCTGGCAACCCGGCGTGGTCGAGGTGGCTTTACCGGAAGGTCTGAGGACAGGTTTAAATTCAAAATTCCTCAGTTGTACAATCTTAAGGATTCATCATTCTTTGGGCACGGGGCCTCGTTCAGGTCAGTAAGGCAGGTAATTAAGTATAAAAACAAAGCGCGGCCGCAAAGTGCCAAGGTTAAAAACCTCGCGCCGGAATTCACCAGGCTGCACCTGACAGACAACGAAATAGACGATCTGACAGCGTTCGTTGAAGAAGGGCTATACGATAAAAATCTGTCGCGATATGTGCCAAAAAAGCTGCCTTCCGGCGCGTGTTTTCCAGTTGCGGATATGCAAAGCGTATGGGATTTAAACTGTTTTTGATCAGTGCAAAATACAGCTGAACTCAATCAACGATATTAATCAGACGGCGGGGGCTTTACCCCCGTTTAAAGAGGAAATGTCGATGCTCTATTACTGCTTATTTGCATACTGTTATGGTGAATTCTGATCAGGACTTACCAGTCACAAAGTCGTAGGATTCCTGTACCAGCCGAATGATCACTTGCAGTTCTTCAATGGATTGCGGGGTGTAGATCATTACGAATCCCTCCCAGCCTGGTCGCTGAGTTGACCAGGGGTGAAAGGTAGCCCAGCCGCGCTTTACTGCATCAATGGCAAGTTCGGGAGGGAGCGCAGCATGCAGGCTGCCATCAGGATGCATGTGCGCAAACTCACGGCCACCGGCAATACTCTCCGGGCGCTCAATTGTCACGCGCTCGTCTATCCAGAACCCTTTTGCGCCAGGCAGAGAAACGACTGTCGGGCGTACTTCTACCCCCTTTATTTCAGCGGCTTGACGCAGCAATTCCGCCGCAAGGGAAGGGTCTCCCTTCACACCGATTTGTATGTGGGGCACGCTGTTGGTGGTGGCCGGGGATTGGCTTATCCTGCGCGGTAAGTCTACAGGGTCAGCAAATGTAAGGGCCCCGCACATTAAGCACGCGAGGGCAACAATAGGTGTTCTTATTGGTCGACGAAAATGAAACCGTGCGATTTTCGACATTGCGATTTTTGACATGGTGTTTAATGTGCCCTAGCAGGGGTTAGCTCTGAGATCAGGCAAATAGCGGTTACTGTTGAATAAGCGCTATTTGCGTGAAGGATTACTTCGCTTTCAGTTCTGTATTTATTTGTATACTGATTGGGCCGGTGGAAAAGCCACCAACGCCGAATGCCTGGTGGTCTATCTCGGTGTTAGCGGAAAACGCTATCCAGTCGCCTTTGTAATAGTCAATTGCCTTGCCCAGCGGGTGTTCGCCCTTGTGCGTCATTTCCGCTTTCAAAGTCACGGGTTTAGTTACTCCGTGAATAGTCAGATCACCGGAAATATCGAGCATTTTGTCTGAGGTCTGTTTGACTGACTTACTGACAAATGTCATTTCAGGGTAGGTTTCAACTTCCAGAAAATCAGCGCTCTTAAGATGCTTGTCCAGCGGTTCGAAGCCACTGGAAAGGCTTGCTGTTTTTATGACCACGTCGATCGAAGAATCTTCTATCGAATCTGCCAGTGTTAACGTGCCTGTTACGTCGGTGAACTCACCGTGCTGCATAGATACGCCGGCATGGCTCCAGCCAAAAATAACCTCGGTGTGCCCCTGATCGGTGACATAGATAACATCAGCCTGCGCTACACTGGTTAGCAAAGCCAGCGCTGCGGTCGTTGTGAAAAGATGTTTGAAACTGCTCATGATCTATTCCTCAATTTTCTTTGGAGTAGGTGTATTGGTTGCAACACGCGCAATCATATACTCGATAGCTCTATAAAGAGTGACACTCCATTGAATAAATATGCACTGGTGCTGTGCATAAATGAACAGTGTTTAAGGTCGTGTATGAATTGCGTTTTTGCTACAGTCATTGATTGCCAAACGAATAGCATTAGCGTGGATCTATTCCTGCAACGTCGACAAACGGCGGCTTTTGCTTCGGCTTCCGACGTTATCTCTGGGTAGCTTGTGTGGACGGAATTACGATTTCTATCTGGGTTTTCTCAGCGATCTTGGTTGTCTGGCTGGTCAAGTTGGTTGTAGAGGTTTTAACAAAGGTAGGCGGGCAGCCGTTTGTTGATTTAATAGACAAGATACGAGCAAGATGGCGCTAATCCCTGTGAGCAAGCCTGGCCTTATCGAGTAGCAAGCTCTGTTGGGGAGGCCATTAAGGATATTGGCAGGACAAGCGCTTCTGACGTGTTTTCGCCGTCGGCATAAGGTTCTGCAGCCCATCCTGAACTGGTGTGTATCCCTTTTAACTGCAGTTCCCGGTTGAATGCCGGGCCCAAAGACGCCTGCTGTTGCCAGCGTTTGCCCGCTTCAATAACCAGTGACCAAACACTTCCTCACCATACTCTCAGCGGAGCACCGTTCAGCCGGCGATGCCTGTGTCGGCAGATTTCCCGCGGACGCTGTTATCGATCCGAGGCGATTGCACTGCCCTGAAGCACTGCCTTGAAGCACGGCCCTGAAGCAGTCACCCTAAGCGGTCAAAAATTGAGTTGCAGCGAATTGACACGGTGCGCTTTCTTCGAAATCCAGGAGTCTGTAGACTGCGCATCCCTGCTCCCCCATCCATTCGGACCCCTCTTTGATTTCCACAGCAAACATCACCATGCAATTTGGCTCTGAGCCTCTGTTTGAGAACATTTCGGCCAAATTCGATAACGGTAACCGCTACGGCTTAATCGGGGCGAATGGCTGCGGTAAATCGACGCTGATGAAGATTATGAGTGGCGAACTGGAGCCGAGCGCTGGCAATGTGTCGATTACACCGGGCGAGAAAATGGGCACACTGAGCCAGGATCAATTCGCTTTTGAGCAGTACAGCGTTATTGATACCGTGATTATGGGTGACAAGGAGCTGTGGGCGATCAAGTGCGAGCGCGAGCGCATCTATGGTTTGCCTGAAATGTCTGAAGCCAATGGCATAAAGGTGGGGAATCTTGAAGCCGAGTTTGCCGAGATGGATGGCTATACGGCCGAAAGCCGTGCGGGTGATATTTTGCTCAATGCCGGTATCGAGGAGGCATTACATTTTAGCCTGATGAGTGAGGTGGCGCCTGGCCGTAAGCTACGGGTATTGCTCGCACAGGCGCTGTTCGCGAACCCCGATATCCTGTTGCTGGATGAGCCAACCAACAATCTGGATATCGACACCATAGGCTGGTTGCACACTGAGCTGAATAAACGCACTTGCACGATGGTGATTATTTCTCACGACAGACACTTTTTGAATTCCGTCTGCACGCATATGGCTGATATCGACTATGGTGAGCTTCGAATCTACCCTGGTAACTATGAGTATTTCGTTGCGCAATCTACTTTGATACGCGAGCAGTTGTTGTCAGGTAATAGCAGGAAGGCTGCTGAAATCGAAGAGCTGCAAGATTTCGTTAACCGCTTTGGCGCCAACGCCTCGAAGGCGAAGCAGGCGAGCTCCCGTGCGAAAAAAATGGATAAAATCAAGCTTGATGATGTGAAATCGTCGAGCAGAATGACACCTTCACTTCAGTTTAAGCAGCACAAAAAGTTACACCGTAACGCCCTGATACTCAAAGAGCTGTCGCATGGCTTTAGCGGAGAGACACTATTTACCAGTGACGATGTGATCCTCGATGCGGGAACACGCTGGGCAGTACTGGGAGACAACGGCATGGGTAAAACTACTTTCCTGCGTTGTTTAATGGATCAACTCATACCAAATTGCGGCAGTTATAAATGGTCTGAAAATGCGGCGATTGGCTACTGCCCGCAAGACAACACGCAAGATTTTGACACCGATCTTAATCTGTTTGACTGGCTGGGGCAGTGGCGCACCGCCAGGCATGATGATTTAATGATCCGCGGACTGTTGGGTCGACTGTTGTTCACCGAAGACGACTTTCTAAAAAGGGCCAGAGTCTGCTCGGGGGGTGAAAAAAATCGCCTGTTGTTTGGCAAGCTAATGATGCAGGACACGAATGTGTTAATTCTGGACGAGCCAACCAACCATATGGATATGGAGGCTATCGAGGCGCTCAATATCGCGCTAAAAGTGTACGAGGGTACTTTGATTTTTGTCAGCCACGACCGGGAGTTTGTGTCTACACTGGCCAACCGCATACTTGAAATCAAAGACCAAAAGATGACAGCGTTTGAAGGGACATACGACGAATTCAGGCAGAGTAAAGGGCTGGTATGAGTAAAGAAGCGCTCCATCGAAACAACCCGCTACAGGGGGTTGGCCTAAAAGCAATGCTCGAAGAGTTAGTCAGCTACTATGGCTTTGATATTTTGCATGCCTACTTAAACATGAACTGTTTTAAGGCAAACCCCAGTATTGCTGCCAGTATAAAATTTTTAAAAAAAACCGACTGGGCTCGCGAGAAAGTCGAAGTATTTTATTTGTATCAGTATAAAAATTTACCAGCAGTGTCATCTGAGCAATTTAATGTGGCACCCAGGGAGCGCGTTGTGCCTGAGCATCACAAGCCAGGTCAGCCTGCAGTTTTGAGTATAGAAGATGGCGAGCGTCTGCAGCACAAGCGCACCAGGAACGTTGCCAGTCGAGACAGTTACGCCAGTGATCGACGGGGGTCGAGCAGAGTGTATAACGATCAACATGGTTCACATCGATTCAGGCCCGCTGATAATCATCAGGGTAGTAACGACTCTGATCGAGCGGACGGCAGGCAGTCGATTCAGTCGGGTGAAAACGCGACTGATGATGAGCCAGTAGAGAATACGCCTGTACCGCCGCTCGACCCGTGGGCCAACGGTAACCCGTGGGCCAATGCCAAAAAGAAGAAGTGAGTGGCGGTTGCATTATTAGCAACGTTTTTTAGTTTGCAACGCTCTATCAGTAACGCGCCGTTGGCAATAACCTTTCAGCAATGCTTAGTTAAGTCGGCAGCCATGGCCGATCCATTCCCTGGAGTAGCGCTTCTCGCAATCTAATCGAATTAAAGGCGGGCGTTGTATCCAGGAGAAAGATGGATGCCTCCGCGCCGGTGCCTCGCTCCATAGTCTATGTTGCGCATTCAGGCAACGGTGCGCATTCATGCAACAGGGCCGGGCCAGTCGATATCAATGGTCAGCCAGGCACCAGTGCATTCAATTGCAACATTGCGGGCGATCTCATGTCGAAAACTCTACCTATCCGTTAAGGTCGTGACTAAACTCTAT
>CALGNZ010000196.1 GCA_937957915.1 uncultured Granulosicoccaceae bacterium | reverse complement strand
ACCGCCGGAAACTGAGCAGACTGATGATCAATACTGACACCGCCTGCAGATGACTGTTCCACTTTGAGAATACCGGAATCACGGGTGCCGCTACCCTGTGCGCTGGCAGCCTGGCTGCGCGCACTTTTACTACGGGCGCTTTTATCAAGAGCACCTTTATCAATAGCACCTGGGTCCGGAGCATTTTGTTCACGGGTGCCTTGCGCGCGGGTATCTGCTGTGCGTTTGGCTCGCTCACGAGCACCCTGTATGCCCATACCCTGTATTTGTGTTGGTCGAGGCCCAGGCTCGGCACTAGTGGCCGTTACCACTACGCGGGAATCGGCTTTCTCTAAAGAGAAATCATCATCAGCGTTCTGCTTGGTTGTAATGTCGCCCGCCTTATCGTAGTTCACTGCTGGATCATAATTCACTGCTGGCGGCTGAATGTCGCGCGTGACTGCCGCTTTGGTTTCAGCATTTGCAGAAGCCACAGGTTGCGAGGCCGGCACGCCTGCCTGCCGTAGTGCAAAGTTTTCCGCAATAAACTGCGAGATTCTTAAATTCTGACTGGCCAGGCTTTCTTTCAATTCATTTAACTCGACCTGCAGCGCAGCTATCTCCTGCTCACCTCCCCGAATGTTTTGCCGAGCGACTGCATCAGTATTCGTTACAGCGCCCGACGGCGTATGATCAGAAGCTTTAACAACGGCATTTGTCACATCGCTTACAGTGCTTTCAGCAGAATCTGAGACAGTGGTTGTCGACACCGTACCTTCAGTACTGACTACACTTCCACGAGCCTGGCTTCCATCATCATTGGCGACAACCGAGATTGCCGTGTTGTCTTTACTGCGTTGCGGCAAGGAACCTGTCGCAACGGAGGCGCTCACAGCAACAGGCTCTGGTCCTTTATCTTGCTCACTCACTGCTGCCTTATCCGGACCGGCTAATTTATCAGATGCAGTGAGTTCATCGAGAGCAGATTGCCGGGCATGCAGCTCGGCATACTCACCACTCACAAATGCATCGTTTTGGGTTACCAGGGCGTAAAGGCTGCCAAACAGACCGGCAAATGCAAATGCCACAATAATAAAAAACAGCGGATCGAGGTTTATAGACCGGGTTCGGAACACAGTTGATTCTGTATTACCGCCACTCGGCATTGGCTCGTCACTCACCTGCAGGCTATCGCTGTTATCAGGTTGCTCTGGTTTTTCTGCCTCGGTATCGTGCGGCAGCCCTTGTTGCAACTGTGGTGGCAAATTATCGTTGTTATCTGTTTCACCCGAAACCGCAACAGATGCCGCTTCATTGTGCTCTGCTTGCTCCGCCAATGAACTTTCATCTGACTGAAGAGAGAGTTCGACTGTGCCTTGCGTGGTCGATACAACATCGCTTGGTGAGTCGGCGCCATGTGGCGTTGCTAAAACGTCGGCCGCTCGGTTGGCAACCTGCGCCAGATCTATTTCCACATCACTATTGGTGTCATCGTCACCAGACGTGGACGAACCAATTTGGTGAGCACCATAGGTATCCGGAAAATCGATCTCAGCGGCTGTTGTGTCGGAATCAGGCTGTGTTTGCCTTTTCGCTTCATCAGCGGTGGCAGCTTCAGTCCCAAGTAATTCATCCGCATCTATCACCGGCCCGTTAAAGACTACCGGCTCCGCTGCTCCCTGTTCTTTGTCCTTCCCTGACTGCAGAGCATCGCGCAATAGGCTCACTGCAGAAATCCGGGGTTTATTGCATGCACCGATGATGGACTGCCAGAAGGCAGACCACGGCGCTGTGATCCGCCAAATTGTGCAGGCTCGATCGGCAAGTTGTTGGTTGATCGCTGCATAGGGCGCTCTAGTAGATTTTCGTATTGCGCGCTGCTGTTGCGCTGCAAAACGGTGGGGCGTAAAAAAACCAGTAATTCGGTTTTTTCCAGGCTTCTTGAGGCCTGGGAAAAAAGCTTGCCGACAAAAGGTACGGCACTGATCACGGGTACACCCGCTTTTCGATCGTCTACCCTATTTTGCATCAGCCCTCCAATAATTGCGACATCTCCACTTTGCACTCGCAGCAGCGACTCCATCTCTCGAACCTGGATTTCCGGGATCAAATTTTCGACTTCACTTTGTCCGGCCAACGCAGGGCTCGGATCGGCCGCAAAATTGAGAATTCTGGAAATGGTGGGCCGAACATTCAGGATTACCTCACCGGTATCATTGATAAACGGCGTGACACTCATGACCAATCCAACTGGCACGGAGTGGATGGTACTGTCCACCACGGTACGCTCATCCCCATTTTCGCGCTGTTGCCGATCAATCTCAAAGGTGAAATACACGCGATTATCAACAACCTTGAGCACGGCTGGCTGATTATTCAGAGCAATGATCTTGGGGTTGGACAACACCTGTACATCGCCAAATTGTTGAAGCAGTTTAAGCGTTGCACTGACGTAGCCAAAGCCACCATTGTTGTTTCGATAACTTAGAATGGAAGTTTTGGGTGTTGTCGCTTCAGACGCCGCCGGACTCCCGGTCAACAGTTGCGCAAAATCAATAGCGGTCCCGCCATTGTTGTCAAGCATCTGCCAGTCGACACCGGATTCAAAGCTGTCATTTAACGTAACTTCTACCACCGTCGCCTCAATCAACACCTGGCGCTGTGCGCTACTCACAATTTGCGTAATAAGTGAGCCAACCAATCGATGATGTTTACCCGTCGCTCGAACAGACAATATACCGCTCTCGCGATTCACAAATATATTGGCAGCCACCGTTTTTTTGGCTGAGTCGGCTGGTAGCGGCGGATCCCCGATGATACCCGCAATACTTACAACCAGCGAGTCCCAAAAACGGTTTTCAGATTCGTTTTGAACCTGCATCGTCGATCCGTTTGAATTCAAGCCAGACTGGCTCTTATCATCCACCGCAGTTTTTAGCGAGCCTATTTGCGTAGCCAGGCTGACACTGCTTTGTGCGCGGCGACTGATATTGAGGTAGTCAACCTTATAGCTTTTTACAAACGGCGCATCGGCGGAAACTGTTATCGAGCGACCTTCAATCGAATAACGTATGGGCAACTGTCGCTCCAGTTTCCCGAGAATAACGCTGATCGGCTGATTAACGGCATTCAGGGTAACCTTGCCTTCAATTTTGCCGTTTATTGCGAGTTCCAGTTTTGAATCGCGGGCGAGCGCCATCAACACCTCACTGCCAGCTACCTGATTCACGGAAACCGTATACAATTCGCCAGCCGAGCGCGCCGTGGCGGTATCGGGTGTCGGCAGTACCACTACGGGTGATGTAACCGTCGGAATGATTGATGAAATTGATGGTATTGCTGGCCGCGGTTGCACCGTGTCTGATTTGGCGAGCGACTGTCCCGGCGCATGACAGGCCGTTATCAGTAACGCAGACAACAGCGCGGATACATTTGCTACCAGCAAAAGTCGAGGGCGGGCGGTGAAACAATCAAGCAATAACACGTGCAAATTCTCCCAAAATCACCAACCGTTGCGCAACTTCATTGCGACTGGACGGGGAAACAACAACACTTGCTGCAGTGGGGCGAACCGGCAATTTCCGTTCCATCGTAAATCGCTTCCACAAAACAGACGTTGGCACTGGTCAGCTGCACGGGCGCCCAATAACAAACTTCTCGCAGGCATAGTTGTATAAAAAGGCACATAACCTAATGTTCGATATCGTTCTCTACGAGCCGGAAATTCCACCAAACACAGGCAATATCATGCGACTGTGCGCCAACAGCGGGTGCTCATTGCATTTGATTGAGCCACTGGGGTTTGAGCTCGATGAAAAAAAAGTTCGCCGCGCCGGGCTCGACTATATCGACCTGTCAATTGTTACGCGCTGGAGCAACCTCGCCGAGTACCAACAGACACGGCAACCCAATACCATGTATGGATTCACTACCAAAGCAAAACGAATCTACAGCGCGGCCACACTGACAGCAGGAGACGCACTGTTGTTCGGCCCTGAAACTCGCGGCCTGCCTGATGAGGTACTGCAGTCGCTGGGTGAGTCGAAACAGTTGCGAATTCCAATGCTCGAGTCAAGTCGCAGCATCAACCTCTCAAATGCAGTTGCAATTGTTTGTTATGAAGGGTTGCGCCAATTGAATTTCGCTACACTGAATTGACACAGCACCGTTGAGCCAGTCGACTATTGATTAGCCGTTTTCATCGCGCTGCTTTCTAGATAACAGCGTTTGCACAGCAAGCATCGGCGCTTTGCCATTTTCGATAACCTCATACAGCTGCTCGACAATAGGCATTTCAATGTTCAGCTTTGCGCTTAACCTGTGCGCCGCCCGAATCGCCGCAATACCTTCGACGGCCTGCCCTACGCTGAGGCGCGCCTCATCTATCGATAGCCCATCCGCCAGTGCTATACCAAAACGGCGATTGCGAGACTGGTTATCGGTGCACGTTAATATCAGATCGCCTACACCTGCCAGCCCCATCAATGTCTCACGCCTGATATCAAGACACTCAGCCATTCTGCCGAGCTCGGCCAACCCGCGTGTAACCAGTGCGACTCGGGCATTGGCACCAAAGCCCAGACCATCTGATATACCCGCTGCAATGGCATAAACATTTTTAAGTGCACCACCAAATTGCACACCGTTGATATCGGTGCTGGTATAGACGCGCAACCGTTCGGTATGCAGCAGCTCGGCGACTGTACTTGCGTACTCAGGGTCACTGGCAGCTGCTGTTATTGCGGTGGGTAAACCCATTGCCAGCTCAGTGGCAAAGGTAGGGCCTGAGATAATAGCGTAGCGACTGTTGTCCGGAAGACAATCGTCCAGATAGTCAGACAAAAACCGGCCGGTGTCGGGCTCAAGCCCTTTACAGGCCCAGATCAGATCGACTCCGGTTTGTCGCAGCTCCGCCACACGACCAACAATGTCTTTAAAGGCAGAACTTGGTACACAGATCAGAACGTCGGTTACCGCTGTTACAGCGGCTGCAAAATCAGTTGTACACTGCAGTGATGGATGCAGAGTGACGTCGGGCAGGAAAGACTGGTTTCGGCGTTGCTGCCTGACCTGCTGCGCAGTCTTTTCCGACCGCGCCCACAAGACAGTCTGTTTGTTGGCGGCAGCCAGGTGGTTAGCCAGAGCGGTACCCCAGCTGCCCGCACCAAGCACTGCAACCGTTCGTTGCGAACCAGCCTGAGCTGCAGGCGATTGCGGTGGCCTGGAACTGTCACCCATGGGTCAGGTGACGTTACTGAGGAGTTTCAGGGGCTGGCGCGTTAGGCTCTTTGTTTGACGCCAGATGCTGTGCGTACAATGCATCGAAGTTAATCGGATCGAGCAACAGCTGCGGAAAACCCGCTCGGACAGCCAGATCACAGACCGCTTCACGCGCGAAAGGAAATAGCACGCTGGGCGTGTAGCTGCCAAGCAGATGGCCCATCTCGCCCTCGCCAAAGCCCGATATTGAAAACAAGCCTGATTGATGTACCTCGACCAGGTAGGCCAGTTTCTTGTCGAGTTCAACAGTGACGGTAATCATCAGGGTACATTCATACAAATTGTCCTTGATGTTTTTACCTTCGGTGTTCAACTGCACCTTCACATCGGGGTTCCACTGCCCTTGCTCGGTAAAAATTTCGGTGGAACGAAGGGTTTCAAAAGAGACGTCTTTGACGAATACTTTCTGAATACGAAACTGCTGCTTACCCGCTTCGGTAGTCGCCGCGGTGGTTTCTTCGGCCATTAATCTGGATCCTGCTAAAAACTGTTTTTGTTCCGACGAATTTGTCGACGCTGCTTAAGATAATAGTTTATCCAGCTCACCCGTCGAATCGAGTTCTGCTAAATCGTCAAATCCGCCGACATGATGTTCTTCAATGAAGATTTGAGGCACCGTGCGGCGGCCACTCAACTCCATCATTTTTTGCCTCTGGTCAGTATCGAGATCAACACGAATGGTTCGATACTCAACCTCCTTGCGATCCAGCAGTCTTTTCGCAGCGCTACAGAAACCACACAGTGCTGTCTCATAGATAACAATGTCTTTCGTATTCTCGGCCATTTCAGTCACCCTTTTGTCGATACAGGCATGCTGGCTTTTTCCCAGCCGCCCATACCACCGGCTAGCGTGTAAACAGATTCAAAGCCATTCTTACGTAACTTTCCACCCGCTTTACTGGCTCGACTGCCACTGGCGCAATAGAGAATCACCGGTTTGTCTTTCGACTTTTCGAGCTCGGTGTATCGTTTATCAAAAGTGCTCATCGGCATGTGTTTCGCGCTGAGAATGTGTCCGGCTTTGTATTCAGAGTCCTCGCGCACATCGACGAAAACTGCATCCTCGTCATTTTGCAGCCGTGTAGCTTCAATTGCGCTAAGCTGCTTGATGCCCGAGAATAGCCGCTGGTATTCAAAAAAGGCGATCATGCCAATTACAGCACCCAGTGCCGCAAAGAGTATCGGGTGGTTGCCGACAAATTCCGGTAGACGTTCCATAACTGTGTTCAAGGCTATTTTAAATTAGAGTGTAGGCGTTTTTTGGAAGATCAATTGCAGGTCGCGATAATACACGCCCTCAACATTTTGTGCCCGTCTAAATCGGCAGGGCCTTCGGCTGGCAACGGATAGCTGTGCAACCAACATCGACACCAGATCACCCGGCCACACTCCTATCATCTCAATTTCTCCACTTAATGCGGAAATCGCCCAATGGCCGGTGAGTCGATTCTCTACACGATTTTCCTGATCTTCACCGGCGCGTCGATACTCGCCACGGCAACCCTGTTTGCACGACAGTCGCTACTGGTTGCCTACATTGCCGTAGGGCTTCTGGCCGGACCGCATGTCTCGGGCTTAATCTCCGATCCGGCACTGATCGCTGACATCGCCAATGTCGGTATCATTTTCCTGCTGTTTTTGCTGGGCCTGAACCTGGAGCCAGCCGATCTTAAGAAATTAATGCGAGAGGCGACTGTGGTTACGCTGTTGAGTTGCCTGGTGTTTGCACTGGCCGGGTTTGTAATCTCAATGAGTTTTGGCCTGTCTCCGACCGACAGCCTGGTGATTGGATGCACCATGATGTTCTCATCGACCATTATTGGTCTGAAACTACTGCCCACCAGCGCCCTGCACCATCAGCGCATGGGCGAGATAATCGTCAGTATTCTTCTGCTTCAGGACATCATCGCCGTCACCGCCCTGTTGTTTCTCGAGCAACTCGGCAGCGAGAGTTCGGCATTAATTGATTTTGCCGGAATGCTGGTACTGCTGCCTCTGATCAGCGTCAGTGCCTACTATGTGTCAACTCATGTGTTGTCGCGGCTGTTCAGCAAATTTGATCAGATCAGCGAGTACATTTTTCTGCTGACGGTTGGCTGGTGCATGGGGCTGGCGGAGCTGGCACACGCGGTTGGCCTGTCGCACGAAATCGGTGCGTTTATCGCCGGTGTGTCACTGGCGGCCAACCCGATTGCCCGCTATATCGCTGAGAGCCTTAAGCCCCTGCGAGACTTCTTTTTAATCATGTTTTTTTTCGGCCTGGGCGCGGGTTTCGACATCAGTCGGGTGCCAGAGGTGTTTGCCTTATCGCTGACGCTGGCACTGGCAGCGGTAATTGGCAAACCTGTCATTTTTAAACTGCTTCTGCGCCGCGAAAAAGAGAAGCGACGGCTTGCCGGAGAAATCGGCGTGCGATTAGGCCAAATCAGTGAATTTGCGCTGCTGGTGGCGGTAGTTGCCACTGCCTCGGGTGTCATTACCGAACGCGCCTCAATGGTGGTTCAAACAGCTACCATTCTAACTTTTGTAATGTCGTCCTACTGGATCGTACAACGGTATCCGACTCCGATTGCTGTCGACGACAAGCTTCGCCGTGACTAATCATTGCAACCGGAGTCGGTGCGGTACTTACTTGGTTATCATGTACTGGATGGCAAGCTTGATCTCTTCATCTGTTAATTGACTGCCGCCTCGAGGAGGCATGGCACCCTTGCCGGCGATCGCACTGGCTGTAATCGCATCGATGCCATTGGCCATTCTTGCATCCCAGTCTGCCTTGTCGCCATACTTTGGCGCATTGCCAACACCAGACACATGACAAGCAGCGCACAGGCCATCCACTGCGGCTTTTACGTTATCGGGAATCACAAC
Organism: uncultured Granulosicoccaceae bacterium; assembly: GCA_937957915.1. Classification (GTDB taxonomy): domain Bacteria; phylum Pseudomonadota; class Gammaproteobacteria; order Granulosicoccales; family Granulosicoccaceae. The sequence continues at coordinate 29,963 of CALGNZ010000196.1, read as the reverse complement.
TGCCTCGGCAACAGCTTCCTCGGTTGCCGCAGGCTCTTCCGCCTGCGCGTCCGATTCTGCTGTTACTGCCGACTCAGTGGCAACTGCTGCCTCAGTCGTGGCAGACGCCGCAGCATCAGAATCTGATTCGGTAGCGGTGGTGGCCGGCTGCTCACCCAGGTTTTGGTTGATCATGTGTTGCACTGCCAACTTCAATTCTGCATCGTCTAGACGAGATTCAGCGCGTGCCGGCATTTGTCCGACGCCACTAATCACACTCGCGGTCAGCGCTTCAAGCCCCTTGCCTGCCAGACTCTGCCATGCGGCTGTATCGTCGTTGCGCTGCGCACCCTTTACGCCATTTGCATGACACCCGGCGCAGTTGGTTGCAACCACTGCACGAACTTTCACCGGAATCTCAACACTCGAATCGGCAGTGGCAGGTTCGGCGTCAGATTCCTGAGACGTTGACGTCTCCGCAACCACAGAAGCGTCAGTTGCAGCTTTGGTGTCAGCGTCGGTCGCTGTTGCAGCCGTTGCCGACTCCTCAGTCTCGGCCTCTTCTGTCACCGCCTGCTGCTCTGTCGAAGCCGGCGCAGCGTCAGTCGACGCTGTTTGTTTTTCAGCTTCCACCGGTGCAGTCTCGGCCACTGCCCGAACGTTGGAACGGCCAACCGGTTCAATTTGGTTCTTGATGCTATTGGCAATTAGCGGATCTTTTGAATAATCAGTCGATGGCGAAAAAATATTCGCCATGACAATTATAAACAGGGTGAAAACCACCAGAGCGCCGAGAACGATAGCGAAGGGTTTATACAGCCCCGTATCTTGCTGGGTCATGACTTTGCCTTTTGTGTTATGAAATTGACGAGTTCGGCTACTGAGCGACTCGAGACGCACCGACCGGCATTATTCGGCCCTTTGTCTGCTCAATAACGAGTGGGTCGTTCTCAGGCGATGAATTTGGTGAAAATGCATTTGCTATTGCTGCAATAAAAAATGTAAAAGCAACCAAAGATCCCAGCACCCAGCCAAATACTTTCAAATACCCGGTATCGTGATCAGCACTCATAATTACTCTCCTGGCTACTTGGCCAAAAATTTATTCAATTGAAATTTAACAGTGGCTTGGCGTCTGCGCGCCTCGTAGTGGCTGACACACAGACTGCCGGACCAGGTGATCTGGCAGCCGGGCAGTTTACCAACACAGCCGAAGGACCACCACACCCCGTATCAAATTACGAGCCTTGTGATGCACCGAAAACGCGTTGCAGTAGTTGCGTTGTACGCTTCAGCGGATCTTCCCGAATCGCTTTTTCTTCCACGGCAATATAGTGAAAAATTCCATCGACACCCTTTTCCAGGACATGATCTGTGAGATCTGCCTCGATGGGCGGCGCAAGAGGAATTTTTCGATAGCTGGCAAGCAAACTGTTAAAGGATCGTACCGCTCCGACCTGGGACAGGCTATCGTCGATGATCGGGCGCATGGCACTGGCCAGTTCTCCGCCCATAGTGCCGCGGAAATATTGCGTCGCTGCGTCGTTGGGGCCGCGCAATATGCCAACAGCATCGTCAATACTCATTTGGTTAATCGCAGACAGGAACAGCGCCTTCGCTTTGGGGGTTGCAAGCTCCGCCGCCCGGTTTATCCGGGTTTCCAGGTTATCAAGATCGTCAGACAGACCCACTTTTCGCATGACATTGCGCACTTTCTCAAGACCGCGAGGCAACGGAATGTGGGCAACCGGATCACTGTTGAATCCGTCAACGCGCCCCAACTGGCCAACCACATTTTGCGATCCGACCGATAACGCCTGACGCAGACCACTGGCAATATCACCGGTAGACAGGCCACCGTCCGAATCAGCCAGCACTTGCCCGGCAACCTGCTCGATCCCCTTGAGTACAGAACTGCTGTTGCTACAGCCAGTTAGTCCAATCGTGAAAGCTAGTAATAGTGTTAATCGGTACATGATGACATCTCGAATAGAAGTGGACGAACCAGCTTTCCGGACAGCGCTACACGCTGGCAAAAAAGTGGCTTTACGGAGCGTTCTACACGCGTTTGCTGTCCTTTGCAGTTACCGTTAGATCACGAGTTATTGCCCGGTTTTCACAGCCGACGCCGTCAACTGCGTTTCAGCTGCAACAGTTTGCGCCGATACGTTGACAGCACCAGTGCTAACTGGTGGTAATTTACAAAAGTTTAACTGCCCGCTCAAAACATAATAAAAAAAGCAAGCCAGAGAGTAGCTGTTGACAACTGGCAAGGCGAGGAAATACACAAAATGACTGATATCGCCAGCATCATTGGTGATTATGCGTTGATTAACAACGCAAACAATCCTGCACTCGCAACTCGAGCCAATTTAAATAATCTGGTTCATCACGCGCAACACGGCGATCAACAGGCCATGTTGCAGCTGGCAACACTGATGACTGCATTGCAAGGTACCGCCCACAGCTTTAATGTCAATCCCGGCGCCTCACCTGACCAGCACTCAGACTGACTGCAACAATAACTCTTCACCTGCGTACACCCGTCACTACAGCCAGAAAGGTACCTCCCGCTGGCATCAGGCCTGTAGAGAGGCTGCGCGGCAGAACCTGCACTACTTAACAACAGAACCCTGGGTCATTTCAATTCATGAGACGAGCCTCTCAGTTCTGACCAAGCAACCTCTCGTCTGCCAGCCTATGGAGCGCTTGTTGCTGCCTTTCAGCACATTTTGTCTACACCCTCCGACCAAATGAGCACTGAGGTCTTCGGTATATTGCCAAATTTCAAAGAGAACGTTGCTGTGGCTGAAGGTGAGTCTGCATGAGTGCGCTCGCCAGTAAAACCGCCGCCAGCAGGGCAACCGAACGGTTGCGACGTAACGATCAGTTTGCCGACATCGGCAACGTTGCACAACATGATCGGGCGTCAAGCAACGATGAGCAGCACATACCCGGTGCAGGTTCGGCAGTGCGCGCTGCCGGCCTGAACCCGGAACTTGCCGGCCGTTGGCTTACCTGGCAGTGCAAGATGATTGCAGACGTTATTACCGGATGCGTCTGCGACCCCAATGGAAAATTTTTGTCCGTCGTACCCGAACAAAGCGAAGGCTTGCAGGCACTTGAAAACGCTGTAAGCACTGCGATTAGTGAGTCCAGAGAAATTGTTGCTACAGAGATATCTTTCGGAGACTCAAACGGGCAGCTTGCCGACATTGTTGTCACCCCCGTAAAGAGTGGCGGCAAGACTATCGCCTATGTGGCACTACTAATGACGGCACGCCCTCAATCACGGCAAAACGTTGTGCTGCAACTGCTGCAGTGGGGGGGCTTTTGGCTTGAATCACTCAGTCATCTTTCCGACGGTGTTCAGATCGAAGCTGGTTCGTTTACCCAGGACTTGTTCGCCGCTGTGCTTCAACATAGTCACTCCAGTAAGTCTTGCCTGGAGATTGTCAATAGAATGGCCGAGCGACTCGACTGTGAGCGAGTGACCATTGGTATTCGCAAAGGCCTGGTTGTTAGAACTGAATGCATCTCCTATTTGGCAACTTTTGATCCTCGTACACAGCTGGTAAGAAAACTCGAAGCTGCCATGGAGGAGTCATTGGATCAGAATCGACGCGTAGTTTTGCCTGCTTTATACGGCGATCCCGGCACTATCGATCAAGCCAATCGCGAGCTTACCAGTCAGGATGCCAACATTGCGGTAGCCACCTTTCCACTGACCGGTCAAAGCTCAAATTTTGGCGCCATTGTATTTGAACGAGACGCTCGCAGGCCTTTCGACTCGGACACCGCCAGATGGTGTGAATCTGTACTGTCAGCTATCGCACCCGTAGTCGAGCTAAAACTGATTGATGAAAGACCGTTACGTTCCAAAGCAGTCGAAGCGTGTAAAGATACATTGCAAAAGACTTTTGGACCCGAGCAGCTTAAGTTAAAAATGGCAGGGCTGGCCTTCGCAATGCTTATCGCAATTGGCTCGGTCTTTAATGGCAACTACAGAGTTTCAGCTCCAGCAAGTATTGAAGGATCGGTGTCTCAGGTCATTGCAGCACCGGTGGCAGGATTTATCAAAACCGCTCAAATTCGTGCAGGTGATCGCGTTAGTAAGGGCCAGCTCATGGCCACACTGGATGACAGATCACTACAACTCGAGTTAAACAAATGGCAGGGTGAAGCAAACAAGGTCAAGAAAGCGTACCAGGAAGCGCTGGCCAAAAAGGCGCGTACGGAATTGAGTATCCTGCGCGCACGCTCCGATCAGATAGACGCTGAGCTGGCGCTTGTTGAACAGAGAATTTCGCGCACCGAACTACGCGCTCCCCGCGCCGGCTATGTCACCAGCGGTGACCTGAGTCAGTCTATGGGAGCACCGGTAGAGGTCGGCGATGTACTGTTTGAAGTTGCACCACTGCAGGATTATCGGGTCATCATAGAGGTTGATGAACGCAGTATGGCCGGCGTGCAAAAGCACAACACTGGTCAGGTGGTGATAAAGGCAATGCCCGGAAAACCAGTTGACATAACGGTTGATCAGATCGTACCAATGGCGATTTCCGGAGATGGCAATACCTACTTTCGGGTGGAAGGGGTGTTTGATAAAACTGCCAGCGATCTAAGACCTGGAATGGAAGGCATCGCACGCATTAACGTTGGTGAACGTAAGCTGCTCTGGATCTGGACCCATAAAGTTGCAGACAGAATCAGATTGTGGCTTTGGGCTCGGGGATGGTGAAGTAGTGATCACCGCTGAAAACATGCAGAACCCGTCTGCGGATGAAGATCCAACAGAGGATGAGCACTCGGCTATTCCACAGCAATGGCCGCACGTCGCCTCACTAAAACCGCAACTACACCGCCATATAAAGGCCCACCCGCAGGTGTTCCGCGGCTCGCGCTGGTACATACTCGCTGATGCTGCAACCGGGCGGCACTTGCGATTCAACCAGGCTGCATACGAGTTTATTGGCAGACTGGACGGCGACCAGACCGTTAACGAAATCTACAATCAAATCGAAGTATCGCTCGGCGATCAATGTCCGGGACGCTCGGATATACTCAACATCCTGATGCAGCTTCACTCAATAAGCGCGATAAAAAGCGGTATACCGACAGACGTCGAACAGCTGTTCAATCGCAATCAGACCGAGAAGAGTGCACAGAAGCTCAGGCGCCTGATGAATCCGCTGGCAATTCGTTTTCCATTGATTGATCCAGACAATTTTTTAAACCGTGGAATGCCACACGTCCGCTCTTTGCTGTCTATGACCGGCGCGATAACCTGGCTCGTAGTCGTGTCACTGGCGTTGTTACTACTGCTGGTTCACTACAATGATTTGACCTACCAGCTTAAGGCCAATGTGTTATCGCCGCAGAACATCGTATTAATGATACTGATTTTCCCGATCATGAAAGCTTTCCATGAGTTCGCTCACGCATTTGCAGTGAAGGCGTGGGGTGGCGAAGTACATGAAATGGGGATTACCCTGCTGGTACTAATGCCGGTACCTTATGTCGACGCATCAGCAGCCTGGGCATTTCGAGAAAAGTACAAAAGAATATTTGTCAGCGCCGCCGGAATGATAGCTGAGCTATTCCTCGCTGCTGTTGCTTTGATAATGTGGGTGTGGCTCGAACCCGGCATGCTCCGCGATGCCGCGCTGTCCGCATTTCTAATCGGCAGTGTTTCAACGCTGCTATTCAATGCTAACCCCTTACTAAGATTCGATGGTTACTACATTCTTCAGGATCTGATCGAAATACCAAATCTCTATACCCGATCAGCCAAGTACAATCTGTATTTATTAAAGCGGTACCTGTTAGGACAAGACCAGTCATCGTCGCCAGCTACCGAACATAGTGAACGGAAATGGCTGGCTTCCTATGGAATTCTGGCACTGGTCTACCGTATCTTTATTACCTTTGTTATCGCCTTGTTTCTGGCCAGCAAATATTTAGTACTCGGGATTATCCTGGCAACATGGGCGCTGATCATGATGTTTGTTTTTCCAGCGTTCAAGGCAGCACGCTTCCTGTTGTTCGACCCGTCCATAGCTGCCGACCGCAGAGGCATACTGGCTCGTGTAGGTGCGTGCGCCTGTGCGCTACTAGCCGTCGTATTTTTGCTGCCGTTTTCTCTTCATACAAACGCCGAGGGAATAGTCTGGGTTCCAGATCAGGCACAGATTTTTGCACAAACAGACGGCTTTGTAGAAAGCCAGCACGGTACCTCAGGCAGTCTCATTAAGCCGGGATCTGCAGTCGTGTCCCTGACTAACGCAGACATGGAAAAACAAGAGCAGGTACTGATAGCAAAACAGAAAGAACTCAATGCGAGGTATGTTAGCCAGCGTGTGAACAATCCGCTTGAAGCAGACCTTACAGAAGAAGAGCTGAGCATGCTCAATGCAGATCTCACGTCACTACAGTCTGAGCGTGAATCGCAAATACTAAAAAGCCAGGCCGAAGGCGTTCTTGTCTTTCCTGATCATCAGGACATGGTTGGACGCTATGTTAAAAAAGGCGACCCGGTTGCCTACGTTGTCAATCCCGATGAGCTAATTGTAAAGCTTGTAGTGCCACAATCCACCGTGGGTCTGTTCACCCGGGGCATTCAGAGTGTCGAAGTACGGATGGCCGACAAAATCTCTAAAGCGGTTTATGCTCAAGTTATCAGACAAACCCCCTCCGGAAGCCACAAATTGCCAAGTCGCGCATTAGGAGTCGCAGGTGGCGGGGATATCGCAATACTACGTAATGACGAAGCCGGCACTACTACCGCCGACAAGGTGTTCCAGATTGATTTGTCACTGCCAAAGGGTACTGTCGTCAGTGGTCTGGGCACAAGAGTCTTCGTCAGAATAAATCACGGAAGAGAGATTCTTGCCAATCAATGGCTGCGAAGTATAAGGCAACTCTTTCTCAACAAGCTCCCATTTTAAAGCTCGATGGCATTCATATGAACCTGATACTTACTCGATCTGCTCCAATCGCACTGATACTGGCTAGCCTTTCGACTGTTGCCAGCGCCAACAGCCAGTCAGGCATCGTCGGGCTGTTGCCGGAGATGGACTGTATAGTTGAACCAAGCGAAATCGTTGAGCTTGGTAGCAGCGTACCAGGAATACTGGATCAGACTTTTGTTGAAAGAAACGAATTCGTCGCCGCAGGAGATGTTGTCGCAGAACTCGATTCCAGAGTGGAACGCGCGACTCTCGAACTTGCCGACGCACGTGCAAAAATGGAAACCTCGTTAGAATTACGACGCGAGAACGCCGCTTTTGGTCAGCGCACAAAAAAGCGAAATCAAAAGCTGTTTAACGACTCTACTATCTCTGCACAGGATATGGACAAGGTCAAAACAGAAACCTATATCGCACAACTACAGGCTCAGCAAGAGGAAGACAACAAACGTATAGCCGAGCTCGAGGCAATACGAGCACAGCAGGCGCTCAACCAGAGATTCGTGAAAACCCCAATCAGCGGCGTTGTAACAGAGAAGTACAAATCTGTTGGCGAATACGTTGAGGCTGAACCGGTTTATCGCATTGCCAACCTCGACCCGCTTCATGTTGAGTTAATTGTCCCGACAGAACACCTCGGCTCTATAGAGCGTGGAATGAAGGCGCAGGTTCGCCTTCAACTCGATTCCCATGCTGATCAGTCATATGTCGCCGTTGTGAGAAGCGTTGATAGAGTGGCAGATGCGGCCAGTGGCACTTTTGGCGTATTGCTAATTATGCCCAACTCTGGCCTACGAATCCCCAGTGGCATACGCTGTAACCTTGCATTCGAAACTGACTCACCCGTGCTTACCGATTCGTCCAGCGACTCAAGCGAGCAACCGCTGGAGACCGTACGCTCCGCCAGTATCGACGAGTAAACCAGGAAAGGCACTACGGCAAAGGCAAATCAGGCTAGATTTTGTTATGCGCAGGAATGGATTCCGTATTGGCTGCAAACACAGGAGCATTGATAACAACGCAACAAACAACGGTGGTGCCTGCACCTGTATCGCTAAGCACTGACAAATGAAGTACCGAGCCAATTTCCGAAAGAACTGTATATGACTAACCAGCGACCAGGCTGCCAGCGAGTCAAGCTAGTGCAAAAACAGAATCATAGGTTTTAGTATAATGAAAAAGTTTTTTCACTCTCCTCTGTTTCGTATCAGCTTTAGCATGACCATGCTGGTCATCTCTCTACTGTTGGCAAGCGATTTCCTCGGTCTGTTTCCGAAAAATACGACTAACGATCTAACACAGAGGAAATTCATTGTAGAAACACTGGCAGTTCATGTCGCCATGGAACTTGACGGTGGAGATACAGCAAAAATTTCCGAGCTCCTCCGAACCACAGTAAAACGCAACAGCATTGTCAAGTCTGTGGCGGTCAGAAGAGCGAGCGGTGACATTCTCGACCGCTACGGAAATCACGAAACCCTGTGGACACTGGATGCTGATGCCAGATCAACGCCTAACCAGGTAAAGGTGCCCCTTTTTGATGGTGCACAGAAATTTGGTACGGTAGAGATTGCTTTCGCCGATGCCAATGACAATGTGCGTTTGATAGATAAGCGTGCCTCCCTCGCTTCTGTCGTTATATTTATCGCCCTCTCCGCCTTTGCTGCATTTTGTTTTCTGCTGAAGCGCACACTTCGGGAGCTCGACCCCGATGCGGTGATACCTGAGCGCGTACGAAAAGCACTCGACACACTGGCCGAGGGGTTGCTGATCGTTAATCTCGACGACGAGATCATTTTTTCGAATGCGGCCTTCGCACGTGACTCGGGAATTCCCGCTTCAGAAATTGCAGGCAAACGCTGCGACAGTTTGAAATGGCAGGTTGACGACACGGAACAGCTACCCTGGAAACACATCCTGGCTGGCAGAGACATGCCGGCAGCATCCAAGGTGCACTTGCATACCGGCTTCGAACAGGTTTCAACATTTACGGTAAGCGCCACTCCGATTCTCGCTCGCGCCGATGAAGTTCGAGGCGTACTGATTACCTTTAACGATATTACCGAAGTAGAAATAAAGAACTCCGAGCTACAGCACGCACTCGATGAGCTTAAGAAAAGCCAAAAGGAAATTGAGCGCCAAAACAGTGAACTCGAATACCTGGCCACACGTGATCCACTAACCGGCTCGCTGAATCGGCGCTCGTTTTTTAACGGCTTTGACTCGCTGTTTGCCGAGGCCAGACAGAGTCGGGAAGAGCTGACCTGTTTAATGACCGATATCGACAAATTTAAAGCTGTTAACGATACCCACGGTCACGGTGTAGGCGATGAAGTAATCAAATACCTCGCTGATGTACTCGCAGAGCACTCACGTCCTAACGATCTGGTTGCTCGCTTTGGCGGAGAGGAATTTTGCATTGTGATGCCTTCAACCACACTTGGAGAAGGCAACCGAATTGCGGAAGCTATCCGCAAGCACATTGAAAAAGGTACTGGAGCCAATTTTCTGGACAAGTGCACTATCACCGCAAGTTTTGGTGTTGCCTCGATTCACTCTGGTGCAACCAAGCCCAACGACATGGTCGAGCAGGCTGACCGCGCGTTATATGTGTCAAAGGAAAGTGGTAGAAACAGGGTAACCAACTTCTCAACATCGCTTGATAATCAAGACTCGTTGACAACGATCGATATGCCATCACAAGAGCCTGACGCTAACACTGCCAGTGCCGCCGCACTCAAGGCCAATCTCATGGATTCGGACAAAAAATCCTCTGTACCACTGTTTTCCACTACCAAATCTCAGCCTGCAAAATCTGCGTCAACAGAAAGCACACCGGCGTTGTTCAAGACCTCTACCGTGGCACCGAACAAACAACTACCAGGTGCCGAACGAGCCTCGCCGTTTAGTGACAACAAATCAGCGGGGCCTTCACCGGTCCTGGTTTTTAGTAAAAAGCCGGCAATTGAAACTGCGGACACAGCGGAAGTAAAGGGTGACTCAGCTTCATCCAAAATGGATCGAAGCCTGATGCTGGACCGCCTGGAGCAAGCGTTGCAGTTTGCCTCAAGAAAGTCACTACACGTTGCAGTATTACTGGTTTCCGCTGATGCACTGCAACGCATCAATGACACGCTCGGATTCACGGTAAGCGAAAAGCTCTACCAAAAAATCCTTCAACGCCTGCGTAAAACACTCAGACAAGATAGTAACAGCGGCCTGATTGGTGCTGACGAGCACGCTATTTCGGTATCACGTTATGGCGACAGTGAAATCTGTATCACACTCAACCATATACAGGATATTCACGACATTACAGTTATCCACGAACGAATACTCGAAGAGTTTGATAAAACGATTTCAGTCGATGGCTACGAAGTCTATATAGCTCTCGAGACCGGAGTGAGTGTTTTCCCTTTGCACGGTGACGACGCCGACAAGTTAATAAGAAGCGCAAGTATTGCGATGCGTACCGCCATCGAGCAAGACGGCCAGAATAGTATCTGTTACTTCTCCAATGACATGAACTCTATGTCACGTAAGCTGATTCATCTTGAAACAGAACTACACCAGGCGCTATCTCGCAACGAATTGTTCGTGTGTTATCAGCCTAAGGTTCATCTGAAAACCGGTGAAATCGTCGGCATGGAAGCACTTGCCAGATGGCGGCACCCTGATCTGGGTATCGTATCGCCGGGCGAGTTCATACCGGTCGCAGAGCGAACCGGGCTCATCAATGATATTAGCGCCTGGGTTACACGTGTTGTTTGCGCACAAATATCAATCTGGCGAGAGGCTGGTCACAAAGACCTTACCGTATCAGTCAATATCTCTCCGGCAGAGATGAAGAATGAGCAACTGGCAGAAAATATTCTTAATGCCATTCGTGAGTTTGATATACCTGCCAGGCAACTTGAAGTTGAAGTAACAGAGTCTCTAGTTATGCAGGACATGGATCAGGCAACCAGAACGCTGGAAAAACTGGATCGCAACGGTGTTGAAATTTCAATTGATGATTTCGGCACCGGCTTCGCATCTCTCAGTTATCTGAAACTATTTCCGATGTCGACCGTCAAGATCGATCGCTCGTTCGTCTCCGACTTCGCCCGCAACCCGGCAGATGCTCGGATCGTCAGTGGCGTAATTGCGATGAGCCATAGCCTCGGCATTAAGGTTGTTTGTGAGGGCGTGGAGAGAGAAGACCAGTTGCGCTACCTGCAGGACAACCACTGTGATCAGGTACAGGGCAATCTGATGAGTGTACCGTTGCAACGGCAGGAAGCCACTAACCTTCTGGCAAACCCCGGACGTATCAAACGTGTTATCACCAGTTACGACGCTTCAAAGCTCGGTCTGACAGCGATGACAGGCAAAGGCACAGAAACCGTTATCACCGGTGTTCTCAATTCCTTTCAACAGCCCGCTGCAGCGCCACGTAAACGCACCAGTGCGTCTGGTACCTGACGCAGCAGATAACAACCAGGCTTGCAACTCTATTGTAAGCCTGCCGGTAATATGCTTGGCAGTAAGATAGGCAATGATGGCGGATACCCACATTGCACTGGCGGGCCCTGTTATCACTCCTTTGCAATAAACAATATTTCCACCACGCCAATACAATCCGAAGCCGGATATACCGTACAATGCACATACCATGGGATATGCTGCCCTCATCCACTCGCCCCGGACAACCACCACAGAAGAGCAAAGCCATGAGATTATTATCTTCTGAACGCTCTGTACGGAAAAACATTTTTCTGGCACTGTCGATGGCCACTAATATTGTGCTGCTGGCTGCTTGCGCCATCGCATTGCAAAAAATGAAAACGGTCTATACCGACTATCGACACTTTCGCTCACTGCCAGTTGGCATCAGCGAGGCAAGCACCTCCGCCGTTGTCGATAACGCAGTGGTACTGTTTGGTGATTCCAGGGTGGAGACATGGACACCCCTGCCAGCACTTTCAGGTAAAACCGTTATAAACGCTGGGGTAACTGGTGAGACAACATCCGAAATGCGCAGACGCTTCGACAACGATGTGCTGCGCTTAAAACCGCAAACAGTAATCATTCAGGCCGGTATGAATGACTTGACGGCATCTGTTACGCGCAACATCCCCACGCCTCAGTTAATCCTTGATCGAATGTTCGATAACCTGGAATTTTTTGTCTCGACGCTTACAGAAAGCGGAACACAGGTAGTAGTAACTTCCATCATTCCAAATAAGGATTTAAACTTGCTCAGGAAAGTATTCTGGCATCCCGATCTGCAAAAATCAGTTACTGACACAAATCAACAGCTCAAAAAACTAGCGGAAAAACATCAGGCTATCTGGCTTGATATAAACAATGTTTTTATCGACAGCAGCAACACAGTGCGCACCGAATTGTACAGAGATACCCTGCATGTCAAATCGCCGGCCTACGTGCAGGTAAACGAGCTACTCAACAAGCTGTTTCCGGCACCCGTCCAGGAATAGACGATCTGCAAAGGGTGTATTGGTGAGGTTCGCGTCGCGCACCACCACCCCACTTCTTTAGATCTATTATCGAGGTGGAGCAGCATGCCAGCACAATGCGGCAGAATCGCTTTTGATCTACCCGCGTTTAATCCGTTTTGAGATTGATCGAGGAAGGGGGTCGATGCATCATGAATGGCGCACAAAGCGCTATCAGCCAGGAATGGCTTTTTGCGCAGCCCGCTGAGCGATTGATCTCAACAGCACACGCGACACAGCACACGCGGGACTGGCGCGCTTCGCGTCGCTCACCGGCACCCTGCGCTTGTTTGCAAATATTTTTTGCTTCGTTTTTGGTCTTTCAAATATGAAGCCCCCGGCAGGGATTGCCCGGGGACCCAACAGATACCTACTGTTTAGTTACGCATTTACATCCACCACAACTCTGCCTTTTACCTGCCCTTTCAATATATCCTTACCCAGGCCTGGGAGCTCGGCCAGTGTTGCGGTTTGAATCATTGTCTCGAGTTTGTCGAGCGGAAAGTCAGTTGCAATTCGGTTCCAGGCAGCGACTCGATTATCGTAAGGCTGCATAACGGAATCGATACCCAGCAAATTTACGCCGCGCAGTAAAAATGGAATAACGGTAGCCGGCAGATCCGCACCCGCAGCAAGCCCGACTGCTGCGACTGATGAGCCATACTGCATTTGGCCAAGCACTCTGGCCAGCATAGCACTACCCACCGCATCAACACACCCGGCCCAACTCTCTGACTCAAGTGGTCTTTTAACTGTTTCGTTGATCTCTTCACGAGCAACTATCTGCGTTGCCCCGAGCGATTTAAGGTAGCTCTCGGTTTCCGGTCGTCCGGTGACTGCCGCTACGAAATACCCCAAAGAAGAAAGGAAAGCGGTTGCCACTGAACCTACACCACCAGCCGCACCAGTGACCAGTACCGGCAGGCCACCTGTTTTTAAGCCGTGCTGTTCAAGCGCGTTGACAGCCAGTACTGCCGTCAACCCTGCGGTACCGATTGCCATGGCTTGACGGCTGTCCAGTCCCTTTGGCAAAGGCACCAGCCAGTCACCTTTGACTCTGGCTTTTTGCGAGTACCCACCCCAATGCGCCTCACCCACGCGCCAGCCGGTCAGCACGACAGAGTCGCCTGCCTTGTAACGCGGATCATCAGATGATTCCACGGTACCGGCAAAGTCAATTCCGGGAACGTGTGGATAGTTCCTCACCAGCCCACCACCCGGGCCAACGCACAGTCCGTCCTTGTAGTTAACAGTGGAATACTCGACGGCAACCGTCACATTGCCTTCAGGAAGCTGATCTTCCGAAAGCGACTCAACCGCAGCCGAGGTCTTTCCGTCGTCGCCCTTATTTACCATCAGTGCCTTAAACATTTTTTGCAAATCACCTTCAATTGCGCGCGCAGTGGCCATCCATCTGCGATCCATAACGGGAATTAGATCAGTACCGGTCGCCCTTTACAAATAGAAGTTGCGCAGAAGCCCGAACCTCGGGGGGAGCCGATCCGCAAGGTTCAGATCGTGCCCCAAACCTGCAGAGGGTTGCCTTTAAAAAAACACACGGCCTTAGCTGGCTCGGCTTAAAATCCACAGCATACGAAAACGCTATCCGGAACACACTATGTCAGCAGATGTGCAAATCAAACAGGGTACCAAAGCCGATGCAAAGACGATTGCAGACTTCAATCGTGCTATGGCAAGGGAAACAGAAAATCGAGACTTGAGCCCTGACAAGATCTACCCGGGGGTCGAACGACTGATGGACAAACCGGAATACGGGTTCTACATCGTCGCGGTATCTGCAGGCGAAACAGTCGGCACTTTGATGATCACCACCGAATGGAGCGACTGGCGCAACGGATTGTTTTGGTGGATCCAAAGCGTTTACGTGGCACCCGACCACAGGCGCAAAGGAATCTACCGCAAAATGTACGACTATATTCAGTCGCTGGCCGCCGATAGCCCGGATGTCTGTGGCTATAGGCTTTATGTAGAGAAAGACAACCGCACTGCCCAGCAAACTTACCAGGCACTGGGTATGACAGAAACCGACTACCTGTTATACGAGCAGGAGCAAGGCTAGGAGGTTACGCCCTGGAGCACTTTCGCACAGCTGGATTTTCAGATTGATCACTCCAACAGAACGTGTAACCAGGACATCCCCTGCCGGAGGCCTTCACGTTACCAGGCATTTTTCAGGCGGATCGACCAAGCGCTGTTTGCAGATAAACTTCACGTAGCCTGGTTGCAATCGGACCGGGCTTGCCATCACCAATTGACGTGCCATCGATAGAGGTCACCGGCCATACAAAGGTAGTAGCACTGGTTATAAAGGCCTCTTGCGCTACCTTCGCCTCTGCCACTGTAAAAGGGCGCTCCTCGAGGGCGATGTTGTCGCTCTTAACCAGAGCCAGTACGGCAGAGCGCGTAATGCCCGGCAATATTTCATTACCCAGATGACGGGTAATTATCTTGCCCGATGCATCGACGATAAACGCGTTGTTGGAACTGCCTTCGGTTACGTAGCCCTCTTCCACCATCCATGCATCATCAGCCCCTGCGTCAGCTGCACTTTGCTTTGCCATTGATTGCGCCAGTAAACCGGTGGTTTTTATATCCCTGCGCTTCCAGCGTATATCTGGCACAGACACCACCGAGATACCGTTTTTAACCTGTGGTGGATTACGCAGGTTCTTTTCCTGAGTAAACATCACAAGACCAGGCGTACTGTCCTTCGGAATCGCAAAATCACGCTCCGCTGTGCCACGAGTCGCCTGCAGATATATCGCGCCCTCCTGCAGATTGTTTCTTTTAAGCAGTTCTACCTGTGCACTAACAATGTCTGCATCGCTGGCAGGTGCGCGCATACCCAACTCAGTTAACGATCGATGCAAACGCTTAAGATGGCCTTCGTTATCAATCAGCTGTCCATCGAGCACCGAAGATACTTCGTACACTGAATCAGCAAATAAAAATCCACGGTCAAAAACAGATATTTTCGCGTTTTCTTCGGCGACAAACTCGCCGTTGACGTAAACCGTTCTACTCATCTTTATCCCCACAGTTCAGGTGCTGGCAGACCAACCAGATTGTTGCTGTAGTCAAGCGGGTGCGGTCGGTCTTCGGCCAAAAGCAACGGGCCATCAAGATCAACAGTGCCCACACCACTTGCAACCAACGTCGCCGGTGCCATTGCCAGTGATGACGCCAGCATACAGCCGACCATAATATCAAAACCCATTGACTCGGCAGTGTTGCGTAACACCAGCGCCTCGGTCAGACCGCCGGTTTTATCAAGCTTGATATTGACCACATCGTATTTGCCCTGCAACTGCGCAAGCGTGCAACTGTCGTGGCAGGATTCATCTGCGCATACCGGTACAGGCCTGTCTATGCCGAGCAGTGCAGCATCATCATCAGCGGGCAATGGCTGCTCAATCAGAGACACGCCCAGTGTCGCCAGCACCGGTGCCATCTGTTGATACTGTTCGATAGTCCAGCCTTCATTAGCGTCTACAATAATTCTGGCATCGGGTGCGCCCTGCCTGACGGCGCTCACGCGCTCAATATCGCCCTCACCTGCAAGCTTTAACTTTAACAAAGGTCGCGAGGCGACCTTTTTTGCCGCTCGCTGCATCGCATCGGGGCTGTCCAGCGACAGGGTATAGGCGGTGACTTCTGTCGCGGGTACATCGATGCCGGCCAGATCCCACACCCGACGACCGGCTGTTTTAGCCTCAAGATCCCACAGTGCACAGTCGACAGCGTTTCTGGCAGCACCAGCCGGCAAGAACTGCTGCAACCGGTGCCGATCGAGGCCGTCTTCAATTTCACTGCGGATCGACTCTATCGATTCGATAACACCGCTGATGCTTTCACCATAGCGTGTATAAGGCACACACTCACCGCGCCCTCGATACTGGCCAGTGTCCGGCTGGCCCGTGCCGTTAGAACTTTCAGTGATTTCAACTAACACCACCTCGGCGGTGGTTTTACTGCCGCGCGAGATCGTAAACGAGCCCGCTATTGGAAAAGACTCATGCCTTACACTGAGCCGCCTCACAGGAGCGCGTCAACCAGACGATCAACGCCGGTTCTAAACGGATCGACGGTGGGCAAACCATGCGTCGATTCGAGCTCTTTTATACAGGCATCCGCATCGGCTTCACTGAGCGCTGCAGTGTTAACGGAGATACCGGCAAACTTTACATCGGGGCTGGTCAGTCGGGCAGTTGCCAGATTGGCTTCCATACAGGCTTTAACATCCGGAATCGGATAGTGCGGCAAGCCACGCATGTGGGTGCGGGTAGGTTCATGACATAACACCAGATAGTCCGGCTGCGCGCCGTGGATAAGCCCGGTTGTCACGCCAGCAAACGACGGGTGGTAGAGCGAGCCCTGCCCCTCGACGATGTCCCAGTGGTTATCATCTGTAGCTTCAGGCGCCAGCACCTCAGTGGCACCCGATATAAAATCCGAAACAACGGCATCGACTGAAACACCAGAACCGCAAATCAAAATACCTGTCTGACCGGTTGCTCTGAAATCGCTGTCTATGCCGCGTGCTCGCATTGCTTTCTCAAGTGCAAGGGCGGTGTACATTTTTCCACAGGAGCAGTCTGTACCCACGGGTAAAACACGCTTGCCGCGGCGCGGCAGACCCGAGCCTACCGGATAGGTTTCCGTCGGATGCCGCACATCGTGCAACCTGCGCCCAAGCAACTGCGCCTTGCTCGCAATCGCTGGCACATCGGCCAGCTTGTTGTGCAGACCCGCCGCCAGATCAAGCCCCTGATCAAGCGCTGATTGCAGCACCTCGATCCAGCTGTCAGCAATGACGCCCCCCCGATTGGCAACGCCAATGACCAGTGTTTTGGCACCCGCTGCCACTGCCTGCTCAACAGTCATATCGGTTAAGCCACAATCAGCGTTACAGCCGTCCAGCCGTAACTGACCTACGCAATTATCAGGGCGCCAGTCGACAATGCCCTGTGCAACCTTGGCAGCCAGTGCGTCGTGCGCATCTCCGAGAAAAAGCAAATAGGGCGACTTGATGGCCATATGACTTGAATTATCCTGTGTATTTGAAAGAGCAGAGAATTAGAACTTTCTCTGCATTCCAACTGAATGCAGTTACCTTCACGGGCGACCATGGTATTGTGATTGCCTGCGTAATAACAAGCGCAAAATGATGACGGGTTACAGTGTGGCCTCGCGTCAGGGCTATACAATGCAGAGCGTCAAAACGCAGCCGTGCGCACCAGTCAGCAAAACCTTCCTGCGCCTGTTTAATTCACCCCCGGTTTCGAGTAGTTTTACCCGCCCATGCCAGAAAATCCAGATCAGCCCCAAAAACGAACGTCGAGGCGCAAACGCAGCAGCATACTGCCAGCGGACGCGCCCGATGTCGTGTCTCCCTGCATCAGCATCTGCGAGATAGATCAGGCCAGTGGCGTTTGCAAAGGGTGTTATCGCACGCTGGAAGAGATCGCCACCTGGTCCAGAATGGATAACCAGCAGCGCTGGGACATCGTGCAATCGTTACGCGACAGGCGCCAAACACTCGACTAGCTGATCTGTTGATACGGATCTGCAGATCGCCGTGGTTTTCGCTCAGTTGTTTTCGCTCAGTGGTTTTAGCTGAAGTGTTTTACCACCGGTATTTCGCAGCAGCGGCCTCGTCACCCTCACTCAATCTAACAAAAAGCAAAAGCCGCTATTGGTTAATGAACGCAACAATTTGGCAGGAACAATTCGGCAGGAACAATCTGGCAAGAACAAAGCAGATATCAGTCGCGGTTGATACCCCGGAATTCATTTGCCGGATAGGTACCCAGAATTTTCAACTTGGTCGAAAAGTACTGCAACTCCTGAAAGGCGCTGTCCACCAGTTTATCTGACGGGTGCCCCTCTATCTCAGCGTAAAATTGCGCCACCTGAAACCGCTCGTCGGTAATATAGCTTTCGAGCTTGGTGATGTTGACGTTGGTGGTGGCAAAACCGCCAAGTGATTTATACAAAGCGGCCGGAACGCTGCGCACATGAAATACAAAGCTGGTCATGCAGGGGCCATCACGAGGGTCCGGATCTACACGCGTTGGAGAAAGCACCACGAACCGGGTGGTATTGCCCAACCTGTCTTCAATGCGCTCTCTCATTACCTGCAGGCCGTATATCTCGCCGGCCAGACTCGAGGCAATTGACGCGTGGTGAGGATCTTTCAATTCAACAATTTCTCTGGCAGAGCCGGCAGTATCAGCCACCGGCATCGCCGTTACCCCCAGTTCCTGTATTAGCGCTCGGCACTGTGCCAGCGCCTGCGGGTGCGAACGCACGTGCGTCAACTCATCCAGCGATGCACCGGGCAGCCCCAGCAAACAATGTTTTACCGAGTGATAGTGTTCGCCAATAATGTACAACGACGACTCTGGCAGCAAATGATGAATGTCTGCGACGCGCCCACCGAGGGAGTTCTCGATAGGAATCATTGCCAGATCAGCGTCACGATTTTCCACCGCTGCAAATGCCGCTGCAAACGTTTCACAGGGCAGCGGTTCGTAGTCAGGGTACGCGTTCTTACAGGTCAGGTGAGAATACGCACCTGGCTCACCCTGATAGGCAATTATTTTTTTCTTATCAGTCATTCGATTCTATGATTCTTGGCAGCGTTCTTTGCCACACTTTTGTTGGCAGCAAAATAAATCGGCAGCAAGGTTCCGGCTGCAGTTGTTGGCAAAGCGTTGGAACCGCTCTGTGGCGGACCTGTGCAGGCGTTAAGTATACAACCTTTTTTTAAACCCGGTTTCTATGACGCTTGAGGTGAAAGAAACTCGCCACATTCTAACGAGAGACGTGAGCGTGTTGGTTGGTTGGGTTTGGTGTGTTGCGTTGTGTGGTGTAGTGCGGTTCGTTGCCCTCACCACACCCTGCTTTAGGAAGGAACACGATCATATCGCCGCTCAAGCATCACCCCGGTAATCGCCGCAGCGCCTGACACATGCAATGCACTCCACCCCCACCGGGGGTAATCATCGATACATCCGGGTCAAATATCTCAAGGCCGTGTGCACGCGCCTTTTCCTTTAATACGGTGCTCTTTTTTGGCAACAGTATTCTGTCATTGCCCAGCGCAACCACATTGCAGCCAAGGTCAAGTGTGTCCTGAAACGGCACTGAAATTATTTCAATTTGTTTGCTCTTTAGCCAGTCAACAATTTCAGGATCGGTGCTCTCCAGACACACGGCTGCCAGCTTAGGCGCGAGCATAACCACCATTAAATCAATATGCACATAGAACGGATCGATATCGGCCAGCTTAACTTCCCACCCCTCAGCCTCGAACCAGTTCTTTAATTGCTCGGCAGACTGCTCCTGACTGCGCCCTTCGTCACCTTCCCAGCCAATCAAAACCGTGTTGGGTTCGATGATGTTGAAATCACCCCCTTCAAAGGTACCGGCAGTCACATAATCGTAAATTGGAATACCAAGCTTTGCATAGGTTTCTATAGCGCGATAGTTTTCACCCCGACGCCACCAGTTCGCCATACTGGTAATAATGGCTCCAAACGGTGTCATCACCGATGAGTCTCTGGCAAAAACCTGATAAGGCAACGAAGGATCAGGCTCGTGGATATGGCAGGTAACTCCGGCAGTTTCATAGGCCGATACCATTTCCCGATGCTGCTGCTGGGCCACCTGTGCGTCAAACTTGAGCTTGCGACGAATACTCTTTTTGGAAACCGAACTGGTTTCAAGCCACTCGTAGTGATCGGCCGGCCCCAACAACACGTCTTTTAAAACACCGTATTCACAGTCAGCGCCCCACTGCTGCAGCGGCTGCGTTCCACCACCTTCAACACGATTGCGTAGCGAGAATTGATCAGTCATGGTTTAACTCTTGTGTAGGTGGGTATGTCTTCCAAACTCTAATCTCTGAATGTACGGCAATCAAAAATCGTGATCACAGGCTTCACAGATAAACTGAACCAGGGGTTTTGCGGCAGCAAATAACTTTGCACTATCCGCTACAAACTCCTTCTTGCTGATAACGGAGGATTTCAGATCCTGCGCGGCAATAAAGTCTTTACGTTTTAAATCTTCCACCAGCGGATGTTCAGCAGCATATCCCCTCGGCGGCTTTTTTAGCGATTCACCACCCAGCGCATAGCCCTTGCCCGTGATCGACTTTGTGAGCTTTTTCCATTCAGTTTGATTGTCATCAATATGCATGCGCATGTGCTTCAGCGTCTCGCTGTCCGGTCGCCAGATACCCGCGGCCAGAAAAACCTGTGACGGTTCTATGTGCATGTAAAAACCGGGGGCATGCACGTCCTTGCCGGCACTATGACGAAACTGGATACCAATATTGGTTTTGTACGGCGTTTTGTCTTTGGAAAACCGCACGTCGCGGTATATACGCATCAACGAACCACCCACTTTTTTGGGGCTGGCAATAAAGTGCGGTGAAATCTTAGCCAGGCGCGGTGCCATCGCTTCAATGTAGGCCAGAGCAGGCTCACGAACATCAGACTCGTAGCGATGCTTGTTTGCCTCAAACCAGTCTCGGTTGTTATTTTTTTCGAGTTCGCGTAAAAATTTGATGGTAGATGTCTTAAACATGGTCCCTCCGCTTATGCTTTTGAAGCTGACTGTATGAAGGCGGCTCAGCGACGCTGGTGATGTCTCCGGCCCCTGGGGTTAGGCAGTACCACCAGACTGCTCTGCCGGACTGCTCTGCCAGACTGTGACCAAAACCTGCGGCACAAGGCAACCGGTAAAAGACCACCTGCGAGTCGGAACTTCAATCTGCAGCTATAATAAGCTGCGTTGTCTACATACGGTAGTATCTTATTTCAAAGATTCCGGCTGTCCGGCACCTAACCCGATTAATCCGCACGAGGAATTTTCTTGCACCAGTTGCTACTCAATCGGGACATCTACACGGATTTTTTGCAAAATCGCGTGCCATTGGCAAAACGGTTCCTGTGGATTTCAACCGCTGACCTTAAAGATCTGCATGTCGAAACTGACGAAGGCTTTCAGCCGTTTCTGGCTGTTCTTGCATCGCTGGTGGAAAGAGGCGTTGCCGTGCGGCTGATACACGCCAAAGAACCAGGTCCACGTTTTCGCGCCGATTTCGATGAATATCGTGCACTGATAGAGAGTGAGTTATTTGAGCGAGTGCTGTGCCCGCGTGTGCATACCAAAGCCATCGTGATCGACGGCGCACAGGCTTTTGTCGGCTCGGCCAATCTGACTGGCGCGGGTATGGGCTCAAAGAACGAATATCGCAGAAACTTTGAAGCCGGGTTTTTATTCGATGACAAAGACCACATCAAACAGCTGATGGCCTGGATAGACGACCTTTACCTCGGCGAGTATTGTCACGATTGCCAGAGACGCGAATACTGCCCCGACCCCATCATCGAAAACCTGCCATAGCGATTTGTCAGTGCCTACTGTGAGCGCTCGTCAGCGGCCGCTTTGAGCAATTCGTTCTGCTCTTTCAGCCGTTTGTCGATCCTTTCAAGCGTGCTCTGAATTCTCGCGAAATCATCGGTGTATCGAGTTTCCTCCGCCACCTCATGCACCTTGGCCTGAAACTCCCGCGCGTATTCACCCACCAGCGGCAAGTCGATAAATATTTTCAACACCCATATGGCCAGGCCTACCACCACCGTTGCGCCAAAAATAGCACCCAGACCACGCGCAAGCCCTACCAGAAGATTGCGCCAGACAATGTGCCACGGCGAATTCAGATAGCGCAGGAAATCTTCGAGCTCGGCGCTGATCATCTTTCGCTTGGCCGCCTTGCGGACGCGCTCTTCTTCTGAGTCTCTTCTTTCGACGTCTCTTGGGCTCACGGGCTTTGATGTCTGCGGATACCCGTTTCTTCTGGCACAAATAGCGCCAGAGCGCGATTCGCATCGCCGGTATCTGGCGGGCAGCTTCAGCTTATCGGTAGCAGCGTGAGCCATTACCCGCATTCCCGATCAATTCGCGCGGCAACTGGCCGATAACCCCAATCCTTAGCAGCACCTCCATTGCACTTTGAGGATATCAAGTGATCGCGCTGATTTACTTTATGACGGCTGTTGCCGTTGGCTACTGCTGGTATCACAAGCTGGCAGCAATATTTGCAACTGCAGCACTGGCCATTGGCGCCATTGTTTCCTGGTTGTTCTTCAGCGCCACAGGTGCAGTGCCTTTGGCTGTCGGCGCCTGTGTGGGTGCTTTTCTGGCAACGCCGGTATTGCGCACCAACCTGTTGAGCAGGCCAATTTTCGGCTGGTTCAAGAGAGCACTGCCGGCCCTGTCGCAAACTGAAAAAGAGGCGATTGATGCCGGCACTGTATGGTGGGACGGCGAGCTGTTCAGCGGACAACCCGACTGGCCGAAACTGCTGCAGGCCGGAAAGCCCCTGCTGACCGATGAAGAACAGGCATTTATTGAAGGCCCGGCCACTGATCTGGCACGCATGGCCGACAAGTGGTCCATTGGCCATGACTGGCACGATATACCGCCGGCACTGGTTGACTTCATTAAGCAGCATCGCTTCCTCGGCATGATTATTCCGAAGGCCTACGGTGGCCTCGAATTTTCGGCCGTCGCGCAGTCACAAGTGCTGACCAAAGTGTTTGGCAGCGGCTCGGTGATCGCCAATTTCATCTCGGTACCCAACTCACTCGGGCCGGGCGAACTGCTGATGAAATACGGTACCGAAGAACAGAAAAATCACTACCTGCCACGCCTTGCCGACGGCAGAGACATCCCCTGTTTTGCACTAACCAGCCCGACCGCCGGTTCCGACGCCACCTCGATTAGCGATACCGGTGTTGTATGCGAAGGTCTGTGGCAGGGCGAAACTGTGCTCGGCATGCGACTGAACTTTCAAAAACGCTACATCACACTGGCGCCTGTTGCCACCCTGATCGGGCTCGCGTTTCGTCTGCAGGACCCGGATCATTTGATCGGCGACACCGATGACTACGGCATCACCTGTGCGCTGATACCCCGCGAGTCTGACGGATTGCAAATTGGCCAGCGCCACTTGCCGATTGGCGAACCGTTCATGAACGGACCAATACAGGGCAACGACGTCTTCGTACCGCTGAGCTTTATTATCGGCGGACCGGAAATGGCCGGCAAAGGCTGGACCATGTTGGTGAACTGCCTGTCGGTCGGTCGCTGCATTACATTGCCAACCAGTGGCAACGCAATCTGCAAAATGTCACTGGCGGGTACCTCGGCCTATGCCACGTTGCGACAACAGTTTGGTTTACCGATCGCCAAATTCGAAGGCGTGCAAAAGCCACTTGCACGCATGGCAGGCTTGACTTACATCGTCGATGCAGGTCGCCTGCACACTGCGGTATCACTCGGCCTGGGAGAAAAGCCCAGTGTGGCTTCAGCCATTCTTAAGTATCACTGCACCGAACTCGCACGTGACGCTGTCACCGACGCCATGGATATACATGGCGGCAAGGCAGTAATGAAGGGGCCGAAAAACTATATCTCGGCGCTCTATGAATCAGCACCGGTGGCGATAACGGTTGAAGGGGCAAACATTATGACCCGCAACCTGATGATTTTCGGACAAGGTGCAACCCGCAGCCATCCGTATGTATTGCGCGAAATGGAACTTGCCGGTCGCGAAACCAATGCAGATACCATCAAACAGTTTGATGACGCCTTCTTTGGCCACATCAGCTTTACGCTCTCGAATGCAACGCGTGCGCTGTGGATGGGTTTAACGCGCTCCGCATTCTCAGAAAGCCCGGTATCAGGGAAAACGGCACAATACTATCGCGAGTTGAATCGATTAAGCGCCGCCTTTGCATTGGTCGCAGACGTATCAATGCTAACCATGCAGTCGAAGCTCAAGTTCAAGGAGATGTTATCGGCGCGCCTCGGTGATCTGCTGAGTAATTTGTACCTCGCCAGCATGGTGCTGAAACACTATGAAGACGGTGGTCGCAATGAAGAAGAATTGCCAGTACTCGAATGGTCAATGCACTTTTTACTGCACCGCTATCAAACTGCAATGCAGGAAATTTTGCAAAACTACCCGAATCGACCGGTTGCGTGGCTGTTGAAACTGCTGGTTTTCCCAACGGGCAAACACTTCGATGCACCGAGCGACCGCTGTGTCACACAGATAGCCAAACTGGTTACTGACAACACGCTAACCCGACGTCGCCTGCTCGATGGTATTTACCTTGAGGACAACGAATTCAATCCGCTCGGCAATACCAACGCAGTGTTCCTGCAGAGTCTGACACTGGCGCCAATTCATCGTAGAATTCGCGAAGCAGTTAAAGCAGGCACATTGCCGAAACTCGTCGGTGAAGCCGCCATCGACGCTGCTCAAAATGCCTCGGTCATCGATGACACCGAAGCAAAGCAGTTGCTTGAGCATCATCATGCAATGATGAATGTAATCCATGTTGATGATTTCAGTCAGTCACAACTGGAACGCCAGGCAATGGACGAGTCAACACAGGACGTTCGCAAAAGCGCCTGATTCTGCATCAGCGAAAAACAGCAGGGTGGATAAGCTTGCGCATCCACCAACAAGGCCAGTGACTCTCACTGGCCCGTACTCCTGACCATAAAGGGCCAGACACAACCAACGCGCCAGACGACACCAACGCACGAGAATGGATCAGGAGCATCGGCACACGAATGCCGACCTCCGCTCACGACGCAACATTTCGGTAAATTCCGTATACTGGAGCGCATCTGATCACGGATGCGCCAATGGCCCGACCCATTCAATGCAACGCCCTATCGCCAGCACCCTGTGCTGCGAGCGGCTATGCCCCCGGCGGCAACAAAGCATCAGTGACATACGCTCACTGGTCTGCGCTGCATTGCCTGGTGCCCGTCGCCATTGCACCCGGGGTTTCTTCAACGTCTTCTGCAACGTCCTCCGTAATGCACCACCGTTGTAACCGTCAGTTGACCAGTCAGAAATGCAGGCATTGTTCTGCCACCAGCCGCACACCAATGCAGAAATTCTGCACCAATTCTGCTGGTCACTCTCAAACCTCGTCGCGTAACGCATCCTGTGCCCGACAACTGCCGATGCCACTGGCCGTACAACCAAATTCGCGGCTAACGATGTCTACGTCCAACCTTCTATCACTCGGTGCCTAATCACTATGCCTCTTGTCATCAGCACAACCGAACAATCCGTCACCACATTGCAAATGAACCGTGCGGAAAAGCTCAATGCATTAAACCGCGAGATGTATGCAGAGCTAACCGAAGGATTTCGCAACGCCAACAGTGATGGCACAAGTCGGGTTATTGTCTTAAAGGGTACAGAAGGCATTTTTACCGCAGGTAATGACTTGTCAGACTTTGCCGCTGCGGTTGCCGCCGGACAGCGTTTCGACTCAGCGTTTCTTTTGATGGAAGCCATGCTCGACTCGGAAATCCCGGTAGTGGTATCCGTAGATGGCCCTGCGATCGGCATTGGCACCACACTGTTATTTCACTGCGATCTGGTATACGCCAGTCCGGGTGCAAGTTTTCATGCACCGTTTGCAGACCTGGGTGTTTGTCCGGAGTTTGCGTCGTCAGAAACCTTCCCGGCCATGCTCGGTGACCACCGCGCCGCACAAATGCTGTTGCTGGGTGAACCATTGTCTGCCAATGACGCAGAAAGGTTCGGGCTGGTTAACAAACTGCTCGACAGCGAGGAACTCGACAAACACGTGTCAGAGGTTGCCGCAAAGCTCGCTGCAAAGCCACTGGATGCACTTAAAACCTCGCGTAAATTGCTGCACGCTCGAAAAAGCGACTATCGCGAAATTATCAAACGCGAAGGTGAAGAGTTTGGCAGACTAATGCAAACGGACGAGTTTAAGAACAACCTGGCCAGATTCCTCAGCAAAAAGGCGTCCTGATAAAACAACATACGCTAATACTTCCCGTAGGGTGGATAAGCTTGCGCATCCACCAAAACGAAGAAAGATCGAATAATAGTCTATGGCCCGACGTGAAGCACTAACCCGAAACCGTACTGCACTGGTGGATGCACAGGTTTATGCACCCTACCGTCTGTGGCTATTGCTTATATAATTCACTCAGGGCAACGGAGGATATCAAATGGTTGAACAAACACTGATACAAACGTGGCAGTCACGCGTTGGCGAGAAAATCGGCACCAGCGACTGGCTGACTATCGATCAGGATCGTATCAACGCATTTGCCGACACCACGAATGATCATCAGGTCATTCATAT
Source organism: uncultured Granulosicoccaceae bacterium (assembly GCA_937957915.1). Lineage (GTDB taxonomy): Bacteria > Pseudomonadota > Gammaproteobacteria > Granulosicoccales > Granulosicoccaceae. Next base: position 3,269 of record CALGNZ010000196.1, on the reverse strand, counting down.
TGACCCCGATGCAGATGCCACCAAAGCACTCGGCGGCACTATTGCTCATGGCTTTTTAAGTTTGTCATTGTTGTCTTATCTGAACGGCAGTTTGACCCGCGCCCTCAACGGCAACCGAACCGTATTAAACTACGGACTCAACAAGGTCCGTTTTCTGAGCCCTGTTGCAACCGGTTCAGATGTCCGTTCACATTTAAGTGTGGTGGCAGCAGAGGCTAAACCGAAAGGTGTACTGGTCACGTTCAATTCTGAAATTGAAATACGCGACCACGACACACCGGCACTGGTTGCCGAGCAGCTTGCACTCGTAATCGATTCCTAAACCAATACCCAATTCGCACAAGAAAAGGCTACCCACATGCAATTCGAGCACTCGGAAAAAGTCCAGGGACTGATACAAAAGGTTGATCAGTTCCTGACTGACAATCTGTATCCGGTTGAAAATGAAATTCAGGAATATATCGACAATGCTACTGATCGATGGACCATTCCGCCGCTGCTTGAAGAGTTAAAAGCCAAAGCAAAAAGCGAAGGGCTATGGAATTTCTTTTTACCAGACTCGAGCGAATATGGCTTCGGACTCAGCAATCTGGAATACGCGCCACTGTGTGAATTAATGGGCCGATCACGCTTTGCCGGAGAAATCTTCAACTGCAGCGCACCAGACACCGGCAACATGGAAGTGTTTGCTCGCTATGGCACTGAAGAGCAAAAGAAACAGTGGTTAACGCCACTGCTTGAAGGTGAAATTCGCTCGGCATTCGCAATGACTGAACCTGCAGTTGCCTCAAGCGATGCCACTAATATACAAACCAGCATAGTGCGTGATGGCAACGAGTACGTGGTAAACGGCCGTAAGTGGTACATCTCGGGCGCGTGCGATCCGCGCTGTAAAATCATGATCGTCATGGGCAAGAACGACCCTGACAACCCGGACCGCCATAAACAGCAATCAATGATCCTGGTCCCCATGGACACAGACGGCGTTAAAATTGTTCGCCCCATGCAGGTATTTGGTAACGACGATGCCCCCGAAGGCCACGCTGAGGTCATCTTTGACAATGTCAGGGTGCCACCAGAAAATCTTTTACTGGGTGAAGGACGCGGCTTTGAGATAGCACAGGGCAGACTTGGGCCTGGTCGCATCCATCATTGCATGCGTCTTATCGGTCGCTCACAACGCGTACTCGAATTAATGTGTGAACGCGCTGAATCCAGAGTTGCATTTGGTCGCAAACTAAGTGAACAGGGCAAAATTCGCGAAGACATCGCATTGTCTTCCTGCGAAATCGAACAGGCTCGCCTGCTTACCCTGATGGCTGCAGACACAATGGATAAGCACGGTAACAAGGGCGCTAAAGAGCTGATCGCCATGATCAAGATTGTCGCCCCCAACATGGCCTGCGCGGTTACTGATCGCGCCATTCAGATGCACGGAGCCGCCGGTGTCAGTCAGGACACCATACTGGCTGACAGTTACATATACGCCCGTATCTGTCGCATTGTAGACGGCCCTGATCAGGTGCATATCAACCAGCTTGGTCGCAATTTGATTAAGCGGCTGGCACCCGCTTAACCGACTGCCAGTCACGGCGCCAGCCTCACGGCTATTCGCTTCAAGGCAAAATACGGGCGTAACGTTTAATTCAGAACATTACGCCCGTACGATCAAAACAGTGCTACCAAAGCAGTGCTACCAAAGCAAAAGCTCAGTGCAAAAGTTCAAAGCAGCGACTTCGATACAATACACTCAACATTGAAGCACTGAAAATACATCGGTTTAACATCTCGGTTTAACCTGGCAGGCAAAGATGGCAGACGGAATACAACAACTCGACCACGACAAACTTGCAGAGTATCTGGAAGGTTCACTCGATGGTTTCAAAGGGCCGCTAACGGCAGAGAAATTTTCCGGTGGACAATCCAACCCGACGTTTAAAGTCGAGGCGGCATCCGGTGTGTATGTATTGCGCAAACAGCCACCAGGCAAGTTACTAAAGTCGGCCCACGCCGTTGACCGCGAGTACCGGATTATGAAAGCACTGGCATCAACCAAAGTGCCGGTGCCGGTGATGCACCACCTTTGCACCGACCGTGAGGTGCTCGGCTCCCTGTTTTTTATAATGGAATACAAAGCGGGGCGCACGTTTTGGGACAGTGCCATACCGGAAGTTAACAATACAGAACGCAGCGCGATTTACGACCAGATTAACAGCGTACTGGCGGACTTCCATATGGTCGACATTGAACAGATAGGGTTGTCTGACTACGGCAGACCTGGCAACTATTATGCACGCCAACTGAAGCGCTGGACCGAACAGTATCGTGCCTCGGAGTTTGAAGAACAGATACCCGAAATGGAATGGCTCATTCCATGGCTGCACGAACACCTGCCAGAAGACGACGGTCGCGTATCACTGGTACATGGAGACTACCGCCTCGACAACCTGCGCTTTGAAGCAGAGCAACCCGTCTGCTGCGCTGTACTCGACTGGGAGCTCTCAACCCTTGGCCATCCATTCGCCGACCTTGCCAACCACTGCATGCAACAGCGACTACCAAGCCGCATGGCTAACATGTCTGGCCTCGCCAATGCTGACCTCGGTAAACTTGGCATACCGACCGAAAAAGAATTTGTAGATCGCTATTGTGAACGTACCGGCTTAAGCGGTATCGACAACTGGGATTTTTACCTGTCGTTCAGCATCTATCGACTGGCCGCCATACTGCAAGGCGTCGCCAAACGCGGCAGAGACGGCAACGCATCAAGTACACTTGCGGCAGATGTATTCAAACACGTCGCACCACTTGCCAAACTATCTAAAGACATCGCAGTAAACGGGGCCTGAACTAAATGAAAGCAATTGTCTGCAATGAATACGGACCACTGACTAACCTGAGCTTACAGGATGTCGACAACCCGGAACCCAGCGACGACGAGTTGTTGTTAAAGGTACTGGCCGCCGGCATAAACTTTCCGGACGGACTACTGGTGCAAGGTCTTTATCAAGCCAAGCCAGACACGCCCTTTATACCGGGCATGGAATTTTGTGGTGAAGTAATCGGTATGGGTTCAGCTGTAAAAGGCTTTAAAAACGGTGACAGGATTATTTCATCCAGCCCTACTTATGGTGCCTTTGCCGAGCAAATCACCCTGCCCGTCGCCAGGGCCATCAAAGTACCAAACACTATAGACCCGGCACAGGCATCCAATTTACTGGTAGCCCACGGCACAGCACATCATGCACTTAAACAACGAGCAAACCTGA
>CALGNZ010000195.1 GCA_937957915.1 uncultured Granulosicoccaceae bacterium | reverse complement strand
AGGCATTTGCAGACCATCATCGAAACGCCCTCGAGAAGATCACCCGCCGATTTGGCGATGACCGCAAATCACATGCGCTAGACCTGTTCAATAACGCATTGACCGCCTACCGTCTGTCATCAGACACATCCGTCTTTGAAGACTACGTTGAATTGCTCTTGTTGAAATACTACGATCCGATGTACGACTACCAGCTAAAGAAAAAAATGCACAGAGTCGTATTCCGGGGCAATGCTATAGAAGTACGGCAATGGTATGCTTCAAATCAAGTCTGACCGTCATTGCAGCCAAACAATTCCATCTGAACCATTGACTGTCTCCCTCCCTCAATCACCTGCAATTTCCAGATTCCCGATTCCACAACCCCGTGCTCAAATCGGCGAGTCGGAAGTTGCGTTAGCAGATCGCTGTTGCGGCACAAGACACACCAGAGCAATGGCGCTACCTTTGTTTCATTTTTGCAACTGTGCTCAGAGAAGAGCTATCACGACTAAAACCATTCGAACAGTTAATCTTTCCAACCTGTCAACTACCCAATCGTACCAGCACGTCAGCCCCTGCCCCACCCGGTTAAGTACCTGACAGGCCAATCCGGGCAAATCGACCAATGGATATCCTGCTTTTGACGCAGGAAAATAATGTAGAATCGACGTCTGTCCGGAAGACTCGCAACTGGGGTCATTTCAGACATCGCATTATCAATAAGAATGACATGATATTCCCGCCAACATCGCTTGAATACAACCTGATTTGATCTGTCTTGAATGTGGCCTGACCGAAGCCAGGTAGACCCCAATAATGAAACATAACGCTCAGTACAGCACGCCAATTCCGACGCGGTGGATAGGACCGCTTCGGTTAATCGGTGACGTGGTCAATGAAGAAGTCAGCGTACCGCTGGCCACCTACGAAAAGCCCCTTTGGCCATCCACCGGCAGAGGTGCCCGTGTTTCACGGCACTGTGAGGGCATTCGCTGCACGGTTGTTGATGAGCGCATGAGTCGCTCAATTTCCCTGCGTGCCAGCAATGCACAGGCGGCCAATCAAGCCTGGCAATCCATCGTCGCGCGCAAGGAAGAGCTGGAAACCGTTGTCGCATCGACAAGTCGCTTCACTCGGCTGCTGGCGCTTAACAAGCAAATTGTAGGAAATCTGCTCTACCTGCGGTTCGAGTGTGTCACAGGCGACGCAGCTGGCCACAACATGGTGACCGCTGCCGCAGACGCGTTGCAAGGCTGGTTGCTGCAACAGTACCCCGAACTGCAGTACTCTTCTATTTCCGGTAACTACTGCACTGACAAAAAAGTCAGCGCTGTTAATGCGATTTTAGGACGCGGCAAAAATGTGGTTGCGGAAATCGAAATCCCTGATGAACTCTGCCGTCGGTTATTGCGCACCACGCCGGAAAGCATGGTTCGTATAAACACAGAAAAAAATCTGATCGGCGGCAATATCGCCGGCAGCCTGCGCAGCGCCAACGCGCATTTTGCTAATATGCTGCTGGGTTTTTACCTGGCCACCGGCCAGGACGCCGCCAACATCATCGAGGGATCCCAGGGCATTGTGCATACGGAAAAACGCGACAACGGGCTTTATTTTTCCTGTACGTTACCCAATCTGATCGTCGGTTCGGTCGGCAGTGGCAAATCAAACGAGGTAGCTGAGGAGGCACTGCAAAAAATGGGCTGCCGGGAAAGCCGCGCAGTGGGCGACAACGGCCGCCGTCTTGCGGCAATATGCGCTGCAACGGTGTTGTGTGGTGAGTTGTCATTGCTGGCGTCGCAAACCAACCCCGGAGAGTTGATGCGGACACATCTCGTGATGGAGAGAACATGACCGAGCAGATGACATTGCCCCCTATCGGTGTCGACGATATAAGCTTTTTCATCCCGAGCAGGTTTTTATCGCTTGACGAACTGGCACAGCGCCACGATATCGATCCGGCTAAATTTTCGCGTGGCATCGGTCAGGAAAAAATCGCCGTACCAGAGCGTGACGAAGACATCGTAACGATGGCGGCCGAAGCCGCTCGCAGTGTCATTGATGCCTGTGGCAGCGATGGTATTGACACATTGTTGTTTGCCACAGAAACAGGCATCGATCAGTCAAAGTCCGCCGGAATCTATGTGCACCGTCTGCTGGATTTACCTAGCACGGTACGCAATGTGGAATTAAAGCAGGCTTGCTACAGCGCAACCGCAGCCCTGCAACTGGCCTGTGGCCACATTGCTCGCAGGCCGGATCGCAAGGTGCTGCTAATCGCATCAGATGTATCTCGCTACGACCTCGACAGCTCAGCGGAAGCCACGCAGGGAGCAGGTGCTGTTGCGATGTTGATTTCAGCCAATCCACGGCTGCTGTCAATAGACCTGGCGAGTGGGTGTTACTGTGAAGACGTCATGGATTTCTGGCGACCCAACTATCGCAAAACCCCGTTGGTTGATGGAAAGTACTCTGCACTAAAGTACCTGCACAGCATGACCAAAGCCTGGGATGATTACACCGAGGATGGCGGGCATAACTACACCGATCTGGCACAGTTTTGTTTTCACCTGCCCTTTTCCCGAATGGGAGAAAAAGCGCACCGCCGCCTTGCGTCCCACAACGATGCTGCAGGCGATGCTGAAAAGGTAGACCCCGGGCTCGTGTATGCTCGCCAAATAGGCAACTGCTATGCAGCATCACTCTATCTGAGCCTGGCATCTATGCTCGAGAACTGCACCGATGACCTCAGCGGAAAGCCCGTCGGCCTGTTTAGCTATGGCTCCGGCGCAGTTGCCGAGTTCTTCTCAGGTCGTGTCCAGCCAGGTTATCGCGAGCGCCTGCACAGCGATCTGCATCAGCAGTTAATCGCGAATCGCACAGCACTCAGTTACGACGAATACCTTGAACTATGGCATGCGCCAGATCCGCAGGATGGCTCCGAAGTCACCTTGCCAGACACTTCAATCGCCAACTCCAGTGGCCGCTACAGGCTTACCAGTATTAATGACCACAAACGCCACTACGCAGCCGTTAACAACCACTGAACAGGTACAGTTGTTTGGCAGAGCGCCGGGCAAACTAATACTGTCTGGTGAGCACGCTGTCGTCTATGGCGCCCCTGCTATCGCGCTGGCTGTACAGCAGTACACAGATGTCTGGTTCACCCCCATGCACAAAACCGGTGGATTACGTACCGCTTTCGGTTCGCTAAGTCAGGGGCAACTGTACCCGGTTGAACTTCTAAAGACCTTTAAGGATCGACTGGATCGGCGCTTTGACCAGTTTTTGCAAGGCGATCTGCCAGTGCAAAAAATTCTCAAACGACCGGATGATCTGGCCATCTACACGCTGTCATCACTGGTGCACTACCTGCCCGTGCCCGGTGTCAGCCACAACCACAAGCTGCCGGTACCAGGGCAACTCTCCAGCAAATCGAGTTTGCCACTTGGCGCTGGAATGGGGTCTTCAGCGGCAGTGATCGCCGCAACCCTGGTTCTGTACGAGCACTTGCTGAACACGCCAAAATCCGACACTGATCGCTTTCAACAGGTGCGGACCTGCGAGCGTTTGCAACATGGTAAAGGCGGCGCTATTGACGCGGCGACTGTTGTGTTCGGCGGTCTGAATCGAGTAGCGGGAGACGAACTGAGCAGACCGGCCATTGCCGACGATCACGGTTTGCATAGCGGCGATGGCTGGTACTGGATCCTGCACGGCACCCCGGCATCGTCCACTGGTGAATGCGTTGCCCGAATCAGAGAAACCATTGGCAATGACCAGTTGCTGTGGGACGCATTCGGCGCCTGCACAGACCAGCTACTGGCTGACCTGCAGGCTAACCGTGAGCCCTATCAGCCACTGCGAGAGAACCAGCGACTACTGGAAAGAATCGGTGTGGTTACCGCCGCCGCAAAGCGCTTTGTCACTGCTATAGAAAACGTTGGTGGTGCTGCCAAAATATCAGGTGCGGGTGCAGTGCGCGGGGAAGCCGGCGGCATTATTCTGGTATACCTGCCCGACCCCGATGCAATCAAAAACCTAATGCAACACTATCCGGACATGCGCTGGGAGCCACTCAAGCTCGCCGCACAGGGCGCCAGTTTGCAGCGAGCAAGCTGACTGTGATCTCGCCCTGCTATTTAAGCTGCAACTTTGACTGTAACGTCGCCTGCAATATCCTCAACAACACTCGCTCAATAAAGTTGCAACCGTGAATCACACGCTGAAAGTATCCGCCCCCGGGTCAATCATGGTGACCGGCGAACACGCTGTGGTATACGGGCAACCGGCTATTGTGTGTGCTGTAGAACAGCGCATTCAAATTACCGCAACAACCCTTGAATCACGCGTCGCCGAAGTGCATTCGACGATAGCGGCCCCCGTATCAACGTCGCTTGACGCCATCGTTGTCGATGGCCCTATGAAGTTTGTACTGGCGGTAATTGCGCACTATAGCGATTATCTGCAACAAGGTGTTCGGCTCAATATAGCCTCTGAAATCAACCCGACAATGGGCCTTGGTTCATCGGCCGCAGTGACCGCCGCATCACTCGCCGCCATTCATTATCTGGTGCACGGCAGTGAGCAACCTGATCTGCGTGAACTGCATCAAACAGGATTAAAAATCACTCGCGACATTCAGGGCCGCGGCAGTGGTGCAGACCTTGCGGCCAGCCTCAACGGTGGAATGCTAGCCTATCAATTACCAACACCCGCAGAGACACAAGGTGCATGCGCTACACCTGCAACAGTGCAATCACTGCCTTTGCCACCGGACTTCAGCCTGAGATACTGTGGATATAAAACGCCAACTGCAGAAGTACTCGCGAAAGTAGCCGCTGCACGCGAAGGTAATGAGAAACATTATGATGACCTGTATATACAGATGGGGGCCTGTGCCAAAGCGACCATTTCCGCCGCCAGGAACAAAAACTGGCCGTCGTTCGCCAATCACTTACAGGCGTATCAAAACCTGATGCAGGCACTGGGTGTGTCCGACGATACGTTGCAACAATTGATCGCAGAAGCTCGTCGCAACCCTGACACCATGGCAGTGAAAATATCTGGTTCAGGCCTGGGAGACTGCGTGGTCGCAGTGGGTCCTGTGCCAGACGGATTTACGCCGCTGACAGTTGCCAGTAAAGGTCTGCATTTTGAAACCTGATGCCACTCAAACCGTATTCGACAAACTGTTACCCGATGTGCTGCAAGCACCGGTTTCAGCAACTGCGTTCGCACCCAGTAATATTGCATTGTCAAAGTACTGGGGCAAGCGCGACAAGCCGCTAAACCTGCCGCTCAATTCATCACTGTCTGTCTCCCTTGGTAACTGGGGCACAACTACCACACTGTCACCGGCAGACCAGGATACGCTGGTGTTTAACGGCAAAACAGTCTCTGGCACTGATCCTTTTGCCATTCGCCTGTTTGCATTCGTCAATCACTTTCGTCGTCGGCAATCGCTGCCATTGAGTATCGAGAGCCGTAACACCATTCCAACAGCAGCCGGTCTTGCTTCATCAGCCTCCGGGTTTGCCGCGCTCACACTGGCTCTCAACAAGGCGTTTCAAGCGCAATTAACTGACACAGAACTCAGCATCATTGCTCGCGTAGGTAGCGGCAGCGCTTCACGCTCTTTGTGGCACGGATTTGTGCGCTGGGATCGAGGAGAAAGCGGCGACGGCATGGACAGCTTTGCCCGGCCACTGGCAATAAACTGGCCCTCGTTTCGAATCGCCATTGTCACCGTAGACAGCTCGCAGAAGTCACACTCATCGCGCGATGGTATGAACCATACCGTCGCCACCAGCCCGTTGTTTTCAGCATGGCCTGCTCAAGCTGAAAAAGACTGCGACAGTATAGAGCGCGCACTGATTGAGCAGGATTTCGCAACCGTTGGCCATACAGCAGAGTCGAACGCGCTTGGCATGCATGCAACCATGCAAGCCGCACGACCAGCACTGAGCTATCTAAAACCAGAGAGCTGGGCAGTACTCGAAACACTGTGGCAGGCGCGCCGTAATGGTCTGCTTGCTTTCGCAACCATGGATGCCGGCGCCAATGTGAAATTAATTTATCTGGAAAAAGACGAGACATCAGTTAAAGCATTGTTTCCCACGGCAACCTGTATCGCCCCGTTTTCAGTAGAACGTGCAATAGAACGTGCAGCAGACTGACCACCACCCGTACGCTGCCCGAGCTCAATTCTGAGCCGAACACTACCATTTCCACTCCGGGAGTATCGGTACTCTGGAGCGGTATAGAATGACACCGTCGAGTAGAGTACGACTACTGTTTGCACGGACTGTTTCGCAAACCAGAGATCAATATGCTAACCATACAATGCCTTGGCACGGGTCGAGGAGCCACTAATTTCAAAACCGGTGCGCCAAGCACTGCTTATGTGATTAAGCACTCCGGTAAACCAGTATTGTTAATCGACTGTGGTGCAGGCGTCGGACGTTCAGCATCAACTCTGCTTGAAGGGTCGCTGCCCGCAGATATCTACCTGTCTCATAACCACGCTGATCACACCGGCGACTTGCCACTGTATATCGCTACCTGGCCGTCAGACGCAGAAAAAATCAGGTTGTTCGGACACAATGAGGTACTGAAGATTGTACGCAATCACCGTCTGCACGAACTGGAAAGTCTGGGGCTTGCCGCCGACAAAGCAGTACACTGGAACCCGGCAACTAACGGGCAAACCATTGAAGTGGCAGGCCTCACGCTCCAGCTCTTTAAGTCAGCGCATAACTACCTATGCTATGGCTTCGTGATGTACAACAACACCCGACCGATTCTGGGCTGGACTGCCGACAGTAGATTTGAACGCGAGATCTATGAAACGGTTGCAACCGCACCGGTGGCGATAGTGCATGGCAGAGATGCACCGAGCGGGGATCACGCTTCATTCGAGGAGATAGACGAATTCTGCAAACAGCGCCAGGACACTGAGTTTTATGTCTCGCACTACGAAAGCAGCAATTTCAGTTTCGCGGCGGCTAATGTATCGCTGTTGGATACTGGTCGCGAGATCGTGCTTGATAACAGCTTCTGAAATCCCGGGCAGATATGGCACTCAGCAGTGTCGAACACTATGTAAGACACCAGGCAAACCCCGTTGCAGGACACCAGGCAAAACCCATTTCAAAACACGGCGCAACGCTGTTACCGCGCTTAATTACTGCGTTTAATTACTGAGCAGCAGGCCCCAACCAGGGCTTCAATCACGCGCTTCAACTCCGCGCTTCAATTAAGGCTTTTCCGGCGGCTCCACGATGCCAGCAGGCTCATCAGCCAGAGACCCGGATACAGATACAGGCACTGCTTCACCTCGAACTATCGCACTGGTATCAGCTCTGCGCTGAGCCAGGGTATCCGCCGCCACGGCATCGTTCTTTTTGCCAACGAACTGATAGAACGTTTCATCACTGCCGATCATACCCAGCTCCGCCCTTGCACGCTCTTCAATTTCACCAAGCCCGTTACCGAGATCGGTCACTTCCGCACGAAGCGCGATATTGATATCGCGCTGGCGCGTAACTTCGACGCTGAGTCGGGCAACTTCTTTTTTAGCGCGTGAGACCTCGTGAAGGCCCCCGTCTCCAAACCACAAACGTGCCTGCAGCACAACGAACAACGCTATCAAACCACCAATAAGCAGCTTCAAACAACAATCTCCACGTTATTACTAATTAACGAAACTGAAAACCGAAAATTGCCACAAATGCCTCTGCACGGCACACCAAACGCTTGCAGTGCAACAGGCCTGCAGGTGCCAAAAACAGCACCTCGAACTACCTCATAGAACACCAGACAAACGAACATTAAACACTAATACCTCTAACAGCAGGCTATTACAGAGACTGCTTAAATGCAGATCGCCCGGCATACACAGCACGGCTGCCAAGTTTTTCTTCTATGCGAAGCAATTGATTGTATTTGGCGATTCGGTCAGATCGAGACATTGACCCGGTTTTTATCTGCCCGGCGTTAGTGGCAACCGACAAATCAGCGATAGTGGTATCTTCAGTCTCACCCGATCGATGTGAAGTGACCGTGGTATAGCCAGCCTTGTGCGCCATATCAATGGTGCGCAACGTTTCTGTCAGTGTCCCAATTTGATTAACCTTGATCAACACCGAGTTTGCGATCGACTGGTCGATACCCTTAGCCAGAATAGCCGGGTTGGTTACAAACAAATCGTCGCCAACGAGCTGGACTTTATCACCTGCTTTCTCGGTCAGCATTTTCCAGCCCGCCCAATCATTTTCGTCCATACCATCTTCGATTGAGATAATCGGGTAGCGATTCACCCAATCAGTCAGGTAATCACTAAACTCTTCACTGTTGAACTTGCGGTTCTCCGAGGCCAGGTCATACACGCCATTCTCGCAAAACTCTGAACTTGCGGCATCCAGCGCCAGATAAACATCCTCACCTGCTTTGAATCCGGCTTTGTCGATTGCCTCGAGTATGACTTCAATGGCGGCTTCGTTAGACGGTAAATCAGGCGCAAAACCTCCTTCATCACCGACCGCGGTATTAAGGCCTTTGGCGTCGAGCACATGCTTCAGTGTATGGAAAATTTCGGCACCATAACGCAACGCCTCGGACAGTGACTCAGCACCAACCGGCATCACCATAAACTCCTGCAGATCCACACTGTTGTTGGCGTGTGAACCACCGTTGATGATATTCATCATAGGCACCGGCAATGTTGTCGCATCAGCACCGCCAAGATATTCGAACAACATCTGATTATTGGCTTTCGCTGCCGTCTGTGCGCAGGCTAATGATACCGCCAGCAACGCATTGGCACCCAGCCTGTCCTTGTTTTCAGTGCCGTCCAGCTCAAGCATGGTGGTATCCAGCTTTTCCTGATCGCTGACATCCATACCTTGCAGTGCACTGGCAATTTCACCATTGACGTGCGCAACAGCTTTCAAAACACCTTTGCCCAGGTAGCGAGATTTGTCACCGTCGCGCAACTCCAGCGCTTCGCGCTCACCGGTGGATGCACCAGACGGAACTGCCGCGCGACCAACCACACCTGAATCGAGCGTGATATCGGCTTCGAGTGTCGGGTTACCACGGGAATCGATAATTTCCCGAGCGTGAATTTTGCTGATTTTGGCCATGATTACCTAATCTGTTTCGATGTTATTGATTCGTACGTCAGTGAAAAAGGGGCGTGACCAGATCAATCTGTACCAAGCAGCGCATTTTCGGGCAGTTCTGACGCTTTGCATGTCGCATCAAGTTCCAGTAACGTGCCAAGTAGCGTTTCCATGCGATCGAGAGGCCAGGCATTGGGGCCATCGCTCAGTGCTGTATCTGGATCTGGGTGGGTCTCCATAAACACACCGGCAACACCAGCCGCAACCGCCGCACGCGCCAGCACAGGCACAAACTGCCGCTGCCCGCCAGATGCCGCCCCAAGCCCGCCCGGCTGCTGAACTGAATGTGTGGCGTCAAACACTACCGGACACCCGGTGCCACGCATGGTCGCCAGACCACGCATATCTGATATCAGCGTACGATACCCAAAACTAACGCCTCTCTCGCACACCATCAGTTTATCATTGCCGGTGCTTCGCCCCTTATCAACCACATTCTGCATGTCTTCGGGTGCCATGAACTGGCCCTTCTTGATATTGACAGGCAAGCCGGTGGCACAAACTCGCTGGATAAAATTGGTCTGGCGAGACAGAAACGCCGGGGTTTGCAGCACATCTACAACGCTTGCTACCTCGTCGATGGGAGTGTCCTCATGCACATCAGTAATCACAGGCACATTGAACTCCTGTTTCACCGACAGCAAAATTCTCAACCCCTCTTCCAGGCCCGGCCCACGATAGCTGCTGCCCGACGAGCGATTAGCTTTATCGAATGATGACTTGTAAATCAGCGGAAGCTTAAGTCGGGTGCACATCGAGACCAACGCCTCAGCGGTGCGCATGGTCATCGACTCACTCTCGATAACACAGTTGCCGGCAATCAAAAACAGAGGGTGGTCGAGGCCCGCTTTTATGCTGCCGATAGTAAAACCGGCCGTGTTGATGCCACCAGACTGACGATCTGACTGTTCACCCATTTAACTGATGGCCTCCAGTTGTTCTTCATTCGCATAAACAATGGCCGCGGCAATAAAACTGCGAAACAGCGGGTGGCCGTCTCTGGGTGTTGAACGATATTCCGGATGGTATTGGCAGCCGACAAACCACGGATGATCAGGCAGCTCAATAATCTCAACCAATGGCTCGTCATCACCTGACACGCCGGACACCACCATGCCACTGTCAACCAGTTTGTCGAGATAACGATTATTAAACTCGTACCGGTGGCGATGTCTTTCGAAAATAACGTCTTCGCCGTACACATCGTGCGCTACCGTGCCAGCCTTTACAAAGCACTCCTGACCGCCCAGCCGCATGGTACCGCCAAGATCGGTATTTTCATCTCTGACTTCGATCTGGCCTTTGCGATCTTGCCACTCGGTGATCAGGCCGATTACCGGGTGCTCGCTGTCGGTAGTAAATTCAGTACTGTTAGCGCCATCAAGGCCCGCCACACTGCGCGCATATTCAATAACAGCCACCTGCATTCCGAGGCAGATGCCAAGGAACGGAATACCGTTTTCCCGGGCGAAGCGTACCGCGTTAACTTTTCCCTCTACGCCGCGCTTGCCGAATCCGCCCGGCACCAGAATCGCATCGACCTCCCGCAGAACGGACAGATCACCACCGCGCAGTTTCTCGGAGTCAATGTAGTGAATAACGACTTTGGTCTTGTGATCGATTCCGGCGTGGGACAGCGCCTCGTTTAACGATTTATAGGACTCGGTCAATTCGGTGTATTTACCAACCATGCCGATCACCACTTCGCTTTCGGGGTTGATCAGGCCATCGACCACACGATCCCACTCTGTCAAGTCAGCCGCTGGCGCTTTAACACCAAATTTATCGAGCACAATTTCGTCGAGCCGCTGAGCATGCAGCAAACTTGGAATTCGATAAATGCAATCTGCATCAATGGCTGAAATTACCGCTTCTTCGGCAACATTGGTAAACAGGGCAATTTTTTTACGTTCACCGGCTGGCAGTTCACGATCTGATCGGCACATTAAAATGTCAGGCTGAATACCAATGCTGCGCAATTCCTTCACAGAGTGCTGCGTCGGCTTGGTTTTCATTTCCCCGGCGGTTTTTATATAAGGAATTAACGTCAGGTGAATAAACAGAGCGCCGGTCGGCCCCTGTTCAATTCCCATTTGACGGATCGCTTCCAGAAATGGCAGCGATTCTATGTCGCCTACCGTGCCGCCAATTTCGACCATTGCAACATCTGCGTCTCCGGCGCCCTCTTTGACCAGCCGAATAATTTCGTCAGTAATGTGAGGTATGACCTGCACCGTGGCGCCAAGGTAGTCGCCTCGTCGTTCACGTGCGATTACGTTTTCATACACTCGACCGGTCGTAAAGTTATTCGCCTGTGTCATTTGCACACGCACATAGCGCTCGTAGTGCCCTAAATCCAGATCAGTCTCTGCGCCATCGCCAGTGACAAACACCTCACCGTGCTGAAAAGGACTCATGGTGCCTGGATCGACGTTTATGTAGGGATCGAGCTTTAGCAGCGTGACCGTTAACCCGCGCGACTCCAGCAAAGCAGCAAGCGACGCCGCTGCTATTCCTTTGCCAAGCGATGACACAACACCGCCTGTCACGAAAATGAATCGCGTCATTGGTTCACTCAAAATTGAAGGTAAAAGAGGTACAACAAGATGGTATTGCAGACTACCAGAAGGCCTGATAACCGACAATTAACAATGCCACCGCGAAGTGCGAGGAGAACCCAGAAAGCCGCTCCCGGCCAACCTTGCTGCCAAACGGGAGAGATTACGAAATCGCCAGAATTAGTCAGTGAAACCTATCCCAACTATGCCTATCAATGTGTCACCGCTGTAGATAAATGGCAGTCTGCCTCTCAACCAGGGGGGAGTGGCACATTCCTGAAACAGTTTTTTTACCGATTTATGGATACGGTGCCCCGCCAAACGAATCTGTTCGCCACCCTGACGGCTGCATACCACCAGACCATCGGGTACATCGGCATAAGCATCAGGAATATCCGCTCGCGTTAGTATCTGACCCGTCTCTGTAATCGTTAGCGCCTGCTGCAACTCTGACCAACGGTAGTAAAACGACTTGCTGCTATCAAAATCATCCGCCGCTCCCAGATACAGACAATCACGATACTTTCTGATGCACGCACCACCCCACAGTAACTCACCGGCGCTGTCGCTGCTGCCAGCGATCAAATCGCTTAGCAGATGATTGAGCCTGGAGGTCGGCGGCATCGAAAACCCGTGGCGTTCAATCCAGCTGCGAAGCACGGCTTTTTTTTCTATTGTGGAGTATGGCGCTAACGTTTGTATTGACAGCACTCGACCGTGGATTTGATCTGCGAGCACACCTCTGGCAAAAGCCCGATTGATTACCACAGCTTCCGCGCAGTGCGAGGCGCTTCGGGAAATACTGCTTGCGATCGAGGGCCATCGCGCCTGCAGTATTGGCATTACCTGATTACGAAGCAGGTTTCTGTCGAAACCATCGTCGAGATTGCTCGGGTCTTCTATCCAGCTAAGCTGGTGGTTGTTGGCGTAGACGCGAATGCGATCTGCGGAAATTTGCAACATCGGCCGCAGCAGCCTGCCGCTGCCAAATGCCGCCTCTACAGGCATAGCGGCAAGACCATTGACCCCGGCACCGCGGAATAGCTGCAGCAGCAGAGTCTCTGCCTGATCGTCTGCATGATGCGCCACCAACAACACTTCGTCAGAGCGCAGATCGTTGCGCAATGCATCGTACCTTGCCCGCCGCGCGGCATCTTCGGGGCTGTGGCCGGAATGCAAATCCACCGACACTCGACTGATGGTCAGCTCGACCTGCAACTGCTGACACACCGACTGGCAATGGCTTGCCCAGTTGCGACTTTCAGATTGCAGCGCGTGATCTATATGATGAGCGCGCAGCGAGGGTGTTATCGCTGATGATCTTGAACGACACCAGTCGGCAACACATTTGAGCAGCACATGAGAGTCAACACCACCACTGTAGGCCACTACCAGACCGCTGTTGGCTGATAACCCCAGGCTTTCTAGGTATTGAAAGATAACAGCCGTAAATCCGTCGTCGACAGCCGGCGCACGACCAGCCGCCGCACTGTCAGGCACGCTAGCCTTCTTTGTATTCACCAAAGCTTCGCAGCTTTGCACTGCGCTGCTCGATCAGATCTTCAAACATCATTGAAGACAGTTGACTGAGATCATCGATCAGCGACTCACGCAGTGCTGACGCTGCCGCCTGGGGGTTTCGATGCGCGCCGCCCAGCGGCTCGGGGATAATTCGGTCGATCAGTTTCAGTTCCTTCAATCGGTCCGAGGTAATACCCATGGCCTCTGCTGCCTCTGGTGCCTTGTCTGCACTTTTCCAAAGAATGGACGCACAGCCCTCCGGAGAGATAACACTGTAAGTACTGTATTGCATCATATTGATGCGATCGCCGACACCAATGGCCAGTGCGCCACCCGAGCCCCCTTCACCGATTACCGTGCAGATGATCGGCGTCTTGAGATCTGCCAGGGTAATCAGGTTACGCGCAATCGCTTCGCTCTGACCACGCTCTTCCGCACCAACGCCTGGATACGCCCCGGGTGTATCAATCAGTGTGATCAGCGGTAGTTTGAATTTCTCGGCAAGCTTCATAATTCGCAACGCCTTGCGATAGCCCTCGGGCTTCGGCATGCCGAAATTACGCTTAATCTTTTCCTTGGTGTCGCGGCCTTTTTGCTGGCCAATAATTGCGACCGCCTGACCGTTTAGACGGCCAATTCCCGCCACTATTGCAGGATCGTCTGCGTAGGCGCGGTCACCATGCAGCTCTTCAAATTCGGTGAAAATCAGCTTGATATAGTCGAGTGCAAACGGGCGTTCCGGATGCCGGGCGACCTGCGACACCTGCCACGGGTCGAGTTTTGAGAAGATCGACTCGGTCAGCTTGTCGCACTTTATGCGCAACTTCGCCAGATCGTCGTCGACATCAATGTCTACGTTATCTGTGGCGCTGCTTAACGCATCAATTTTGCCATGCAATTCCGCAATCGGCTTTTCAAACTCTAAATAACTTTGATTCATTCTGTTCGACTAGCGGTGTTCACTGTGCGGGGCCTGCTCTTTTGAAACCAATTGTACGCAGCGGATTCTTATTGCAGCGGGCTATTAATATCAGGATCGTTATTACGCATTGACCGGCAACGCGCGCGGCTGCCAGTTACATCTGGGCAGTTTGCAGTATATCAAATCGGCATAATCAAAATCAGTAAAGCGCAGTGCCAGCAATGGTCGTCAGTAAACCAGGTCGACATCGCTGACTCCTGCAGTACTGTGCAGCGATTCAATAAGCTGTGCAGATGGATTAATCTGCCATTTATCGCCAAGCCGAATACGCGCTGTCGCCGACTCATTCGCATAGTCAATAAACACCGGCAAACGCCCACCCTTACGGTGGCTGGCCAGCGCTTCGTGGATACGCTGCAGCGATGCCAAATCCGCAGTTGAGCGCCATGTGACCAGCAACAATCTGGCAAATCGCTCACGTGCCTCGTCAATGGTGTATACCTGCCGCGCTCGCAGACTGTAACCACCGCTGAATGAATCTATGCCCAGGCTGCCCTCAACCACAACAATCGCATCGGCACCGAGCTTATGTCCGCAGGATTCAAGCAACTCACCGGAAACCACCATATCAGCCTTGCCGGTACAGTCATCCAGAGTCGCTGTTAGTAGTTTCGCCCCTCTGTTCGTCGCTCTTACCCGGATATCGCAGATCAACCCGGCCATTACGCAGTCCTGTCCGCGACTCCTGTAGCCGCTGCCGTCGTCTGGTGGTACACGGCTGCACTGATCATCAATACGACCACTGGTTATCTTTTCGAGCTCACCCAGATAGGGATCGATCGGATGGCCGCTGATAAACAGGCCGGTGGTTTTTCGCTCCGCCATCAGTCGATCGATGTCCGGCCAATCGGCGACCTTGACTAATTCTATGGCCTGATCAACAGACGCTGTCACTTCACCGAACAAATCGGTCTGGCCGCTGTCCTGATTACGCGACTGTTGATTCGCGGCACCGAGCGCCAGAGCCAGGTTGCCCATTAACGTCGCTCTGTTCTCTCCCAGGCAATCGAGTGCGCCGGCACGCACCAGGCCTTCAAGTACGTTGCGCGAGACACCGGCAGCACTGGTGCGATGGCAAAGATCAATCAACCCTGTAAACGGACCATTGCTGTCGCGTTCTGCAAATATTTTCTCCAGCACCCCTTCCCCGACACCTTTGATGGCGCCAAGGCCAAAACGCACGGTTTTATCGTCGGTCGGGGTAAACCCGACGTGCGAATGATTGATATCAGGCGGCAAAAGTCTGAGCCCGGACTCCAGACAATCATCGATAGTACGCACTACCTTGTCGGTCGAATCCATATCGGCGGTGAGCACAGCGCTGAAAAATTCTGCCGGATGGTGACACTTGAGCCATGCGGTCTGATACGACAGCACCGCATAGGCCACAGAGTGCGATTTGTTGAAACCGTATCCTGCAAATTTTTCAACCAGGTCAAAGATATTTCGCGACAGCTGTTCGTCGATGTTGTTCTTCAGGCAGCCATCAACAAAGACCTGCCGCTGCTTGGCCATCTCTTCGGGCTTCTTCTTACCCATAGCACGCCGCAATACGTCTGCGCCGCCCAGTGAATAACCGGCCAGTACCTGGCCAATTTGCATCACCTGCTCCTGATAGACGATCACGCCATAGGTGGATTCCAGGATAGGTTTCAGGCTGTCGTGCTGATAATCAGGGTGAGGATAGGATATGGGCGCCAGACCGTTTTTACGCGCAATGAAGTCGTCGAGCATGCCGGAACTCATGGGCCCCGGTCGGTAGAGTGCCACCAGTGCCACCACATCGTCAAAGCAGTCGGGTTTCAGCCGCGCTATCAGCTTTTTCATGCCACCGGATTCCAGCTGGAATACACCCGTGGTTTTGGCTTCCTGTAGCAATTTGTAGGTGTGACCATCGTCAAACGGCAATTTGTCGAGATCGAGTTGCTGGTCACTGGCACGGCGACTGTTGATCATGGTAACGGCATTTTCAATAATCGTGAGCGTGCGCAGACCAAGAAAGTCAAACTTCACCAGCCCAACACTTTCCGCATCGTCTTTGTCGAACTGCGTTACCAGACTTGAACCGTCCGCCTCGCAGTACAGCGGCGTGAAATCAGTGAGTCGGGTGGGAGCAATCACAACCCCCCCGGCATGCTTGCCAGCATTGCGCGACAACCCTTCGAGCTGCAACGCCATATCGATTACTGCACGGGTGTCCTCTTCGTTTTCGTAGGCTCTGCGTAAATCTTCCGCGACATCAAGCGCCTTGGTCAGGGTAATACCCAAATCCAGCGGCACCATCTTCGCCAGTCGATCGCCAAAGCCGTACGGGTGCCCCATGACTCGCGCCACATCGCGCACCACCGCCTTCGCTGCCATCGTGCCGTAGGTGATAATTTGCGACACTTTGTCGCTACCGTACTTGTCGGAGACGTACTGAATGACCTTGTCACGCTTGTCCATGCAAAAGTCGATGTCGAAATCGGGCATCGACACACGCTCGGGATTCAGGAATCGCTCGAACAGCAAGTCATAGGCGAGTGGATCGAGGTCAGTGATCGCCAGCGCGTAGGCCACCAGCGACCCCGCGCCCGAGCCTCTGCCCGGGCCAACGGGTACACCGTTGTCACGACTCCAGCGGATGAAATCCGAGACTATTAAAAAGTAGCCCGGAAACTCCATCTGGATAATGACATCGAGTTCGCGCTTGAGTCTGGCGTCGTAGGGCTTGCGAATTTCGGCAAAATTCTCGGCACTGGTGTCATAAAGACGCTCTAGCCGCTTTTGCAAACCCTCCTCTGACTGCGAGCGCAACAGATCGCTCTCCGTCATTCCGCTTGGCACCGGGAAATCCGGCAGCATCGGGTCACCCAGTTTAATGTGCAGATTGCAGCGAATTGCTATCTGCACACTGTTTTCCAGTGCCTCGGGTATATCGGCAAACAGTTCTGCCATTTCCGCTGCGCTGCGTAAATACTGCTGTTCGCTGTAGTCACGCGGCCGTCGGGTACTGGTTACTTCATGCGACTGATGTATACACACTCTCACCTCGTGCGCATCGAAATCGCCGCGTTTAATAAAACGCACATCGTTAGTCGCCACCACCGGACAACCTGCTGCGTTAGCCAGCGGCAACACAGCCTGTATATAGCGTTCTTCATCTGGCCGACCAGTACGCTGTAACTCGAGGTAAAAACGCCCCGGAAACAGCTTCATCCATTGCTGCAGACACTCTTCGGCTTTGTCGTGCTGGTCTGCCAGCAGGGCCCTGCCAATATCGCCGGCGCGACCACCCGACAACGCGATAACACCCTCGGTGTTACCTTCAAGCCAGTCACGTGCAAGCGTTGCCCCCAGATGGTTCTGGCCCTCCTGGTAACTGCGCGACACCAGCTCGGTTAGATTCAGGTAGCCAACTTCATTTTGTGCCAGCAGTACAATTGGCGAAAAGCTGTCATCAGTCGGATCGGCTGACAGGATGCGCGCGTCAACACCGACGATCGGCTTGATTCCGGCAGACACCGAGCTTTTAAAAAACTTGATCAGTGCAAACATGTTGCTTTGATCGGTCAGCGCGACAGACGGCATATTGCCCGCCGCCGTTGCTTTCATCAGCGCACCAATACGGACGACGCTGTCAACTAATGAGTACTCAGTGTGGGTTCTGAGGTGAACAAATCCGCTCAAGCGGGCTCTCCTGCCGGCAGTGTATCAATTGGCAACATCACTTTTTTCACAGGTCCAAAACTTCGACGATGAATATCCAGTGGACCGAAGCGCTGCAATGCTGCCATGTGTTGTCGGGTCGGGTATCCTTTGTGTTTATCGAAGCCGTACTGCGGATACACCTGATGGAGCTCGCGCATGCTCTGATCACGCGCAACTTTGGCCAGAATTGACGCAGCTGATATCTCCTGCACCAGCGAATCTCCCTTCACGATTGCCTGGCAGTTATAGGTGGTAATCGGGCAACGATTGCCGTCGATTAAACAGTGATTAGGAGCCTGCGACAGGCCCTCTATTGCGCGTGACATCGCCAGCATGGAGGCATGCAAAATATTCAGCTGATCAATTTCTTCCACCGATGCCTCGGCAACACACCAGCTCACTGCGCGCTCTCGAATCTGTGTAGCCAGTACCTCGCGACGCTCTTCAGTCAGTACTTTGGAGTCGGCCAGGCCGGCTATTTTCTGGTCCGGGTCGAGTATTACCGCCGCGGCAACCACGCTGCCAGCCAGTGGCCCGCGCCCGGCCTCATCAACACCGGCCACCAGAAAACGCCTGTCGCGCGTGGTGTCAAGAAACAGCTGGTCAAATGAAAGTTGAGGTGTATGCATAACGGAGATCCAATTGAATCCCAATGATATCTGTTAGAAGGTCTCGGCGACAGCTCAAATTGCTGGCAGTCAGCCTGCTCAGGATGCAAAATAGCCGCACAAGCACCACAAAAGAATTACAGCTTCGGGGCACTTATGAAACTTAACGACTCAGATGCGTTACTGGTCATTGATGTACAAAACGATTTCTGTCCTGAGGGTAAACTGGCAGTAACCGATGGTAACGCCATTGTGCCCATCATCAACCCGCTGATCGAACAGTTCAGGCACGTAATTCTAACCCAGGACTGGCACCCGGCCGGGCACAGTTCATTCGCCACCTCGCACTCAGGCAAGGCGCCGTTCTCTACAACCGCCATGCCTTACGGCCAGCAAACCCTGTGGCCCGATCACTGTATCCAGGGCAGCGACGGTGCCGCGTTTCACCCCGACTTACAGGTCGACGCGGCTGCCATGGTCATTCGCAAAGGCACGAATCCGGAGATTGATTCGTACTCCGCGTTTTACGAAAACGACCACACCACTCGAACCGGACTAGCCGGCTATCTGAGAGACCTTCGCATAAATCGGGTATTCTGCTGTGGCCTTGCCTTCGACTACTGCGTTCGTTACTCGGCAGTCGATGCCAGAAAAGAGAGTTTCACCACCCTGGTCATTGACGATGCCTGTCGCTCCATCGATATGGACGGCAGTGATGCCGACACACGCACTGAATTTAAAAACAGGAACATCGCACTTGTTGAAAGCCATGCCCTGCTCGGCTAGTCGCTGGCACGTGTAATCAGCAGAGCGCTGCGCACCAGACAAAGCGTACTTACCCCGTTTGCGACGGGCCCACAGACTTGACACGGCAGATCGTAACAACGCGCTCTGCAACCTACATCTGCATCTCGAACCACACAATTTGGAGCAAAATTATGAGTGATAGCAAAATCGCGTTGATCACCGGTGCCACCTCCGGCATAGGCAGAAACACAGCAGAAGCTTTTATCGATGCAGGCTATCGAGTGGCAGTAACCGGACGCCGCAAGGAATTACTCGACGAGCTTGTAGCGAATTGTAGCGCTGACGATGCACTGGCCTGTGCCGCAGACCTGACCAACCCTGACGATGTTGATAAACTCTACACTCAACTCGAAGACAAGTTCGGCAGACTTGATGTGGTGTTCAACAACGCTGGCAACAACGTTGCGGCAGCACCATTTGGCGACATCAGCTTTGAGGACTGGAAAAGCGTAATTGACGTTAACCTCAACGGTGCATTTTTAGTTGCAAACCGGGCGTTTCGATTAATGAGCAAGCAACAGCCACAAGGCGGCAGAATCATCAACAACGGATCTATCTCTGCTCACGTGCCGCGACCAGGTTCAGCACCGTACACATCCAGCAAACACGCAATCACCGGACTCACCAGAACCATTTCTCTGGACGGTCGGGCATTTAACATCGCGTGTGGTCAAATTGATATTGGCAATGCAGCCTCAGAGATGACGCAACGTATGCGAACCGGCGTGCCTCAGGCTGATGGCTCTACTGCCATAGAACCGGTCATGGATGTCGCTAACGTTTCCAAAGCCGTCGTACAAATGGCCGATCTGCCACTGGACGTTAACGTTCAGTTTATGACGATAATGGCGACGGATATGCCCTTCATCGGGCGTGGTTAATACTGATTTGTAAACACTGTCGTTAGCAACAGCATCGCTGAGGCACACACCACCAATGTATCGCCGGTGCACAGATTTTGGTTCAGAGATCAAACCTCTGAAAATCGGCACAATGCGTCAGACAACACAATGCGTCAGACAAAAAGAGGGCCCGTCCAAGCGGGCCCGATTGGGGGTGAGAACTGACACTACCTGCACAACAGCTAATGGCAGATATTTAAAATAGATTCGCGAAGCGTAACACTGATAATTCAGTTACCGTGCCAACCAGTCTTTCAACCCATAACACACACCCGGCAGTGATAACTCTGTCTCACTTTTTAACAGTTTCGCAATAACCGGTTCCATCAGTAAGCCAATAATCTACCAGAGAGTTGCAGCGGGCCAGTTTACATGGCCCTGACCAAACCGACCTTTCCCAATTTTGCCCGAGCGCGCATTCACATCTTCATCTAACTGTCCTGTCCAAAACGGCATTCGTCTCGACTTGTTTCGCATTATATTTGGAGTGCCCACTCTGCCTGCACCACGTCGATCTATAAATTTGAACTGCAGGCTTTAAATCGATATAAATGTCTCCAATTGAGGGCATTTTTTCGGTTTTCAAGCCCATAGTATCTGCACTATATTTTTGGGAATTCGCACTAAAAAAACACTTGAAAAGCAATTCACCATCTCTAGATTTACAGCGTTGGCAAGAGCGCTGCCCGTCAGGCTCTAACCGCCAACTTACATTGTTTCACTTTATTGCTTCTCAGGAGAATATACACAATGAACGCAATTGATTTTTCACCACTATATCGCAGCACCGTTGGCTTTGATCGCTTTGCAAACTTGCTTGACAATGCCTTACAACAACACAATCACAGCAATGGCTACCCGCCATACAACATCGAAACTGTTGAAGACAACGAGTACGCAATCACTCTGGCACTGGCAGGATTCGAAGAGTCCGAACTCGACATTCAGACAGAACGCGGTGTATTAACCATCCGTGGCAAAAAAGCTGACGACGACAAGGATCAACGTAATTTCCTGTATCAGGGCATAGCCACTCGTGCATTCGAGCGCAAGTTTCAGCTTGCGGATCACGTTGAGGTAGTCGACGCACAACTGAAGAATGGCATGCTTACAATCAAGCTTGTTAAGGAAGTTCCGGAGGCCATGAAACCGAAGCGAATTTCCATCGGCGCCGGCAACAGCATAGACCATCAGCCAAACGTGCAGGAAGTTGCAGCGTAGGCGACACGAGGTCTGTTAACACTGGCTCCTACAAAACCTCTCTAACCATCGTTGGTTGAGCGTTTGCAGAGCCGCAACAGAGGGCATTCACAAAGTTGAATGCCCTCGTTTATATACTTCTCAATGCCCTTCTTAATGTCCTTAATCATGACCTTCTCTATAACCCCGTCTACGCCACCAACACTGCCACTGGTACTGCCACCACAAAAACTATCACCTTTGTTTTATACGAAGCTATAACGCTGCATTTTTGTAAGCTAGCTTCGGTGATCAACGACGTTTACGTTCGCACGTGCGAGTCGGCTATTCTCTGCACCATCGGTGCGTAATATGAAAATGTTCTGGTTCGCAACTCAGCATCTTTTCCACGATCGTCGTATTGTCTGACCTTTACAATATCATTCAGATTTTTATTCTTTTCGAACAGAGTTACCTCCTCATCACTCATCGGCCCTCCCTGTAACTCCAGCGAATGCACCGACGCGGATGACAGTTGATCAAAGTAGGCTGGATTAACCGCACACAGGTAGCGTTTGGCCGCAACATGATAACGGATGCAGTCTATAACCAGCTGCGGGAATAATCCTGCCAGCACTTCGGCACCGGCTTGCTCATGCAGACGGTCTACTGTGTCATCAGGTGAGTAACTTCCAAACTCACTGGTAAAGTGCCCAATATCATGCAGCAACGCTGCAACTATCACTACTTCATCTTCACCCGCTGTTTCTGCAAAGTGCGCCGCCTGTAACATGTGTTGTTCCATTGTTACCGGCTCACCCAGATATTCTTCACTACCACGCCGAAGAAATATATCCGCCAGAAAATCCACAATGTTCAGGTGAGTCAAAGGACTTCGTTTCATGGTTAAGTACCTGGGAAGCATTTTCTGTAAAAGGTATTTACAATCACAGCCACGAGTGACAATGCTATTTGTCCGGTTTAGCGTTTCTTTAATCTACGAGCATAAATCTACGAGCATTGAATCCAGGAGCATTGAATCTACGGGCGCTGAAAAAACGAGCTTTGAACAATCGAAATCTTATTCAAACTGCTCTGATTCAAGCACTGCCAAGGTGGACATCATGCCATCAATATCCGGATAACAGCCCTGCAGCCACCGCGAGCCCTCTCCTGAGTAGGCAGACCGGGCATGTAACACTCGAGTATTGTTAACTATAAAACACTCCCCCGGTGAAAGCTTAAAAGACACAGCCATCTCCGGATCATCAATAATATCCGCGAAACGGCGATACGCCGCGTAGTATTTTTCCATCAAGTCAAATGGCACATCCGTGATAGCTGCAGCCGACCGATTATTAAACCTGACCGCCTGCAGCCGCCCGTCGACCGACAGCTCTATTACAGGCTTTTGAGATTTTAAGCATACACCGCCACTGCCGACATACTCGAATCGTGCGCAGTACTGGCTCAACAAACCGAAAGCATCCGGATCAGTTTCCTGCAGTCGCTGACAGGCACGGTAGCCATCAACGACCACACTCTCCCCGCCACTGGCTGAATTTTCAAGGCAGTACAGTATCTGCATTGTCGGCACAGGGTCGCGGTAAGGGTTATCTGTATGTGCCTGCAGACCAAGCCCGGTATAAGCCAGATTGTTTGGATTCACTTCTGTACGTACTTCAAAATACTCGCCATAGTTTGTCGAACGCACGTAGCCGAACCAACTCGCAACCTGCAGCAATGCTCCGGATTCAATCGGACCATTACTCACCCGTGCAAAGCCATAGCGACGAATTTGCCAAAGCCAGTCTCGCAGTGATGCCGGGGATTCTCTGAGTTCTGCAAAATCTGCGACCGGCGCCTGCAGTTTTGCATCCCAGGTTTCCACACCCGATTCCAGACGGCCGACATCTGCCGCATGTTTCTTGTCATAGCAGTTGGCGTCAATCCAGTCGAGGTCGTAGGCAAATGCTGTCGTGTCATTGCTAAAGGTAACGTAAAGTCTTGACTGGTCTGACCAGGCATTTGAGATTCGCGTATCCAGGGGGATATCTGCAAGGGTGATTAATCGCTGGCCATTGTCAGCCGAGCGCGTTGACTCATCCTGAGCATTGTCACGCAGCCAAATTGCATGGAAACGACGGCGACGCGCGCTTGCCTGATCGAACAAGGTCAATACCCGCCCACCGTCCTCTATGGTTACCTGTTGCAATGGAGTGACTCCTGTTGTGAATACCGGCCACGAAATCGAAGTGTACCCGTCTACATCGGGCGCCAGCGCTTCTCAGAAGCTGTCTACTCAGAAGCTGTCTAGGGCTTACGCACTTTGCCGACGGCGCCACGCTGCGGATCGTATCCACGAATTGCAAAGGCCATCGCTACGATAAGGGTGACAGCAACTACAGCAAAGGAAATGAGATTAAACTTGCCATAAAACGCAAAGCGGATCAGTTCAACGGCATGGGTAAACGGATTTAACATCGACAGGTAATAAACGATTAACGCGCCTGACTCCTCGAGCTTCCAGATTGGATACAATGCGCTGGAAATAAAAAACATTGGAAAGATCACAAAGTTCATGGTGCCGGCGAAATTTTCGAGCTGCTTTACATAGACAGAAAGCACCAAACCAATAGCGCCGAGCATTAACGCGGCGAGTAACATGGCTGGCAATGCGGTCAGCCAGCCAATAAGCGGTATATCAATTCTAATCAGCAGACAGACAATTAGAAAAGCGTAAGCCTGCAATATTGACAGCACAGCACCCGCCATCAACTTACACGACAGCAAATACCAGCGCGGCAGAGGCGCTGTAAGTAACAAGCGCATAATGCCCATCTCACGATCGTAGACCATAGCCAGTGATGACTGCATACCATTAAAGAGTAAAACAATACCAATGAGTCCGGGTACGATATAAACCTGGTAGGGAATATAGGTTTCATAGGGCGGCAGTATTGAAATACCCAGTACGTTCTGGAACCCGGCTGCAAAAACCAGCAACCATAGACTTGGCCTTACCAGTGCAGAAAATAACCTTCCCTTTTGATTCCAGAGCTTAAATACCTCGCGCGAGGAAATCGCGATCAGCCCCTGCAGCGCATGTGATGGACTGAGTGTTGATTGCCTAGCCATTATTTGTCCGGTCCTTTCCAGTCAGAGCTGCAAACGCGTTTGCCAATGTGTCGGCTCCGGCAGCAGAAATTATTTCCGCAGGCGGTCCGTACTTCAGTATACGGCCCTGATGCAATACGATAACCGCATCGGCTGTTTCGGCTTCATCAACCAAATGAGTAGACCAGAGAACCGCGGTATTGCGCTCTGTGCAAAGGCTCCGCACTTCGCTTATCAAGGTCTGCCGCGACGCGGGATCAAGGCCAACTGTTGCCTCATCCATCAACAACAGAGATGGATTGCCAAGCAACGCACGTGCGAGCTCTACCTTGCGACGATTGCCGCCACTTAGCTCCCGACATAGCCTTTTATCTTCTGCTGCAAGACCGGCGCGGTCGAGCTCTTTGGCTATACGTTGAGTACGATCAGCACCTCGGATGCCACGCAAACTTGCGTGAAACCGCAGATTTGCACCGACGCTCATATCCAGATCGAGTGTGGGTTGCTGAAACACAACACCTAACCTGGCAAGAACCGCTACGGGCTCTCTGGCGATGTCAAAACCGTCAATCGTAATTGACCCGCTATCTGCCGCAAACAGACCGGTCAGAAGCTGGAACAGTGTAGTTTTGCCGGCACCGTTTAACCCCAGCAGAGCGACAAAGTGACCCGCGGGGATGTCGAAGCTGACACCATCAAGCGCGAGTTTCTCGCCATAGGCTTTCTCCGCGTTGCTGACCTGTAAAATAGATTTCATCGGATTCCGCCAATTGAATTCATATGCGGGTTATCTGCGAGCAAATGCTCCGTACCACTCAATATATCGGGGTAACGTTGCAGCAACTGATTTCGCAACTGTTGTATGTCGTCCTCGGAGTTGCGTGGTCTTGGTAAAGTCACCGGGATATCGAGCACCGGGGTACCCGGGTGGGCCGAGAAAAATATCACACGATCTGCGACGGACAATGCTTCGCTAAAATCATGTGTAACAAACAATACAATGGGGCGCTCACTGGTCCATAGCTCAAGCATTTGTCGACGCAACTGCCTGGCTGTTGGCAAATCAAGTGAAACAAACGGCTCGTCCATAAGCAGCAGTTCCGGATTGACTGCAAATGCCCGTGCTAACGCCACACGCCGCTGCATGCCACCGGACAACTGACCGGGAAATTTATGTTCTGATCCGGATAGCCCGGCACGCTCAAGCAGGCCATTGGCCACAACCGATGAATCATCGTCTTCAAGCACCAAAGATATATTTCGGGCCGCTGTTAGCCAGGGCATCAACCGCGGAGACTGAAATACATAGCCGATCTTTGGCATTGGGCTGTCACGACCATCAACTGTGTATCTGACACTTCCCTGCGAAGGCGTTATCAGCCCCCCGATAATATTCAGCAGCGTGCTCTTACCGGCACCCGACGGGCCAACCAGAGACACAATCTCGCCATCGTTAAGCAGAAAACTCACATCTCGCAACACCGGCACTCCACCCGCGCTGTAGGCATGCTGAGCGATGTTCACTTCAATCTGCATCGCCGTCTCTCCAGTGGTTAGCCTTGCGCTCAAGCGGTTGCACCAATAGAAACTCGATCGCCATGATAATTGATGCGAAGCTAATGGTATAAGCGAGGATACTGGTGATATCAAAGAACTGAAAAAACACCCCGAGCTGGAAACCGACACCGTCGCTTCTGCCGAGTAATTCCACCACCAGTACAATCTTCCAGATCAATGACAGGCCGGAACGCGCTGCCGCCATCAGGTATGGCATCATTTGCGGCAGATAGACAAACCTCATGGTGCGCCAGCGCGAAAGTCGATAAGCCCTGGCAACATCAAATAGCTCACGGTCAAGCGCTCTGGCACCCTCACGCACGGTAACCACTACTGTTGGCATCTTGTTGATCGCCACTGCAACGACCGCTGCGACCTCATTGAGCCCTATCCACAGGTAGCACAAAATGATCGTTACCAGCGCCGGTATGTTGAGCGCCAGTATAAGAATGGAATCGAGACTGGAATCAGCCGAGCGCGAACGCCCCATCCAGAACCCCACCAGGGTGCCGGTTGCCATCGCCAGTAAAAACGCCAGAACAACCCGGCGCAAAGTAGCGGCAAGACTTTCCAGCAACTCGCCTTCGGTCAGGTGGTGCCACAAATTCTGCAGCACCACCAGCGGTGCAGGCAGTGTATCGGCGTCGGAAAATAACGATCCGACCTGCCACACCAGTAAAAATGCCAGAATTGAAAAAGACCGCAGCCAGAATCGCTGGCTGCGTCGTGTCGGTGCGCCCTGGGCAGGCACTGGTGTCGTCGACTGACCCTGCAGTCGATCTGATTGACGCTCTGTGGACACAGACGACTATTTTGCCGGGATTGTGAATCCGTCCCAGAACGTCTCAGGATCTACCGAGGTGGCTTCGCCCACCAGCTTCTTGCCACCACTTTGCGCCAGCAACTCGAACACCTTGGTCGCATTGGCTTTGTCTGCATCGCCGAAGCTGCGAGGCGCACCTATACGCCAGGTATCTCGAAGCTCAACGAGCTCTGCATCGTCTTTAGCCTTGGTATTCTTGCGCAAGCGCTCCCACTCGTCATCGGACTCGAGCATGATGGCTTTGGCCGCATACGATGATGCGAGAAAACCGTTTATCAATTCCGGGTTTTGCTCAGCCCACTCTCGGTTAAAAACCCAACCCAGTAGCGGTACCGGCCCCTCTACACCAAGCGCTGGCAGCACTTCTGCAGTCGACACCAGCGAGTTCATTCCAGCGGCTTTCAGCTTTGCACCGAAGTGCCAGAAGTTTATAGCTGCATCCAGCTCACCTTTTGCCATCAACTTGTTTATAAGTGGCGGAGCGGCAAACTGGGGCTCAACGATATCGGCCAGGTCAGTGCCATTTTGCTGCTGGCTGTAGGCGCGCATCAGCAACCAGCTTTTATCAACCGGACCCCCTGCTATACCCAGCTTTTTACCCTTGAGATCGGCAAGACTGTTGATATTAGCGTCGGGGCGCACCATCAACGCACCGACCGCCAATGAGTACGGAAAAAACGCCAGGTTCTTGCCTTCAGCACGCTGTCGCGCAACCCAGATCCAGTCGGCAACAATGACATCAACGGCTGCCCCCTGAAAAGCAACCTTCGACGCGTTGCCATTTGCATACCCGGTCACCTCCAGTTCGATGCCGTTTGCTTTGTCAATTTCGTGATGCTGAATCGAGTTGAGCTCCCAATTGACGGTGCCGAACTTGAGTACGCCGGCGCGTACCTGTTTTGTGTCTGCACTGGCAACTGCGCCAACGAGCATCAGAGCAACTGAAATCAGCGCAGTGACTTTTTTGGTGGTAATAAAGAAAGGGGCATGCGCAAATGACTTGCGTTGTTGTCTCATCGATTTTCTCCGGCTGAGCGATTCTCAGATCCCGGTCTGGTACCGGGTGATGCACCATTATCACCCGAATTCAAAACCAATTCATCGATAATATTGAATGAGCTGCAGTTACCGTGTTGGATTGAACGCACGGCCTCACAAAACACCGAACAGTGACCAGAGAAAAACAACAGACATCAGTAGCTAACTGCGCAGGTATTTCGTGTTAGCTGGCACCGCAAGACAGATGCAGCTGTCCGGTACCTGAGCGTCTCTGGCTGGCAGGCTCATCATGTGCGCAACCCGGCGCACATGATGACAATGGCCGCTAGGCGTCGGACTTGCCGCGAGACTTTTTGCGTTCAGTCCAGTTGTAGGTGCCCGCAATAATCTGTTGCGCAGACAAAACCCACTCATCCCGCTCGATCCGGTCCGGGAAACTGCCAAGCATGTCGGAATACTTCTGGATATCTGCCTGAGTCCACGCCGCGATATCTTCGAAGTGCCTCACTCCGTCCTCGTTCAACAGCTTTTCTATCTTGGGGCCAATTCCAAAAATCAGCTTCAAATCATCCATGCCATCTTTGCGCACAGTCTTTTTGCCGTCGGCCGTCACTGCAGCCCTTTGCTTTTTCTGTGGCGATGGCACGGCCGCTGCCCTAACCGCTGACTGTTTTGCTTTGAGCTCTTCAATCTGCAATTTCAGAGCGAGGATTTCCCGGTCACGCTGGTTGACATCGTCAGTATGTAAATCGACCCGTGACTTAAGCTGCTGCTCAAGCTCTGCCAATCTCTTTTCAATGCCCGCCTGCGCGTTAAGACGACCACGCAGCTCTACAACGGTGGCATTCGCCTGCTCGGCGATCGCCTGTTGCTTTTCGCGCATCGCCTGCAGCTTATCGTAGTCGCCCAACTGCGCCTGCGCCTTTTTCAACTCCGCCTTGAGATCAGCCTGGCTCTTCTCGTTTTCGACGTGGCTTCGGGCAACACTCTGCTCAAGTGCCGATAGCTGCTGCTTAAGCTTTTCAAGCTCACGGTTTTTATCAGCACTGGACTTTTCAACGCCCTGCAATTGCTTTTCGAGCTCAGGCAGCCTGCCAGCCTTTGATTTCAGCGCATTGATTTCGGTCTGCCCTGATTCAATCTGGCTATTGAGCTTTTGCAGTTGTGACCGTCCCTTGTCAGACTCCGCTGTTGCTGCGGCTATTTGCCTGTTGAGCTGTTCAATTTCACGACGTTTTCCGTCTAGCTCAGTACGCATTGACTCTGCACCTTCCAGCTGCTTTTGTAACCGTTGAATTTCCGCGTTTAAGTTCTCGCTTTTCTTTAACTGATCGCGCAGCGATGCCTGCTCACTCGCAATTTTATCGGTCGCACTTTTATGAGAGCGCTGCAATTCATCAAACGCGCTTTTCTGCTTATCAAGTTGTGCCTGCAGTGGCTCCAGCGATTGAATCCGTCTCTGTAAGGCATTTTTCTCGTCAGAGAAAGCCTTTTCGGCGGCACTGCCAGCCGTTTTTTGTCTCGCAAGCTCAGACTCTTTTGCCGACAGTTGCTGCTGCAATGGCTTAAGCTGATCGACTTGCTTCTGCAAGCCGTTCACAGTGTTTGCATGCTGCTGATCTTTCTCTTTAACAGACGCGATCAAGCTGTTGTGATCAGCCTGCTGGCTGGCCAACTGATTGCGTAGAGGTTCAAGCTCTTTAACTCTCGCCTGCAATGATTGAATCTCAGCCGCTTGTTTATCACTTGCAGATCTTTGCGCAGCCCGCACCGACTCAAGCTCGGCTGCTTTAGCGCTCAACTGCTGTTTCAGCGGCTCCAGCGATTTGACTCTGGCTTGCACTGCAGCGAGTTCCTTTTCGTATTTTTCGCTCGCAGACTTCTCATTCGCAACCAGTTTGTCGTATTCGGCTTTGCGTGACTGCAGAGCCGCTGTCAGCTCTTTGTTGGCTGGTTCAATTTCATTGATACGTGCCTGTAAATTGTTAATCTGCCCACTGTACTTATCATCAGCAGATTTCTTCTCAGCGACCAGCGCTTTCAACTCTCCCTCTCGCACGCCAAGCTGCTTACGCACAGTTTCAAGCTCACCCACTTGTGCCTGCAAGGCTTTCAGTTCGGTGGCATGTCGACTTTGACTGTCGCGTTGTGCCTTTTCCAGCTTTTCGTAATCAGACTTCTGGCTGGATAAACGATCCTGCAGCACACCGATTTCTTTTAACTGATTGCGCAGCGTTGAAATCTCTGACACCTGCTCATCATTGGCAGCACTGGTGCTCGCCTGCAATTTCTCGTAGCGAGTCTTTTGCTCTTGCAGTTGCTGCCTGGTCGTAGCCAGCTCCTTTACGCTGTTCTGCAGATTCGATAGTTCACTGGCCTGCTTTGCAGCCGCTGCATTACTACTGGCCTGCAATTTTTCGTACTCAGCGCGTTGTGCTGCCAGCTGTTGCTTTAATGGCTCAAGCTCCTTAACTTTCGACTGCAAGGCGGACACTTCGTTACCACGTCTGGTCAACTCCTCTCTCTGTTGCTTCTCGAGCTTTTCAGTTGCAGCACGTTGTTGCGAAAGCTGATTCTCTAACGGTTCGAGTTTCCTGACTTTTGCGTGCAAACCCTCAATTTCACTGCGTCGTTTTTCAAGCTCCGCTTTGTTTGCACCCTCCTGCTTGTCAGCCACCGCCCGCAGTTCAGTTAACTTGCCACGCAGTGGTTCAAGCTCGGCTACCTTCGCCTGCATAGCCTTGAGCTCTGCACCATGCTTCTCTCGATCAGCATTCGCAGCCGTTTGCAGTTTCTCTACTGTGGCCTGCTTTTCTTTTAGCTGATTTTGCAACGGCTCCAGCTGACGAACTTTCTCCTGTAACGATTTAACTTCGTTACTGTATTTGTCCGTCGCAGACTGTTGCTCTGATTTCAACTTCGCAAGTGCTGCCGTACGATTTTCCAGCTCGCTTTTGAGCGGCTCAAGCTCGGCTACCCTCGCCTGCATCGCTTTCAACTCTGCACCATGCTTCTCTCGATCAGCATTCGCAGCCGTTTGCAGTTTCTCTACTGTGGCCTGCTTTTCTTTTAGCTGATTTTGCAACGGCTCCAG
>CALGNZ010000194.1 GCA_937957915.1 uncultured Granulosicoccaceae bacterium | reverse complement strand
GCCAAACCATGTTTGCGTTGCAGTGAATATGGTTGATCAGCTTGTAGCTGTACGTAAAGACAAGATAGTGGAAGTCATACCGGTTGAAGCACGGGGTATGCTGGTTTAGGACAACCGCATTGCTGATCATGATGACCTACGGTCTTGCCAGGCGGCGTTGATTCAACCCAGAGACCAGTTCTGCTGCAGCGCTCGAATCAATTCGGAAATAGTCTGAACCCGTTTTTCGACATCCTTGTTCAGGCAGCTCATTACCGTTTCCTCGAGCATTGGCGGAACGTTTTTCGCAAGCTCTGAAGGCTGTGGCGGCACATCCTCTAAAGTACTTTTAATGACTTCATCGATGCGCTCCCCCTGCGCAGGCGTGCGTCCGGTTAACGCTTCGTACAGAACAATCCCAAGGCTGTAAATGTCGGTGCGAAAGTCGATTGCCGGGTCTCGCTGAATTTGCTCCGGAGACATGTAAAACAACGTACCCTGTAACTTCTGAAAACCGGTCATAGTCGGGTCTTCGCCCTCTCGGCTGGGGACTTCGGCCTCTACCGGCAATGCCTTGCCTTTTTGATTCCACACTTTCGCCAGCCCCCAGTCGAGCAACAACACTTCACCGTAGGGACCAATCAGAATATTTTCGGGTTTTATGTCTCGGTGAATGACACCGTGCGAATGCGCACATGCCAGCGCGTGCGCAACCTGAATAATAATGTCGATCAGCTGCCCGAGATCATAACGCTCTCTGTAATCAAATATTTCTCGCAGCGTATAACCATGCACCAGCTTCATGGTGAAGTAGTAGTGGCCCTTGTTGTCGCGGCCGAGTTCGTAAGTTGGAACTGTGTTGGGGTGTTGCAGGATCGCGGCTATTCTGGCTTCTCGCAGTAAGCGCTTTTGTTCAATTTCGTCGTCGGCAAATTCAGGCAGCAACGACTTGTAGCAGATGACCCGGTTCAGATGCATGTCCTTGCAAGACTGAATCAGCGACTTACCGCCCTTGGCAATGGTTTTGAAGTATAGATAGCGAAAATTCAGATCAATCTTTTCCGCCAGCCCCTTATCAGTTTGCTCTACAACTAAAGTCGGGTTGTCGGGCAGTTTGAATTTTGGATATTCGCTCATATCTCCTCACCCGCTCCTTCACGATTTTAGCAATAAGTGTAGCCTATAGCTTATGGGCATTTTTTGCGAATGACAGACCGATTAGTTGCACTTTGAAAGATCAGTTTGACAAGACCAAAAACGAAGCAAAATGTCTTTCTGCGGTCAGGCGCAGGCTTTCGGTGTGCGACGGGAACCGCACCAATCGCCGTATTAACAAAAAAAAACCTCAGCAAGGCTCACTCACACGATAACAAACAGCAGTCCGTAAAACACAAAAGCCCCGCAAAGAGCGGGGCTTTCGTTAGCTTCGTTGCTGTTAGCGCTAATTAACGCTAACACCTGCTATCAACAACTTCTGACTAGCTTAGCGCTTCAGTGGTTGTCTTGATGATCGCAGCAGCTACTTTGTATGGATCTGCGTTTGATGCAGGACGTCGATCTTCTAAACGACCTTTCCAGCCATCTTCTACCGTGCCAACTGGCACACGGATAGAAGCACCACGGTCAGAGACACCATAGCTGAACTGATCGATGGATTGTGTTTCATGTGCACCGGTTAAACGCTGATCATTGTCTGCACCATAGACACTGATGTGGCGCTGAATGTTCTTGCCGAATTCTTCACAGATTTTGTTGAAGACCGCTTCATCGCCTTTATCGCGCATAGGGCCATTTGAGAAGTTGGCGTGCATGCCAGAGCCATTCCAGTCGGTTTCGCCGAGTGGCTTCGGATGCCAGTCAACCGCAACGCCATATTTCTCGGCTGTGCGCTCGATCAGGTAGCGCGCTAACCAGATCTCGTCACCCGCGCGCCTGGCGCCTTTAGCAAAAATTTGAAATTCCCACTGACCCGCGGCAACTTCTGCATTGATACCTTCAACGTTAAGACCGGCTTCAAGGCACAGGTCGAGATGCTCTTCGATAATTTCTCGGCCGTAGGCGTTTCTGCCACCGACTGAACAGTAGTACGGACCCTGAGGCGCGGGATACCCGTTTGCTGGAAAACCCAGTGGCAGATTGGTAGCGGTATCGATCAGGAAGTACTCCTGCTCAAAGCCGAACCAGAAATCATCGTCGTCTTCAACGATGGTGGCGCGACCATTTGACGCATGCGCAGTACCATCGGCATTTAGTACTTCTGTCATGACCAGGAAGCTGTCTTTGCGATCCGGATCAGGGATGATTGCGACAGGCTTTAGCAAGCAGTCAGAATCGTTGCCCTCTGCCTGTTCAGTAGAGCTACCATCGAACGCCCACATCGGGCACTCTTCAAGCGTACCGCCAAAATCCTTCCTGACCATGGTTTTGCTGCGCAGGCTTTGCGTGGGCTTGTAACCGTCGAGCCAGATATATTCTAATTTGCTTTTCATGAGTGAAAGTCCCCGATATTCATGATTGTACTTACGATTTTGGCAGCCATCAGCAACCTCAATGAAACAGGTCTCTGACAGGCTTTGTTTTATTCAAGTGCAGTTTTTCAAGTGCAGTGGTGTGTGTTTCTACACCCAACGAAAGGCTCGCTGAATGGTGCACTGGCCAATGTCTGCACGGCACACTATTGGCGGTAGCCCGGAGGCTACCAGTTTCCAGTGACTCTGTGATCTGCTAATTATGCATCAGGGTGATGCATTTTTTGCAGCACCCCTGGCTACTTCGGGCCAAAACGCAAATACCATTTCAATGTAGTAACAATTTGTATAGAAACTATTACAGATGCTGAGCGGATGTTTCGACAATTTTCGCCACCACCTCATCCGGCGGTTTTTTCCACCATTTTTCGGCAGAGAAAATCTCCACCTCAGCAGGCCCGTTAAATCCGGTAGCCTCTACCCAGCTTCGAATTTCCCGATTGTTGATTTGTCCATCGCCAGGCATTCCGCGGTCAAGGCGGGTATCCGAGGTTTGCAGCAGCCAGTCAGAGACATGCAGGTTTTCTATGCGCGGCCCTGCACGCTCGATTTCGCTCTGCAGATCAGGCTCCCACCACAACGCATAGCTGTCGATAGCAATACCCAGTTCAGCCGGCGACCCCAATGCGTCTAGTACATCATTGGCTTCTCGCAGTGTTGACAGCACTGACCTCGAGCCACACACCATCGGGTGCAAAGGCTCCAATGCCAGCTGTACGCCACTTTGTTCCGCTAACGGCAGTAACGCGGCCAAACCTTCTGGCACTCGACTACGGGCTGTTTGCAAATCGGAATCATGCGCCGCCAATCCTCCGGTAATGGTCACCATTGATTTCGCACCCAGCCGGTGTGCCTGATCGAGCATTTCCCGATTGCGGTCATAGGCTTTGGCACGCTCTGCGGCAGTGGCACCGGTGAAAAAGCCACCAGCGATAATCGACACGACTTCTACGTCACAATCGTTCAGTATGCGAAGCGCTGCGCTAACCCCGACGTCATCGAGCTTGTCTTTCCACACGGCGGTTTTGGTAACCCCGTGACGCGCCAGACACTCAATGGATTGTTGAAAATTGCACTGCATCAGTGTGACCTGATGAATGCACAGCCTGTCTATTGTTAGTACACCCGCGGCTGGTGATGCTTTGTCAGTTGCCTGCGGCTTCATCGAATTCACTTGTTTGCGATCACTGTGCTACACAACAAATACCACCGTTGCAACTGATTACATTGGCTCATTTACAAGCGCTCGTTCAGGGCAGAGTTACTGGCATGCAACGCTGCAATGTACCCGAATACCATACCAGGCCCAATGGTGATGCCCGGCCCCGGATAGCTCCCCGCCATTATAGAGGCCATATCATTTCCACAAGCGTAAAGCCCGTTGATTGGCTGACCATCATCATTCAACACCCGTGCGTTAACATCAGTGAGCAACCCGGCACTCGCACCGATGTCAGCAGGAAATATACGTACCGCATAGAACGGCCCGCTGTCTATTTTACCAATACAACAATTGGGCTGGTGCGCCGCATCACCCAGGTTACGCTGATAGGCGTCCTCTCCTTTATGAAAGTCTTCATCGACACCTGTCTCGGCAAATCTATTATGACGATCTATTGTAGCCTGCAGATCATCAGCACTGACGTTTAATTGCACTGCTAGTGAAGCGACAGAAGGCGCGCACATCAGGTAGCCCTCTTTCAATAACGCTTTTAAGTTTAGCCGTTTGGGGCGCACACAGCCTAAGCCATACCGGGCAATAAATTGATCATCGCAAACAAGATGACAATGCCCTTGCAGATACTGCCGCCGCACTGCGATTAATGCCTCACCAAACCGGTGGTAGGTAGTCGCCTCGTTAACAAAGCGTTGGGCGCGTGGGTCTATCGCTATAACACCAGGCTTACCACGATCGAGCACAAAATGTGGAAACACCCCGACTGATCCATCGGGTCGCTGACGGCGCGACGCCGGCGCCCAGAAACTATTACTTTCATAGACTCCTGTAAACGCCCCGCCGCATTGCTCTGCCAGTGCGGCTCCATCGCCCGAGGCCGCGCTCGCTACTGCCGAATAAGTGATGGGCAGATTCTGCATCAGAGACTCGCGACGCCTGGCATCGAAAGAAAAACCACCGGTCGCAAGCACTACACCGGCACGCGCATTAAGCGTGTTGGCCGCGCCTTGTCGTTGGTATTGGACACCTGTGACGGCAGCATCTGATTGTAGCAGTGAGGTTACTTCCGCCTCTCGCACTACATGGACACCAGCATCAAGCACGGCCTTATACAAACGGCCGACCAGTGCATTACCCATGACCAGTCTGGTCCCGCGGGTGTGGCGTAAGCGATCAACCCCGTAGCGCACAAGCAAACGGGCAGCGTAAGCCAACGACGCCGGGCGTTTGAGCGCCCCCATCAGATGAGTAATATCAGTGCGATCGACCATCATGCCACCCATTAGCGTGAATTCATCTAACGGTTCTCGCAGGTGTCTGAATGAGCTGCCAAGAGCGCGGGCATCGAAAGGCTTTGGCTCGAGCACGCGCCCGGCCAGCGTGGCACCGGGTAAATCCGCAAGATAGTCAGGGTGGTGCGGATACGCTCTGAAGTTAACGACGGTATTGGTTTCGAGCCACTCGACCATGGCCGGCGCTTTATGCAAAAAGGTGGCTGCCAGATCTGTGTTCAGTCGATTGCCAACAGCGTGCTTTAAATACAACAGCGATTGATCGATGTTGTCGTCCACTGCTAACGCTTCAGCATGCCGGGTATTTGGCAACCAGGCCGAGCCGGCAGATCGTGCGGTGGTGCCACCGATGCGATCCGTCTTTTCAAGCATTACCACCGACAGACCAGATAACCGCGCTGTCAGTGCTGCGGTCATTCCGGCCGCACCTGACCCCAGCACAATGAGATCAACACTGTCGGGCAAGGCATCGCTCATTGTGTTATCAGCCGGTTAATCAAGATTGATACCCTGTTCTTTAAGAGCGGTTCTTCAAGAGCGGTTCCGTAGAGCGTTTTTTTGAGAGCAGTTTTTTACAACGGTTACAAAGGTCCAACCCGAGCTGGCTCCGGAAAACCGCTACCAAGCTCACCC
>CALGNZ010000193.1 GCA_937957915.1 uncultured Granulosicoccaceae bacterium | reverse complement strand
GGCAATGAAGGACACAGACAGAAAGTAAAATGACGCTTTGACATAGGCGCCCAAATCTAACAGATTTTGACCCTTATTTGATAGATGGTTTCCCTCTGCTGGGTCAACCTGTCAGCGGTTTACGTTGATCGAGCAGACGAAACATGCAGCATAACGACTTTATCCATCAGCTTTCGTGGGCTGATATCCCAGCAGTCAGTCAAAATATGGCCCGACGCTGCCTGCTTGACCTGCTGGGAGTCGCCGCCAGCGGCACACAAACGCAGCTATCACAGATTATTCGGCAGCATGCGCTGGAGCAGTTTGGCAGTAGTAACGGCGGCGCCAGACTACTGTTCGATGGCCGACGCTGCAGCGCCGCAGGGGCTGCTCTGGCCAACGGTATGACCATTGACTCCATCGATGCACACGACGGCTACAAACCTGTCAAGGGCCACGCCGGTTGCGGTGTACTAGCAGCGCTGCTGGGTTTTCTCGAGCACGGGCAAAACTCGAGCGAAGCAGAGTTACTGACCGCACTGGTTATTGGCTACGAAATAGCCTGCCGTGCAGGAGACGCACTGCATCGCAGCGTTAGTGACTACCATACATCGGGCGCGTGGGTGGCACTCGCAGCCGCCGCCGTCGGCGCCCGAATTATGCAGTTAAGCCAAAGCCAAACCAGTCATGCGCTCGGCATTGCCGAATACCATGGCCCTCGCAGTCAAATGATGCGCTGTATTGATCACCCGACCATGCTCAAAGATGGTTCCGGCTGGGGCTCTATGGCCGGAGTGTCTGCCGCTCTGCTGGCCAAAAACGGCTTTACCGGCGCACCGGCAATAACACTAAGCGCGCCCGAGCAGCAAGATATCTGGCACGACCTCGGGTCCGAATGGCTTATAGACAAGCAGTATTTTAAACCTTACCCCGTATGTCGATGGGCACAGTCCGCTGTTATCGCCGTACTAAACCTGCAACGTCAAAACGATTTTGAAGCCAGTGACATCGAGGCAGTAACGATCGGAAGCTTTCACGAATCGGTACGACTCGCCACCGCCCAACCCGCCACAACCGAAGAAGCACAGTACAGTTTGCCGTTCCCTGTGGCCGCAGCTCTGGTGCACAAACAAATTACCGTCGATGAAATTGATGGCGCGGGGTTGCTTGATAAACAGGTGCAGCAACTGAGTCAGTCAATCAAACTGCGTGAAGTCGATGAATACAACGCTGTGTTTCCTGCGCGTCGAATAAGCGATGTATCAATAACATTAAAAGATGGACGCACACTGGAATCCGGCCCTACCGAAGCCGATGGAGACCCGGAGATACCCCTTAGCGAACACGCAATCGACGACAAATTTAAACTGTTTGCTACGCCGGTACTGGGCAGAACACAAACCGACACACTGCGCAGCTACGTACGCAACATGGGCCAGAGCGCAGACCTGCAACAATTCAACTCACTGATCTATTCCAACAACTTCGCCAACAATCTCTCACACGGAAAACCGTCATGAGCACCGACAACGAAGGCGGCACGAGCGCACCTGACGCCAGAGGGCCCGGCACTGAAAGCCCCGGCACTCGAAACCCCGGCACAGCGGGCAGGCGCCGCAAACGTAAGCGTAATACAGAAAAGGCGAGCAGCATCGCTCTGCCGCAACTCGAACGAAAGGTTTTGCGCAATCGCTTTGCACCGGTTGAACCCCTGGATGAAGAACAGATTAACCTGATTCATGAAGCATCAATGACGCTGCTCGAAGAACAGGGTATTGAAGTACTGGGTGATATGGCACTCGACGTATTGCGCAAGGCAGGTGCGGACGTGGACGACGACGGTATGGTACGCATGGATCGAAACCTGGTTATGCAAAGCCTGGCTACTGCACCGCAAGAATTTACAGTGACACCGCGCAACCCCGCCAACACACTGCATACAGGCGGTAATGTCATTAACTTTGGCATGGTATCCGGACCACCGAATGTACACGACTGCATCAACGGTCGACGCATGGGAAATATCGCAGACTTCGAAAACCTGGTGCGCTTCGGACAGCACTTTAACGTTATTACCTTTTTTGGCAATCAGGCAACAGCACCGACAGACCTGCCAGTGAACAGCAGACACCTCGATACCCTGATGGCAAGTATCACACTCTCGGACAAGCCATTTTTCTCAACCGGTATTGGTGCAGGCCGATCACTTGATGCGGCGCACATGTGTGCAATATCTCGCGGTATCAGTATTGAAGATCTGGCCGACAGCCCGACCGCCATGACCAACATTAATGTTAACTCGCCGCGCAAACTTGATGACAGCATGGCCTACGGCGCCATGCAACTGGCGACACTCGGGCAACCGGTTGCGGTGACACCAT
Source organism: uncultured Granulosicoccaceae bacterium (assembly GCA_937957915.1). GTDB lineage: Bacteria > Pseudomonadota > Gammaproteobacteria > Granulosicoccales > Granulosicoccaceae. The sequence goes on along the minus strand of CALGNZ010000193.1, from coordinate 10,469 downwards.
TTACGCTGATGGGGGCAATGACACCGGCAACGCTGGGCGCCGCATTTGTGCAACAAAACGCCGAGGCACTACTGGGCATTGCACTGCTGCAGTTTACCCGCCCCGGTACGCCGGTTATCTATGGCGGCTTCACGTCTAACGTTGATATGCGTTCCGGCGCACCGGCGTTTGGCACACCGGAGAACGCTCTGGCCAATTTGGCCGGTGGCCAGCTGGCCCGCTATTACAACCTGCCACACCGCACCAGCGCATGCAACGCCTCGAACACCGTAGACGCACAGGCGATCTACGAAACTCAAATGTCACTATGGGGAGCAGTGATGGGTCATGGCAACCTGATTTATCATACTGCAGGCTGGCTTGAAGGCGGACTGGTTGCGTCGTTTGAAAAAGTAATCGTCGATTGCGAAATGCTTCAGCACATGACACAGTTTTTACAACCGATAAAAATTGATCTGGACGAGATCGGACTCGACGCGATGAAAGAAGTCGGACCCGGCGGGCACTTCTTCGGTTGCGACCACACCATGGCACGCTACAAAGACGCTTTTTACCAGCCATTCTTAAGCGATTGGCAAAACCATGAAAGCTGGACGGCAGCGGGCGCCAAAGATGCCACCCAGCGCGCAACAGAGATCTGGCCAACTATCCTAAAGGAGTTTGAACCACCGCCACTGGATGCGGCAATAAAAGAAGAGCTGGAAGCGTATGTCGCAAAGCGCAAAGAACAATTAGGCAAAGAAGAACCGGCACTGGAACCCGAGTTATGGTGACAGACACTCTATACAGTTATGAAACGAATTGCGCACTGTCAGTGGATGCGCGGGGTTAGTAGATGCGCGGGGTTACCCGTCTCACAATGCTTCAAAGCATTGCACACCTGTAGGTGTGGATAAGCTTGCGTATCTACCGATTGTTATTCAAGTATGAGAAATTGCAGTACCCGGAACTCAAATGAGCGCGGTACTGTTGTAATAGCCGGCTCTACTAAATCGCTCTATTAATTATCATCCCCCGCAGGTATTCTAAGCAAGAAAACCTGCAGGGTAATCTTCTGCACTTGCCAATGTGTTCCGGGCGATAACAGATTGCCTTATCTGACTTACGCACTCATACCAACTTGAGTTTTCAATGGTACACACGCATGCCGCCAGCAAACACGTCTGACAAAGCAAACACCGAAACAGCAGCAATGCTGGCACGCCGTGAGCGCTTGCTCGGCCCGAACACGCCTATCTTCTATGACAACCCGGTTCATCTGGTCCGCGGGGAAGGCGTATGGGTGTTTGACAACAGTGGCAATCGATACCTTGATTGCTATAACAACGTGCCACACGTGGGTCACTGTCACCCGGAAGTTGTAGAAGCGATTGCATCGCAAACATCTACACTCAACGTTCACAGTCGCTATCTGCATGACAACATTCTAAACTATGCAGAGCAACTCACTGCCACCTTTGATACATCACTGCAATGCGTGTTACTAACCTGCACAGGCAGCGAAGCAAACGACGTTGCCATTCGTATGGCTCGAAGCGCGACTGGCAATAAAGGCGTTATCGTTACCGATCACAACTATCACGGCAATACCAATGAAGTGATGAGCCTGTCCACCCTGCTGATGCACGACCTTGGGCAACGAACTGACAGCCAAACCATGCCCACACCAGACAGCTATCATCTGCTCGATGGCGAGTCCACATTGCAGGACATGGCAAACCGGGTCCTCGCCGGGCTGGATGTAGCAATAGATAACTTACAGCGCGATGGCCACGGTGTGGCGGCTCTGTTAGTTTGCCCGATCTTCGCCAACGAAGGGTTTCCAAACCTTCCGGACGGCTTTTTTACCGCGGTAAAAAAGCGTATCAACGCCGCCGGAGGCGTTATCATTGCCGATGAAGTTCAATCGGGCTTTGGTCGCTGTGGCCACGCCATGTGGGGCCACCAGCACGCAAACTTTATTCCGGAGATTGTCACCCTGGGGAAACCAATGGGCAACGGGTATCCCGTAGCAGGGGTGGTGTGCAGCGCAGATATTATGCATCAGTTTCGCACACACAATAACTACTTCAATACCTTTGGCGCCAACCCGGTAGCGTGTGCCGCAGCCAGTGCCACGCTCAATGTTGTTCAACGGGAAAACCTGGTTGAGAATGCACTACAAACAGGCACCCATGCACAACAACAGCTAGCGCAACTTGCGAACCGTTATCCGGTGATTGGAGACATCCGCGGGTCAGGCCTGTTTTTTGGAGGCGAACTGATCAAAGCAACAGGGCAGCGTGATCCCGACCCGGTGCTTGGGAAAACAATTATTAACGCAATGCGAAACGAAGGCGTACTTATGGGCCTGATTGGTCGCTTTGATAATCTGCTAAAAATAAGACCACCCATGCCATTCAGTGTAGACGATGCCAGTGTATTGTTCGAAACACTGGAAAAGGTTCTCAGGCGAGTCTGCTGAATGGTGCTTGTTGAAATTGTCAGGTACTTGAAGTATCGATGTGAGTTGTGCATTGTTGGTGGATGCGCAAGCTTATCCATCCTGCCGTGATTCACTGCGACCCATGAATGTAGGGTGGATAAGCCTGCGCATCCACCACGTGTCATATACAGTGTGCATATCACAGATTGTAAAAACTGATGTGTCATTGTAACAGCAAGACTTGTTGAATGGCGCTTATAAACAGCACTCCCAACCACTATCTGATCCGGAGTTTACCGTGAGCGATTTTTATCAACTCAATGCTGACCAACAAGCGGAAAAGCTGACTGTTCTTGCCAGGCAGGCGCTGCGCCACTGGAATGTCGAACAGTGTGACCCCGGCTTAATCAAGTATCGCGAGAACGCGGTATTCAGAGTAACCGATAACACGGGTACACCGGCTGCACTGAGAGTGCACAGGCAGGGCTACCACAGCGACGCCAGCCTCGCCAGTGAACTGCGCTGGATGTCTATGTTGCGAGAGTCCGGCATGCATGTGCCCGCGCCAATTCCGGTTACGCAAAACGATGCCAGCAGTGAATATATGATAAGTATCGGCAACGACGAACTACCCGGCACTTGGCAAGTCGATATGCTCAGCTGGATGGACGGCAAAGAACTTGGCGAAGTCGGTGAGCCACTGCGGCTTGGTGTACATAACCCGGCCACAGTGTTTGAAAATATTGGCGCAACGATGGCCACGCTACATAACCTTTCGTGCAACTGGTCTGGCACCGGCAGCATGCAACGACATGCATGGGACCATGACGGACTGGTTGGAGACAACCCGTTATGGGGTCAATTCTGGCAGCTTGAAGCACTTGATCAGCAACAGCGCAAAAAAATCCTTGAAATCAAACACGCCGTTTCCGAAGGATTAAAAGCCTACGGGCAATCAGACGAAAACTACGGGCTGATTCACGCGGACATGGTTCCTGAAAATGTCATGATCAATGGCGATCACATTCAGTTAATAGACTTTGACGATGCAGGTTTCGGCTGGCATATGTTCGAGATTGCAACAGCACTGCACTGGCTGGGTGACGAGCCCGAATTCGACACCATGAAATCATCACTACTGCAGGGCTACCAGCGTGTAAGGCCATTATCAAACGACGACCTCAACACGCTGCCGCTTTTCCACGTCGCTCGCAGCCTGACCTACCTTGGCTGGGTTCATACTCGTTCACACACAACAACCGCAACTGAAATGACGCCAATCATGATAGAAATTGCGCTGAGCCTGGGCGAAGACTACCTGTCATCACACCAGGCGCGGTGAGGCGGCAATGAAAAAAGGCACACAGAGTACCGATTTTAAAACTGGAGAACAGTATGAGTAACCTGACAGTTAATTCAGAGCAACTGCCAGCAAGGCAGGCGCTGGTTACCGCTATCGATACCGCATGGCATCGACTGGCTACAGCCGGCACCTGGTGGACGGGTAAAGAAAGACTGGCCATTGTCGAACAGGTGCGCCTGGCACGCAACTGCACTTTGTGTAAACAACGCAAAGCCGCGCTCTCCCCGTATACCGTAGACGGCACTCACGATGCAGCAAACGAGACGAGTGCGGATAAACCAAACACCAATAGCCTGAGCCCGGATGCCATTGAAGCCATTCACCGGATTGCAACTGACGCCTCTCGTATCACCGAGAACTGGGTGAGTCAGATCACCAGCGGTAGTTTGTCAGAAGCGCAGTACATAGAAATTGTGTCTATAGTTGCTACGGTCACCGGCCTCGATACCCTCGATGAAGCACTCGGTCGCGACATCCGGACACCACCAAAACCGCTCGCAGGCCAGCCCACCTTGCACAGACCCGCAGGTGCCGTAAAAGATCTGGCCTGGGTGGCAACACTGTCAGCCGAAACCGTGAGTGACGAAGACCCGAATCCGTTTCCATTACATGGCAGCATTAATATTCATCGAGCAATGAGCCTGGTACCGCAAGAGGTTATAAATTTCTTTGACCTCGATGTCGAGCTCTACCTGAAAGACCACGAAATCCGCGACTTTGACCAGGAGTTTCGCGAAATCAGTCATGCACAAATCGAACTGATCGCAGGCCGAGCGTCCGCCATTAACGGCTGCTACTACTGAACCACCAGTCATAGTTCACTGCTCCGTGAGAGCAGTTCCATGAAAGGTAACTCAGTCGATTTGAAAGCGATGATCAATGGCGAGCCGACTGTCGATGGTGTCCCACACAGTAGCGAGTTGCTGTGTTTTGTGGATGCCGTGCTAACCAGCCCCGAAAACCTCGACTCTGCGAGACAGGCCCTGCGGCAGGTTCTGACAGATGCAGCTTTTGTTGACACCTGCGCCACCGTCGCCTCGTTTAATGCCGTGGTCAAGGTAGCCGACAGCACAGGCATTCCACTGGAAGATCAAAAGGCCGAAAAGACCGCCCAGTTGCGCGCAGAACTACAGATTGATCAACTCAGAGACCACGGCCGGTTTGGTCAGTAGTACAAGCGCTCAACAGAGGCTCGGCGCACACCACCACTGACGCGCACAGAACCCGGACAACCAGGTTCGGGTAGTGCGCCAGCAGCCCAAAATGAGTGAAATTCAACCGCTCTGTCACTAAAGTGTTTCGCCTGCGACTTTTGCCAATAGTTGGCCGCGAACAGGCAAGCCCGCACTTCATCAACCGCCCCGGTTGGTTCAAACTCCCCTGACTCGGTACTGCGGCATTATCAATGCAGTTCAACCGTCACTATCGCTGTATAGCAAGCGCCGGTCGAGCCGGTGCACTGAATTAAATGGAGCAGTCTTTTGACTGGAGAATTTTCAAATTCGGCGTTAATTGTATTTTTCGTCGCCAATACGATTTATTGCAGCGCCTATATCGTCAAAGACATCCTCTGGCTGCGGATCCTGACGATTGCAGCCGGGCTGATGACGCTTCCCTACTTCGTTTTTCAGAGCACTTACTCCGCCGTTTTTTGGCAAAGTGCTTTTGTGCTGATTAACCTGGTACACGTAGTGATATTGCTTCTTGCACGACGGCCGGCCAAACTAACTGAAGATCAACAGATACTTCACAATATGGTGTTTCGTAATTTCACCACGCGCGAAACCCGCCGTGTACTTGAAATTGCAAGCTGGCACTCGGGCGTTCCCAATGAAGTACTTATCGTTGCTGGCCAACAGGAACCGGTTCTGTACCTGATGCAGCACGGCAGAGCTGAAATTCTGCACCGAGGACAAGCTATTGACTGGAACGGGCCTGGCGCATTCATGGGAGAACTTCGTTTTATTACCGGTGAACCGGCAGTCGCCGATGTGGTGTTTACCACTGAAACGCGCTACATCTCATGGAATACCGAAACCCTGCGAAAACTGCTACATCGAAATCCTCCTCTGAAAGCCGCCTTCGAAGCACTCATATCAGCCAATGTTGCCACTAAACTTGGCAATCGAGGCAACTTGAACGAAGATACAGGCAACCCCGGTACAAATTCCCGTGTAGCGTAAGCGAACCTCACTATGGCTCAAAAGTCCGATTGGTTTACTAAGTCCGATTGGCGAAAACGCGCCTATAGCATCGACGCGGTCAGGGATATGGCCAAATCCGTCTTGCCGCGGCCTGTGTTTGATTTTGCCGATGGCGGCGCCGAAGACGAATTAACCTTAAACGCCAATGAGCAAGCCTTCGACCATTACCCGCTGATTTCCCGGCCGTTACGATCCGCCTCCACACGTGACCAGTCCGTAGAGCTGTTCGGCAGGCAACTCGCACAACCCGTAATAGTCGGACCGACAGGATTATCCGGTCTGTTTCATCCCGACGGCGAATGCGGTGCTGCACGCGCTGCTGGCAGTCGCGGTACGGCGTTTTGTCTGAGCCATGGCTCGGTGTGCACACTGGAAGAACTGGCTGCGACCGAGGTCAGCCCGCGCTGGATGCAGGTATTTATCTACACCGAAAGAGACTTCACCGTCGAGTTGATCGAACGCGCAGCGAACGCCCACTACGACGCACTGGTACTCACAATCGATAACCAGCTAATCGGTCAGCGTGAACGCGACCTGCGCAATGGTTTCACCATACCGCCGCGCTTTTCTGTCGCCGACACACTGGCTATGGCAACGCGTCTGCGCTGGCTCGCACGCATGCGTACACACCTGCCAAAGATTACCTTTGGCAACTACGCGCGCTTTACCGACTCTGCAATCCCTGGCTCTGGAAACCTTCAGGGCATAGCCGCGCTGATGCCAAAGTTACTCGACCCTTCAATGCGCTGGGAAGACGTTAGCTGGGTGCGCAAGCTGTGGAAAGGACCGCTTATTATCAAGGGCATTCTGCATCCAGATGACGCAGTAAAGGCCATCGATCTGGGCGCAGACGGTGTAATCATATCAAACCATGGTGGCCGGCAACTCGACGGTGCTGTCGCAACTGCACGAATGCTGCCCTTGATCGCAGACGCGGTAGACGGTCGCATTCCGCTGCTGCTGGATGGCGGTGTCAGACGCGGACGCGATGTACTCATAGCGCTGGCACTCGGTGCCACAGCGTGTCTGATAGCGCGACCACAGCTGTGGGGCTTATCGATCGCCGGACAGCAAGGCGTTGAACGCGTACTGGATATCTATCGCGATGAACTCGATCGGGCGATGGGCCTGTGCGGCCTGCAAAGCATTGCTGAAATCGACCGGTCCCTGTTGTTTGACAATGGCTCAATTACGCCGCATTGAATCAGGTAGCTGTCCACGAACAGACGATCCACTCACGGACAGCGACTCCGACAATAGCGTCAAACACTAATTCATCATGCAACGGCAATTAAGCCGGGGCAGGAAGCTCAGAGACTTGTGTAAAATAAATGGTGCAGAAAACATCAAAACCACTCGCAGGCAACCAGTGACAACCCATGACAGCAAATCAGCTTGATCAATCAAACATTCCGGTTATCGATTTTCAACAAAGCAGGGGCTCCGCTGATCAACGCCTGTCGCTGGCGGAAGATCTTCAGAAAATCTGTCATGAAACAGGATTTTTCGTGGTGCAAAATCATGGTATCGATCCACTGATTACAGAAAAGGCATTTAGCTACAGCAAAAGGTTTTTTTCACTGCCGCTTGAAACAAAGCAGCTCATCGACAAAACAAACTCACCGCACTTTCGTGGCTGGGAAGCAGTAGGCACTGAATTCACCAACAATCGCAAAGACTACAGAGAGCAAATTGATCTGTGGAGCGAACACCCGGTCTGTGAGCAGACTGCCTCGCCTGTCTATCGGCATTTGCTCGGCCCCAATCAATGGATGCCCGACGACATACTGCCCGGCTTTAAAACATTGATGCAGCAACACACAGCAGCGATGTCATCTCTGGGCAATCAATTGATGGAGTTACTCGCACTTGGTCTGGGGTTACCGGAAAACTACTTCCATCAGGCTTTTGAAGAAGAGTCGATGAGCCTGACTAAAATTATTCATTACCCTACAACCCCTGTGGGTGAGTTTGGCGTTAACGCTCATCATGACACCGGCTTTTTAACCATACTCAATCCGGGTGAAACCCCCGGACTTGAAATTGAAATGGCAGATGGTACCTGGCAACAGGTGCCCATCCTAAAAAACACCTTTGTTATTAACCTCGGGGAAATGCTGCAAGCCATAACCGGCAACTACTTTATTGCTACACCACACCGGGTAAACACAACACAGGAAAGATACTCGATTGGTTATTTCCACGGCCCGTCACTCCACACACCACTTCAGCGACTGCCCGTTGCAGAGAAATTCAGTGATGCTGTGGCGGCCAGCCCAAGACATGTAAATGCCGGCTTCATGGCACCGATTAACGATATCGAGGCCGGCGTCGCTGACATGAAGGGCGCACTACAGGCGTCTACTTATGGCGAGCAACTGTGGAACTACTTCTCACGCAGCTATCCCGACAATATGAAACGCTTCTACCCATCCATTGACGCATGAGTGAGTAAGCACCCAGGCACTTACCGGCTACTTATTACGCACAGACTTATCACCCAGTAGAAAACGGGGGCCTGCACCCAGACTCGCGGCCGCATCATCGGTGTTGTACAAGTGACAGCTTTTCAACGACAGACAACCACAGCCGATACACGACGACAACGAATCTCGCAGCGTGGTCAGCTGCTCGATCTTGCTGTTCAAATCAGATTTAAAGTGATTGCTTAACTTTTCCCAGTCACGTTTGGTGGGTGTTCTGCCCGCCGGAAGACCTGCCATCTGATGCTGGATTTCATCCAGCGTATAGCCCAGTTGCTGCGCAATCAGAATAAAGGAGACGCGGCGTATCACCTCCTTTTTAAATAGTCGCTTACCGCCCTGCGCCCTGCTGCACTCAATCAGCTTTCTGTCGCTGTAGAAACGAAGTGCTGACACTGATGTGCCAGTGCGTTTTGCCAGCGCACCAATGGTAATTAACTTTGCTGTTGTCACAAATCTTCCCCTCGAGGCTGTCCGTGAATGAGAGTCGTAGCCGGGACGCAGAATATTGAGCACCCCACACTTGACCTCAAGTTAACTTGAGGTTCTATCATAACAGCTGTTGAACAGCAATCGCCATCCACTGTGCAATTCAACACGCACCGGCAACCGCTATCTTTTAGATAGCACCTGACCTTCGTATCAAAAAAGGTGAAAAAAATGAGTGCATTTCTTATCTGCGACGTCGCTGTCAAAAACGGGGAAAAACTGCAACAGTACCTCAGGTTGTCAGAATCTACGCTGGATCCCTATGGCGGAAGATTCCATGTACAGACAAGTGAAATAGAAATAATCGAGGGAGTATGGAACCCCCGGGCAATTGTCATTGCAGAGTTTCCATCAATGCAAAAAGCCGGTGAGTGGTACAACTCCGCAGCGTACGCGGCGGCCCTCGCAGTAAAACCAGAGGCGCTTGAGCGCAACATGATCGTGGCAGCTGGCCTGCAACGCACGTAACCAACGACCAAACGGGAGACTTAAATGAACAAAATATTTCTGGAACATGCCAACGTCACTGTCAAGGACCCGGACGCGAGTGCGGCACTTCTGTGCCAGTTATTCGACTGGAAAATTCGATGGCAGGGAGATGCAATGGATATCGGCAGAACAGTGCATGTGGGCGGCGAGCATTCCTATATCGCTCTCTATACACAACCTGATGCACAGTCTGTCAGCGTTAACAGTTACGCTGCTCTCGGGCAGATGAATCATCTCGGCATTGTGGTAGACGACATCGATACCATTGAACAACGCGTCAGTGTCGCAGGGCTGTCAATTACCAGCCACGCCGACTACGAACCGGGGAGGCGATTCTACTTCGACACACCTGATGGCATTGAAATCGAGGTGGTCAGCTACTCTTGATTTACCCGCCGGAGCAACTGGCAACCACCCTTCTACCGTGTGGGTGGCTGCCAGCAATGGCGCCGGCTACCAGCTGCAAAGAGGCGCCAACCACCTCAATAACGCAACAGTCTCGACGAAAAAACGGTTCAGCCTGCTGACGCTCTTTTAGTATGTTCCGTCGCCCCTGCATTAATATCACCAGACCATCTTTTAGCGAACAGGCATTCGAAGTTAGACACACCTCTAATTACCGAAGTTCTTTAGAAAAAACATTCACCCCACCTGAAACAATATCTGTGAACAAAACAATAAAACTGAAAAACGTTTAAATATCGTTGTTCGGTGGACACGATCTATGGTTGCAACAACTATTAACGTTATTTATCAATTCCTGACAAGTTGATTGTAATTAGCGGAAAAAACGCAAGTTATCACAATACGATGCCATCAAAACGCAGATGAACCACGTTTAATGTGACGTAATCGTCTTCAACTCAAACACAGTATTGGTCGACACACGGGAGTAATCAATACAGCTGTAGATGCGCTATCCGTTTCAACGGTTAGCAGATGGAATGAGTTATCCAGGGAATGGGTAGATGACCACACTAGTTTACGCGGCAAACAACCACAGTTTTCCTCCACAC
>CALGNZ010000192.1 GCA_937957915.1 uncultured Granulosicoccaceae bacterium | reverse complement strand
TGCTTATAACAGTAGCGTTTATTGTGTTAATGCCGTCGCGACAGACATTTTTGTTTAGCGCCGATCAGGCTGGGCAATTTGAAAAAATAGACGACCTGGATATCGCCTACCTCAAAGCACGCGACGCTGCCGGTGACTTACCGGCGTCCGAGATGCAGTTTGTTATACAGAGCATGATCCATGGCAAGCGCTGGGAAGAAGCTCAGCAATTGATGGCCGATCGACCTGATATCCAAATCCCTGGCAAAGATCTGTTTCTACTGAAACTCGAAACGGCAACTGTCGGCTATTTCGAATCAGATAATCAGGCTCGCAGCGCCTCCTATGAGGCAAAGCTAATCAGTCTGCTTACCGAGTTTCTAGACTCGCGTGATATGCAGGATGTATCCACGCTAACACGTGCATCTGATATAGCATCGCAACTCAAACAACCAGAGCTCTCGGCAACCTACGCCATGCTCCTGGCCAAGGCTGACCCGGACAATGAAGTAGTCTGGCTGGAACGATGCGCCACGATACTCGCCGGAGTCCAAATGCCGGGTCTGGCAGAGAATTGCTATCGCTCCGCAATCGCTGCAGCAGATGACGAAAGCAAAAACTTCGAGTTGAATTTTAAACTTGTGCAGTTACTGACCTCGACGTCTGACAAGTTCACCACCGATATGGAACTGGAAAAGCTCGTTGCCATCGTGCCACAGGAACAGCAACAGGTTGAAGATCTGGCAAAATTTGTATTGGCCAATGAACGACCTGACCTCGCTTATCCGCTCTACGCAAACCTGTCCACGATTGAAAACGACCGAGCAATCTATTGGCTGGAAAAGGCAGCAACCTGGGCAGAAGCATCGAATCAACCCGGCATTGCTGCAGAGTACGTTGCTGACATGAGCAATCTGGCTGACACCACTTACACAGCGGCCTTTGCAGAACGTCGACAAAGACTGCTACTGGCCGCCGGGCGCAACGAGGAAGCACTGCTGGCTTTTCGTGAGCGGCTGGCAGTGAATATGACCAACACTGACTTGCTGCTTGAAGGCATAGATCTCGCCAATGCCCTGGGCAAGAACAGCCAGGCACAGGAGTGGAACGAACAGGTACTGATTCAGCGACCCGATGATCTTGAGGCACTGAACCGACAAATTAACTACTCACTCGCGCTCGGCGATCTTGCAGGTGCCCTGACCTGGTCACGAAAGATGGTCGACAACGATCCTCAAAACAAAGCGTACCGGGTAAAGCTCGCGCAGCTTGAGGAATGGAATGGCAACATAGAAAATGCTATGCAACAGCGACAGTGGCTGGCAGAGCATCGTCCGTCCATGCAAAACGATCGCGAGTTAATCCGTCTGGCTGAACTTAACTGGAACGCCAGAGTGGCCGCTGATGCTATGCGCCGCGTGGCAAACCGCGAGCCGCTCAATAGTGAAGGCATCTTAAAACTGGTGGCACTTTACGAACAGGACGGGCGCCCTGACCTTGCCGCGGAAGCGCTCAATGAAATGATGCAGTCTTCAAAATCGCAGGCCATGTTATTACGCGAGTTGGCGGCCCTGCACAGACGCCACAGCGACTACGCAAATTCGTTGCTGGCGTGGGAACAATTCGCCGAGCGTTTTGGGCGTTCCGGCGAAGAATCGATCAACCGAATGGAACTGCACTGGCGACTGGATCAGACCGAACGCGCACTGGCTGTCGCCAAGGGAGTCGACAAGTATTTTCTGGGCAGCGCGACAGCACAACAACTTAACCTGCTGTCCGAGCTGGGTTGGCGCTACCGTCGCCCTGAGCTGGTTTTTGCAGCCGCACCGCACCTCGACCGGCTCAAAATGGATGATGATAAACGTATTACATTGGGCAGCCGCATAATTCAGGCGCAGATGGACAGCGGTGAATACAAACTGGCTGTAGAAGACGCAGAGCGATTGTGGCGTAAAACCGGCCATCAGGGCTTCCTGCTTACCGCTATCGATGTGGCCTTGCAAGAGAACATCTATCCGCATGCGGAGCGTTATCTCGATGCCAATCACGAACTGCTTGAGCTGCGCGAGGTACCCGCGTACTGGCTGACAGTCGCCGACCACTACAACAGAAACCAGGACGAAGTCGCAGCACTTGAAACCTATCGCAGCACACTGATGATGCAACCCGACAACACGGACGCACTGGTCGGACTCATCTGGACATCACTCGGAACCGACGCCGATGCAGGTACTCTGGCGGAGATTCTCGAACAGCACGAAGACAGCGCCACTGATAACCCGGCACTGTGGGCCCCCTTTGCACTGGCCACCATGCGAACTGACGACGTGCAGGATAGCCTGCGCTGGTTCAGCAAAATAATGCAGCGCAACGACCACGACTACAACATTCTGTTAGCGTTTGCCGATGCGCTGGATCAGACAGGGAATGCCGGCCATGCATACAAGGTAAGAGCCTACGCTCTGAACAAATTGCGACCAATGGTTGCAGCACAGTCTCCCATCGAAACCAATGATCTGGTTAGAGACTACGTTAGCTTACTGCGCACTTATGGCAGCGCCAGTGAAAACGAAGCCTGGACGCAAAGAGTGATGCAGGATATTCCGGGTAGCTCGGAGCAGGAATCCGCATGGCGACAGGAGATGGCGGCATCATGGTTCCTTGCCACTCAACGCAATGACTACGCCCGCCTGATAATGACCAAACTTCATGAGAAGCGGCTGCAGGCACCCGCATGGCAACAGTTAGCACTGGCATTGAATGAAAACAATACAAACTCCATCACGGAGATATTGGCCAGCGCAACTGACCTGTCGACAACTGATCAGATACTGGCACTTCGTAAAGTAGGTCGCGATAACGAAGCTTATCAGTTAGCACAGTCAGCGATGGCATCATCATCCGGTGCCGCTCGTCGCGCGGCCCAGGACCAGGTTATTGCAATGCGCAGTACCAGACCCGGATACTTTTCAAGCGGCATCAGGCAAAGACAACTTGGCAAACTGAATATCACCGAGTCTGATCTCGCACTAAGACACACGATGAATGCACGGGACTTTGGCATCGCGTTAGATTACCAGCGAAACAATCTCACCTCTGATGAATTTGTCGTCACCAATGCTAATGAAGACGATATTGCAATCACTGCCCACTTCGGCAACTCCAAACGAGACCTGCGTGTAACCACAGGCATCAACAGCAACGGCGCTGACGAACTGTCCTATGCCAGCGGTCGCTTCTCAATTCGTGGCAACAACGGACGGCGGGAGCTAAGTACAGAAGTAGCGCTTAATGAAATACCCGAAACCATTCCACAACTCCGACTCGCCGCGAAACGCAATCGCGCAGAAGTTTCGTTTGAAACCAGCGTAGGTAAAAACGAATTTGTAAAATTGACTGGCAACGTAAGCGAAGTCGCTGCTCGTAATGAGAAGGCTCGATTTTCCACAGGTGCAAGTGGCTCTCTGGAAGTTGGAACACGAGGCACCTTCGGTAGTAACAGCTGGTCCATGGGGCTGGTAGCAAGCAGCCAGGTCAACGAACAAACTGAAGTACTGCCCGATGCACTGTCGCAACTTTCGCAATCAACCAGCTTTACGAGTTTATTTGCAGAAGAGAGCCAGGAACTGGCTATCAGTGCCTCTTTGATTAGAGGCGGCATTGCTTCCGAGTACCCACAGGCGGCATCACCAAGGTACAGCATGAATGCAAGGCTTGGTCACGCCTGGCCGGCCAGGAGCACTGCATTACAACTCAGCGCAGGAGCGGGCTTCAGGGTACTTGGCAACGACGAACTCAGTCTGCAATTGACGCATGATCGCAATGCTGAAGTGCTGACCGACGACAAAAGCACGTCAACGATTGGCCTTCGCTACATCAACCACTTCTAGCAGTTTAGCGGCAGGCGATTTCGTTACACACGCTCCGCTGCGCATTACAAATAGCGCACGGACCGCTCCGGTCCGTGCCAAAGCCTCCCTGATATAGAAATACAAACGCCCTGCCCTGAACTGCCTGTCAAGCCACTTGGCACTTGGCACCTGACACCTGGCCAATACCAGCCCGCAACCAACTTGAATCGCCATGTGTCATGAACCGCTCAATAGACTGATGAGTATCGGATTTACGTGCACATGTTGATCTACCCTTCAGGAAACTCATGGCTGTCGAGCGGTACTCTGTTACACAGCCTGTAGCCAGCGATGCTGCTTATAGTTTCTGAATTTGTGCTCCCCATCTCAGCTGTCTGACAGATTTGTGATTGGCTTCACATGAAGGTGTGGTGGCGCCTTAATACACTGGCGAAAGACATATTTTAGTACTGAGCTGTCACAGCGACTTGCTACATCGAGCATAAGATGCGCTGGACACTTCGACTGCATTTAGAGGTAAACCGTATGCATATTGAATACTATGGCGGAGCAAGCTCACGCCGCATCGCCAGCCTGTTACTCACCACAACCCTGCTGTGCTTTAGCATCTACAGCAACAGTGCCCTCGCATACTGCATCGACACACCTCCCGTTGGCGACGGCTGGGGTCGAGATGGCACGCAGTTTTGCATCATTGAACCTGGTTGCGAGTACACCAACGCTGCAGAAAACGAGGGCTTTGGATGGAACCCCACGACGGAAGAATCCTGCCCGCCAGTCGCCGATCACTCACACGAAGATTGTGACTACACCCACGCAGCACTACATCGTGGCTGGGGATGGAGCGTCAGCGCTCAGGAGTCCTGCCCACCAACCGAAACCACCATTGGACGCACCTGTGACTACAGCGACGCTGCAGTAAACCTGGGCTATGGCTGGAACGATGCCGAGCAAATGAGTTGTGCACCATTGACTAACACCACGGTAATCACCCCTGGCGATTACGTTTTTATCGCAGCAACATTCGAACACGATATACAGACTGATGGCTTGCAATCTATTGCCACAGCAAGTTCGCCCGAACCTGTTTCAATCGATCAAACAGAGTTCCCCCGGTTTGATCAGCATTTCGATATTGATGTAGACACGAACTCCGTGACGTTTACCGTCAGAACTACAACTAACACAGGCGCAGCTATTGAAGAGGATCCCGAACAAACCTATCGGTACTTCATCGGTTTTGCTAACAGCACGATAGACTCCGCCACCCTGATTGGAAGTGACAGCCTTGTAGATAACCTCTTTGTAGAGCTATTGGAACCCGGCTTCATTCTCAACCCCGAGTTTGTGACTGACGGAGGCATCACAGATCCGGTTGATTTTATAAATGGCGGGGTAATGCTGGAGTTGACCGACGCCGTCGATCCTGCACTGGCAGGTGCAACCGCAACAATCATTCTGGAACTGATCCCTGAATCAGACAATCCTGACGAAGGCTCATCCGAAGAAGATCTTGCTGAAGATGAAGCCATCGAAGACGATGCTACAGAAGACGACGCCATCGAAGACGACGCCACGGAAGACAACGCTACTGAAGAAGACGACGCTGAAGTAGACACGTCTAACGAGAGCACAACTGACGTAAGCTCGGCTGAAGAGACTGCCCCATCCGACGATACTGATAGCGCCCCCATTGAAGACGCCACCAGCCCGGTTGCTAATCACACGGTCGCCACTCAATACAAACGGCTTACCTTACCAGTTCCGGTGGTATCGCCTGGGCTGTCCTGGGCGGACTCGTATTCCCATCAGAATTCCTGCTATATAGCCAGCAGTTTTGATCATGGCGCTGGGGAGCTGAAAATTGGTGGCGTAAGTGTGCAAGCAATTCTGGAAATGCAAAGCGGGCCAGGAATAGAACATGCCGATGCAATCTACAACGATATCAACTGTGGCAACGGACCGGCAAATAGTGCCGGTGATGAAAACTGGTGCCCTGGTCGCGTCGATCTTGGAGTCGATGGCTGCGTGATTGCCGGGCCGGATATTGTTGATCAACTGCAAGAGTGACGGCGGTGCGATCCTGAGTCGATTAAACGATCTATGGCCGGTAGTTCACTTACCGGCCACACGCAGAATTTGCTCGCTACCAGTAGTAACCGGCTGCGATAGAAAATTCTTCGGCTACCTCTCTAACGTACCCCAACCGAATATCCCACTTTGATGCAGCCCCCAGCCTCAACTGCAGATTGAGGCGATTGCGATCAAGGCCGCTGCCACCAGTGTCCTCATGCCTTTCGATACTGGCGTGCAGGCGCATCCCACTACCTAGCTGACCGGCTACCCCTGCAGAAAAACGCAAGGCAAATGTGTTGTCGCGCTGGAAGGAGCGTTGCACACGCGCCCCTACAAGTGCAAAACCGGTAAGCCGTTGCCGTAACTGACTGGCTTGTCCGATCATGGCATCCGCCATCAGCCGTCGACACCGGTTGCATGCATTGTTAGTGCGGTCAAAGCCCAATCGAAAGTGCCACGACATCCCTGAGTCCCCGCTGATTCCTGTAACTGACGGGGACAGATTGGTGATGTTAAGCAAATCCAGCTTGCGCAGATAGAGGTCATCATTGTCAGCCAGTATCGAAGCATCCAGCACCGTAAATTTTCCCGCCGCACTACGACCGATATCGAGACTGAGAAAGTCGAAATACGCGGGTCGGATATTAATTTCGGTGGCGCTTCCGGTTGCAGAATTTGTCACTCTTGCAAAACTCAGGTATCCCGGGCTTTGCGCCAGATGTGGTGGAAACGGCATGTCGAACTCTGCTTCCTCGCCATCACTCACAGGAAGCTGGAAGCGCAGTAAAAGCAGCATTTTCTTCTGTACTTTTGCAACGGTATCATTGTTATCAAGACGCAGCCGAAACTCGTAATAGTCTATCAGTGCATTGATGATTGAAAGCTTTGACGTTAGCGAGTAGTTATCGAATTCAGTTTTATCAAGCGGTATCTGCTTTGCAACCTGCTGCACAAACGTTGCCCGCTCTGAATTCGATAGAGCAAAGTAGCGCTGATGAAATCTACTGCGACGTGACGGATGATAGCTAATGTCACCCACGACAGGCTTGCCACGGATTTTCATTTCCATCAATTTATCAAAAACATTGTACGGCATAGTCCAGGGCATATACTTCGGCACCAGCGGTGCTGGACTCACCAGAGCCAGTAGTTTAGCAATCTGATACGCACAGTTTTCTCTAAAAAAATAGTACGTCAACTGTGCAGACTGCAACTCCCACGTATGCGCCAGAATTAACTTGAGCTCATCCTGTGACAAATCAAGCTCATACTCCCACACATCCCGCAGATCTTCTTCACCGTATTTCGACATATGCCTGAAAAACTGCTGTCGCTCAAAAACTGCAGAATACCCGCCAAAGATCCCGTTATAAAAATAGGTCAGTGCGGCTTCGTCATCTGGCACCTCGGCACCAAAATTAATGGTTTGATCAAGCAGATCACCACTGGGTGATTTTCCACCACCATTAAACTTTAAGAAGTTGTGTCCAAAATAAGAGGCAGGGCTCTTCATGTGCCCGGTGGCAAAAACCATACTGATAGAACGCGTACCTTCGGGATTGGCCCACTCGATATAATCTGCACAGTCAAGGCGTTCAAGATCATGTACCGATTCAAGCTGCTGACTTAGCCACATGAAACGCGCCGGAAACCTGCATTGTGCACTCTGATCTTCGTCAGATTCACGATCGTTGAATGCAGCGATCGTCGCCTGTAACTCGGCGAGCGGATTCGTTGCCCCCTGAGGAGACAGAAAAAACGTTGTGGAGTTTATTGCACTTTTCTGACGGCTCGATAACCGCGGGGATTCATAGTGCAGCAATGTTTGCCATACACGATGCGTAGACAGATCTTCTAACAGCGCTTGATCAGACGCACTTGCAACACCAGTAACAACAATGGGTACAAATAAAAGCAGCGGAGCTACAAAACGCCACATGTGTAGAATTCCAAGCGACGGTTGGGCAAAAAAAAACCTGCGAATATAAGTATTCGCAGGCTCTCGTATTAACGCAAATGGATCTAGCCGATATTACAAGCTTGTTGAGCGTGCAAATTAACTGACTGATACATGGTGAACACCTTATCGGCGTACGAACTTGAATCATAGTCAGCTGCACCGATCGCTTTCATCATGTCTGCGCGCAACATAGGGACAACTGCGCTTTGGCCTCGGCTGTCACAACCAGCAAGCTCCAGCACTGCAATCAGGTGATCACCAGTACCACGTGCAGTATCTTCCACCAGCGCAGGGTAAGCATCATTGATGAACGACGCTGTGCTGGCAGTTTTTTCGCTACAGAAAGTGTCAGCTGATGCAGTTGCAGAGGTAAACGCGTACGAACCCAGCGCGCCAGACACAACGTTAAGACCAAGTGATAATCCGCGCTGGTCTTCCCGGGTCAAAATCAAACCCCAGAAGCATTCTTCCAGAGCGGTTTTGAAGTCACGGGTTCCATCTTGCGCACTTGCAGTATGAGTAAAAGATAACGCGACAGTAAGCGCCATGCAGAGTGTTATTATTTTTGCTTTCATTGCTTCTCCGTATAGTTGATATTGCCAGCGAAGCCTACCACAGTGCCGCATTCCTTTAGAATTACATAATCTGCATTAAATCAACTCACCACGCTTAGCCTGCGTCACGCTGGGTACCGCAACGCGTGGGGCGAATGCGCAGGTATCACCACCCACGATGTGTCGAGTCACTGAAATAGATCTCGGCTGACCTTGTACGTGTCTGGCTTGCAGACGGCAATCTGAAGCGCGCGACGCGCTTCGCTACAGGTTATAGCAAGACGTGTTTGGCAGCGCCGACTGTTTTATCGTATACCTCGCGTGCTTGCGTAGCTTCAGCACTCTCGGGAACCTGCACTGGCAGCGATCAACCGCGGAACCGGGCCTGTCCTTGCCTCCTCTGTGACCGCCTCACCGTTACCCATGCAGGTACCCAAATTCTTCAGCACACTTTCTACGAGACTCATTGTCGGCTGCGCTGGTGAACACAGCAATTGTAGCGCCTGCCATTGGCACCATATTTTTTAGATTACTCGGCCGGCTGCTACTCTGGCGATCAAACGCAGTTTTGTTCGCTGACAAACAAACGTGCACCACTATTTCCGATACACTACGCCCCTCTGCAGGGAGTGGCGGACTTTAGAACCACACCGAAGTGTAGATTTCCGTTGGATTACCACAAAACTAACCTCTCCGGTTACAATTCGCGGAACCCTAGCTGGCATGGCGACACACTAAAGACCGGCGGGTCCCGACCTGGCTCATTTCGACCTGCTCGTTTGGGCATAGCCTCCTGCAAACGCTGCCACATAGCTAACCCGACCCAAAAACCTTAAACTCGCCCATATTCGCAAGATCTGCCCTAATTTCAGAATGATAAAAGTCGACAATATCTCCAAGAGCTTTGGCGGACTGAAGGCGGTCAATCACGCGTCTTTGCAGATCGCACAAGGATCAATCACCGGACTGATCGGCCCCAACGGTGCCGGTAAAACCACGCTTTTTAACATTATCGCCGGGCTCTACCAGCCAAATGAGGGGCGTATTACCCTCGCCGGTGAAGATGTAACCGGCCTGCCACCGCACGATCTTTTCCACAAGGGCCTGCTGCGAACTTTCCAGATTGCCCACGAATTCTCGCGCCTGACCGTCGTTGAAAACCTGATGATGGTGCCAGGCCAGCAATCAGGTGAAAATATCTGGAAGTCCTGGACGCAGCGCCGTCAAATGCGTGAGGAAGAGCGCCGCATTCGCGAACAGGCCGACGAGGTCATCGAATTCCTGAATCTCAAGCCCGTGGCGGGTCAACTGGCCGGCAACCTGTCAGGCGGCCAGAAAAAACTGCTTGAGCTCGGCCGAACGATGATGGTCGACGCAAAAGTCGTGTTACTTGATGAAGTCGGGGCCGGCGTCAACCGCACGCTGCTGGCCGAAATCGGCGATGCCATTATCAGGCTTAATAAGGAACGTAACTACACGTTTTGCATGATTGAGCACGATATGGATTTTATCTCCAGGCTGTGTGATCCGGTAATTGTAATGGCAGAGGGCGGCATTCTTGCCATCGGCACTGCGGACGAAGTCAAGAATAATGAGGAGGTTATTGAAGCCTACCTCGGCACAGGCCTTAAAAACAAAAAACTCAAAGGTGCCGCAATGGGGGCTGAAGCCTGATGTTTCTGATTGGCGAAAACCTCCGCGGTGGTTATGGTGGCGCTGATATTCTGAACGATTGCACTATCGGCGTCGATCAGGGTGAAATAGCAGTCATCGTCGGCCCTAATGGAGCGGGCAAATCGACTGCAATGAAGGCCATGCTCGGCATGCTGGATCTGTCAGCCGGGCAAGTCTCTTTAAACGGCAAAGATATCACCACACTCAGCCCGCAGGCGCGAGTAGCTGAAGGCATCGCCTTCGTGCCGCAGACAAACAATGTCTTTGTATCAATGACGGTGGAGGAGAACCTGGAGATGGGGGCATTCCTGCGAAGAGACGATATCGCAGCCACTCGCGATATGGTTTTTGAACTATTCCCCATCCTCAAGGAAAAACGGCGTCAGCCGGCCGGAGAACTGTCCGGTGGACAGCGCCAGCAGGTCGCGGTCGGCAGAGCGCTAATGACCAGCCCATCGGTGCTGATGCTCGATGAACCCACTGCCGGTGTATCACCGATAGTTATGGATGAACTGTTTGATCGCATTCTGGAAGTACGCGCGGCGGGTGTTGCTATCCTGATGGTTGAGCAAAACGCCAGGCAGGCGCTTAACATTGCTGATCGCGGATATGTGCTCGTCACTGGCGAAAATCGATTCACTGACACCGGTGAGGCATTACTTGCCAACCCGGATGTTCGCCGCTCGTTTATTGGAGGGTAAGATGCCTGAAACTGTAGACATGTTGAACGCCCTCGTACTGTTCACAAACTTTGTCCTGATTCCCGGTGTGACCTACGGGTCGCAACTGGCGCTCGGTGCACTGGGGGTAACGTTAATCTATGCGGTGCTGCGTTTTTCCAACTTCGCACACGGCGACATCATGGCATTTGGCACCATGATCACCATTCTGGTTACCTGGTGGCTGCAATCTGTCGGCGTATCGTTAGGGCCGCTGCCAACAGCCCTACTCGCGCTGCCGTTCGGCATTGCCGCCACGGTATTGTTGTGTCTGTTTATAGATCGCTATGTGTATCGCTACTATCGCTCACAAAAAAGCCGACCGGTTACCTTCGTTATGGCATCGCTGGGGGTCATGTTTATGGTCAACGGGCTGGTGCGTTTTATCATTGGCGCCGACGATCAGCGCTTTTTCGATGGTGAGCGTTTTATTATCAAAGCGCGAGAGTTTAAAAAAATGACCGGCCTGAACGAAGGGTTGGCGATAAAAACCACGCAGGGGCTTACCGTGGTCATCGCGCTGGTGTTGGTGGTATTCGTATTCTGGTTCCTGCAGCGAACTCGCTCCGGCAAGGCGATGCGAGCCTACTCCGATAACGAAGACCTTTCGCTGTTGTCTGGCATTGATCCGGATAAAGTTGTGCGCACTACCTGGATAATGGCCGCCGCACTTACCGCAATAGCCGGTGTGTTATACGGACTCGACAAGAGCTTCAAACCATTTACCTACTTTCAGTTATTGTTGCCGATATTTGCCGCCGCAATAGTGGGTGGTATTGGCCAGCCAGTCGGAGCAATAGTCGGCGGCTATGTGATCGCATTTTCCGAAATGATCGTCACCTACCCGTATAAAAAATTCTGGAATTATCTGGCACCGGATGAGTGGCAAACAAGCAGTCTGCTACAGCTCTTGTCAACCGAATACAAATTCGCAGTGTCGTTTATGATTCTGGTGATCGTACTACTGGTAAGGCCAACGGGAATATTCAAAGGCAAAGTGTATTAACCTGCCTTACCCGCAAGGCGACCCGACAAATTGAGGTTTAAACCGTGCTATCACGATCAATGGATACCGAGCTTGTTTTCTAAAATAACACATTGTCCGTTCGACACCAGCAGTCACGCTTGTATTCAGCACGGGCGCGTCACCTCTCACCCGATCCCCTTCGGCACGTGGCAGGAGGCCACGCTTCTCTGCCGATCGGGCGACCTCTTTAGCGCTACTGACTCTGGATGCCGTATTATCCTCATGAGTAAGGCAGGTTAAGATGAACAACGCACTGCGAGCCACGCTGGCATTTTCATTTATGGCACTAGCGCTGGTCGGAGTTGGTCTGTACCAGTCATGGGCGCTGTCTTTAACAATTTTGAATTTATGTATTATCTCAAGCGTGATGGCGCTGGGGGTTAATATTCAATGGGGTTATGCCGGGTTGTTCAACATCGGCATCATGGGGTTCGCAGCACTGGGTGGAGCCGCTGCCATGCTGGTATCGACCCCACCGGTGGCGAACGCATGGGCCGCGGGAGGCTGGAACATTTTGTTTTCAGCAGTCGGGCTGATTGCCACCATCATTGTCGCAACGCTGGTTTACAAAAACATACCCAAAGGCCGGTTGCGCTCGCTGGCGATGATCGTTGTGCTGGTTACGGGCTACCTGTGCACCAGGTATTTCTTCGACCCGGCGGTCTCTGCTATTGAATCTACAGACTCGGCAAAAACAGGCTTTCTTGGCGGCCTGGGTCTGCCAATCATTTTATCCTGGCCAGTCGGCGGCCTGTTCGCTGCAGGCGCTGCCTGGGTGATCGGCAAGGTGGTACTCGGCCTGCGCTCGGATTATCTGGCCATCGCCACGCTGGGGATATCAGAAATTGTCGTTGCGATGCTGAAGAACGAAGACTGGCTGACACGTGGTGTGAAAAACGTCAACGGCCTGCCGCGCCCGGTGCCCTATGAATTGCAACTGCAGCAAAGCGAGTGGTTTACCGGCCTGGTCGAGAAACTCTACGCTAATTCTCTGGCAGGCCTCGAGGGTGCTGCACGCAGCACAGTGCTGAAAGATGCGCTGATTGAAGCCTCCAGTATATTCGTGAAACTGTGTTATGCCGGCTTGTTTGCCACAGTGTTACTCATTATTTTAACCCTCTGCGTGCTGGCACTGAATTCCCCGTGGGGCCGTATGATGCGAGCCATTCGCGACAACGAAACCGCAGCCGAGGCAATGGGCAAGGATGTCACGGGTCGGCATCTGCAGGTATTTATACTCGGGTCCGCCATTTGCGGAATTGCCGGCGCCATGCTGACCACTCTGGATGGCCAGCTAACACCAACCTCCTACATCCCCTTAAGGTTCACCTTTTTGATCTGGGTGATGGTCATCGTTGGCGGCTCTGGCAACAACCTCGGCTCTATACTCGGCGGATTTTTAATCTGGTTTGTGTGGACCGAGGCCGAGCCTGCCGGCACCTGGCTGATGACCTTCCTGACCAACTGGATGCCAGAGGGCAACGCAGTCAAAGATCACCTGATCCAGGGTGCCCAGCACATGCGGCTATTCCTCATGGGCTTCATTCTGCTGCTGGTAATGCGCTTCGCTCCGCGCGGAATATTGCCAGAGCGGCATGCGCATTAGTTATTTCGGCCACAGCTAATTTGTGGCCGGTAAATATCGACAAACGCACAGATTTGTCAGTATGCTTAGAGCAATGACAGCGTCACGCTGTTATCTCCAACCGCAAGCCAATCCACTGTAACTGTCCATTGAGGATATCGAAAAATGAAAAAAACTCTGATCGCAGCCGCACTGTTGGCAACAGCCAGTGCACAGACGGCAAACGCTGAAGACATAAAAATAGGTGTTTTTCTCGGTTTCACCGGTGCTATCGAGTCACTGGTCGCTGATATGGGCCCGGCGGCTCAACTGGCCATAGACGAGGTGTCTAAAAGCGGCGCGCTGCTTGACGGCTCAACAGTCACATGGGTACGTGGTGACACCACATGTACTGACTCCGCCGCTGCAACCGCATCAGCCGAACGTCTGATCACATCTGACAAAGTCCATGCGATTGTCGGCGGTGACTGCTCAGGTGTAACCACGGCGGCACTGCAAAACGTCGCCATGCCAAACGGCACCGTGATGGTATCTCCGTCAGCCACCTCACCTGCACTTTCAACTATTGAAGACAACGGCCTGTTCTTCCGCACCGCACCTTCCGATGCGCGCCAGGGCGTTATCGTTTCCGACATCCTGAACGAAAAGGGTATCAAGGAAATCGCGCTGACCTACACCAACAATGACTACGGTAAAGGCCTCGCCGAAAGCATCGAGAAAAACTACACGGAGTCCGGTGGCACAGTCACCATCAATGCAGCTCACGAAGACGGCAAGGGCGATTACAGCTCAGAAGTGGCAGCACTGGCTGCGGCTGGTGGCGAAGTTCTGGTCGTCGCCGGTTACATTGATCAGGGCGGTAAAGCCATCATTCAGGCATCGCTTGACACAGGTGCCTTCGACACATTCTATCTTCCCGATGGCATGGTCGGTGACTCACTTCCTGAAGCACTCGGCACTGATCTCGACGGTTCCTATGGTGCTGCTCCGGGTACTGATAGCGAAGGCGCTGGCATTTTCGCTGAAATGGCAACCGCTGGCGGATTCAAGGCTGGCCCTTTCACAGCAGAGTCTTATGACGCTGCAGCGTTGATCATGCTTGCCATGCAGGCGGCAGGCTCTTCCGAGAGCAGCAAGCTCAAAGAAAAGCTGATGGATGTTGCCAATGCACCGGGTGAGAAGATCCTGCCGGGTGAACTGGCAAAAGGCCTGAAGATTCTGGCTGACGGTGGCGAAGTCGACTACGTTGGCGCTTCTGCTGTAGAACTGATTGGTGCCGGCGAGAGCGCGGGGAACTACCGTCAAATCGCTATCGAAGGCGGCAAATTGGTCACCACCGGTTTTAGATAATCGATCGTTGTAATCTGACAGCACCGGGCGGCTCACTGCCCGGTGCCTGCTAACCTGAAAAAGCCGGGAACCAGCCCGGCTTTTTTTGTGGACTATCACTTGTGACTGGTGCTAAAACTAACTACAAACCGATCTCTAGTCGCCTGCGAATCGACGTGATATAAAAGGCCCAACCCTCCCATATGCATTGCCACGTCAATATGTTCGGTCAATCCAGGCTGTATCGTCTGCAACCATAGAAGACAAAAACAGGTGCTGCCAGCGCCGCCACGATGTATACATACTTGAGCAATTCAACGGGCTCGCTTATCACGGTTGCGGCCATCGCAACAGCCAGAAAGCATACAACCAGTGACGCCTGCGAATAGTAGCTCTTGAGTATCAGATAGCGATGCCGCCCCTGCTCACGAGCCAGATCATAAAAGCGCTTGTTCAATGCTAATCGAAAGAACGACGTGGCAAAGGTAATTAACACCAGTAATACAAACAACACCAACAATGACAACTCGTCACTAACCAATGCCCTGAGCAACCAGGACAGCGCGTACAGGGCAACCGCAAGCCTGAACATTTGTCGCTTGCCCAGCCGATCGATCGAATCTTTCAACACAAAGAAAAGCCCGCCAAAAATTACTGCCAACACAATCACAATCAACCCCAGTCGTGTAAAGCTTTCGTGGGCCAGTAAAAACAGCGATATCACCCAGAAGAAGCTTTCCAGAAACAGAAAACCACCATCGAGGAGAAACATCATTCGCGAGTTGTTATCGTCTTTGAAGCTGGAAATCGCCTTCCAGGTAAGTGTTTCTGTACGCTGCATAACCTGCGGGTAGACAGGCTTCAGTGCAGCGAGTAACAGATTGCCAGTTACCGCTATACCTACACTAAACACTATCAGCCAGCCGAACCCGTTGAATTGCAGTAACCAGCCACCAGCCAGAATACCCAGTTGCAGCGCAGCAAAAACAAACAACTGAAAATTGCCATAGGCCTGCCCTGCGCGCTTTGGATCCATCACTTCAATAAACAATGCACGCTGCGTGGTCCAGAAGAAACTGTTGTACAGCCCGTAGGCCAGAGCAAGGCCGAGTGCCGACAAAACAGATTGCGCCACCGGCCAGACACTGGACAACACCAAAAGCAGCAACACCGATACCAGTAAAAACAATAGATTTAAGCTGACCTTGTGGCGCAGACGATCCCAGCTCCACAGCCCTGCAATAAAGGCAACGCCGGTAATGGCAATAAACAGACTGATCTGACCAAGATCCAGCCCGCTTTGCCAAAGATAGACAGGCACATAGAAGGGAAACACCCCTATCAGCAGAGAGTGCATACCGAGAAACAAATAGAAGGTTTTTTTATCTTGCTGCATTAACTAACGGGGCGATCTACCAACAGGTACGATGAACACAAACAGCACCTATTGTACATGCCGATGGTGCAGCGCGTTGTCACTGCTGCAGTACTCGCCTCAGAAATTGTTGAGTACGTTGTTGCGCAGGGTTGCTAAACATAACCTCAGGAGGTGCCACCTCGACTACCTTTCCCTTATCAAGAAAACATACTCTGTCCGCAACCTCTCGGGCGAAAGACATCTCATGGGTGGCCAGTACAATTGTCATACCCTGCCCTTTAAGCGCCCGCACGACATCCAGCACCTCTCCGACCAACTCGGGATCAAGCGCTGATGTTATTTCATCGAGTAACATGACCTCGGGTTTCATCGCCAGTGCTCGAACGATAGCCACCCGTTGCTGCTGGCCGCCCGACAATCGATCCGGATACTCTTTGGCTTTATCTTCCAGGCCAAACTGTGCCAGCAAAGTGCGCGCGACGCTCTGTGCCTGCTCCGGCTCCTGCTGCAGAACGCGCTTTGGTGCCAGCGTAATGTTATCCATTACTGTCATATGCGGAAAGAGATTAAAGCTCTGGAAAACAATACCAATACGTTTTCGCACAGGCCCCGGGTCAAGACCGGGTATCGATATCTCTGTGTTATCGAGCCAGATGCGACCGTCATCGACAGGCTCGAGCAGATTCAGACAACGCAACAGCGTTGACTTTCCAGAACCCGAGGCACCAATAAGACAAAGCATCTCGCCCACTGCTATATCGAGAGTGATCTGATCGCAAACAGTAACCTCATCAAAACACTTGCTTACCGATTCCAGTCGCAGCCTTGGCAGTTCATTGACCAGCGACTCGGGGACAGCGCGCGCGCTCGCAGGCAACTCATCGTTACTGCGGGTCATGAACGTTGTGCTCGCTGTTTGGCCAGCAGGTGATCGGTATATCGCGTTGCAGGGATGGTGACACACAGAAAAATAATAGCTGCCCCGACATAGGGGGTGAAATTGGCCATCAGCGACTTGTAAACATTGGCTTGCCGCAGTAGTTCAACCGGCCCGATAAACGACAGCAACGCCACATCCTTTTGCAACGCGATCACAAAATTCATCATTGCCGGTATTTGCCGCCTGATTGCCTGCGGTAACACGACATAACGCATCGTGTCGGCTTCAGACAAGCCCAGTGAATGTGCAGCTGAACGCTGGCTGGCATGCACGGATTCAATACCTGACCGAAGCACCTCCGCCACATACGCCGAGTAGGTCAGCACCAACGCGACAGTACCCCACAGGTAGGGCGAATTCCACGGCCGCGGTAAGCCCAGACCGGGGATGCCAAAGCCAATCAAATAGACCAGCAGGATGGTAGGTACACCCCTGAATATGTCGGTATAAAATGCACCAAACACGCGCAGTGGGAACAGCGCGGCGCTTCTGACATTACGACACAGCGCAATAACCAGAGCCAGCACAATAATAAGTGGCAGGCTCCACGCGAAGATCATCACGTCCAGCATGAACGCCTTTAAAAGCGTCGGAAATGTCTTTACCAGGATGGGCCAATTGAAAAAGCTGCGTTTAACTGCCTCCCATCCAGGGGCCATCGGCACCAGCCACGCCAGTACCGCACCAACGGCAGCCAAACTGACTGCCGCAACAATTACGCTTCGCCGGCGCTCGGATTGCTCGTAGCGCTGACGCGGTGTCAAGCTTGTGGTCCGCTGCATACGCTTTGTTCAAGGCAACAAATGCAGGAACGACAGACCCGGTGCCTGGCAACATTTAATCCGATGGTCACTCCACTACAAAACCGAACCATATTATTTTCTAGTGCCCCGCTATTTCCGAGCGTGCGGCTAATAGTGCGGAGCCGCCACTTTCGGTTCCGTGCAAGCTACTTCGACATGTCTATGACTGGAACGCCGGCACCATCGGCAAGCCACTGTGACTCAATCTGTTTCAAGGTGCCATCGGCCGCCAAAGACTCGATTGCCGCGTCGACGCAGGGCTTTAGCGCACTGCCCTTCGCCATTAACAGACCAAAGTTATCTGGTGACTCATTATTCTCTACCGGAAATTGACCGAGGAGTTTGCCACCATCGAGCTGCACCGCTGTAACAAACAACGCGGACGGCAAGTCAAAGACAATCGCATCAATCTGATTGGCAGATATCGCAGCCACCACATCTGCATTGTCATCGTAGAGCAGCATGTCCTGCTCCGGCTGCAATTCCTTGGCGAGAAAGGGCTGACTGGTGGTACCAGCGGCAGCACCAAATTTTAGTTTCTTCAGCCCTGAAGCAGTTGGCTCGGTTGCAGCGGCAGCTGACCCCTCTTTGACCACCACTGCCATGGTTGTGGTGTAGTAAGGGGTGCTAAAGTCGATGACCTCCAAACGCTCCGGCTTAATTGAATATTGCTGCAGATTGAAATCAAAGTTCTTTTCACCGGGCTGAATCGCCTCATCAAAACTGGTTCTGACCCAGTCAACCGCCGACTTATCAAACCCCATTCGCTCGGCAACCGCATAGGCGATGGCAGACTCAAAACCCTCGCCGCTCTGCGGCGCATCATTCATCACCCAGGGCGGATACGCCGGGTTGCCGGTCGCGACGGTGAGCCTGCCTTCAGTCAGCGTATGGCCAGTTGCGCATTCATTAGCAGCAATGGCTTGCGAGGCGGCAGCCATTGCCAGCAGCGTCGCTGCAACCAGCGACTGATGGAACCATGTAGCCATGGCGAAGTCTCCTGAAAAAAGTTTGCGCCCTGCGGGCGGCACTGTTTCGCGCTCTGTCAGTTAATGACTGTCACGCGCTCGAAAGCCCACGCCAACAGTAACAAAAGTCTGGCCGCAACGCATCGTCACCGATGTCAATTTTCGCTATCCGGGAGCAAGGAATGACGCAGCCTGTGCAACACATCCAGGCCCTGCATCGACAGATAGTGCAACAAATCGATAAACACCCAGTTCTCCGCCAGTTTATCGCCCTCGCGGCGGTAGACATCGACCACACGCATATCTGCTCTGATGTCGTTACCGGTCATTCCCAAAAAGCCACCAGTAGCGGTATTGGTTAAATTCGCCCAGCCAAAAAAACACGCGTAGTTGCCTTCCGCAAATCTGGCAATGTGGCCGTTGAATACCTTATCTGCCAGGTTTTCACGAAAGGGAAACTGGTGCTGCTTCTGGTAACGGCGAATGCTATACGTGGCACCAATGCCGGCCGGGCCATACCAGATCATATCGTCGTGCCAGCACTTTTGCAGAAGCTCAGGCGGGCAGGTTTTGGCACCGGACTTATTCAACTCCGACAAGTCATCAACCATTCGATTAACCAGTTGCATGGTCTCCGCTGATTGCACCGGGTCCTGGTCATGCAGCAAAATACCATCGTGCGTGCGCGGACCCGGGTGAATGAAAAAAGCGCCAGTCTGTGGAGGCAATGGGTAGTGACCGGCCTGTTGCATCACACTGATCAAATCGCAGAAAAACGCACTCTCTGCAATTTTGCCTTCTGCCACCCGATTAAATTCTGCATAGCGAAGGAACACCATCTTTCCGGTTGCGGGAATCCCAAGCCATGGCTTGTCAAACAACCCGAGCAGATGCCCCATACTGCACACCCACTGCGACTGGCCGCCGTCGACGTCATTGTCGCCAGTCATAAAGATATCTTCACGCCGCTGCAGGGGCGCGAAGGCTCTACGCAATGGTTGCCAGAATACATCGGCCACAGCCTGCGCACCGTGCTGCTCGTAAAAAGGATGCATACCACGCCAGTGGTAATCGGGTGTCGTGAATTTCGTTAGTGTGTCCACTATTGCGTCTGATGAATCCAGCTCGCGATGGAAATCACGTACCAGTTGCCTTGCGGCCTGAAGCGTACTCATAAATAGCTCTGTGGTAGTAAATAGAACAAATGAAGACGTGCATGCAGAGTATGCATCAACAGAAATGGAAATACGTGTAAAGCAAAACCCGCAAACAACACCACAAAACCGATATCGCCATTCTGTCCGTTGCCATACCGGTTTAGCCTTACCAGGTGTTTGCCGATTGGAAAAAAGATTGACATGGTACCTTTTGGTATCGTTTAATATAAAACCATATGGTATTACTTTGCGTAGATTTCAATGACCAACCACGAACAGTACGCGTTCAAAGCGCTCGCCGACCCGACGCGGAGACAGATTCTTCTGCACCTGAGCCAGGGAGATAAAACCATCGGTGAACTGGTTAGTGAGTTTTCAATGACGCGCGCCGCAGTAAAAAAACACCTCGACGTGCTTTCTCGCGGGCAGATGGTTACGGTACACCCGCGCGGTCGCGAGCGACTAAACCGGCTGCAACCAAACGGGATCAAATCAGTTGTGCAATGGCTTGGTTTTTTTGATCAGTTTTGGGACGAAAAACTAAATGCCCTGACACAGGCAATCGAGAGTGACAGCGCTACTGCACCACCCCGTACCACATCTGTAACCGACAAAGCACGGAGAATATCTTCACGAAAAAAAAATAAACCATGCTGATCAACCGATTCCAGATACGTCTGTATATAAACTCAGTTTAATCAACACAGAAGATAAGGAACTCATGGTATGAATACCGCGACACACAAACCCGATACGATCACCAAAACTATCTTTCTGGCCGCACCTCCGCAAGCGGTATGGCAGTATCTGACCGAAAAAAACAAACTGAAAACGTGGTTCCATCCAGCTGAAAGTGATCTGGCGGTCGGGAAGGATTATGCCCTGATCAGGGAAGATCAACCCGGATCGGAGCGCTTGTGTTGGGGGAAAGTACTGTCAATGACACCACCTCACAGTATGGTTTGGACATTTACTGTTGCCCCGCTCAACGGCGCGATGACGACTGTCACCTGGACACTGGAAGCAATTGACGATGGCACACGCCTGACGCTGGTACACGAGGGAGTGTCCGATGCCATGGGTGACACAGCACTGGGACTGATCTTCGCGCTTGACCCGGGTTGGGACGAGCACTTCGGCCGTTTGCGACTGTCACTGCGAGAAACTGCTACAACCGCTTGCGCTGCGAGTGAGTAACTCGCAGAACAATGCCCTTAACAACTAACACGCGGATAGCAATCGAATCACAGGTACCAATCAAAGCACGGGTACCAATCAAACCATCTGTAACCAACCACAGGGACTTTCACAATGACCGACCACAGCGTGGTATCCAGAGAGCAGTGGCTGCAACAACGACAAGAGCTGCTGGTAAAAGAAAAAGAGATAACCCGCCTCAGAGACGAGCTGACCAAAGAGCGCCAGCAGCTTCCCTGGGTAAAGATAGATACTGACTATCTTTTTACTGCACCTGACGGAACCCGCTCACTGGCAGATTTGTTTGGCGCACACAGTCAACTCATTGTTCAGCATTTTATGTTCGGTCTGGAGTGGACTGAAGGATGTACCAGCTGTTCCTTTTGGGCAGACAACTTTAATGGCACAACGGCACATCTGGCCGCAAGAGATATTGCATTTGTCGCGATCTCAAATGCACCCCTTGAGCAACTGCAAACCTATGCAACCAGACTGGGCTGGAACTTCCCGTGGTATTCAGCTGAAGGCACCACGTTTGGACAGGACTTCAATGTCACCTTTGCTCAAACCGCCAAAGACAAAAACCAGATCGACTACAACTACAAAACGCAAAACTGGTACACGGAAGAGCTACCAGGTGTCAGCGTGTTCACCCGCGATGACGCCAACACTATCTTTCATACCTACTCAACTTACTCGCGCGGACTCGATAACCTGAATGGCACCTATCATTACATTGATCTGACGCCTAAAGGCCGCAATGAAGACAATGGCATGTCATGGCTGCGGCGTAACGACGAGTACGGCTGAGTGTGCGCTGGCGTCTGGCAGGAACAAAAACCGGTAGAGAACCCGTCACTGTGAGTTGTGGCGGTAACAATCGTCACAGGCTAAATATCCCGCTCCATCCCTGTCGCCTAACGTGGTTAAGACAACAGTTGAAATTTTCAATTGTCAAGCAGGATTTACTACTTACGATCTGCGCGGTAAACTATTGTGTCTGCCCCCAATTCCATGATGAATCTGTCTTTTTCGTCCACATATAATACACGGGCAACTGGCGGCTACAGCCAGACACTCCCACCCCATTAAAACCGGCGCAGGCGGTCACAAGCTGCTTCGCTGCTCACAACTTCGGGTCAATCAATTCACCTGGCCTGATCATCATTACTATTGGATATAGGGGAACTATATGTCATTTAATTTAGTGGAACTGGTTACATCGCAATTTGGCGGTCCGGCACTCGGACAACTTGGCGCTTTACTGGGCGAAGACAACAGCAAGACAGAGTCAGCTCTCGGCGCTGCCATCCCGGGCCTGCTCAACGGAATCACCAGCTCAGCGCAAGCTGACGGGGGTGCTTCACTCTTTAACACCATTAAAGATCACGACGACAGCATTCTGGATAATATCGGTGGCATGCTCACCGGCGGTAACAGCAGTAACATCATGCAACAGGGCTCTGGCATCCTCAGTTCACTGCTTGGTAACGGTGCGATGGGCGGTCTGGCCTCTGCAATTTCAGCATTCACCGGGGTTGGTGGAAAGTCTTCCTCGGGATTAATGGGCATTTTAGCCCCGATCATTCTCGGTCTGATAAAGCGTAAGCTTTTCGGTGGTGGCGGCTTCAACCAGAATGCCGGTGGTTTAATGAGTTTGCTCGACGGACAGAAAGACCACGTACAGTCGGCGATGCCCAGTGGATTTGCCGATCAGCTGAAAACCTCTGGTTTTATGGATCAAATCGGTAATCTTGGTGGTAATGTTTCAGCAGCGGCAAGCAACACCGTCAGCAATATTGGCGATGCAGCTGGCAACGCTGCTGCCGGTGTTGGAAATGCAGCATCGACCGTAGGTAACGCTGCAGGCGACACCGCGGCCGCAGGCGGTGGTTTATTGCGCAAATTTCTGCCCATAGCAGCACTGCTCGCCATCGCATTTCTCGGATGGCAATTCCTGACTGGCAACAAGGGTTCCGATGTCACTGACGCCGCAACTAACGCTGCCAGTACCGCAACCGACGCCGCGAAAGCTGCGATCCCCTCCATAGATGTTGACGGCACCGATGTTGGTGCGGCGTTTGGTGATATTTTTAGCTCAGCAACTGAAACCGTGTCTGGTATTACCGATGTCGACAGTGCAACCGCGGCAATCCCGTCGTTTGAAGACATTACTGGTAAGGTCGATGGTCTGAGTGGCTTATGGGACAAAGTGCCAGAAGCAGGTCGTGGTCCGTTGAGTGGCATCGTTAACGAGGGAATCGGCAATCTGACACCTGCGATCGAAAAGGTCAACGAGATTCCCGGAGTGTCTGGCGTACTTGGACCGATCACCTCTACATTGCTAGAGAAGCTGCAGGCGTTCGCTCAGTAACACAGCAGCTTGCGTAAACTGCCTTAACCCCAAAGGCACTGCAATAAGAGCGGGCTCCCCGCTCTTGTTGCCTAGCAGCGCGCTTCTGTTGCATAGTAGCGCTCCTGGTACACGGCCACGAGCTCTCGGTACACGGCCACGCGCTCTTGCTTTCCGCGCTCTTCTTTCATAGCGCAACCGGAAACAGGGCCTGCGGCCCTGCTTTTGCTTCCTCTACTCTGCGCTAAAAGGTTTCACCGCTCCTGGTCAGGCAGCCACCGCCGGAACGATGCACATGGAACCATTAACATTCCAGATTAAAAGTCGCTATACTTAAAACGTGAACAAAAGCCCCCTCATCAACTTATTGCTTATTGTGTCTCTGTGCTTCGGCCAGCTCGTCACAAGCGTGCATATGGCGGGTCATTTTCACGACAACACCGACATCAGTTTTGCTGCATTAGCCGTCAACTCTGTTGAATTCCATACGCATGCCACACATCAGCACCTCAGCAAACACGGCATTGTTGATGAACAGTCCCTGGCGCACCAGGCGACGATACACCATTTGCTGGTTGAGCATGCCAGCCAGCCAAATCACTCTGACAAACAGGCCAGTACTGACTGTGCAATTTACCATGCGTATCTTAGCCAGAGTGTGTGTCCTCCATCCTACACCTCCGGATATGCCTTATTTGTGCGCGGCATTCCCAGCACACAGGCCAGTTCAGCGCATGTCGCAATTCTGGCTCCTCACAATCGCCCCATTCGCGGGCCACCCGACTCTCCCCTGACCTAGCAAAACCACAGCGATACCATCGCTATTTTTACCAGGCCTTTGGAGTCACAAATGAAACTCTCTACCACTCTTGCCGTTGCAATGGCGGGTTTTACTACTGTGGGCACTGCCCAGACAATGCGCGACCTCGACAGTCACGAGCATGGTTCTGCAGTACTGAACATTGCCATTGACGCAGATGCACTATTTCTAGAGCTCGACACCCCGTGGAATAATCTGGTCGGCTTTGAACACGAACCTGGCACCGATGAACAATATGCGCTGGTCAACGAAGCATGGTCGCTTCTCAACGCACCAGAACGCCTGTTCACACTCAACAGCGGTGATTGCTCTGTCAGCGAGGTGCGGGTCGAAAGCGCTATGCCGATCGAGCAACACGACGATGAGCACAAGGATGCTGATCATGATGATCACAAGGACGACGATCACAAACACGCTGACCACGATGACCACAAGGACGATGATCACAAAGATGCTGACCATGGCCATTCTCACGACGAGCATCAGGATGAGGATACTCATACCACTGCACTGGCCTCATATGGTTACACTTGCGGCGATATAAATCAGCTGTCTTCAATTGCGGTTAATGTGTTTAGGGTGTGGCCTGGCTTCGAAGAGCTCAACGTACAACTGATTGGTCCCGGCGGGCAAACGCTGTTGAAACTTACCGCTGATCAATCTGCAATCAACATCGAAGACATTCAATGAGGCAGGCGCAGTTCTATCTCCGCGGGAGCATACAGCACAGCGTTCTATATGGTGGGAGATGAGTGACAAGGTAAAACAAATAGTGCACGTGGATAACGTGCACTATTCCTGGTCGGCAGGCGCAAACCCCGTGCTGAGCGTGCCTCACTTCAGCATGAACAGTGGAGAACGCGTATTTCTGCAGGGACCTTCCGGGTCAGGTAAAACGACATTACTTAGCCTTATCGCTGCCGTACTGATACCGCAGAGCGGGAAGATTGTCATTGATGGTGTGGCACTGGACGAACTCGAAGGCGGCCAGCGCGACCAATTCAGAGCAGATCACATTGGCCTTGTGTTTCAACAATTCAATTTACTGCCGTTTTTGTCGGTTAAGGAAAACATTCAACTGCCATGCAGGTTCTCGACTATCAGGCAGCAGCGAGCGAAACACTCGGGTCTATCACTCAACGAAGAAACTGATCGACTGCTGCAGGCCATGCACCTGCCACCTGCAGAAGTGCAAAGGAAATCTGCCACTCAGTTGAGCGTGGGGCAACAGCAACGCGTTGCAGTGGCACGTGCACTCATTGGCCGGCCGGCACTTATAATTGCGGATGAACCCACCTCGGCACTGGACAGCGAGACAAGACAGGCATTTCTTGATCTGCTGTTTGCAGAAGTACAATCCGCAGGCTCCACCTTATTGTTCGTCAGTCACGATGCATCGCTGGCTGAGTCATTTGACAGGCATCTCGACCTGCGAACCATCAATACCGCTGCGGGAAATGACGAGCTGACAGGTGCATCGATATGATCGGCATTGCCTGGAAGAGTCTGTGTAATCGCTGGCCAACAGCGTTGCTGGCTGTACTGGCCATTGCAATGAGTGTTGCATTAATACTGACTGTTGAAAAGATTCGGCGCGACGCACGCAGCAGTTTTACGCAAACGGTGTCTGGCACCGATCTGATTATTGGCGCACGCAGTGGTGCTGTACAACTACTACTTTACTCTGTGTTTCGCATTGGCAATGCTACCAACAATATCAGTTGGGAAAGCGTTGAAGACATACGCGATCGCGCGGCGGTCAAATGGCTAATTCCTATATCACTGGGCGACTCGCACGCCGGATTTCGCGTGCTTGGCACAAATCACGATTACTTTAAACACTATCGCTACGGCGCCGCCCGCGAGCTGCAACTCAGTTCCGGAGAGCTGTTCAACGATGTGTTCGATGCAGTCATCGGCAGTGAAGTTGCGGCGCAACTGGGTTATCAGATTAACGAAGATATCGTGGTTGCGCATGGCACAGGTAACGTTGCTCTGGTTGCACATGACCAGCAGCCTTTCAGGGTGAGCGGCATACTCGAACCGACTGGCACGCCTGTCGACCGTGCCATTCATGTAAGCTTAGAGGGCATCGAAGCCATGCATGTCGACTGGCGTAACGGTGCTAATGTTAAAGGTGCCGGCACAGATGCCGACACCATTCGCAACATGGATCTGCAGCCTAAAGCGGTTACAGCCTTATTAGTTGGCCTGAAATCGCGTGCTACCGTTTTTCGCGAGCAACGTGCTATCAACACCTACCGTGCCGAACCGCTGCTCGCCATTTTACCGGGTGTCGCGCTACAAGAGCTGTGGAGCCTCGTCAGCGTGGCCGAGATGGCGTTAATGATTGTTTCGATTTGCGTCGTCGTAGCCGGCCTGGTAAATCTGATTTCAGTGTTACTGGCCGGGCTCAACGAGCGCCGCCGCGAGATGGCAGTACTGCGATCAGCGGGTGCTCGGCCGGCTCACGTGTTTCTGTTGTTATGTATTGAATCCACTGTACTAACACTCGGAGGCATTGTTGCCGGGGTTATGCTGCACTATGTGTTAACAGCCGTGGGCGCTGCCTACTTGCAACAAAGCTTTGGTTTGTCTATTCGACTAACTCTGCTTGATACACGAGACCTGACAATACTAACAGCAGTGGCTGTCGCCGGGCTTTTTGCAGGTACTCTCCCTGCCATTCAGGCCTATCGCAAGTCACTTTCCGATGGCCTTTCACAGCGGCTATAACCCAAGGAACCCTGGAGACATACACCATGAAAGTACAACGATTACTCATCGCCGGTGTCACCGCAGGCGCCCTGTTGATGGCGACTGCAGCGCAATCAGGCTGGTGGCCCTTTTCCAGCAATGAAGATACTACCGAGATCCAGGGTGAGGTAACAGACATCCTTTGGGACGACCTGATTCCTGATGATTTTCAACAACCGGTGAATCCGTTTAGCACAATGTCTCAGGAAGAGATCGACAAACTGATGGACGGCAGCGAGGAATCGCAGGCGGAACTGGCGAAACTCGAGAAGGCCTTCAACTACGCACCGGTTGTCGATGAACTCGACGGAAAGCGCGTAAAAATCCCTGCCTATATCACACCACTCGAATACAACGAGCTGTCGCTGATGAGTGAATTCCTGCTTGTACCTTATATGGGCGCCTGTATACACACCCCTCCACCACCGGCTAATCAGGTGGTACACGCAAAAATGAGGAAAGCAATAAAACTCAACAGTCTGTATGACCCGGTCTGGGCGATCGGAACAATACGTACAGAAACGACTAAGAGTGATCTTGCGGAATCAGGTTATAGACTGGAAGTTGAAAAGATCCTGCCGTATTCGGCTCCGCAGGAGTGACCCTCATTCAAATACAGCAATGACGCATCCTCGGTTGAAATTCTGCTACCGCGAGCGCGCCCTGACAAAGCAC
This sequence comes from uncultured Granulosicoccaceae bacterium, assembly GCA_937957915.1. Classification (GTDB taxonomy): domain Bacteria; phylum Pseudomonadota; class Gammaproteobacteria; order Granulosicoccales; family Granulosicoccaceae. Next base: position 4,422 of record CALGNZ010000192.1, on the reverse strand, counting down.
CTTTAAAGCAGACTTCTACCGCGCAGACTCCAGGCTGTTGCTATAGTCGCGTTCAACCAACGCGATCCGTGTCGTGTACGATGCGTACCACTTCTCGCGCCCGCTCCTTTGAGCCTGAAGATGTTCCGCATCTTTTTTCCAGTTCTTTATTGATTCCAGATCGCGCCAGTAAGAAACGGTAATTCCAGTTTCGCTGCGAGCAGACTCTATGCCCAGATATCCGGGTTGTTGACTGGCAAGTTCCATCATTCGTGCAGCCGTCTCAGCGTATCCTTCCGAATCGTTAGTAGAAACACTGGTGAAAATCACTGCATAGTATGGCGGCTTTGGTGTTTTGGCGATTAATGTCAAGTGGATCTCCCGGAATGATGTGACAGACTATGTCTGCGCCTTGCCTCAAGCATATCGCTAAGCTGCTGAATTGTGCGACGTCAGACTGTCTCTAAAGCGGAATATCAGCCTTTGGCAATAGTAAATGATGTTGCCTCCCCACCACCTGGTTCGCAATTAAACACGGCAGCAAAGCGGCAATTTCACATGCCTGACAGGTCTTTCAGCTCCACTGGGTGGCATACAGAAATGCTGGAGCCGTGTTACAGTTACTCAGCGATACTAACTCACCCGGTTCAAACTGAGAACCTGTCAGTGAATATTCTGCCGCGAATTGCTTAACGGAGCTACGATGATAGTCGATCACAGAACTTACAATGTACACCCTGGAAAGATACCCGAATATCTTGAGTTATATAAAGCCGAAGGGCTGCCACTGCAACAAAAATATCTAGGCACCTGCGTCGGCTGGTATGTCAGCATGGATATAGGCGCACTGAACCAGGTGGTACATCTTTGGGCATACGATAGCCTTGCCGATCGAGCCGAAAGACGCGCTGAATTAATGAAGGACGCCGCGTGGCTCGCGTTTCTGAAGAAGGGCATGCCATTGCTGCAATCCATGGAAAATAAAATTCTGAACCCGGCAGATTTTTTCGACCTCAAAAAAACAGCGGATGCACAAGGCACCAGCTGATCCACAGCATCGCACTGATGCGATAACAATCGAGCTTGTTTACAGTAACATTGCCAGAACGGATACCAGGTACGCGCAATGCCAAAAATAGAATTTTCGAAGGATGAACGGGCACTGATTGTCGATCGTATCAAGCTGTATTTTAACGACGAGCTCAATCAAAGCATCGGACAATTTGACGCAGGGTTTTTACTGGATTTCTTTACTGAGGAGATTGGCCCGTACTACTACAATCGCGGGCTGATCGATGCCCAGGCCGTCATAGAAGAAAAAATGGAATCGATATCCGATGCGTTGTACGAGATTGAACAGCCAGTGAAAAAGTAATTGTGGCAATCACCCAGCATCTGCAGCAGCCGCAAAACGCGCTTATCTCTTAACTGCGCCCCAGTGCGCTGACTATTTGCACCGAGGCCTGATTTGTACAATAGAAGAACCAGCTGCACACCAGACGTTTTAGCAGTGGCCAACCTGCACGCCTGAGCCTGAGTAACTTTAGACCGACCTGAAGGAACCAAAACACGTGTCAGCACAAAATACTGATGTAATAGTGGTTGGTGCCGGCCTTGCCGGACTGGTGGCTGCCGCTGAAGCCGCCGACCGCGGCCTTTCAGTGGCCATCGTGGATCAGGAGGCAGAAAACTCGCTTGGCGGTCAGGCATTTTGGTCTTTGGGCGGATTGTTCCTTATCGATTCTCCCGAACAACGACGAATGAAAATTCGCGATAGCGAAGCGCTCGCTCTGTCGGACTGGATGGGGGCAGCTCAGTACGATCGCAGTGAAGACCACTGGCCGCGACAATGGGCAGAGGCCTACATTGAATTTGCCGCAGGCGAAATGCGTTCATGGTTGCACAAAATGGGTATGCGCTGGTTTCCTGTGGTTGGCTGGGCGGAACGAGGTGGCAGCCTTGCCAGTGGTCATGGCAACTCTGTTCCCCGTTTTCATTTGACCTGGGGCACAGGGCCCGGCGTGCTTGAGCCATTCCTGCAACGCGTGCATGGACATGTGCAGTCCGGCCGAATAACCCTTCACTTTCGACATCGCGTAACTGATCTGGACGTTACCGACGGTGCAGTTGTCGGCGTTAGCGGACAGACACTGGCATCTGATGGCGTCGAGCGGGGTGTGAAAAGCAGTAGAAAAGGTGCAGGAGCATTTCACTTTCTTGCGCCTAACACCATCGTCTCGAGCGGCGGCATAGGCGGCAACCTCGATCTGGTAAAACAATATTGGCCTACCGGGCGATTAGGCAATCCACCGGATAGCATGATTTGCGGAGTGCCGGCTCATGTCGACGGTTTAATGCTTGATGTAACTCGCCGTGCGGGTGCATCGGTGATCAACACCGATCGAATGTGGCACTACACTGAGGGCGTTCGCAACTGGAACCCGATCTGGCCAGCACACGGCATACGCATCCTCCCTGGCCCGTCATCCATGTGGTTTGATGCTACAGGGAAAAGGCTGTCGGCGCCCTGCTTTCCGGGTTTTGACACACTGTCAACGCTGAAAGCAATTCTGGATACGGGCTACGATTATTCCTGGTTTGTACTCACGCAAAAGATTATCGAAAAAGAATTCGCGTTGTCCGGCTCTGAACAAAACCCCGATTTCACCTCCAAAAAATGGATTGAAGTGCTTAAGAGCAGACTGGGCAGGGGAGCCACCAAACCCGTTGAAGCATTCAAACAACACGGTGATGATTTTATTGTGGCAAACAATTTGTCTGAACTGGTAGCTGGTATGAACAAAGTAGCGGATTCAAACTTAATTGACCTGGATACACTCCAGCGCCAGATCGAACAAAGAGACAGTCAGATTGATAATCCTTTCGCTAAAGATGCGCAGGTCGTTTCAATCTACACCGCTCGGCAATATCTCGGTGACAAGCTAATACGGACCACGAAACCACACAAAATTCTGGACCAGCAAAACGGCCCGCTGATCGCGGTAAAGCTGAATATCCTAACGCGCAAATCTCTTGGCGGCATTCACACCAACCTGAAAAGCCAGGTTCTTGATTCCAACGGCACGAAAATTCCTGGTCTGTTTGCTGCTGGAGAAGCAGCAGGATTTGGCGGCGGTGGCTATCACGGGTACAACGCACTAGAGGGAACCTTCCTCGGTGGCTGTATTTTTAGCGGAAGAAATGCCGGTCGATCAGTCCGGAAATAGGCTCGCGATCATTGCCAGACTGGTCCAACCGAACTGTACCTCGACAAGCGCGGGGAAAGGCGAGCCAGGAACGCCGGAACGCACACATTTCATCGGGTGATCGGGTAATTTTTTCTTATGATGCTTTTTTATTACGGTAGACCTATCCTGGAAACACAAATTAGCACCAAACCTCAGCCTGCAGATCACCGCCATCATGTAAGAACCAACAGAACCAGCGGCGCCCCGTAATGATGAATATTGCCGTTAATCGATTGACGAGTTCAGGTGTTTTGGTTGCGTCAGCCATCGCTGCCGGGTTACTCACGTTTTATTTCACACCCCATTTGCGAACCTCTCTACCCGGCTCCGGCTCCCCACCGCCTGAAATTACATTTGACGAGTTCCTTGCACTGGCAGACTCAGGACGCCTGCATCCATCTGTCAGTGCAAATATGATGGCGGCAAGCTGCCCGGAATACGCCAACTCCGATATATACGTGCAACGCCAGCGCACCATTACTATCGGCTCCGATCAGGATTGGGTGACACAGATTGAGCAGGCCCCCCCCCATACCGACATTCTGCTGCTTGACGGACAATACAAAACAGATCGGCATGCCATTATGGTCAGTGGTCACACAACCATCAGATCCGCCAGCCAGAACGCAGAGTCAGTCATAATCAGTGGCCAGGGTTACGGTACAAGCGGTGAGGGTTTTATGGTTATCGGCAATGACGTCATCATCGCCGATCTATCAATCACTGCTATGCGTGACCATGCAATATCTATAAAGCCCCGGCAGGGAGCAAAGAATAAAACCCGGATTTACAACGTCCACCTGTATGACATCGGTACGCAGCATATCAAACTAAACGTGGGAGGCTCAGACGACGGCCTGATCGCCTGCTCTTCAATTGGCTATTCCGCGAACGGCGCCAAAGGAGACTACAACGGTGCGATCGATCTGCATGAAGCCGGCAACTGGACAATCCGCGACAATACGATCTATAACATTCGTGGAGATGGCAGTGGATGTAACGTCGATCGGGATTGCGGTCAGTTCCTGAGTGGCCCGGCGATACTGGTCTGGAATAACTCCAACAACACTCGCATCACTCGCAACCGAATATTTGACAGCTATCGCAATATTGCGCTCGGCCTGGGAAGGGGACACGAAAACGGTACCGTCGATCAGAACCTCATCGTGCAATCAATGCCTGGTGATGCCGGAAT
>CALGNZ010000191.1 GCA_937957915.1 uncultured Granulosicoccaceae bacterium | reverse complement strand
ACCACAACCACAGCCACAGCCCGGCCCAACCGCTACGACGAGTTACGTTCAATCCTGAATAGCCTGCCCGGTACTTTGCGCAAGCAATATCAGGGGTTTGGCGACATGACCGTAGATACTGTCTCTGCCACTACCGGTCTTTCTGTCGAGTCTGCGGCACTGGCAAAAACGCGCGCATACTCAGAGCCGGGGCTTTGGACAGGCAACGCTGCGGATCGCGATGAGTTTATCAGGCTGCTACAACATCAAAACGTTAGCGCACGAGAGGGCGGTCGTTTCTTAACACTATCTTTCGGTCAGACTAAAGCCGACTGTATGTCACAGATTATAACGCGGTATAATCCGCAAACTACAATAGCTCTGGGCGATGCTCCCAATGATGTCGAAATGCTGCAGGCCGCTGACATCGGCATCATTGTCGCCAACCCTCATCGTGAGCCACTACCGACTCTTGCCGGTGAAGCAAGCGGCCGTATCATCCGTACCGCGCTTGCAGGTCCACACGGATGGAATGATGCGATACTCAGGTACCTTACACGGTTCGACAGTAACCAGGACACCTGACGTTAGAGATCTGTATCGCCGGAGCGAGTCATGGCAGGAGCTCTACTCTGACAGCGGCGACTGATCGCTTGGGTCACTCCGTGGTTTTATGAAACGAACATAAACAAAATTAACACACTTGCCCCACTCGTTCGCAGTAGCAGAGACCGTTCACTCTTGCCCTTAAAACAAAATTCAATCAGGAACAAACTGTATGGCTGATTTTCATCAAAACGGAAACATTGCGACGATGCACAATTTGCGTACTCGCAGCCTTGATGAACTCACTTACGAGCTTCAGACGTTTGCCCAAAGCCGAAAATTCTCACTAATCCTACCGTGTTTGTATTCAGAGCTTGAAACCGATGCAATGCCAAACATTTTGGCAGAACTGGCAGAGGTGACGTATTTGCACCGGATCATCATCGGGCTCGACAGAGCGGACGAAACACAGTACCGACATGCCAAAGAGTTTTTCAAAGGGCTGAATCAGAACCACATCGTGATCTGGAACGACAGCCCTCGCATGCTTGAACTGGAAGCGCGTCTTGATAAGCTGGGGCTGGCGCCGGCCGAACAGGGCAAAGGTAAAAATGTCTGGTCTTCACTCGGTTACCTGATCGCTTGCGCAGACAGCGCAGTTATGGCGATTCACGACTGCGATATCGTCACCTACAACAATGAAATGCTGGCCCGCCTGATTTACCCGGTCGCCAATCCGGGTTTTCCCTATCAGGTGTCCAAAGGATTCTACGCACGTATAGGTCAGGGCAAGCTCAATGGCCGCGTCACACGTTTGTTGGTCAGTCCACTATTAATCGCTCTTAAGCGGGTGATTGGAGATCACGACTACCTCGACTATTTGCGAAGCTTTCGTTATCCGCTATCCGGTGAATTTGCAATGCGTACGGCCATTCTGCCGGATCTGCGTATCCCCTCTGACTGGGGGCTTGAAATCGGTGTGTTATCGGAAGCGTGGCGAAACCTTGCACCCAAGGCAGTGTGCCAGGTGGAGATCTGTGACGCCTATGACCACAAACATCAGAAGCTGAGTGCGGAGGATGCCAGCGCGGGTTTAAGCCGCATGTCCACCGATATTTGCAAAGCGATATTTCGCAAACTCGCAGCAGACGGTACCATTTTCACTCCCAATGTGTTTCGCACTCTAAAGGCCACCTATTACCGTGGCGCGCTAGACCTGCTGGAAGCCTACTACAACGACGCACAAATGAATGGCCTTGTTATAGATCGCCACGAAGAAGAGCGTTCAATTGAACTGTTCGCCGAAAACCTGATGCGCGCTGGCCAGTCGTTTCTTGAAAATCCACATGAAACCCCGTTTATCCCGACCTGGAATCGGGTGCACTCAGCAGACCCGGAGTTCCTTGAGGCGTTGCACGAAGCTGTTGCCGCAGACGAGGCTGAATTTAGCTAGCACCATTACGATTAGTGATCCAGCGACATTGATAAGGGGCCATCGCAATGTCCATTGCATTGTTGTCGATGATTTCATCTGACAGCAGATCATGCCAGTGTTCATCTTCGATAAGGTTAAGCGCCGTAGCACTAAAGGTAAGTGATTCGTCACTGACATTATGGATTGCGAAAACGGATTGGCCTCGATCAAGGCTCTGCCGCCACAAGCCAAAGATACGAGTATCGTCAATGTTGACGGTAAACTGTGTTGCGTTGGGGTGGAACGCAGGCTGCTTTGCCCGAATTCTCAATCGCGCTGACAATAGAGCCATCGTTTGCGCCTGAGGACTGTCGGGGTTGGCCAGTAACGCCTGCAGTGCCGGGTAGTTCCACTGATGGCGATTAATCGCACGGTTCATACCCCGGTACTTTACCAGGTCATTGTCATTGGGCGTCGCCAACAATGAGTGAATGTAGAATGCCGGTATTCCCTCAAGTGACATCACCACCATCTGCGAACAAATAAACCGTTCAAACTGACTATCATCACGGCCTTTGAAGGTATGACTCATTGCATCATAAAAGGTCGTGTTGAGTTCATACGGAGACTCACTGCCGTCAGGCATGGTTCGCATCGAGACTAACCCTCCAAGCTCATTGACAGTCGTAATGACCCGTTCAATCTCGGCATCGGGTAATAGCCCTTCAGCCGGGCGCATACCGATACCATCGTGACTTGCCGTAAAGTTCAAATACGCGCAGCCCATAGGCGCGGGAGGCATGGCACTTTGCCAGCGGCGCAGATAATGCGCAGAGCCAGACATCATGGCATGCAGTATCAAAGGCGGTAGTGGAAAATTATAGATGGCATGGGCTTCATCACCTTCGCCAAAATAGCTTAGGTTCTCCGCTCTGGGCACATTGGTTTCAGTCAGCAATATGATTTTTTCAGAAGCGTAATCACACAGCAACCGCATCAGTTTCACCACCGCATGAGTCTGAGGTAAGTGTATGCACGAAGTACCTGGCTGCTTCCACAAAAAGGCGACCGCATCAAGCCGGATTATCTGTACACCATTGTCTACATGCAGACGGATAATACGCAGAAATTCAAGTAGCACCTCCGGGTTACCGAAGTCCAGATCGATCTGATCATGGCTAAAGGTACACCAGACATGGCGCACCCCATTGGCGGTTTCGACTGATTGTAACAGCGGCGTTGTACGCGGTCGCACGACATCCGCCAGATTGTCATCAGGAGACGCCTCGAAGAAGAATTTGTCATACGGTGCGTGTCCCTGACGATAGGCATTGAACCAGTTGCCCTGACTTGATACATGATTCAACACAAGGTCAGACATTAAGTTGAAGTCACCTGCGATGCGGTTGATATCAGGCCAGTCACCAAGCTGCGGATTGACTTTGCGAAAATCCGAAACGGCAAACCCGTCGTCAGATGTGTAAGGGAAAAATGGCAGTATATGGACGTTATTAACAACGCCTTTGAGATTGCACAACAAAAAGTCGTGTAGTAAATCAAGCGGCTTGTGGGCACCGTCAATAATCGAATTACCATAAGTAATAAGCAATGTATCTTGTTCAGACCACAGATGATTGCCCGGCAGACGGCCACGCTTGCGCTGTGTTGACGGCTCAGGCCAGAAAGCGTCGATAATCAGGCTGGATAATATATCCGCGTCAAGTTCAGGGTAAATACTTCGAACAAGGCGAAGTAGTTTTCTGGTAAACGACCGGGAATGTTCTTTCATGAATCAAGCAAGACGGGGATTAACAAAAACAGTAGCAGACACAAGCACTGTGATCAAAGTGAATTGCATTTCCCGATGCATAACAACTTGGGTGCAGTGTGCTGCTGCTTAACACAATGCGACGTCACTCTGCCTCTTTCCAGCCCCGGCACCGTGTGTTCCCTGCTGACCGCTGTTACTACCTCACAGGGCTCTTACTGACAGGGCTCTTACTGAGAGGACTCTACCTGACAGGGCTATCGCGCCGGGCGCAAAACCAGCCGGCGATAGAATAACGGTCCCTGTGGGTCAACAGTACTTCGTGCGGAACTTCTTCACTGAGAAACGTCACGACTGTACCGAACTCCGGCATAACCGTCAGCGGGATCTTCGCGTCACCAGCGGTGAACAGTACCAGCTCCCCTGCATCTGCCTGTAGCCAGTCGTGATTGAGATAGACGATTATTGAAACTATCCGGTTTTTCTCGCCACGAAAGGCGTCATAGTGTGTTTTGTAAAAGCAATCCGGCTCATAAAGCGCATAGTGACTTTCAAAGTTGAACAGCCCTAAAAAAAGACTTGAGTTCAGCCCGGCCTGTAGCTCGGCAGTCCACTTTAGCCACTCGGCGCCTGTGGAAGTGGCATCATCTATCCATGCAATTTTGTCAGAACGAACCGCCTGATTGAACTGCAACCCCTGTTTTCGACCAACACCGGCCGGCCGCAGTGCAGACTCTCCGTCGCCGTGCGACTGTTCCCATAAACGGTTGCCGAGTAATAGGGGTAATGCATTCTTTTGAACGCTGTATCCGTATTCAGACAGGTTGACAGCCATCTCCTCAAACAGCGAATCGCTGTCGGGGACTGAAGTTGTGGCAGCCAACGGAGCCGGGGACAGATTTGACCGCCGTGGATCTGCGGATTTAACAGGGCGCTTCGAATCGGCGTCAATACGGTGTTGATCATGTGATCGGGTGAGAATTCACCACACTTCAATGTATCGCAGCCAGTCCCCCAACACAATGCCCGCCATACGCGGCTTCCTGCTCAGCACGGTCATCCCCTACAATCTCTGTGTATCTGATAGAGTGATTACCCTGCCCTTCCCCCTCAGACAGATAAATAGTGAAGTAAGCTCCGTTTGTACTACTGTTTGGGAACCATCAACCCCCCACGCACTCTCAATTATCCATGATTGCCCTTAAAAACGTTCACCTCGCCTACAGCGCCGCCGGTCGCTCGATACCCGTACTGTCCGGTGCATCACTTTGTGTTTCTCAAGGCGAAAGTGTCGCCATCATCGGCCCTTCCGGTTCAGGCAAAACATCGCTACTGCTGGTGTTAACCGGTTTAGAAACACCCGACAGTGGCTCAGTCACCTTCGATGGTATTGATTTACACGCCCAGTCAAAGGATGCCCGTGCAGACCTTCGCCGGGACAGAATTGGTATTGTATTCCAGAATTTCCATCTCATTCCAAGCCTCACGGCACGTGAAAACGTCGCATTACCATTGGACATTGCAGGTGCCGATAACGCACGGGGCCGTGCAGCAACGTTACTCGAGCGCGTTGGTCTCGGGCATCGAATGGACCACTATCCGAACGCGATGTCCGGCGGTGAACGACAGCGCGTAGCACTTGCCCGAGCATTGATTCATCAGCCCGCGCTGATGGTGGCCGATGAGCCAACGGGCAACCTCGACAATCAGACGGGTGATGCGGTAGCAGATCTTTTATTTGAACTTAATCAGGAAAACGACGCCACGCTGATATTGGTCACCCACGACCCGGCGCTGGCTGCTCGCTGTCAGCGTCAGGTGCGTCTTCATGACGGGCAGCTCAAACCGGCGGACGCATAAGGGACGATGACTAACATGTTTCGGTTTCTTTGGCGCGACCTGGTTGGTCATCGCGGTTCCCGTTCGTTGCGTCTGCTCGCCACCAGTTTGTTTCTCGGCGTGTTGTTGATCTCGGCCTGCACCGGATTACTGGCTCTGGTCAGGGATGGCATAGCCAATGAAGAACGCCAGTTGTTTGGTGGCGATATTGAGTTTGAAGTACGCGAACCACTCAATGCAGAGGCACTTGAGTGGATAGCAACACGTGGCACCGTATCGCGCCTTATAGAATTTCGTACCATGCTGGGCACCAGTGACGATGAATTCACGGTGATAGAATTACAAAGTGTGGACGAGCATTATCCCTTGTACGGCACCGTAAGCTTCGAACCTGCAATGACCCTTGCCGAGGCTACCGACAATTTGGGGGCCGCCGTTGATCCCGCATTGGCTTTTGATCTTGGGCTCAACATCGGAGACACACTCACCATCGGCGATACCAGCGTAACCGTGCGTGCGGTTGTTAAAGGCCAGCCCGATCGATCGTTCAGGGCGGATGTGATCGGACCACCGGTGCTGGTATCTGAACAAACGCTCGACGCAACCGGTTTAATCGTTCCTACCAGCCGGGTGGAGTATGAGTACCGCGTCCGCCTGGAAGGCGCAAACATCAATCCTGAAAACGGAGTATTTGGGGACACCACGAACTTTATTAATGACTGGCGTGCGGCATTTCCTGACAGCACTGCTGAACTGAAGACGGTCGAGGGGCGCAGTGATCGGGTGTCGAAACGCTTAAATGAAGTGGCCGCGGTGTTGTTACTTATCGCAGTGGCAACCCTATTGGTTGGCGGGCTCGGTGTGGCCAATGGCGTCGCAGCATGGATGCAATCGAGACGCGCAGACCTTGCCACACTATCAGCCATCGGTGCACGCGATCACTGGCGTGCAACTATCATGGTCATCGAAATTCTCATTGTATCGCTGCTGAGTAGCCTGGTTGCAGCCTTGATTGGTGCGGCAATCGCATTTGCAGTGTCGCGCAGCTTAAGCAGCGGACTGCCGGTGGCCACCTCACCGGCATTACTTGTTTGGCCAACACTGGTGTCGATGGCTTTCGGCACTCTGGCAGCCCTTGCATTTGCAGCACCGAACCTTGCTCGAAGTCTTTCCACCGAGCCTGCCAGACTGTTACGCGGAGACACCGAACACGACAGCAGATCAGCGTTGTCGCTGCGCGCAAAAACAGCCTGCGCAGCTCTGGCGTGTACGGCAGCACTGGCACTCATAGCACTGGTACCCGACAGGATCATCGGCATCGGTTTTGTCGTTTCGATGATTCTGCTTTATGCCTTGCTTTCCGGCCTTGTCGTGCTTATAAGGCGCTTCGCTCGGCGAATTGTGCAATCGGGCAAGCTGGATAAACGTTTTGCCTCACGTCGCGCACTGGCGGGGATGGACCAACCCGGATCACCACTGCGGCCGTTATTGCTGTCGTTAGGCATTGCGACTACGTTACTGGTGGCAGCAACCATCGTGATCGTTGCGATGTTACGACTGCTCGACAGCACTGTACCTTCACGCGCACCGAGCCTGGCTTTTTATGATATTCAAAAGCCAGACATCGACGCCTTTCAAACCGTAGTCACTAATGCACCCGGAGTCACTGACGTGCAAACGGTACCACTGGTGTTAGGACGCTTAAGCCAGGTTAATGGTGAACCATTGTCCTCGCGAGATGACGCCAGCGAGGCCCTGGAAGCCAACAATGAACACAAACTCAGTTATCGCACTGAACGTGTCGACAACATCCGCGCGATCTCCGGTGAGTTGTGGCAAAGTGACTATCAGGGACCGCCGCTGGTTGCCATGGAAGATCATGAAGCCGGAAAAATCGGTGTGAAAGTTGGCGACAAGCTAACCTTTTCAATATCCGATAAAACACTGGAGGCCGAGCTGGTCGCAATTTACGCACAAGGCAATTTTGAAACGAGATTCTGGTTTGAAGCCTTGTTCAGCCCGGGCGTGCTGGACGACTTTATCACGCGGTATGTCGGCATTGCTTATCAAGGTAATCCTGCATCGACTGACGGCTCCGGTATACCGATAGATATTGCCGCGGCCAATGCTATATCACTCGAATATCCAGCGGTGGTGACAATTCGCACCTCACGCGGCCTGGCCGCGGCCAAACGCATTTTAAATGCTGCCGCGCTGGCGGTATCTCTGGTTGCGTTCACCAGTTTACTTGCAAGCTTGCTGGTACTGGCGAGCGTGGTTGCCGCCAACCGTCAACGACAGTTACAGGAAGCCGCAATTCTTCATGCCATTGGCAGCCGTCATCGTAGCCTGATGCAGGCACTGGGTATTGAATATTTACTGCTCGGTGCAGTGGTTGCAGTATTTGCCAGTATTGTTGGTGGTGTTCTGGGCACGCTGGTCGCCGCGTTTTGGCTGGAATTACCAGTGGAGGTGGTTACCTGGTTAAGTGGCGCCGCTGTTGCCATTGCCATAGCCGGGTTGTGTTTAACAGCAGGCGCGATTTGGGTGGCGCGTTCGCTATCGGTATCGCCTGCAACGTTGTTGCGTGAGGTGGTGTAAAGAGAGTCGAATGCCACATTCAGGAACATACAGACTTTAATGGTTACCCGTCTTTTAATGGTTATGATTTTTCTCGCTGGCACAGGCACGGGCTGGCTAGGTAAAACATGGCTGACACCAGATAACTCTCAACCAGCCACGGCCAGCTTTAGCGGCAAGCAAAATGCGGAGGCTCACAACGACAGCCAATCTGCAAACCCCGGTGGCACTTCAACGTCAGCCCTTGTAAATTCGAACGACGGAAACCCCAGAGCTCAAAACTCGACAGGCAACTACCCACTGAATAACCAGCCAATCATAGAAGAAAATTCCGATAACGCCTCTGTCGCAACTGCATTCAACACATTATTGAATGACAGACGCTACTACGACGCAATACTCCTGTATCAAGAGCAGGAACAACGAAACCAACAAACCGCCGCGCAACTGAAAACAGACTTTATTCATCACCTTGAGCTGCTGCAAAAAAGCGCAAGGAACGCCGACTTCTCTGAACTGATCGATCACTATTTATCCATCTATTACGATGATATCGATGTCCTGTTGCTGTTGGCAGAATTCAAACAGGCCAACAGCAGCTATCTTGAAGTAGTTGATGTCTTTCTACTCGCCAAAACATACGCTTATACCGACGCAGATCAGGAAAAGGTGGCTGGCCGCTTTAATAATTTTGTGGCAGAGAAAGACAGTGCATACACCAACCAGAAAAACTGGGGTTCCCTGATTGCACTCTATTCACACATTAATACCTCAGGGCTAATGACATCCACCTATCAATACAGACAGGCGCTTGCACACCTGCAAAGTGGCGATGAGGTTTTTGCCATTGAGCAACTCAATCAGCTGCTCAATGACAGCCTTGTAGGGCAATCAGCAGCAATAACACTGAATAGTCTGACAAGCGGCAGCGAAACACCAGCCGCTATCAACAGCCCGACATGGGGCAGTGCGGAATCGATTGCCCTGCAAAAGCTGGGGAATCAGTATCTGGTCAACCTGACCAACAACCAGCAGCAAAGTATTAATTTACTAATCGACACTGGCGCATCGATGACCGCTGTGACCAGAAGTTCATTCAATACACTCAATGCAAGTGGTGATGCAGTAGAACAAGAGCGCAGAGATTTTCAGACTGCTAACGGCGTGGTCACCGGAACAGTCTACACGGTTCCGGAATTAAACCTCGGCCCCTATTTGATAAAAAACACACAAATCGCAGTGATTGATTTCGGTACAGAACGCGACATTGACGGTTTGCTGGGGATGAATATTCTTGGACAATTCCAATTTCAGATTGATCAGGAAAATTCACGGCTGCTTTTAAACGAAAAATAACCGCCAGGGAATATCAGTCACTGATGCGATAAAGCTTTCATCCGGCTATCTGCCGCACATTCGACAGAATCTACGCCCACACCTGAACCTGCTCGTATGCGTGCCAGTATAGGTGAGAAGACGAGATGCAGGCTTTGGTAATAACTCACAGAAAAAGATCATCAGGTTGTGATCCGGTTTCGAGCGCACCACGTAACAAGCCCTTAACCGCCCGGGATTTCCCACGCTTTCAGAGCTGATCTTTTACGTCGGCACGAATACTGAAGCAGCGTTGACTATCGAGGATAACGGCAAGCCTGCGTCACCAGCTTATCGCTGAAGAATTGCTATGCAGCTACGTAAACCTGCAGCCGAATTGGATCAAAACCGGTTACCAAATGTAAGCGTTCGGGCTCGCAAGACTTTGCCATGCTCGAGCGTGGCTCGCGCATGATCGCCTCTTGAACTTTGCCACTAAAAGCATTTCTACTACTCGAGCGTCAGGCCCACGCCACTGACTTGCTGTGATTTATACTGTGTAGTGCGACGCTATTGAAAAGGTCGGCTACAGACTGATTATGCTAGGCTTCGATACGTTTTTTTAGCATCAATTTTGACCACTTCAGATGCCGATATGGATGGAGCAAACACAATGTCCCACATGGATTGTATCCCTGCTTACTTTTTGAGCGCTCCTTCTACGCAAAGTGTCTGCTGCATTGCGATCATGCAGCAACTGCCACTGCAGAAATTGTCGCCCCTCATTGCAACGACAAACCCGCCTCATACAAACTGCGGGCAACAGTGATGACAGAACGCTCACTCAACCGCAAGCTCGCGGCAATTTTCTTTGCCGATGCTGTCGGCTACAGCCGTCTTACCGGCGAAGACGAGGACGGCACCTTCCTGCAGATCAACGAATGCCTCGATCTGATTCGCGATTCAATTCTGCACAGAAACGGCAGTGTTATCCACTATGCTGGTGATGCGGTACTGGCGGATTTTACAACCGTCTCAGACGCTTTGAGCTGTGCGGTTGATGTCAGGAGCCAGTTAAAAGCTCGCAATGAAGACATTCCTGAAAACAGACAAGTGTGGTTTCGCATTGGCGTAAATCTGGGCGAGGTCGTCTTCGAAGACAATCGTATTTTTGGAGACGGCGTCAACGTAGCCGCACGCCTCGAGAGCCTGGCCGACCCGGGTGGAATCTGCATTTCTGAATCCGCCAGAAGCGCTATTGGCAGCAAACTTGGTCTGCGTTACGAATTCATGGGTGAGCAGGCCGTCAAGAATATCGAGCGTCCGGTGCGTGCCTATCGAGTGCTTGCGGCAGAAGACCCTGACCCGTCCAGAGTGCTTTGCCCTTACCCGGGCATGGTGCCTTTCAGTGCGGCAGAAGCGGCCATGTTCTACGGTCGCGAAGACGAAATCTCGCGTCTGGTGATGTTGCTGCGAAAGCAGCGATTCTTAATGGTGATAGGCCCGTCAGGCTCAGGTAAATCATCACTGGTATATGCCGGCTTGCTGCCGGCACTGGCGCAAAGCCGTTACTTTGAACAGGGCAGCTGGCTTGTACGTTCTATGCGACCGGGCTCTCTCCCCGCCAATACACTAAGGCAATTACTTGAAGTCGAGAATGACAGTGCTGAAATCGACAATCAGGTGCTCGACAGGCTAATCGAAAAAAACTCACCGGCACAAAAGCTGTTACTGGTGGTTGATCAGTTCGAAGAGGTATTCACGCTTGCCGACCGTGATGAACAGACACTGTTCATTGCACAACTGCTCGCTATAAGGTTGTTGCCCAACGTCGTTCTTATAATGACGTTCCGCGCAGACTTTTACTCAAACCTGATGAATTCCTACCTGTGGCCACTCGATGCCAGTGAGCGCGTTGAAGTAGCACCACTGCGCGGCGAAGCACTGCATCAGGCCATAGAAAAACCTGCGGCCGCGGTTGGCGTAAAAATCGAAAACAACCTGATTAACCAGCTCGTGGCCGATGCTGCTGACGAACCAGGCGCGTTGCCTCTTCTACAGGAGACCATGAGCCTGCTGTGGGACGAGATGGACAATCGTGCACTGTCACTGAATGACTATCAAAACCTCAGCAGACATGCAGGCATCGGTGACTCAGGCAAGGTGACCGGACTCGCGGTTGCAATCGCAATGAAAGCTGACAGAACCCTGCAGGAACTATCCATTTCGCAGCGCACCATTGCCCGACGAACGTTTCTGCGCCTGATACAGTTTGGTGAAGGCCGTGCAGATACCCGTCGTCAACTGCCGATCAGTGCGCTGCATTCCGCTAACGATAAACCCGGTGAGTTAGAGCAAACATTAGAACATCTCACCGAAAACCGCCTGCTGACGCGAAGCGGTGGTGAATCCAGTCAGCCCTCTCTGGTTGATATATCGCACGAATCACTGATTAACGGATGGACCCGCCTGCAGGAGTGGGCAGACGAACGGCGCGAAGCAGAACAGATCCGCCGGCGACTTGAAAGCAAAGCATCAGAATGGGTCCGACTCGGACGCGCAACCGGTGGCTTGCTCAGTGAAGTTGAACTGCCGGAAGCGCAACACTGGTTAGCCAGTGCTGACGCTGAAGATCTGGGCTTTGATGCAACCTTGCCTGCCCTGGTCAGTGCCAGTGAAGAGGCGCTGGAAAAGTTGAGGCAAGAAAAAGAAGCCGTTCGACAACAAAAACTACAGCAGGCAGAAGCACTGGCGGTTGAACAAAAACGCCGTATCGAGGAACAGGCAACGGCCGCCAATAGATTGCGCCGAACCCTGGTCGGGCTGGCTGCAGTACTGGTGGCCGCTATCGGGCTTGGGGGCTTTGCATGGGTGCAAAAGCAGGAAGCCGACAACCGGCGGATCGAAGCGCTACATGCAGAGCAAAACGCAAAACAGCTGGCATTGTCCGAAGCTTCCGCACGCGAGAACGCAGAAGCACGGCGTGTTGAAGCGGAAGACGCGCGCCTTTCATCTATTGCCCAGCTGCTCGCGATACAGGTACCGGATCAGCAAGCCGCCTCGCAGGACGAAAAAGCAGCCTTGATGGCACGCCAGGCACATACCTTTGCAGAAAAAGGCAGCCCGCAGCTCAAAGCACAACTTGACAGTGTGCTGCGAACCACGATTGGCAAACCGTTTTTCTCACAGATACTCAGGCAGACGCTCACGTCTGCTGTGGCAATAAGCGCAGACGCTACACGTGTCGCAAGTATTCACGCAGCTCCCGACGAAGTCGTTCTGTGGGATCTGACTCAACCAGACATACCGCCTGTTGTACTCACCGGTTTTCCGGGTAAGCCCGGGCTGTTCCCAAGCGCACTGGCGTTCACGCACAATGATACCCGACTGATCGCAGGCAGCCCTGACGGCACCATCCTGCAGTGGCAACTCGATAATGCAGACCTGCCAATGAGTGAACTGCCATCACATGATGCAGGAGCCTGGTCACTGGCAAACAGCAATGATCAGCGCTGGCTGGCGCTGGGCAGCAAACGAAGTAACAGTTTAGTGGTTTGGGACATGCAACTAGACAATCCGCAGCCACTGGTCATTGAAAATCCTCAGGCAACGGCGATCGATGCGACGTCCGAGATAACACCCGATAAAGTGCCCGCTATCGAAGCACCAGGCGGCGTGCCGGTTGCATTCAGCCCGGACAGTAAAACACTGGCAACAGGCAACCGCAACGGCATCATTCATTTATGGAATCCGGCAGACCTTGTGGCACCCGTGATGAACCTCAGTGGTCATGAGGGCGGCATACTTTCACTGGCATTTTCACACAGTGGCGAGCAGCTAATCTCCGGTGGTGAAGATGCATCCATACGGGTTTGGAATCTAGACTACCCAAACAAGCCACCCGTCATCATCAGTTCAGACTTCAAGGCATCGTCACTCACGCCGTTGGCAGATGACAGCGCAGTTGTGGCTGCCGGTGTCGGCATTAAATTGTGGTCGCTTAACAACAGCGGCCAGCCACCGATGAACCTGTCTGCGTTGTCAGTAGCGTATGGCGTCGCACTGAGCCCGGACGGCAAAACACTTGCCACCGCAGGTGGAAATGGCGCAGGGGGTATGCGACTGCTTGATATGACTGACTCCGGTCAACCACGTGAACTGAAAGGGCATCAGAAGTTAATACTAAGCGTCGCCTTCAGCCCTGACGGACAGTTACTGGGGTCGGGTGGCAACCCGGCTGACAGAACGATCAGACTATGGAACTGGGACTCACTGAACTCCCCGCCAAGAGTACTGGCCAACCAAAAAGGTGCAACCAACTCACTGGAATTTACATCAGACAACGCACAGTTGTTGACGACCAGCTGGAATACTGGCGCGGTCGAGCTTTGGGATTTAACCTCAGACAATCCACTTTCTACAAATTTCACGATGCCCGGTGCACACAGACCTTGGACCACCAGGTTCAGCCCCGATGGCGAACACATCGTGGCCGGCGGACACAAAGCCATCTTTAGCTGGAGCCGAAGTAACCCCGACAGCGAAGCGTCTGTATTCCTGCCAACACAAAGCCACATGTTTGGCATCGACTACAGTGCTGATGGTACTTATATGGCAGCAAGCGGCTTTGGTTCGGTACTCTATCTAAAAAATCTTACAGATCCTGACGCACCCGTGGTCGAGTTGCCCGGTCACTCACCGGCCGGATCGCGCACACTTGCATTCAGCCCTGACGGGAAGCTATTAGCCTCAGGCGGTCAGGATGGCACCGTTCGATTGTGGAACCCGGCCGCGCCGGATGAGCCATCGATGGTATTAGGTCACCATAATGATGCAGTCACCAGAGTACGATTCAGCCCTGATGGTAAACAACTCGCAAGCTCGAGCGTAGACCAGGACATACGGTTATGGAGTCTGGAGGACAAGACCGAGTTACCCATTGTACTGTCGGGCTTTGAAGGGCAAATCTACGGACTCGACTATCATCCGGACGGGCGACATCTGGCGGCCGGTGGGCACGTCGGCGAAAATGGTACCGGCATTAGAATCTGGGATTTAACCCATCCGCTCAACAACTCCAACAGCCAGCAGGTCGCCGCCATGGCATGCAGCAAAGTCAGACGTAACATGACGTTTGATGAGTGGAACAATTTTGTGGGTCAGGAGTTACCATACGAAACCACCTGCCCCGACCTTCCGGTCCACCCAAGCCTGCTTCGTCATGCCGAACAACTGGCTAAAGCCGGAGATAAAGACAAAGCGGTTGCACTACTTCAGCGCGCAGTCGAACTTGGCGTGAAGCTGTCAACGGATGCGGAGACGCAGGTTAATCAGTGGGCCACGCCGCCGCCAACTCAAAAATAATATCGGTAAACGATTAGTTACCATCAGGCTGGCTAATAACAAACGGCGTGAGCAAATCGAAGGATTGGTGCAGTTCGTTTCTCTCACCACACCCTGCGCCAGGAAGGAAGCCAATCACGGCGTAATCGGTAAATACGGCGATACAAAACGAAGGGTGCTCTGAGTGGTGCGAAGTGAACCAGCTCTCGTTGTAAAACAAAAACAACAGAAAAACAGACGCCTGAATTTCGTAACTTAAAAGCCTGCCGGTAGAAGTTCACCGCATTTTTCAGAGCGGCAAGAACCAGCCAAAACATTACGCTTGCAAAAACAGGACGATCGTTTAAGGTGTCTAGATATTCAGTTGCACCACTAACAATCAGGCACTACGCATCGTCAGGACAAGTTCTTTTCTACAGCGCGCACGGTGACGCGGGCAGCGGCTGCCAAAACGCTGTGTGGCCAGTGGTTTGAAGCTGAATTCTTTGCTGGTGAGTTAACCGATTAAATAGCACCTGCTGCTATGGTTGCAAAACTACTTCAGCAATCCAGACATGACCCTGGGCGGTATGGATAATTCTGATGGTTCCCGGTAGGGAAAAAATAAAGCCAATGCAACGCGCTGATCAGCCAGGGGGAAGAGCAATGGCTGTGCTTTTTCTTTCATCACCAGCCAGGTTACCGGCAACATCCTGGTTGCCAATGGAGGATACCCCAAAAGATAACAACGCCTCAGGCAACGCGCAGTATATTCCACTCCTGTACAGGTAGATAACTCTATATGGCTGAACCGTTCAAGAACGTATTTAATGCACAGATGATCAGGCTCATGGCTGTGCATCTGCATAGAGCCGACAGCAACTTTGACGGCGACCAGTTCGTCGCGCTGGCCACCAGGAAGCTGACCAGACTCGAGCTCAAGGAACGATCAAACCAGATCCGATCAGCGTTGGTCGCAACGCTGCCCTCTAATTATCGCCAAGCCTGCAAGCTACTGCGTGCTGCACTGCACCCCGGTAAAAATTTTTCATTGTCCGATATGGACACGGACGAACAGGGTATACGAGGATGGGCCATTATGCCCATCGCTGACTATATTGCTCTCGAGGGCCTGAGTGATTTCGACTTTAGTATGGGCATGTTAAAGCGCCTTACCAAACTGTCCAGTTCAGAATTTGCAGTGAGGGCGTTTATACAGTCCGATCAGGAGCGAGCGCTGCAGCATGTCCAAAAGTGGGCAACCGATAACAACCTGCACGTTCGACGACTGGCGTCAGAAGGAATCCGCCCACGACTGCCCTGGGGAGTTCGTCTGCAACAACTGGTTATTGATCCGGCGCCAATTCTGCCCATTCTCGAGACCCTGAAAAATGACCCGGAAGAGTACGTCCGCCGATCTGTTGCCAACAACCTCAACGATATTGCAAAAGACCACCCCGCAGTGGTGGCGAAAATCGCGCAACAATGGCTAAAAGGGGCCGATAACAATCGCACCAGACTGGTAAAACACGCGTGCCGCACACTGGTAAAGCAAGGCCACAAACCAACGTTGAAAGCGCTCGGCTTTACTACGCCCAACATAGAATTAAATACCCTGACAATCCACACCCCGAATGTGGTACTGGGTGATTATCTGGAGTTTGAATTTGAATTGAGTTCGCTGGCCAAAAAAACTCAATCACTTATTATTGACTACATTGTTCATCACCGAAAATCCAGCGGTGAAACATCCCCCAAAGTATTTAAGTTAAAAACCATCAGCCTGTCACCCGCAGAAAAAAAGTGTATCGTCAAGAAACACCCGATCAAACCAATCACCACTCGCACCTACTATGCGGGCGTTCACTGGCTTGAAATCCAGGTCAACGGAGACAGCTTTGGTCGGAAGAAATTCACTCTGTCTTTGTAAGGCTATCTCTATCCAACCCGGTGATTGCCTGAGCCGGCGCTGGCGGTAGAATGCAAGTCGCCAACAAAGAGTATGAAAACACATATATAGTTATCTCGCACACGTAAACGCTACGGGCACAATCAGGACGCCACACTATGCAAATTGCCGATATTCGTACCCACCTGCTTTCGGTACCATTTACCGACCCGCCGCAGACGGGGTTTTTGACGCTCAGCCATATTGATCTTTTGGTCGTAGAAGTCGAAACCACCGACGGTCGAATAGGTGTTGGTCACCTGCATCCACTCGCAGGTGGTTTACGCACCATTGAAATGTGTATCCACGAAATGCTGGCGCCAAAGCTGCTGGAGCAAAACGCATCAGACCCTGCGGCGTTGTGGCAGCAACTCTGGTTGTCAACGTTTATTCAGGGGCGCATGGGCATTACTGTCATGGCGATGTCTGCCATTGATATTGCACTGTGGGATCTCGTTGGCATTGACCGTGGTGAACCGCTGTGGAAAGTCTGGGGCGGCAGTGGCGCACCGCTGCCTATCTATGGCTCGGGGTGTTTTCGAGGCCTGGGTCACGACGGCATGATAGAAAAAGCAGAGCGCTATGTTACCCAGGGCTTCACTGCAATCAAAATGCAGGTTGCCCATGTTTTCAGCGCAGACGAAGATGAGATCAACGTGCGCGATATGCGCCAGGCCCTCGGCGGTAACATCGAAATCATGGTTGATGTTAACCAGGGCTGGAACGCTGACAACGCCATCGCCAATGGCAGGCGCCTCGACCGCTACGGCCTGGCCTGGCTTGAAGAACCGGTAATGGCCGATGATATCGATAGCTATCTGGCTATCGCCGATGCGCTCGACACGCCAATTGTTGGTGGCGAAAACCATTTTCTGTCATACGACATGCGTCGCTTTTACGAGGCCGGCACAATACCGATTTTACAGCCAGACATCATGCGTGGCGGCTATACCGGCTTACGTACCGTGGCTAATGATGCCCACGCCGCAGGTATAAAAATAGCGCCACATCTGTTCCCCGAAATAAGCAGCCACCTGGTGGCCTCCATTCCGAACGCGTCATGGCTGGAAAGCATGGGCTGGTATGACCACCTGTGGGTCGAACCGCTGGTTATTGAAAACGGTTATCTCACACCCCCGGAGCGCCCGGGCCACGGCATGCAGTTTAAGC
>CALGNZ010000190.1 GCA_937957915.1 uncultured Granulosicoccaceae bacterium | reverse complement strand
AGAACGGATAGAATGAGTTCGCGACTATATAGCATCCATCACTGCTATTTCTTGCCATCCCGGCAGTCTGATGCGTATCACCTGCTCCACAAATCTACTAAATACGCTTATACCTGCAGTTATACCGACAGTTTGTTGCTATACGCATTTATGTAAAGAACTGTATCTTGTCAGTATCATAATTTCCAACAAGCAGAAACCACAGGTATTACTGCGCATATCTTCATCGAGCGACCACTACAGAGTCCCTGTCATTGCCGAATTGAGAGTTTCGAAGACAGAAGAATTCGATTTGCGTATTGTGCTGCACTAATATATCTGTAGCAATACAACGGAGCTAATACAACGGAGCTAATACAACAGAGCGAATACAACAGAGCGAATACAACAGAGCTAGCACAAGAGCACCAGTGACGCAGCAAGACCAGCGAATGTACGTACGTGATTCCAGCGACGCCAAACAACAACGTAGTTACGCCAGACGATACCTGCACTGGATTCATCCATTCTTTTACCGGTTTCACTGGTGGCCACGTCAACCCGGGCAAGCGCATTATTGAGCGGAACGTTGCCAAACATCGTGACCGCAAACACTCCAACAAGATACACAACTGCCGCAATAAGTACCCGGTTGGCATTAGCCGCCGTTGTATTCTGAAGCACTACAACAGCCGCGGTAATAAACGCAACAGGCAAAACAAAAAACAATGACATGAATGACCAGCAGAATACGTCGATATTGATGCGCTGCATCGCCTTGATACCCTCTCCGGGCTTAAGGCTATTGAGCGCAGTCATCACAAAAGACGAGAATGCGAAAAACACCCCCGCCATTAACGCTGAGCCAATACCCAATGCAATCTGCACCGTTTCGATATTGGCGCTCAGTGCAGAGTACGCCGCAGACAATATGCCCATTGTTCAATCTACCCCGAAACCGCAACAGACTGACCAATATAATCCGGCTGTAGTGCCGCTCTCGCCAGAAACCTGCCAACCGATCCTCTTGCCACCTTCATTGCGCGCGTTTTACCATTGGTGGAAACAAAGGGATCGGTTGCTCGGTCTTTGCTGTCAATCAGATGTACCGGTTGGGCGATGATCCAGTCCATAGCACTGGCGCGAACAATTTGCTCCTGCACTTCTGTGTCTGCAATCTGTGGTTTTAACAGTAAGCGGAAAAAGAGCTTATCGACCGCACCCAGCAGACCACGCGTCTCACCGACACCGTAGGAACTCTGAACAACAAGCCGATTGATGCCGTGACGATGCATAGCAGCAATCACATTGCGTGTACCACGGGAGCGCACATCATCTGCAGTGCCCTTGCTACCGAAGAAACGAACGCGCAACGGATTTTCACTAATGCCAAGCGTCACTATTACCGCATCATGACCCTGTACGGCCTGATCGACGTCTGTTTCATTCATCACATCGCCATCGTACGGCGTTAACAGATGCGAGCGCTGAAAATGCCTGGATGCAGATCTTGAAAATGCGGTAACGTGGTAACCCAGACTCACAAAGTGATCAACAGCAGCGCGACCACTGCCGCCGGTGGCGCCAACGACGAGTATTTTGCCTGACTGATTTACACGAGTATTCTGTTCGGTAGTATTCATCTGATAAGCCTCATTGGTATGAAGGATTAAGTCCGTTTGGACAGCTCCTAATTTATCGGCGACCGTGCAATTGCTCCATTCTCGAATCACTCAATTTCATACGCATTCGTATAAACTCTCAGCTTATGGATAATCTGGCAGGCATTCTCGACGGGCCACGCGCACGTGGCGCATTCACACTACGAACCGTGATGGATGGCGAGTGGGCAATCAGGATAGAGACAGAGTCGCCGCTGACGCTGCTGGCTGGTATTGAAGGGGAAGCGTGGGTGGTATCCGCAGCCGGACCACCGGTTCGCATTGGCCCTGGTGATATTGCAGTCACCCGTGGCCCTGATCACTACACTGTGGCTGGCACACCGTCGACCACGCCTGACGTCATTGTCTATCCAGGCCAGCGCTGCTGCGACACTGATGGCAATTCCGTCGAGGCAAAAATGACACACGGGGTTCGAACCTGGGGCAACAACCCGAATGGTAAAACCGAGTTTCTGGTCGGCGCCTACGAGCAACTGAGTGACATCAGCGACCGACTGCTGCGCGCACTGCCACCAGTACTGACGCTGGCAAAGAGCGAATGGAACTCACCACTGATTGCATTGCTGGCGGCTGAGGTGGTGAAGGACGACCCGGGTCAGGCTGCAGTGCTCGATCGCCTGCTTGATCTGCTCTTAACAGCCGTTCTCAGGTCGTGGTTTGCACGACAGGATGCACACCAGCCCGACTGGTGGCGATCACAGGGCGACCCGGTTATCGAGCGTGCCCTGCGTTGCATGCACGACGACCCGGCTCACCCATGGACCATGGAGACACTGGCAAAAAGCGCCGGTGCATCCCGGGCATCACTGGCTCGCAGGTTTCAGGATCTGGTAGGTGAGCCGCCGATGACGTTTCTGAAAAACTGGCGGCTGGCGCTGGCCGCTGACCTGTTGTGTCAGCCCGGTGAAACTGTCGGCACCGTAGCGGAGAAAATAGGTTACGCCAGCCCGTACGCATTTAGCACCGCGTTCAAACGCGTTAGAGGCATCAGCCCTAAAGATCACCGCTCGCAAGCCGCACGTTAGTGCTCTGTTGTCACGCAAAAACGCAGGCAGGTTCAATCGCAAGGCACAGGACAGGGCACTAAATACTAATCCATCCGTCTGCGGTTTTTAGCCGATGGTTAATGGTATTGCTGCAACCCAGAGTCTGTTCCAGAAAACAACCTTTGCGCGCGGCGTCGACCAGATCAATTACCTTTTCTACCGCATCATCACTCTGCAACCGGATATCAATCTCAAAGGAATGCGGTGCGGTTTCATAAACCCGGTCTTTCGCTTGCCAGTCCCAAACGACTCTGGTGTCGACATGCAGGTCAGTCAAAGACACATCCATGCGTTTGGCGAAGGCACGAAGCTGCGTCATGATACAACCGGTTAAGCCTGCTACAAACAATGCCAGCGGAGGTGGTGCTGTAGCATCTCCGCCATGAAAAGAACCTTCGTCTGTGGCCAGTTCAAACGGACCCTCTTCGAATGGTTGTTTCATAGTGACGTTTAGATCATTGCGCATCTTGCCGACGGCGGTGCCACTGCAATCAAATTGAACCTGCGCCTTTGCAGGCAGACCTGCGTTGGGATTGTCGCTCACGTCAGGCAGCCTTCACTATTTTATTTTTTAGAGAACCGATTTTTTCGATGGTGAGTTCGATTTCATCACCGTCAGACAGAAAGCGCCCCAGCTCCAGACCACAACCCGTACCAACAGTACCGGACCCGATTACTTCTCCGGCATGCAGTGTTTCCGATGCAGATATATGGGCGATTATTTGTGCAAAGTTATGATGCATTAGACTTGAATTGCCCCCACCCCATACCTCCCCGTTTACCTTTGCCTGCATATCAAGCGACACAGGGTGAGTGACTTCATCAGCGGTCAGGATAAATGGCCCCATGATGTTACCGGTGTCGAAGTCTTTCCCTTTTGCAGGACCCAGCTGGCCGGCCATTTCTTTCATCTGGGCATCGCGAGCGGTCATGTCGTTAAAAATGGTATAGCCAAAGATACTGTCTGGCGCCGACTCGACACTGATATTTTTGCCAGAGCGTCCAATCACCACGCCTAACTCAAGTTCAAAGTCCATGAGCTCACTGTATGCAGGCCATTCAATCGTGTGACCATGCCCAACAACCGAGAAACGGTTTGACTTGTAGTAGACAGGCTGTTCATACCATACGGGTGGGATAGCGAACTCCTTGCCAGTCATCTCTGTGGCTTTGGCAAACGAGTTTATCAAATGCGTTTCAAAAACCAGGCAATCGCGCACCTGTTCGGGCACTGGAATTGGCGCCCGGAAACTCACATCATCAAACGCAAGCACGGCACTGTTCGCAGGACGATCAATCAACTCTGCTGTCCTTGCCAGCGCGTCGTTACCCGCGTTGATAAAGCCCAGCATCGATTGAAATGCAGCGGGCAATCTACCGCCGTCGGCCGCTGCCAAATCAAGCAGCTTGTCATCGTTTTCCAGGGCGGCTACCAGCCGATCTGTCCCTTTGTAGCTAACTGTACCAAGACGCATGAGCTAGTCCTCGAATATCGCGACGGCTCGCGTAAAACCCGCCGACGCACCTTTTATTTTCCACGGAAAGCAGGACACTTCAAAGCCCTTGTCGGGCAGTTGATCGAGGTTGCCAAGTTTTTCGATATGACAATACCCTATTTCCATTCCGGCCCTGTGACCTTCCCAGATTATTGAAGGGTCGCCGCTGTCGGCAAATTTTTCAGCAGTATGGCTAAATGGCGCATCCCAGCTCCATGCATCAGTGCCGGTTACCCTGACGCCGCGCTCGGTTAAATACAGTGTTGCCTCGCGCCCCATGCCACACCCCTTAGCCAGGTAATCGGGCTGACCATAGGCTTCCCCGGCCGAGGTATTAACCACGACGATATCCAGCGGTTGTAACACATGCCCGATACGCTTGAGTTCAGCCTCGACCTCTGCGGCACTGACTACATAGCCATCAGCCAGATGCCTGAAATCAAGTTTCACTGCCGGATTAAAACACCACTCAAGTGGTACCTCGTCTATAGTGATGGCGCGCTCGCCATTGTTCATGGTGGAGTGATAGTGATAAGGCGCATCGAGATGTGTGCCATTGTGGGTTGCTATCTGCAACATTTCGACCGCCCAGCCTTCGCCGCCGGGTAACTGATCAGTGGTAAGGCCCGGAAAAAACGACGTCACCTGCTCTGCCGACTGCTTGTGATCGATGTAATCAATCTTTGGCAGCATGGCCGGTGGATCGGAGGCAATGTCAGCCTCGAGAGCGACGGAGATATCAACAAAACGACGTGGCATGACGGACCTCTGTGTTTTTGATAGACAGTTAAAATACTGATGTTACACGCTGTGTCAGTACTGTCTTGGTATAAAGACAGCACAGCAACTGACGTTGTTCAAATTAGCGCTGTTGCCAGCCACGGGAAAAGCAGCACGGCAATCAACACCAGCAGCATCATCAGCGCAAACGGTGCGGCACCGAGAAAGATATCTCCCAGAGATACTGAATCATCATCGAGCGCTGATTTGATAACAAATACAGAGAGCCCGAACGGTGGTGTGAGTAAGCCAACCTCTACAGCGATGACTGTAACAATTCCGAACCAGACCAGATTGACGTCCATGGTTGATACCACCGGCAACATCAGGGGAACGAGAATAAGCATGATTGATGATGAGTCGAGAATAGTGCCCATAATAATGACCACGGTTACATACAGCAATATAACGCCCCAGTAGCCCAGCTCTGCGCCAACCACGAATGATCCAAAACCCGCAGGCAAACCAGACAACGCCAACATACGAGAATACATTTGTGCCGCAATAATTAAAAAGCAAATCGATGCAGTGACCACACCGGTATCGGTGAGTACCTGCCAAAAATCTTTTGCTCCCAGTTGACGCCTCACAAGGCCAATGACTATGGCCCCCAGACAGCCAACCGCACCAGCTTCAATCGGTGTAAACCAACCGCCATATATTCCACCCAAAACGAGTGCTATCAGGCTGACAATCGGCAGGCCTTTACTTATTAGCTGAGCGGAACTGAGGCCGCCGTCATCTGCATTATCTGCATGACTGGCTGTGACACCATCACCAACAAATGAGGGAAAAAATATCGCCATTGCCACAACACCCGTGGCAAAAACCAAGGCCAGAAGCAATCCGGGTAATATTCCTGCCAGAAATAAGTCTCCTACAGACTGTTCTGTCAGCAGACCGTACAATATCAATAACAGGCTCGGTGGAATTAACATACCGAGCACCGAAGAGCCTGCCACTACTCCGGCGGCAAACCGTTTCGAATAGCCATGGCGCACCATTTCCGGCACTGCAATTTTGGTAAACACGGCTGCTGACGCAATAGAAATACCGGTAATGGCAGCAAATATAGCGTTAGCGCCGACTGTCCCGATTCCCAGCCCCCCTTTGAAACGCCGAAAAAAATGGTTTGCAACATCAAAGGCGTCTCGGCCCATACCGGTTACCGATACCACATACCCCATTAGTACAAATAGAGGCACAACGCCAAAGAAGTAACTCGAGATGGTTTCAGACGCAGCCAGTGCCAGTAACTTACCTGCCAACAGCGGCGACCCCTTTATCGCCCAGACACCAGCATACGATGTAATCATCAGTGCAAACGGAACCCATAGCCCGCCATACACCAGTAGCATCATGACACCGAGTGACATGACGCCTATTTCTAAATTGCTCAAACGCTCGGCCCCGATTTGCCAGTATCAGAAACCGCTGAATCAACAGGCTGGGCATTGGCCGCAGAGGCAGGGGGTGTTGTACCTGTAAACAGTGTATGGGCTGCTATGATCGCAGCTATAAGCAACTGTGTGATTAACATTGCGCAGCCGATCAGAATGATTAGCTTTACCGGCCACACCGGTGCGGTGAAATCACCTATGGTGCCTTCAAACGTATTGCGTACCCACGACTTGCTAAACAGCGGCACACTGGCCCTGAACAGTTGCAGCATAATACCCAGCGCGGCCAGACAAAATACAAGCTCAAGTAGCGCCCTGAGTCTAGGGGTACGCTTTTGCAGTACACCCAGCAATGCTTCGGACCTTGTCAGCTTGCCCATGCGAAAGGTCTGGGCAACCTGCAAAAACACGATCGCCACTATGGACATCGATACCATCTCTGGCACACCGGATATCGGAGCGTCCAGAAACCCCCGCCCCAGCACATCGGCATTGACCAAAATCATAATAGCCAGAATCAACAGCGTACCGATGACGTTGAGTGCCATGGTAATGCTGTCTACGATGCTTCGCAGCCTGCGAAGTAAATAAAAGCGCTGCGGCAACTCCACAGCGTTATTTGAATGGTTGTTTTGCACGTTGTGTTGAGTGGCTATGTGCTGCTATCAGACAAGTGACTCTAACCGCCTCGAGTAATTCAGCGGTTCAAAGTTCCTTGTGGACATAACAGCCTGCTACTACTCTTTGTCCCAGTCTCTTACCGGCGTTGCACCAGCGGCGCGCATGGTATCCATGTACCCTTTGAGTACAGCCGAACCATCGACACCGGCTGCATCGAGCTTCTCGGTAAAAGCCTTCGCGACGTTATCCATTCCGGACGCCCATTCCTTTCGAAACGCCTCGTCTACTTCAGTCACGGTTGCGCCATTGGATTGCATGATCTCGAGAAACTTGCTGACCGATGCATCGAGATCTGCGTGGTAGGCCTCGCGACTGACTTTAGCAGCGTCAAACAACGCTTGCTGCACCTTGCCGTCAAGACTGTCGAACCAGTCTTTGTTTGCCGCAAGACCGCCAGCATACTGAGCACCAAACCCGACCTTGGTTATATAGGGGGCTACTTCATACAACTTACCGGGTACGGCCGCTGATGCAAATACGATGACACCATCGTAGACGCCCGTTTTAATTTCGTTGTAGTAAGTGGTCAGATTTCCTGACACTCCTACTGCCCCGGTACCTTTTAACCAGTTAACCGCAGGGCCCGGTGCGCCAATCTTGCGCCCCTTCAGATCAGCAATGGTTTCAATCGGGAAATTAGTCATTAACAGATAGTCGTCAATGCCGGTCGCAGCACCAAGATATTGCAGCCCATTGCGTTCCCAGCTTGCTTTCATCACCGGATCATTGGTTTGCAGATCATCCATCCACTCGGCAACCAGTGATACGTCACGCGAGACAAACGGCGTAAAGTAGGTAATGTTTTGCACGCCGAGCTTGGCCGGGTCGAAAACACTGGAAACCAGACCAATCTCTGCTAAGCCCTCCTCTGTTGCTTCCAGTTCGTCGCCAACCTTCGCCAGTGAACCGCCATATTGCTCACTCCAGGTGATGGTGTGGCCGCTGCCCTCAAGCGCTGCATTTACAGCGGGGATAAAGGTTTGGCTGGCGTGCTTTACCCATCGGAATACCGGCGGATGACCGGCAACAATAGTAGCGTTTATATCTTCAGCAAAAGAAACTGTCGGCAAAGCAACAGATGTGGCGAACACCAGACCAAGAGATACTCCGAGTGATTGAAAAACTCGTTTCATAATTTCCTCCGTCAAATTTTGAATAAGATTCAGCGCCAGAAACGCGCACGATCGAAATACTACCTACTTGTTACCCCTGTTTTGGAACGACGTCAACTGTTGCCGGTATCGGGAAAGATAGCCGAGTTGGCAGGCCCCGCGCTAATCTCGATCACCTGGTCTGCACGCTATTCCGAGTGTCCAAGGATAACATGCGAGGCATTTCAGGCCTTAAGTAAGTCAGACACCGGAACCAATCAGCAAACGGGGGAGTAAAACGAGCGCCTGTTTAACTTCGCAGAATAAATATAACAAACAAGGAACAAACCAGACGGTTTCAGAGTCCACTATTGAACAAGCAGTGAAACAGAGGGCTTACACCTGCTGTTTTCGAATTCACGCCCGATGAAAGCACTGTCAGACCAGATCGGTCGCACGCGGTAATACCGCGCCGGTACACACACCATAAACCGTGCTTGCCGGACGAGCAATCGTATATCAACTCTATAAAGCGTTAGATACGAAAATGAAGATTATCGGAGAGCCCGGTCCATGCCTGTTTTTAATCACGTAAAAGCAGCTCTGTTGAGCCTGTTGATTTTCACCCCTGTCACAGCGAACACCATCAAACCAGGCGAGCACTTCAAGATTGAAGATCCGGCAGACATCAGTGCCGAACAGGCCGAAAAGTTGTACCAGACTATTATCAGCCGCATGAAAAGCAGCTATGCGCTGGCAGATTACCCGGCCGCGAAATACTACCAACGGTGGCAGCGTTTCAACGCTGAGCCCTATCTGTCCGAAGGACATGGCAATCGATACCTGAATAACTATGGCAATCGAACGGCGAGCAACTATCTGTCACTTCAACCCGGGCAACAGATGGCACAAGGGGCCATTCTCGCCAAAGACAGCTTTACTGCAAAAAAGGACGGCGGCTTGTTACCGGGTGCGCTGTTTCTGATGGAAAAACTCGAGAGCGGCGGTAAGCCGGAATATGGAGACTGGCGATACGTTATGGTTTTACCAGACGGCGCTGTGCTGGGTGACAGTGAAGGTGCGAACGCAGAAGCGATGTTGTTTTGTCATGGCTGTCACATCGCGGCTCAGTCGACCGACTATTTGTTTTTGTTACCCGAGCCAAAGTGAGCTTGTGGCGGGGAAGGACGCTGCCGGGGTTGTTACTGCTATTTTTTTAACACCCTGGCGTTACTGCGCGGGCGTAATAACTATACAGTTCGCGGATCGGGATCTGCTCCCACGAACTGTGGGCATCGGGCTGTTTGAGAGAAATTGGTATTGGGCGTTTTCTTCTGTGCTTATTGTGGGTGCAACTGTGCGCGCGAATGGCGCTTTATGTACGACAATTCTGGCTCTGCTTATACGGGCACACTGACTATACCGGTCGCGCTATATAGTTCGCGGTGCGGGGATCTGCTCTCACAAGTTGTGGGGCTCGGGCTGTTTGAGAGAAACGGCTACGGGGTGCTGCATCGCGGGATGGTTGTGCGCTTCGACATCAGGCTTTATGGTTGTTGCGAGCTGTCAGCCAGACCAAAGCGGCGCCGGCAAGCATCAGAAACGGGATCATAGCAATGTTCACCGCACTCCAGCCATTGGCCGGTGTACCACCTGAACAGTTCATCAATCCGCCAGAGGCCAGACTCGCAATTGTCACACAGCCAAATACGATGGTATCGTTCAGCCCTTGAGCGCGCCCACGTTCATGTGGTTCGTGTGCGCTGGCCAGCAAACTGGTAGCACCAATAAACCCGAAGTTCCAGCCCACCCCTAATAACGCCAGCGCAACAAAGAAATTCGATAGTTGAACGCCGGACAGCGCTACCATCCCTGCCATCCCTAGAATAACCAGGCCCGCGATAATAATCCGCGGCGCACCAAAGCGCACAATCAAGTGCCCGGTGAAGAATGAAGGAATGAACATCGCCAGCACATGAGCAGAGACGATGTCGTTTGCGTTGTTATTGGTAAACCCGCAGCCAAGTACTGCCAATGGCGTCGACGTCATTACCAGATTCATAAGCGAGTAAGAAACCATTGCACAGATAATGGCAACCAGAATGGTTGGATTTCGCAGCAACTCCATACGTGACCGACCCGGTAATGCGGGCGCCGCACCTGCAGGTTTTAGATCACCGTCCGGAAGGTCCAGAAACCTGAATAAAAATAAACCCATCAAATTGATGACAATAATAGCCAGGTAGGTACCGAGAAACGGGGTTGGCGGCAGCATGGAGCCAATAACAGGGAAAAATGACGTATCGAATACCAGCTTGTTCAGTTGCGGCCCGAAGATTGCCGATACCAGTCCGCCGGCCATGACATAGGAGATTGCCTTGGGCCGATAGTTGTCTGACGCTGAGTCTGCGGCAGCAAATCGATAAAACCCCTGCGCGGACATATACACTCCGGTGAAATACGAGCCCAGTAACAGCAACTCAAAGGACTTTACTACCAGCGCATAGGCTGAAATGGCAGCACCAATTGCACCACCGATGGCACCTACCGTAAAACCGAATCGACGACCTCTGCGCTGCATTAATGGAGAGATCCACGGCGCGGTGGTCATGGATCCGAACACCACAAAGGAAATTGGCAACGTGGCAAAACAGGGGTTGCCGGCCAGCATCGCACCGGCCAGTCCACCAACAACGAACACCATTGGCATCTGCGCGCCAAGAAACGCCTGCGCCACGACCAGGACCACGACATTGCGCCGGGTGCGTGCGTCATCAATGTTGGACATGGAGGTTGATTCCCGATCAGGCCAGCAGTGAGCTGTATGCAGTAGAAAAAGTACTGAATGATATATCAGCTGCAACAAATTAGGGCTTGGCTGAGCGATATATTTTTAGACAGCAGCTATACCACTGATTTAACAGTGAATTAAGTGCGATTAGTGATCGGGAAATTCAGAGCTGTGTTGCCTGTTCTGACCAGCGCGCACTTGAAGCAGGAATCCACAAGGCAGTAGAGGCAAGCGCATTGCCTGTACAAAATCGACTGGATCAGACTCTGTTATTCTGCTGACACAGCATCAGTGAGCACAACAAACAGGAGTTGAAACTCGCAAAGACAGAGCACCTTTCAGGCAGGGGCCCCGTAGTAAGAGCAGCGGTAAACAGCAGGCCCTTGAACTCAATGCGTTAAAACCGGTGCGCGTGCTTCAAGATCCGAAACACATTGTGCATCCCCGGTTTAAGTTTAAGCGCCGGGTTCTCCCGGCGCTTACAGGAGACTACACACTACTTAATAATAGCAGCAATGGTACTCTCTACTGCTGTGCGTCACTACCGGTCGGTGTTTGCACCCATCTGCTTTTCAAGCTCAACCAACAGCGCTTCGAAAGCAACCGGATTGTAAGCAGTCTCTGTTTCGACCGAGCGATTAGAAAAATGCGCACCACGTCTGACGAACCCTTCGTGCTCAATCAACATCACGGTTGCAGAGTCATCAAAATCAATATGATGTCGGAGCGCGAACGGCAGAGTCAGCTCCACCATTTTGACACCGTCGACTTCCACAGTACGCCATCGGCCGAAACTATGGCCTTTACCATTACCTGAATTTGACGAGGCATCGGTATCAGTGCTGTTACCGGCATCTTCATCAACGATGTCGACAATGCCGTCGCCATCAATATCAAGTGCCGGGTCAAGGTCAGGGCCAAAATTGGGATCGAGTTCCGGGTTAAGCGCGGGATCAAATTCGGAATCAGTTTCCGGGTTAAAGCCGGGATCAAACTCACCATCCGCGTCTGCATCGTTGTCATTGATTTGCTCAAAATCAACAACACCATCTGCATCAATATCAAAATCGTTTAGCACCAATTCTGACGGAGGTGCAGCACAAATACTGTATTCAACCGAGGAAGGCAAAACATCCATCGCTTCATCCTGCATTAGCTGCAGCTTCTTGAGCTCTTCTTCAATATCGTGCTCAGATGGCAGCTCTCCATCGAATGGCTCTAACAACTCTTCAGGCACCCCGTCCGGATCAGTCACATAGACAGGTTTGTCCGGTGTACCCTCAAGATTATACGGCTCGCATACCGGCCCCTCATCAAAGGGGTACTCTGGTCGATCATCGTCATTTTCAACCCACTGCGCCTTACCCCAGCCGTCGCCCTGCTTGCTATGCAGCACAACATTAAGCGATCGCCCATACTCATTGTGCAGCAGACCGGCCAGCACGATGCCATCAGTTACTGCAGCCAGGCTTTCAACCGCCTGAACGCCGTTATCAGTTACCTGATTGATCACATTGCAATTGCCGTTGTGCTCCGCACAACTGCCGTCATCATCGCCGTACCAGTTAAACAGCGCATACTGACTGTCTTTACGCTTGATTTTAAAAAGGTACTCACTCGATTCTGACGGGAACAGTGAGTCATTTACAGCGAGCTGTGAATGATCAAAGTCGTATAGATGACGGGCGATGTGTTGGCCAGCCAGTGAACGCTGCACCGCCTTGATCACCATTTTCCCATCGCTGTGTTCAATGACAGCACCACCGTCAGCCGTAAACTCAACTGTCGTATCGGCACTATCACTAACCGAAACCCACTGTCCATCTACAAGGTGCCAGACATGGTCACTCTCATCGTTGAATTCTTCATGTGCCACCCACAGCCCCTCGGCACTATCGTATTCATAGTTGGTTTCATCAATATGTTTACCATCATCACCCAGCATGATGTGGGTGTAACCCGCAGCACAATCAAAATCAGGTACAGGGTCTACGTCG
The DNA here is from genome assembly GCA_937957915.1 of uncultured Granulosicoccaceae bacterium. Classification (GTDB taxonomy): domain Bacteria; phylum Pseudomonadota; class Gammaproteobacteria; order Granulosicoccales; family Granulosicoccaceae. The sequence continues at coordinate 12,254 of CALGNZ010000190.1, read as the reverse complement.
CTATCGACATCTTCATTATATTCATTGTATTCGGATACAGAGCAACTGACATCAAACCAGTAGAACCCATCGGTTAACATGGCCTCTACAGTGACTGCTTCTACTTGTGGCAAATCTTTTTCATTAATTATTTCTTCAGCGTCTATCGCCTCCGCCGGAATAAACTGCTCGGCTAGCTGGCTTGCATCAAATTCTTCACCTGTGTCTGCGTCGGCTGCAGCGTCTTCCCGAGCTTCCGCAATTCGATCAGATACCGCCTCGGCAATCTCCGGCAGTAACTTGCGAATCTCTTTGCGTACCGCTTTTTGCAATGCTTTTCTTGCTGCAGGGTCTCCGTCCAGATCGATGCCCTGTTCAACCACAGCCGATTCTGCAGAATTCTGTATTTCCTGCATCATCTTCGCTACCACCTGCGCAGTTCGATGCATATGACGAAAGCGCTCGGCATCGTCACCAGTGTCTGCATCATCGCCATGTGCAACATAGTCGGCAAACAAACTGGCATCGTCATCTTCAATAGACAAACCCAGTTCCTGTTTGACCGAGGCCTCGGCTTCGTCCAGATCGATGGCCGGATTGTTTTCAAGCTCCTGTTGCACCAGCGTTGTGATAGGACTTATAAACTCTCGCTTCGACGCCGGCGCACTTAACATCATGCGCTTGCCAATTGGCAGGTTGTTGTCTTCATCAATGGCAGTAGCCGGAATATCAGCCAGTATCGCTTTACCCTCGGCACCGTCGATCATAGCCAGCTCGTACAAACCGCCTTCGCCTGTTGTCGCGGTTGGCTCGTCGGCATCGCAGCTGCCATTCTCATTGAGGTCAAGACATACGGTGGCGCCACGAATATAACCATCGGCGACTCGACCCACCAGCGTGGTATCTGCACCGGCTGCGGGCGCCTGCGCTACAGGAGTCTGATTTGCGGGTGCCTGATTTGCAGCAGCACTGTCAAGTCCGGATGTTTCAGATTCAGGAGAAAGTGAAGAGCCACCACCCCCGCATGCGTAAAGTGTGCTGACAACGGCCAGACAAACCAGAGATTTGGCGAAAGAATTGTGGTGCATGTTTTTCCCTTTGAGGCGTAGATTTGGCAAATCCATTCAGGGCGGATGACCCGCCAACCGCAAAATCGATGTCGGCAAGCAAACACAACACTTGAGTTACAGGCTTCTGCCTCATAACCCGTCCAACTTTCCGGAGATGTAGCGAAAAACAGCAGGAATGCTATTTGAGCGAAAATGCACTGGTACAGTAATTGAACCCCTGTTTGCAGCGGTTACACAAACCGCGTACGGCATGGGCTTTGACCAGGAAAACTAAAGCCCCGAAAGATGGAGCTGAATGCCTTGACGATCCCGCGGCTGAACCTGGCCGACAATCCCCTGCATATTAGAGAACACTTTCACGAAGTTGGCGCTGTTGTCATCGGAAATGTTCTCGACCCGGAGCTGCTGCAACGGTTCAACAACAACATTCGCCTGTTGCTGCACAAGCAATTGCAGCAGGCCACGGCAGACAATCGACCATTTGCAGAAGACAACAGAACCCTCGATGAGCTATTCAGTGCGCTCTGCCGCATCGACAGGCATCGCGGTGGATACGTCTACGACGCGATTCAGTGGCTACCGGAATACCTTGAGATTCTGTCTACATCAGGGCTGGTTGCCGCATCGCGAATTCTGCTTGATACCGAGCGTGTTATCTCCCCTCCGTTGTTGTCGTGGGTCAGAATTGATCGGCACGGAGAACAGCAAAACGCATTTCCCTGGCACCAGGACTACACCTATAACCTGGCGTCGAGGCCAACCATAACAGCCTGGCTACCGTTACTGGACATCACAGAAGATATGGGCCCACTGACGGTTGTACCGGGCTCCCACAACTTTCACCATCCGGTAGAAGTCCATGAAACAGATCGGTACGCCAGTATAACGGGCATCGAAGTCGATGAGCTGGAAGCTCAGGCGATAACCGTTACACCACAGGCTGGTGAAGCACTATTTTTTCACGAGCTGTTGCTGCATCGCAGCGGCGCTAACCAGAGCGACAGAGCACGCTGGGTACTGAACGCACGATGGGCAAGCCTTGACGACCCGGCCTATACGGAACGCGGCTGGCAGTTCCGCAAGGAGCGCTCATTCCGGTTGCTGCGCGAACTCCATAAAGACAAATACAAACCCCACGCAGATCATCCTGCAGTCACGGAATAGACGACATGAGTGTACAGCTGGCTGAGAAGCCCAGAGAATCCGTCAGAATCACCAAATCCATCGACGCACAGTATCGCGAGCTAATAAAGCGTCACGTCGATGAGGAAGACTTTATGCGTAACATGACGGCGTTCACCCGTCGCATGAATTTTACGAGAATACTGGCGCACTGGGAGATCTTCAAAAAAGTGGCTGACCTGCCCGGCGATGTGGTGGAAGTCGGCGTGTACAAAGGCGAAACGTTCCTGACATTTGCAAAGTTCCTGGAGATACTATGCCCGGGAGATCGCATTAAACGAGTGATCGGCTTCGACTCTTTCAAGGGCCTTGACGAATTTACCAGTCACGACGGCGGCGACATCAGCGTTGGCAACATGGCCGGAGGCTGGAACCCGGATGGTTTTCAGGACTCACTCTCGTCGCTAATTGATCTGGCACATAAAGATAGCTTCGTACCGCAAAAAGAACGACTGTTAATGGTGAATGGCGATGTCCGCCAGACAGCAACAGCCTTTATCGAAAAAGAACCGGGTATTCGAATTTCCCTGCTGCACCTGGATGTCGATTTGTTTGAACCCACCATGGCCGCACTGAAGGCTTTCTATCCAAAGATAGTGACCGGTGGCATTGTCGTGCTTGACGAGTACGCCTGTCATGAATGGCCAGGTGAAACCACCGCACTTGACGAATACTTCGATGGCAAGCCTCCGAAGATGAACCGGTTTGGCTGGTCTGGTACGCCGTCGGCGTGGTTCGTAAAGGAATAGCGTATTCTGAGAGCCGAATCGCTGTGCCAGACTGACAAAGGGTAAATGGCCATCCTTCGTACTTAGAAAATATTTAAGACCCACGCCCTGCTGTACGGCAGGTCGCTGTCTATGAAGTCGATTACCTGCATCTGAAGTGTAACCGTTTTTGTTGTATTGTCCGGACCTACCTCTGCAGCAAAAGCCCACTCTACAATGCGTGATGCCCGCTATGACATTCTTTTTGAACCGGTAAATATTGGCCCGGTAACAGCAAAAAATCGCTTCTACCAGGTGCCACATTGCACCGGCACTGGCTGGTTGCGGCCACGCATGCTGGCTTCACTGCGCGCCACTAAAGCCGAAGGTGGCTGGGGTGTCGTCTGCACAGAATGGTGTTCAGTACACCCCAGCTCTGATGACCTGCCCTACCCCAATGCATCGCTATGGGATCAGGGCGATATCAAAGCACACACACTAATGACTGAGCAGGTGCATGAGCACGGTGCGCTGGCAGGCGTAGAGCTTTGGCTTGGTGGCTCGCGCTCGCAAAATCTGTTTACGCGAGAGGTCAGTCTTGATGTTGCCAGCATGCCACTCGCCGCCGGCTACCCGGGGCAGTCACGTGCGATGAACAAAGCTGATATTCGAGACGTACGCCGATGGCACCGTGATGCCGCATTGCGCGCCAGGCAGGCCGGCTTCGACATTGTCTATATCTACGCGACCCACGGTTATTTGCTATCGCACTTTTTATCACCGGTTACCAATACACGCACCGACGAGTACGGCGGCTCACTGGAAAACCGTGTCAGACTGGTTCGAGAGTTGATTGAGGAAACCAAAGATGCCGTCGGTGATCGTTGTGCTGTTGCAGTGCGATTTTCAGCTGATCAAACAGCCGATGTCGATGGTGTGCCAATAGTGGGTGAGCACCACGATATGCTTGCCTCACTCGCAGAACTCCCCGACTTGTGGGACATCAACATCAATGACTATTCGTATGAGATGGGCACCTCTCGCTTCGTTAAAGAGGCAGCACTTGAAGATTATGTCTCGTACGTAAAAAGTGTTACTGATAAGCCGGTAGTCAGCACTGGCAGATTTACTTCACCCGATACCATGGCATCTCAGATACGGCGTGGCATAACTGATTTTATTGGCGCCGCGCGGCCATCTATTGCTGATCCCTTTTTACCAAACAAAATTAAAGAGGGTCGCATTGACGAGATACGCGAGTGCATAGGTTGCAACATTTGCTACACCGGAGATGGCCTTGGTGTGCCCCTCCACTGCACGCAGAATCCGACCTTTAGCGAAGGCTGGCGGCGTGGCTGGCATCCTGAAAATATCGCAAAGAAAAAATCCGCAGCGACCGTGCTCGTCATTGGTGCAGGCCCTGCCGGCCTGGAGGCTACTCGCGCACTGGGGCAACGCGGTTATGACGTACTGCTGGCTGACAAATCCGCTGAACTGGGCGGACGAGTGCTTAACGAATCAAAACTACCGGGGCTGTCAGAGTGGATTCGGGTACGAGACTATCGCGAGCGTCAGATTCAACAGATGAGCAACGTACAGATCTACCCCGGAAACGAAATAAACGCAACCGATGCCCTTGACACTGAGGCCGATCATATTGTGTTGGCAACCGGTGCAAGCTGGCGACGTGACGGTGTTGGTCGCTACCATACGACACCTGTTAGACCATACGGCCCGGCAGAGGCGATATTTACCCCCGACGATATCTATGCCGGTAAACTGCCAACCGGGCGCGTCGTCATTTTCGACGATGATCATTACTATCTCGGCGGTGTAATCGCCGAGCTTCTCACTAAAAATGGTATTGCAGTAACTCTGGTGACACCTGCCACCGAGGTGTCTGCATGGACAACCTATACGGCAGATCAACATCGCATTCAGTCAACGCTGATGACGCTCGGTGTTCAGATTGTTACGGCACAGGCTGTTACCGGTTTTGATGGCAACGCAGTGACTACCAAATGCATCTACACAGGGCGCGAAAATAGTGAACGTTGCGATCAACTACTGACAATCACAAGCAGATCACCGAATGACGCGCTCTACAACGATCTGACTCAGCTACTGCCGAGCGATGCATCAAATGGACAGCATGGTACCGGGCCGCTAATCAAGCGCATTGGAGATTGTAACGCCCCGTCCATCATAGCGACCGCTGTGTTCGCCGGGCACCGATACGCCAGGGAACTGGACGAGCCGACCGATCGCGACAACCCGATCAAATATGATCGCGTGTTTTTTCACGACAATGCGTCAAACTTAACGACATAGATCGCACTGGCCGGGCAAAATATCGCGTCCACTGTCGATCGTCATTCTCAGACAGGCTTCGCTGCCTGCCTGAGAATGAGGGTCGTCGCGAGTCTGTGAGATTTCAAGCCGGACAACCTGCTCAATCGAGGCGAATACCAATCTTCCGGAGCACTACCGGCCAGATGCCGACCCTGCTGAAAAACAGTTCTGTCCGCGCCCCACATTTATCTCAGGGAGAATGGCTGTCAGCGAATTCCCTACAGCCGCCTCAAATTCTACAGCGAAATTATGTAATACTACTGACCAGCATTCCGTCATGTTGGAAATCCGTAACATTGCACCACACGAGAGGAAATTGATGAAGATGATAAAACCAGTCTGTCGCGCCATTCCGCTTGCGATACTTGTAGCCACAGCACCGCTGTCGGTATCCGCCGAAGGCACACTCAACGTCTACAACTGGGCAGAGTACATTGGCGAGGAAACCATCGCCAATTTCGAAAAAGAATTCGACATTAAGGTGACCTACGACAACTACGACTCAGTAGAAACCGCTGACGCAAAATTGCTTGCCGGCAACTCCGGATACGATGTTGTCTCTCATTCAAGTTCGTCTATTGGTCGCCTGATACCCGCAGGCATATTTATGGAGCTCGACAAGTCAAAACTCGATAACTGGAAACATATGCGAGATGACGTCATGGGTCAGGTCGCCTCCAACTGGGACCCTGAAAACAAGTATATTGTGCCCTACATGTGGGGCACGCATGGCGTTACCTATAACGAGGAACTGGTCAAAGCCACCCATCCTGATGCACCGATCGGTTCTATGGATATGATCTTCAATCCTGAACACATGTCGAAGCTTGCAGAGTGCGGCGTGTCGTTTCTCGACTCACCCAACGATGTCATACCAATGGCATTGGCTCACCTGGGCTTAAATCCCAGTTCAACAGACAAAGCTGACTACGAAAAAGCCGGTGAATTACTCGCGTCGATCAGGCCGTTTATCAAGACTTTTGACAACTACGCCTATCAGCGCATGCCAGAGAAAGAATTCTGCGTGTCGGTCACCTGGGGTCCTGACGGATTGCTCGCTATGTCGGGCGCAGCTGAAGCCAATACCGGCGTAATACTCGACTTCTTTAACCCGCCTGGCGACGGCAAAGCCAACCTGTGGGTTGATGGCTGGGTTATTCCTAAAGATGCCAAGAACGTTGAAAATGCCCATCTGTTTCTGAACTACATGATGCGTCCGGAAGTAGCCGCTGGCGATAGTAATTTCACCTGGTACGCCACAGCAAACAAAACAGCGATACCCATGGTTGACGAAGCTGTGACTGGAAGCATTGCTGCATTTCCGCCAGAAGACGCAGTAGCACAGATGTATACCCTCAGTGTCATTCCACCAAAAGCTGAAAGAGTTCGCACCCGAGTGTGGACTAATTTCAAAGCCGGGAACTAGCACTGCGCAAAGAGTGGTGACAGTTGTAGTCGCCACTCTTTCACAGCGTATGCTTTTACGACTCGGCTCCGTCGACATCCCTCGCCTTTCAGGTAACGTTTGCCATCACAGGGCGAAAGCCCGGCTCGCCCCGTTTTCAGTTAATGCATTAACTCACCAGCCTGGATCACCAGCACAATGACACAGGACGCAAGTTACCCGTGGCGTCAGCCAGATGCAACTCCGTTTATCAGTATCAAAAACCTGAGCAAACAATTCGGCAGCTTTACTGCCGTTGACGATATTAGCCTCGACATATACAAGGGCGAACTGTTCGGACTGCTGGGTGGCTCTGGCTGCGGCAAAACCACATTACTGCGAATGCTCGCAGGCTTTGAAACACCAACCAGCGGCTCGATCTTCATTGACGGCGCTGAAATGACACAGGTGCCACCTTATGAGCGCCCGGTGAATATGATGTTTCAGTCCTATGCACTATTCCCACATATGACGGTAGAGAAGAACATAGCGTATGGGTTAAAACGCGACGGTGTCGGCCGCTCAGAAATTACTGATCGAGTAGCGGACATACTAAAAATGGTTGAGTTGAGCGACTTTGGCAAACGCAAGCCAAATCAGCTATCCGGCGGACAAAGGCAGCGGGTGGCACTGGCTCGTGCTTTAGTGAAGCGACCCAAAGTGCTGTTACTTGACGAGCCACTGGCAGCGCTGGACAAACGACTGCGCGAGCAAACACAGTTTGAATTAATGAACATTCAGGACCAGACCGGCGTCACTTTTGTGGTCGTGACACACGATCAGGAAGAGGCAATGACGCTGTCCACCCGAATAGCGGTTATGGATGCAGGCAAGTTTATGCAGATTGGTGAGCCCGCAGAAATCTACGAAAACCCGGCCACTCAATTCATTGCCAACTTCATTGGCTCTGCTAATTTTTTGCCGGTTACACTTATCGACAAAAACCAGTCAACAGTACAACTGCAACACGAACCGTCACAAAAGGTTTTTACTGCCGCCACAGATCATAAGAGCCCGGAAAGCGAGTTAACAACAGGGCAACAGTCCACCATGGTCTTGCGACCAGAGAAAATTCTAATCGACAAAACCCCGCTGACAGATTGTCAAAATCAACTGGCAGGCGTCGTTAAGGAGGTTGCCTACCTGGGTAAACTGTCGACTTACCGGGTTCAGACAGAAATAGGCATTACATTCGAAGTCACGGCCCCCAACCAGATACGCTCACAAGGCATTGGACACAGAATAGACTGGGATGATCCGGTGCATATTGGCTGGAACGACAATAGCGCTGTATTGCTGCAAAGCTGATGGCGACAAAAGACCCAATGGTGAATAACGCTGCCGGTGGTACTCGCGCTGACGCCCCGGATAACCGCCCCAGAAACCTGTTTAGTAACGCCGCCAGGCTGTTGCAGTCGCGCTGGCAATCTGTAATCACCGGCATTCCGTTTTTCTGGCTGCTGCTATTCTTTTTAGCACCGTTTTTTATCGTACTGAAAATCAGCCTTGCCGAATCTCTGATCGCAAGCCCACCGTTTTCAAACCTGTTGCACTGGAATGAGAACGGCTTTCCGTCGATAAAGGTCACCATTGACAACTTTGCCTACCTTTGGGAAGACAGCCTCTATATTCGTACCTACGTTAACTCCATTCAGATTGCCCTGATCAGCACCCTGATATGCCTGCTGATCGGCTATCCGATGGCATACGCTATTGTGCGCACAGAGGGCACAGCCCGATACATACTGTTGTTACTGGTTATACTGCCGTTCTGGACTTCGTTTTTGCTGCGTGTGTACGCATGGATGGGGTTACTGGCCGATCAGGGTACGTTGAACAGCTTTTTGATCTGGCTTGGTGTTATAGAAAAACCAATACGACTGCTGTACTCGCAGTTTGCAGTGTATGTCGGGATTGTGTACTCGTACCTGCCATTCATGATTTTGCCGTTGTATGCAAACATGGAAAAGCTGGATACCTCGTTACAGGAAGCGGCTGCAGATCTTGGCGCAAAACCCGTAACCGGCTTTTTTACCATTACGCTTCCACTGACAGCACCGGGCATACTCGCAGGCTCACTGCTTGTGTTTATACCAGCGACAGGCGAGTTTGTTATTCCCGATCTACTCGGCGGCGGCAATGTATTGATGATAGGCCGAGTGCTGTACAGCGAATTCAACGCCAACCACGACTGGCCAGTGGCATCAGCTGTCGCCATTGCGCTGCTCATTGTGCTGGTACTGCCGATGATGCTGTATCACCGCGTACAGGCGTCCGAAGCGGAGCGGCAAAAATCATGAAACCCGGTCGCTCCCGTTTTTTACTTGGTGTACTGTGCTTCGGCTTTGCGTTTTTATACGTGCCGATCATTCTTATGATGGTCTACTCGTTTAACTATTCAAAGCTGGTGCCTGTATGGGGTGGGTTTTCAACACGCTGGTACACAACCCTGCTGGAAAGCGAAGAGGTCTGGGCTGCAGCGGCGCTGAGCTTAAAGATTGCCCTGCTTAATGCGACCTTCGCAACCCTGCTCGGTACGCTTGCAGGTATTGCACTGGCTCGTATACATCGGTTTCGGGCTCGCACACTGTTCACCGGTATGATTTCAGCACCGCTGGTCATGCCCGAGGTCATCACCGGGTTATCACTGCTGCTGTTGTTTATCACGTTGAATCAGCAAATCGGATGGCCCGCACAACGCGGTATTTCAACCATCACCATTGCACATATCACTTTCTCCATGGCTTATGTCGCCATCATTATTCAGTCGCGACTGGCGGGTACAGCACAGGATCTGGAAGAGGCAGCGCTGGATCTTGGCGCCAAACCATTCCGGGTGTTATGGGATATCACCTTACCTCAATTAACCCCCGGCATGGCTGCCGGATGGCTGCTTGCTTTTACACTGTCTCTGGATGATCTGGTTATCGCAAGCTTCGTCTCGGGCCCTGGCGCGACCACCTTGCCGATGTTAATTTATTCCAGAATAAGGCTGGGCCTGCGACCTGATATCAACGCACTGGCCACCCTGATTATTCTAACCGTGACAATCGGTGTATTGATTGCCGGCTGGCTGATGATTCGGCAGCAGCGAGCAAACCAGCAGGCCACTCACTAAACGAGATCATACCTGCGCTGACTGAAGCCTGGCATTCACTTCACGCAGGGTGCCCGCGGCAGGCTCCTGACGCAGTCGGGCAACAGGTAGCTGTGACTGAATTTTTTGATGAAAATACTGCACGCCCGCCTCGGTTGACGACAACAGCGGTTCCGGAAAAACACTGGAGCGCATACCCTCCTGCATATCTCTGACAAAGCTCTCGTCTTCGACTTCAGTGATGCCGTTTATTCTGCTGCTAAGATACCGCGCCGCTGCAGTTTCTCGACGGCTATCTGCCAGCCCGAATTGCTGTCCGCGGTATCTGGTTTCATTGACCGACACCGGTATGGTCATATAGTACTCAACCATTTCCGGATACAGCGCAATCACGGCATTAGGGAATATTCCGATATACCACCAGCTCTTTTGCCTGTGCGCTGGCAGATGGTCGAACTGCGGTAACAACGACTGATAGTTGCGTACGCTCCAGAGCCTGGCTGGTTTTTCATTTATGGTGGCGTCGGATATGGGCAGCCCATGTTCAATACGATCGCTGTAACTCTGACCATACAGTTGCTGTAGTGAAGGATGCCCTATCGGTACGTGGTATCCCTCATTGTCGATATCGTGGATGACTTTCCAGTTGTACGGGCGTGTCTGCTCGTAGGCCGGTGCCAGCGGCTCCATGGCTTCAATGTTGTAGGGTGCCACCTCTGCTTCGACACTTTGCAATTGCTCGGCAACGGTCGTCGGCTGCACACTGAAGCTCACAAATACAAAGCCGTGCCAGATCTCGACAGGCAGAGGCTGCAATCCATAGTCAGCTTTGTTAAGCGATTCAAAAGTATCAGGCAAAGGCACCCCCAAAAGCGCCCCGTCTAACCCGTATGACCAGCCATGAAAGGGACAGGAAATACGATTTTTACAGGATCCGTTTTCGGTCAGTAAGCGTGCGCCACGATGGCGACACACATTATGAAAACCACGCAGATCACCTTGCTCGTCGACGATAACAAGCGCCCGCTCCCCCGCTGCATCAAAGGTAATATAATCTCCACTTTTGCGAAGTGACGAAATATGCCCCGCCAGCATCCAGTGGCTCTTGAACAATTCAGATTCAATTTCATGGAACTCGGTTGACAAATACGTCCATGGGGCCAGCGTGTTACGTTGGCTTTGATCTGTCGGTGGCTCTATAGTGTCGTTACTCATGTTGACAATATTATCTGAATTTTGCTGACAGGGAATAACGCTAAACGCTTTTCTTTTACCACCACAACGAAATTACCAGCGGACGAGAGATGTCTTCACACTGTCAATTACTTATCGTCGGCGCCGGTGCCGCTGGAATCGGCGCTGCCCAAGCTGCACACCAGGCCGGTATCAACTACACCGTTGTCGAAGCTTCACATCGGGCAGGCGGACGTGGCTTAACCGAGGAACTGGCACCAGGCGTTCCCTGGGACCTGGGGTGTCACTGGCTGCACAGTGGCAGCATTAATCCCCTCGCCGCAGTTGCTGATGGTCTGGGCATCCAGTACGACAAAGACACACCGACCCGTGGGTTCTACCTGCACGGCAAACGGCTATCTTCAGAGCAAGAGGCGCAATACCAGACTTTTTGTGCGGAGATCTGGAGCAAGATTAAAGCACTCCATGCGAATGGCGAGGACGTTGCCCTAAGCGAACTGATCGACCTCGACAGCCCGTGGGCCCCTTACTACACCTATTGGCAATCGTTAATGACCTCGCACGATGTCGACAGCTTCTCGGCACTCGATCTGGTGCACTATGAAGACACCGGCGAAGACTGGCCAGTGCGTGAAGGATATGGCACTTTACTGGAGCAACATGCTGGTAGTATCAACGTATCTCTCAACACCGCAGTACAGCGGATCGACTGGAGCGGCCAGGACATCGCTGTGACCACCAATCGCGGCACTATTCACGCCGAACACGTTATAGTCACTGTATCCACTGCGGTATTGGCAGCACGTGACATCGAATTTTACCCGGCATTGCCAGTGACCACACAAGCGGCAATTGCCGCACTGCCACTTGGTGTCTACAATAATTTTGCAATGCTGTATGAAGAGCAATGGCCATTCGATGCAGACACCCCCGACAGAATCGATTATAGCAACGGCGACGATATCAACTTTGCGTTCAAGTTGCGGTGTTCCGGCTGGCCCTACATATACTGCGCAGTAGCAGGCCGACAGGCTCAATGGCTGGAGCGACAGCCCGCAGCCGAGTCGCAGGATATTATGATGCAGGCATTAACCAGTATTTTTGGATCAGACTTTAAAAAGAAAATCGTTAAATTCAAATGCAGTGCGTGGGGTAATGACCCATTGGTAAAAGGCGCCTACTCCGCAAGCAAACCTGGCCATGCAGGTCAGCGTAGTGTGCTTGCGACT
>CALGNZ010000189.1 GCA_937957915.1 uncultured Granulosicoccaceae bacterium | reverse complement strand
GTTCGTGCAACGGAGTTGTCCTCCCACAGATCGAGGTGATGCGATCATTGAGTAAGCCGCGTGATCGGTGGGAGCAGATCCCCGATCCGCGAACTCTAGCGTAGCGCCCCTCTTATAGCGCTCGGTAAAAAGAAGTACGCTATGAACACGAAATAGTTCGTGCAACGGAGTTGTCCTCCCACAGATCGAGGTGATGCGATCATTGAGTAAGCCGCGTGATCGGTGGGAGCAGATCCCCGATCCGCGAACTCTAGCGTAGCGCCCCTCTTATAGCTCTCAGTAAAAAGCAGAAGACATGAACACGAAATAGTTCGCGCAACGGAGTTGTCCTCCCACGAATCGAGGTGTATGCGATCATTGAGTAAGCCGCGTGAGTGGTGGGAGCAGATCCCCGATCCGCGAACTCGTATAACCGGCACACGCATAATTGGCTAAATCAGGAAAGCGTATACGGAATTATCCCCCGATAATTCGTATCGATCTTCAAGCCACGCTTTAATGGTGGCAGTGCCCGCTGTACGCAATGCTCTCTTTCACAAATGCGACATGACGTGCCAATCGGTTCGAAGTGCTCTGTTGAATCCGCGGCCAGTGTATCGCTATAAACAAAGTCATCCTTAAATTTGATTTCGCAGCCCAGTGCCAGCGCATACTGTTGCGTAGGATCTTTGTAGCCGCCGGTCGGCTTGTCTACGGTGCAGGCTAAACACAGGTAGCGCACGCCATCGGGGGTTTCCGCTAACTGCCGAATGATTTGCCCCGGGGTTTCAAATGCACGGTGTGCATTCCACAGCGGGCAGGCAGAGCCGAAGCGAGCAAACTGTAGTCGGGTTGCGCTGTGTCTTTTGGTGATGTTGCCGGCACGATCAATCCTTGCAAAAAATATTGGTACCCCGGACAGACCGGGTCGCTGAAGTGTGCTTAATCTGTGCGCTACCTGTTCGACGCTGGTGTCGAATTGATCAGCAAGGTCGACAAGATCGTGTCTGCGCGCTCTGGCAGCAGACTGAAACTCCGCATAAGGCATAAGCATTGCGCCGGCAAAGTAATTGGCCAGACCGATGCGACATATGTCAGCCGCCTCCTCAGACCGAAACTGCGCTTCGTCAGTAATTTTATCCATAGCCTCCCGATGTTCCAGCAGCGCAATCTGATGGGCTATCTGAAATGCCTGAGTAGAGGGAGGGGCTCTGCGATTGACACGCAGCAGTCGGTTGTCCGGGTTATAGCTTCTAAGCACATTGGTGGCGTCCAGTTCCTCGCCAACGCTAACGCCATGTTCGTTGATCAGGTACTTGCGCAATGACTGATTGCGATCAGGTTGGTATTGTCTGTCTGCCTGTTTTTGGCTTGCGTGCTGTTGGGCCAAATGTGCGGCAAGGGCTTCGGCTCGCACATCCAGTTCGTCAACGTAGTTGTTTTTGAAATGGAAGTAGTCGCGGACTTCCTCGTAAGGGGTTGGCTCTCCTATAACACCTGATCGGTTAATGGTGTCGTCGAGTTCGGCAAGTTGGTCGCTGGCACGACGCAAGGCCTGATGCATGGTGATTACCGACAGGGCGACGCTGGGTGAGTTCTGTGCCGCAAGCCGCAGCTCACGTGATGATGGTGCCTTGCCGTCGAAAATCGGGTCGGCGTAGCACTCGAGCAGGTCGGCCATCAATCGATCGCTGTCCTGTCTCGACAGCTCCGCAATGTTGACTGCAAATCTTTCCGCCAGCGCCAGTAAAACCGAGGCGGTCACGTGCCGCTGGTTGTTCTCGAGCTGGTTCAGATAACTGGTGGATATCCCCAGTTGCTCGGCAAATTGCGCCTGCGTCATCTGCTGTTCATCGCGCAATTCGCGGAGCTTTTGACCAATAAAAAGTTTGGGTGTCCTCATTACACATTTATACAAATTCAATTTGTAAATAGCAAACATTGTAATTGAATGCGTGAATACAGTTGCGCGAAACCGTGTTATACCCGATTCTTGCGTGGTAAACCGAAGATAGTAAACTGTTGCAATTACAGTGAGTTTCGCGAACGTTTGGTCATAACAGGCATCATCTCGGCGGATGATGCTCCAGTCCGCTGCCAGATTCGCACTTATTTGAACATTTCCGGATCACTAATCCGGATTCCAACGATCCGGTGCACACCCCATTGGGCATCCGGATACTGAAAGAGCATTATTGATGACAAATGTACTGGCCGAACTGGCAGAGCGTCGTGCACAAGCGCGGCTTGGTGGCGGGCAGGCCCGCATTGACAAGCAGCACGCCAAAGGCAAGCTAACTGCACGTGAGCGCCTCGATGTGTTGCTGGACGACGGATCGTTCGAAGAGTACGACATGTACAAAACCCATCGCTGCACAGACTTCGGCATGCAGGAAAACCGGCCTCCAGGCGACGGTGTGGTCACGGGCTGGGGCACCATCAATGGTCGTCAGGTGTATGTGTTCTCTCAGGACTTCACGGTATTTGGCGGGTCATTATCGGAAACCCACGCAGAGAAAATCTGCAAAGTAATGGATTTGGCGGTGCAAAACGGTGTGCCGTTGATTGGCCTCAATGACTCGGGCGGCGCGCGCATACAGGAAGGTGTGGCATCGTTAGGTGGCTATGCCGAGGTGTTCTGGCGCAACGTTCAGGCATCAGGCGTCATACCGCAGATCTCGGTGGTGATGGGGCCCTGTGCGGGCGGTGCGGTTTACTCGCCTGCCATGACTGACTTTATCTTTATGGTGAAAGACACCAGCCATATGTTTGTCACCGGGCCGGATGTCGTTAAAACCGTCACCAACGAAATAGTATCAGCTGAAGAGTTAGGCGGCGCCGGTACTCATACCAAAACTTCATCAGTTGCGGACGGTGCGTTCGAAAACGATATGGAAGCACTGTTTGAAGTTCGCCGTCTGTTTGATTTTCTGCCGCTGTCCAACCGGTCAGAGGTGCCACAGCGAAACACCAACGATCGCTACGATCGACAGTCATTGGCGCTCGATACACTGGTCCCGTCAGACCCGACCAAACCCTACGATATGAAAGAGGCAATACATGCTATAGCCGATGACGGTGATTTTTTCGAGATACAAAAAGACTTCGCCAGTAACATCCTCTGTGGTTACATTCGCCTAAACGGCGACACCATCGGCGTGGTTGCCAATCAGCCGAAAGTGCTGGCCGGTTGTCTGGATATTAACAGCGCCAGAAAAGCCGCTCGCTTCGTGCGCTTTTGCGATGCGTTTAATATTCCGCTTCTCACACTGGTTGATGTGCCAGGCTTTCTGCCCGGCACCGCACAGGAGTACGGCGGTATCATTAAACATGGTGCCAAGTTGCTGTTTGCCTTTGCCGAGGCAACAGTGCCCAAGGTCACGGTTATATTGCGCAAGGCATACGGTGGTGCTTACGATGTTATGTCGTCAAAGCATATCAGGGCGGATGTCAACTACGCCTGGCCAAGTGCAGAGATAGCAGTGATGGGTGCCAAAGGTGCCACAGAAATTCTGTATCGCAGCGAACTCGATAACCCTGAAAAAATAGCCAAACGCACCTCTGACTATGAAGAGCGTTTTGCCAATCCCTTCATTGCCGCGCAACGTGGTTTCATTGATGAAGTCATTCAGCCGCACTCCACCCGTCGCCGAATTTGCCGTTCATTTGAGCTATTGAAGTCAAAGCAGGAAGTTCGTCCCACTCGCAAGCACGACAATATTCCGCTATGAGCGCACCTACAGTGAAAGAAATTACCAAAATACTGGT
>CALGNZ010000188.1 GCA_937957915.1 uncultured Granulosicoccaceae bacterium | reverse complement strand
CACTGCCAGCCCATGCGCTGACATTACATTCATGTTAGTAGCAGGCGGGTTTCTTGCTACTTCCACCCTTTCGGACACCAGACATTCGGGGTTGGTCTGCGACCCTGTTTAACGGGCGAAGATCCCGTTTGTCTGACTGTGGAATGTTAAGGATAAGGAGCTGGGTAGTCGTGAAATCAATGGTTAAACCCGCACTGGCACTTGCCTGTGCATATTGCCTGATGGCCCAGGCTCCCGTTACATCCGCGCCCGTACCCATTTGCCAGTCTTCGGCAACTGACCCTGATGGCGATGGATGGGGCTATGAGCACAGTCAATCCTGCCGCGTTGTAGCTGTTTGCACCGACACCGACGGTGACGGATGGGGGTGGGACGGTGTCAGTTCATGCCGCATGGCAGATTTCTACTCCAAATTCTATATTGCATCTGACTGCTCGGACACAGACGGTGATGGATGGGGCTGGGACGGATATCGCTCGTGCCGCACCCTGAATACCCAGGTTCAGCCAGAGCGTGTTTCAAGCTCTGTTGAACGCGGGAGTTGTGTAGACGTCGATCGAGACGGCTATGGATGGGATGGATTGCAAACCTGCGTGCCAGACACGAAGCAAGCTGCAAATGTGCTGGCAAAGGTGGTGGCCGAACCGGTTGCAACGACAGACGACCAGTGTGCAAAAGTGGCCTCTGGCAACTATTCGATGGTTGATCTGGTGACGGATGTCATATTGACAGCCGGGCAATCAAACGCGGCTGGAAACAAAACTGTATTTGATGCAAATCATCCACTGGATCAGGTAAATCCAAGGGTGCTGGCATGGACCAGTAATCAGAAATGGGAAGTGGCGAATCCGGCGTGGCAAGTCTGGAATGCCAGGCGATTTCCTAAAAGCCCTGGCCAGGCAGGTTACAACCACCCGGCCTACCAGATTGCCCGCAGCATTGTTCAGCAAGACAGCTGTCGCGTCGTTGCCATTATTGCCAGTTCCGCGTCTGGAGAACCGATATCTCACTGGCTAAATGATGTCGATAATCATTTCTCATCAACGAGTGAGAAGGTCAGCAACGCACTTGCACAATTACCGAACAAAAGGAGCGTTGATATGATTTGGTGGATGCAGGGTGAGTCGGATAATCATCCAAACTACTATGAATATAACGCACAGATAAAGCGACTCATTGAGCTGTATCGATCAGAGCCATGGTTTGACTCAAGCCGGTATTTTCTAGCCAATGAGACTGGCTGGTTTGGTAATGCTAACAAGGGCATTCGGCTGCTGGCCAGCGACGACGACATCAACACCAACTACAGCGCAAACCCGGTCAGTCTGCACCCGGATAAAACCCTGCATATTGAGTCTGAAGAGGCGACCATTCATTTCAATGAAACGGCTCTCAGAATTATCGGTGATCTGGTGAGAGACGAATACCTGTATGACTATCGCGCTAGAGTGTCAGAGTAGGGTTGTGAGTGTCAGAGTGATTAAAGATGCGATAAATCGGTCGCATCATTCAGTGCAGTTCGTTCGCACGTGTTGTCCGTAGTTAATCTTCATTGCAATAGATTCGAACGCCGGGTAGCGCAGTCGCACATCGTCCTATTTTGCTGCATGACCTGACAGTGCTTTTTATCCCGTTCGTTCAATTCCATTATTTGTAAATAGATGTCGCAAAATCGTAAAATAGAGCCGAAATTGGCGCATTGGTGTACGTTTTGGCAGTTGTGTCGAATTTACTCAAGGTTCCGTAGCTCAAGGGCTGCATGGTGTGTGACGTCAGCGCATTGACGAAAAACAAACGCTTAGAGGGGCGAATGTGCGCTATTTCTGTTTTTTATATTTTCGCTGACCTCAATAACGCATTTGTGCCATGCAGAATCTGACGGTAGTTGTTAGTATGTCGCCGCACAAAAGTGAATACCCCAATTTTTACTTTGTGAAGCGTCGGTCGGTCTCAGGACGGGGCTGGCTGATGCGACTACACTCTACCGTGACTACCCTGTCATTTCCTTTATTTCACAGTGGCCTGCCTTAGCAGTTTATAGGGCTGGTCAGTATTGCGCACCCCGCACCCCCTCTTGCGCAGCTGTAACTCGCGGAACTCAACTCAGTAAATAACTCTGAAGAATAGCACTATGAACTCACTGGCCTGCAACGGGCAGCGAATGCGTGTTCTATGTTTGTAAGTTGCTGAAATTGACTTATCTTCTAGTCTACAGGTAACGAATAGAAGGAGCTTTAGAGCGGATCAAATCTGCTTCGTCGGCGCTTGTGCTGCGTCGGTCGGTGCGGCTTGTCCTATGTTGTTTGTAGCTTGCCGGTTTCTTACGTGTTGTTTTCAGGAGGAGTTAGCATGAGTCTAGAGGCACAACTGGAGTTAATTTATAACACTGCTCAATCAGGGACTCGCGAGGGAAAAGTCTGCCGCGACATTCTGTTGTCGCTCTGGGACGACGGCATCTCGCATGGTTGTGATCTCAGGGAGTTGATGAGTCTGGACCATGATCACTACACGGCGGTCCAGCAGGTGATTGAGAGTTTTTACAGCAGCAAGCAGCAACTTGATCAATACATGACGACGCGGCAGATGACTGTGCTCGACGAGATTGATTACGGTAAAAAGAAACGCCCGGCAAACGACCCGGCGTTGAGTGTTGCAGATACCTTCGGTAAGGTGAAAATGCGATAGATCTGGCGTCCTTGCCTGTAGTACACACCATTTTTGGTTGATCTAGCGCAAACCCTCATGCCGCATCAGAAGCCTGTCTTATAGCATGCTTCGCGGAGACTAACTGCATAAGGTCGCCACCGGTCAGCGGTGGCGAATACTCTCTGTCACTTTCAGTCTGTGCTATTCACATTCATTGGCCGGATGGCTATCTACCAGACTGATGCCACCATCATTGATCTCGACAATGTAGGCAGGCAGTTCGGCGTCGCCATTTTTATCGAAGCAGATACGCCCGCTAACACCCTCGTGAGTGAGTGTGGCCAGAGCATCTCTGATAGCAGTGCGCTCATCTTTCAGTTTATCTGCGTCGCCGGTGATTGATGCAGCTTCCATCGCGGCTTTCAAAATGTAGACAATGTCGTAGGCCGATGCGTCGACATGGTGCGGCCCGGATTTTTCAATGCCTCGTTTTTCATTCTCGGCGTTGAATTTTTCGGTAAATGCACGGGAGCTGTCGTCGCGGTCCCACCAGAACCAGGCAGCGTAGAGCATGCCATTGCCGTCAGCACCGATTTTTTCCGCCAGATCCGGGTCGGCTGATATGCCGGAACCGATGATGCGGCCTTTGTGGCCCTGACGTCTGAGTTCCTTGGCGGACTTAACGACGGCTTCAACAATACCTGCAACGGCTACTGTGTCTGTTTGTTTCTCCATCAGTTGTGCGACCTGCGGAGACAAATCGAATGCTGCGGTCTGAAATCCGATCGGTTCTCCAACCACCTCAACGCCCTGTTTGCCAAAAACCGCAGGCATCAACTGCGTGCCAACCGCTTTGGACACAAACTCATCGGACACATACATGATCGAGGTATTGGCAATCGCCATATCCTTTGCCTTCATGGTGCTGACCAGACGATTGAATTGCAGGAATTCGCTTTCGGTTACTCGATATGCATAGCTGAATTTCTCTGCCAGGCCGGGTGCAGAGGATGCGTTGGGTATTTGTACAATGCCAAGTCGCTCGCCAGCGGCAAATGCAACTCGCGCTTCGCCAGATGAGAACGGGCCGATAACGGCCAGTGCACCTTCGTCTTCAGCAAAACTGCGAACTGCAACCTGTGCCTGCTTCGGGTCACCGTTGGTGTCGAATTTGACCAGCTTGATCTGCTTGCCATTGATTCCGCCAGCAGCGTTTATTTCCCCGACGGCGATGTCAATGGCTGTTTCGGTGGTACGTGCACTGGTGGCATAGCGCCCGGTTTTGGCCAGTGTCGCGCCAATAACAATCTCGTCGGCGGCCTGTATGGGGCCGGCAGTGAACACAGCGGCCAGCGCCAGGCTGGCAAATAGGGGTTTTATCATCAAAATCCTCCGGTAGCATGAATGTCCAGTCGGACAAAAACGGCGATGCCCGGCAATGCCGGCCCCGCGCCGTATCGAGGTAATCTGTCAGCCGCCCAGATAGGCGGCCTGCAGCTGATCATCATCTTGCAATTGATCGGGTGTTCCTTCAAGCGAAACCTTTCCTAATTCAAGCACGTAGCCGTATTGGGCAACTTTCAGCGCCATGTGGGTGTTTTGCTCTACCAGCAAAAGGGTCAGGCCTTCGTGGTTTAAATCACCCAGCAACGTGAAAAGCTGGTTAACCAACAGCGGGCTCAGGCCCAGTGATGGCTCATCGAGCATCATTAAACGTGGCTTTGCCAGCAACGCGCGGCCGATAGCAAGCATTTGCTGCTCTCCGCCGCTCAGCACAGACGCCTGCATGTCGCGCCGTTGCGCCAGGTTTGCAAAGCGATCGTAAATGGCATCAGTTTCGCGGTGATCGAAATGCTTGCGCGGGTAGGCGCCCATTAGCAGGTTTTCGTGCACGGTCAGGCTGGTTAGAATTTGCCTGCCCTCTGGCACCAGTACCAGGCCACCTCGCGTTCTTTGTGGCACAGTACTGCCGGTAATATCCTGACCATCAAATCGGATGGATCCACTGGTTGCCGGCACGATGCCCATGATCGCTTTCAGTAATGAGCTTTTGCCAGCCCCGTTGGCGCCAAGGACTGTCACGATCGCATTCAATGGCAGTGACAGAGACAATGACTTAACCGCGTGATTACGGCCGTACCGCACATCAAGGTCAGTGACTTCAAGCAACATGGTCAGTACCGAGGTAGGCTTCAAGTACCGCTGGTTCCTGCTGTGCAGATTGCGGTGTGCCGTGAAAGATCTTTTCACCGAAGTTCAGCACTACAACATCCTGACACAGCCTCGACACGAAATGCATATCGTGCTCGACGACCAGCAGCGTCACACCGGTGGCAGAAATTTGTGTGAGCAAGTCGAGCAGGGCATCTGTTTCAGTGGCATTCAGGCCTGCAGCCGGCTCGTCAAGTAACAGCAGCTTGGGCTTTGCCATTAACGCCCGTACTACCTCAATGCGTTTTTGTACGCCGTACGGCAGATCGGCTACGATTTGGCCGGGGTAAGTGTTAAGCCCGGCTGACTGCAGCGCATCTTCTGCTTCTCTGACCGACCGGTTGCGACCAATGCCAATGGGAAACAACTGGCCTGGTAACGATGAGCGGCTGTGCTGACCGAGCATGACGTTTTCTACGGTGCTGAGGTGAGGCATTAAACGGATGTTTTGAAAGCTGCGCGACAAACCAAAGCGACATCGTTTGTGCGCGGGCATATGGCTGATATCCATGCCATCAATGCTGATGCTGCCAGCATCAAGATCATAAACGCCGCTAATCAAATTAAACAGCGTCGTTTTACCAGCGCCGTTCGGGCCGATCAGTGCCGTTCGGCTACCCTTTTCGACGGCAAAAGAGACATCGTTTATTACTCGCAATCCGCCGAAACTCTTGCTGACCGATTGCAGTTCAAGTAACGACTGGCTCATTTCAGCTGCCCTGTCATAGTGACTGCTCTGTTACTAACGGTTCTGTTACTAACGGCTCTGTTACAAATGGCTCTGTTGCGGTTGATACGTTGATAAACTCAAGCCTCATGTCACAGCCTCCTGTGTCTTGCGACCTGACAACCGCTCAAGCAGCGTTCTCGTCACTATGCCTTCAGGTCGAAAGACCATCATCAAAACAATGAGTATCCCGAACAATGCAAATCGGCCATCGGCAATGAGTTCACTGTTTAGTGATTCACCCAGCGCACGCAGCAGTTCTGGCACAACGGTAAAAAAGAGTGCGCCCACCAGCGGCCCGAATGGTGTTTGCGTGCCGCCGAGTAATACGTAAAGCAGCACATAGATATTAAACAGCACATTCCAGTTTTGTACTTCAATGTAGTTGTACTGATGGCCGTACAGCGCGCCATAGAGCCCGCCGAGTAATCCGCCAAGCGTAAAAGCCGCAACTCGTATCCAGCGCACGTTGATACCGAAGAGTGTGGCGACGTTTTCATCATCATGAACTGAACGCATTGCCAGGCCGAAGCGCGTTGACAGCAGAAACCAGCAAAATACAATAACGGCGATGGTTATCGGTGCCAGTATTTTAAGGTCGGCGTGGCCGTCGACCGGAAAACCGGCTGCACCACCAACCACTTCAAGATTGAGCACAATGCCGGCGACGACCTCGGCAAATGCAAACGTTGCCAGCACCATATACACACCGCGCGTTCGCAAGATTGGAAACGACAGCGCAAACGCTATGATTGCGGTGATCAGCGCTGCAACCGGAATACTGACTGACATTGCCCAGCCCAGTCCATCAAATGATGAATTGAGATAGCCACCAACATAGCCACCAATGATGGCAAAGCCACCAGCACCAAGATTAAGCTGACCGGTGGCCGCTGGTAAAAAAATGGCGTAGGCAATAATAATATTCAGGCACAGAATTGACAGCTGTGCAGACAGGTAACCAGACATCAGAACTTTCCCTTGCCAATTGCGGATTGTCCGAACAGTCCGGTGGGTTTGATGACCAGTACCAGCAACAACAGCCCCCAGATAGGTACCTTGACGATATCGGCGCCGAACCAGTACGTGGCCAGTGCTTCGAGTAAGCCCACAATTAAACCGCCGACGATAGCGCCCCATATATTGCCCAGCCCGCCAAGCACCATTCCCGCAATAGCGATGGTTGCCACCTGCTCGCCAATGTAGGGGCCGACTGTACGATAGTTGATTGCAAACAGAATTCCGGCGATAGCACACAGCAAACCGGTGACGACGTACACCACCGGCACGATGCGTTGAACATCAACACCAAGTAACAGAGCGGTATCCGGGTTTTCCGCGATACTGCGCAGCGCTCTTCCGGTTTTGGTACGTTTCAGCAGCAGGTGTAGTGCAGCTACGATGGCTATTGATAACACCAGGCTAATGAGTTGAGGGACACCAATCAACAAGCCCCCGACGCGCCAGGTGGCAGCGCCAAACGGTGAGTTAAGAGACATGGGATCGGTGCCCCAGATCATAATCACTATGTGTTCGAAAATGATCAGAAAGCCCAGGGAGCTGACCAGTGGTATCGCGTGTTCGGTAGCATCGCCGTAACGTGTTTTCATATAGCGATAGGTAAAGCGCTCAATTAACAGCGAACACAGGGTGGCTGCGATCAATGCCAGCAACACACCCACCACCCATTGCATACCAACTGGCAGGACGCTTCCGAACAGACTGTCGAAACCCTCTCCAAAGCCCCCGGACATAGTTGCCCAGAACACCATCGCTGCAACCATGAACAGCGCGGGGATGGTGAAGTTCAGAAAATTAAGCATGCCAATGGTCAGTGTAAATGCCACTGCTACCATTACGTACACGCCGCCGAGCATTATGCCGTTAACTATCTGTTGCATTAACAACATGTCAGCTAGCCGGTGTTATATGGTGTTGATGATTTTGCATATACCAGTCGGCTATTTCCTCACGAGTAGCCCACCATACATCGTCAAACCCCTGTGCGTACTGCAAAAACTCTCGCAGCGCTCTAATGCGATAAGGGTGACCGGCGACATGCGGGTGCAGACCGATATTCATTAACCGACCGCTGCTTTCACCTTCAAGATATAGCTGATCGAATTGCTCTTTTAGCAATTCGAGTACGGCCGAGGTTGTCATGCCACGACGGTGAAAGAAAGTGAAGTCATTGATCTCTACCGAGTAGGGTGTAGACACAATAGGCCCGCCTGGCGTGTTGATCATATAGGGTTGCTCATCATTCATATAATCACAAATGAATGACAGCCCCTCTTCGACCAGTATGTCTGCCGTTTGGGTGGTGCTTCTGAGTGACGAAGATAACCAGCCGCGAGCGGGACGGCCCACGGTATCTTTGTAGACTTTGAGTGCTTCCTGTATGAGTTGCTTTTCTGCGTCGCGATCAAAGTGATAGTTTGTCAGCAGGTCTCCCTGCTCGTAGTTGTGAGCGACCAGCTCCCACTTTCTTTCATTGACGGCATCGATAATATCTGCGCGTTCAAGCCCCATCTTTGCGTTCATTGTGCAGCTGGCGGGTACGCCAACGGCATCGAAGGTATCGATCATGCGCCAGACACCCACACGGTGCCCATACTCGCGCCAACTGTAGTTCGGAAAGTCAGGGACATTGCCTGGCATCGGATCAGGTATCACCGGTGGCCCGCCGGCGTAGTAGGGTTTGTCACTATCCTTGAGCAAGTCCCAGTATTCGAGATTGATGGTGACGATCAGAGCCAGTCGTGCACCATTCGGCCAGCGTAATGGCTGTCGTTTTGGCATTGGCACATAGTCATACTGCATAACAATTGTCCATCAGGTGTTCAACTTTCCGGGTTGCATAGTGGTGAGTCATGTCTGGCAGGTGATCCGCTAATTGTTAAGTGCTGTCTGTGTAGCGAAAGGTATCGCCATGACACGTAATACAGCCGGCTGTTGGCGACGGGAAATGAGCAGGCAGCATGACAATGCCAGTGTCAGCGCAACTGTCTATGAGTTGCCTGCGTGTTATCCGTGACTGATCCGGATCAAGGCAAAATCGACTGGACAGTTCGGGGTTGGCCAGTTGAATGGCCGTGTGCATTACATCGCCGCACAGTATTGCGTGCTGCTGACCGGACTTAACGTGTACAACAATGTTACCGGGCGTATGGCCGGGAGCTGGTTCGAGCCAGATACCGGATTCCAGTTGATGGTCAGAGTCCACCAGTAGGGCTTTGTTGGATTCAATGATCGGTAAAACACTGTCGTCAAAACAGCCATGATTCAGCGGTGTGTCACCGGTGTGGGCTTGTCGGGCCTCATCCCAGTACTGATACTCGCTGCGACCAAAAACATAGCGTGCATTTGGAAATGTAGGCACCCAGCGCCCGTCAACCAGGCGGGTGTTCCAGCCAACGTGATCGGCATGCAGATGTGTGCACAACACAACGTCGATGTCTTCAGGTTGCAGTCCATGCCCGGCAAGTCGCTCAAGCCAGGGTGTCTGCAACTGATGCCAGCCAGGGCGTGACGGGCGATGTTTGTCATTGCCGACACAGCAGTCAACCAGAATCGTGCTGCGTGGTGTGCGAATGATCAGTGAGTGAAAACTCATGATCACCTTATTGGTTACCGGTTCAACAAATCGGGGGTACAACCAGTCGGCGTGCTCTTGCAGCAGTGTCGGGTTGATATCTGGCAACAGAAAATCAGCATCAGCAAAAGGGCCTTCGTTTTCTACCAGTCGGTCAATTCGAATGTCTCCGATGATCTGCGTATTCATTGTTTGATAGTTCCTCCGCAGCCTTTACGTCAGGTCAGCTTTGCAGCTGCCCTGTGCCTTGTAATAACTCTGGCACGGAAGCATCTGTGCCATCGTTGTGCGCGGGAGTTGCCAGCTGTTTTTCTGCGGAGTTTTTTAGTGTCGCCAGAAAGGTATCTGTGTCGAGCACATCAGCAAAGGTCTGTAATAACGCTGTCAGGCTGGCGTTGTGATCGGCATCTGATCGGGCGGCGTTGGCATCACTAATCATGATGACATTGAAGTTCTGCATCATGGCATCGCGAGCGGATGATTCGCAGCACACGTTCGTCAGCGTACCGACAATCACAACCGTTTTTATCTGCTGTTGTTTTAGATAGTCTGGCAGCGCACAGGCGCCCGGTAAAAACGCACTGAATCGATCTTTACCAAACTGTTTGTCGTTGATATGAACGTTGAGTTCGCTATGCAGCGCATGGCCATGGCTGCCTGCGCGAAGATTGTCGATGACGCTGGTGCTTAGTTGCTCGGGATATACACCACCGAAAAAAGCACTCCAGTTGGTTTTTACCGAATCGTCAAACGTGCTGTAGACCCAGATAACCTGGCTGCCACGTTCGCGCATGGTCGCCGCCAGTGTGTTGATGTTGGGAACAATGCTTTGCGCCATTGGCACGCCTGACGGCAGACTGGTATCGACGAATGCTGTTTGCATATCAATCACAACCAATGCAGTATCACTGGCGGACAGAACTGGTTGTATAGGCGCACCGGCTCGCCGCTCATGAATAAGCTGTTGCACATCGGGGCGTATGTCAGTGCAATGTGGAGGCATTGTGCCGTCAGTGTCTGTAATAGATCGTCCGCATGGCCCTACTATGAGCCGAACAGGGCGTTAAAAGCAAGTGAGAATGCAGTTCTACCCTGGAGAATGCAGATATGTCTATAAGCGAAAGTGCAGGTGATAGCAGGCGACTTGCGGTACTTGGCGGCTGCGGCGGCATTGGTCGCGAGCTCGTGGCGGCGGCACGGCAGCGTGGATATCAGGTCGCTGTGCTGGATTTGCCGATATCACTGGAACGCCACCCTACTGATCCGGATGTATTTAATGTGGCAGTTGATGCGACAAAAGACGCGCAGGTCACAGCGGCTTTTGCACAACTCGACAAGCACTGGGGCGGGCTCGATGGTTTTGTAAATCTATGCGGTTTTATGCATGATAATCAGCCCCTCGCGCAAATCGATCCGCCGGTGTGGAACGAGATTGTCGATGGTAATCTGAGCACGATGTTTACCGCATCGAAGGCAGCGCTGCCGCTGCTCGAAAAGGGGCAGAATGCCGCTATGGTAAATGCGTCATCGGGTCTTGCGCAGTTTATTCGGCCGGGTTTTGGTGCCTATGCTGTTGCCAAGGCGGGTGTTATTGCGTTAACCAAAACACTGGCATTGGAAAATGCACCAACAGTCAGAGTCAACGCGGTTGCGCCATCGGCCGTCGATACCGCATTTTTACGCGGCGGTACCGGACGATCCTCCGAAGAGGACGATGTGCATCTGGATCTCACTGCCTACATTAACGCAATTCCGCTAAAGCGTATTGCTACACCTCCTGATGTGGTTAACCCGATTCTGTTCTTGCTGGGCGAAGACGCGGCGTATATGACTGGGCAGGTGCTGTGGATTAATGGCGGTGCCTATATGCCGTGAGTTTCAACGCATTGCTAATGTTAAATGCATTGCTAATGGCCAACACGAGGTTGGCGCGGTGACAAGTTTGATCAACAGGTATTGGAATGCATAACAACTCGGATGAGCGACAAGCCAGACAGGCACAGTTAAAGGCTCGTCTTAGCGACGCTGAGTTGCTGGTTTTGCCTGGTGTGTTCGAACTTATCTCTGCCACGATTGCCGATCAGCTCGATTTCCCGGCGTTGTATATGACGGGTAATGGGGCTGTCGCATCATCACTGGGTTTACCGGATGTGGGGCTTGCCACCTACACCGAAATGGTGGCAAGGGTAGAAGCCATTGCCAGTAGGATAAGCACCCCGTTAATTGCCGATGGCGACACAGGTTACGGTGGTTTGCTCAACGTTGACCGAACGGTGCGCGGTTATGAACGCGCGGGGGCGGCAGGCATCCAGCTGGAAGATCAGCAATCGCCAAAGAAATGTGGCTTTGCAGCAGTAACGGAAGTCATTCCACTGGCTGAAATGGTCGATAAAATCAGTGTTGCGATTGAGGCGCGCACATCAGATGATTTTCTGGTGGTGGCGCGCACCGATGCACGCCGTGGTTACGGCCTGAATGAAGCAATCGCACGGGCGCAGGCGTTTGAACAGGCCGGGGCCGATATTATCTTTGTTGAAGCCCCCGAGAATGTCGAAGAAATGAAAGTGATCTGCCAGCAAGTGCAAAAGCCAAAGCTGGTAAACATGGTTGATGGTCGAGCGCAGTCGGTGGCTGGCAAATCTGAAATTGAAGCAATTGGCTACAATCTGGCGATTTTTCCCTGCACGGGTTTACTGGCAGCTGCCGAGGCCATGACACAGGCGTATCAGCATATTGCCAACACCGGCTCGAGTGCCGGGCTGGAAACACCACTGCACTCGTTTGATCGGTTTATCGAGTTAATGGGCTTTGATGATGCGCGCCGCTTTGATGAGCGGTGGCAGTCCGATAAAAGCCGGTAACGTGGCGCGTCACTCGTAGTTAAGCGTGTTGTGTTTTATTTATAGCGTGCAGAGCCTATTGCGCGCTTGTCTTCCAGCCTAGAGCCGCGGCAATGCGATCGTAAAATATCTCCGCTGCCACAAACCCGGTAATAGCAATGATAGCCGCCAGTTGAGTACCTGTGATGGTTTCAGCCAATAGAAAATACGCGAGGATAAGTGCAATAACCGGTTTCAGAAAAAACAGATAGTTGCCGCGGCCGATGTCCGGAACGTTCGACAAGCCCCAAAACCAGAGCAAAAACCCGATGCAGGTATTCCATACACCCAATGCCAGTATTGAGCCCATCTGAACGGTCGGCCTGTCAGCCAGGGTGAGCGGGTTGACCCATTTCCCCCACATCAAACCGACCAGCAGCCACAGCGCCACAAAACCGAGTACAAAGGTATAGGTGCTCATGCGTATGGCTCCGTACTTTTGCATATAGGGCTTTACCAGTACCAGGTAGGTCGCGCCAATAACTGCGCAACCCAGCGCCATTAGCACGCCTTTGAATGTTTCACCGTCGCCGCCGAGTTGCGCGAGATAGCCGTCCGTGAGTAGTAACATGCAGCCAAGGAAGGCACCGATACCACTGATCAGCTTGGCTGGTGTGATTCTGGTACCTTCAACAATGCGAGCAACGAAAACCACACCGATTGGCATGATGGTAACCATCGTGGCCACCTGTACCGCAGAGGCGAAATCAAGTGACCAGTGAAATATGAACTGCGCCAGTGCCATGCCGAAGAGCGACAACAGCACGATGGGCCAGAAATCCTGCCTGAGCGGCGCTAATAACTGACGGGTTTCCCTGGAGAGCATTGCGACAAACAGAAGTGCAGCACCGCCTATCATGAAGCGCCAGACAGAGGTTTCAACGCCGGGCAGGCCGGAAAGTTTGGAGAAGAACTCACTTGATGCATGACTGCAGACGCCAAGAAATGCTGCTGTATACGCCAGCCATACAGGTGGTTTATTCTTCATATTCTGTGCATCGGTAAAATTGTTCGGGCGTGCGACTAAGCAGTTGGCTAGTGTTCGAGCAACAGGGAGCCCCAGCCATCGACTTTATCCTCAATGCCATTTTGCCTTAATGCCCACCAGTATGTTGCAGTGTTTATCGCAATGACCGGTTTGTCGAGCCAGAACTCTGCAATGCCGGCCAGTCGCGCCATCGCGAGGTTAGTGCCAACCTGCACAATCGCTTCAACACTGGGATCGTTGATTTCGATGATCTTATCACGCAGAGTCTGTTCAGATTCGTGGGCAATCAGCATCGGGCTTTTGCACTTTAAACCAACCAGATTGACCACTTCAAAACCGCAGTCGGTAAAGAACTTGATAACATTCTGATCGCCGACAGGCATGTACGGTGTGATAACCGCAATACGCTTGATATCGCCGTAGCAGCGCAACGCGGCCTGGCAGGCATCGGACCCCATAGCCACTTTCATACCGGCTCTCGCTTCAACGCGTTTTTGCAGTTCGACGCTGCCATCAAGGCCGTCCCAGAATGTTTCCGCAGACATACCCATGACCATGTAGTCCGGGTCGCAGGTGATAACCCGATCTATGCAGGTCATTAACTCGGCGCGAATATCGACCATCAGCTGGTTAAAATCTTCATCGCTGTTGATCGGGTTGTCGGGTATAGCAATTCGACCAAAATGGTTGGTCACACCGGCCGGGCGCATTCCATCGAATTCGGGTTGCACAGAGGTATTGGTTGATGGTGCCAATACGCCAAATTTCATTCGGTATCCGAGTGAGTCAGCCATGCTGGATATACCCCCGATTTTGCGTTGAGTGGTTTGTATAGTCGCCGCCCCGGGCGCAATACTCAGGACAGTGTTTCATGACGGCGCTTCATTATGGTGTGCTGATTAGCATAAACGCATAGTCAGCATAAGAGCATTCAGTCAGCATAAGAACACTCAGTCAGCATAAGAGCATTCATTTAGCATATGAGCGTTCACTTAGCTTAAGCGTGTTCAGGCGACGTCTTCAAGATCTTTCAGCGATTGAATCATCGAAGAGCGCAATACGTACTGTCTGTGTTTTTCAGGGTCGTCGACGATACGTTTCAGGTCATCGTAGTAAGCCTGTCGTTTGCCCGGATCCGTTTCGTTGAGTATTTGTCGGTTTCTCAGTGCTTGCGCCTGCACGGTTTCAATAGCAACTTTGCGGCGTTGTCGGTTGTAACGCTGCATGCTGTCGATACCGATGGACGGGTCGCGCCACAGTGCGGTTAGTTTCTGACACAGGTTAACGGCGTCATGGATGCTGCCATTCATCCCCATACCACCGAGAGGGTTGTTAATGTGTGCTGCATCGCCGGCCAAAAACACTCGACCGCTGACGTAGTCGGCGGCCACTCTTTCATGTACCCGGTAAGCTGTGCGGTGGACAACTTCATAGGGTTCGCTGCGCGGGATTACAGTTTGTAATCGCTCCTGCACCCGTTCAAGGTTAGTAATTTCGTCGTCGCTTTCATTGTCAGTGGGAAACAGCACACGCCAGACACTCCGGGTTCGCAACAAGACAATCCATTCGTCCGGGTCAGACAGATAGGCAACGTCGGCCAGATCCGGCATGGCTTTTTGAAAGTCAAACGGTGTTGACAGAGTGAGGTATTTTTCAGGGATCGTCATACCCTCGAAGTCGATACCAAGCGACTTTCGCACTGCACTGCTGGCGCCATCGCTGCCGATCAGGTAACGCCCTTCCAGCACGTGTTCACCAGCGTCATCCGCCACAGTGAGGGATACCTTGTTGTCGGTTTGTTTCACGCTGACGCTGCGAACACCATAAAATATTTCGGCGTGTGGAAACGACTGAAGTTGTTCACGCAAATACTGATTGAGTCGCCACTGCTCACACTGTACGCGGTAGGGGTACGGTGTTAAATCATCAAGCAAACCGAGATCAAAAGTTGCAATCGGGCCCTGTTTACGATCTCTGAATTGCCACAGGGGACAGATCAGCCCCTGATCAATACAGTATTGCGCGGCACCAAATTGATCGAGCATTTCGAGCGTCGGTGGATGAAAAGTTGAGGCCCGCAGGTCTTTTTGCAGTTCCTCGCTGGCTTCGATAACCGTGACCGGTATGCCTTCACCGGCTAAATATCGCGCGGCGACCATACCTGTTGGCCCGGCACCCGCAATTAGTACGCGATCAATGTTTTGGTTGTTCATTTCCATCCTGATGGCTCACGACCGCAGTCGTTGTCTGGCATTGCTCTTTGGGTGTTGCTCTTTGGTATTGCTCTTTGGGTACTGCTCGTTGGATATTGTACGCTTCGAAGCCGTGTTGTGGTGCAGAACACCTGGCAGTCGGAGAGATAACAGGCTGATTCAAGGGTGTTGTCAGGCGTTGTCTCGCGCAGCATCGGCGGCAGTTGTCGAGTCTGCTTCAGGCAGCCACGCCTTGGCGATATACCGTTCCGCAGTGTGACCATCAGACTCATCTGCGCATAGCCAAAGGGCCGGTTCACGCATCAGCGTTGGCGAAAGCAATTGCCCGTCGGCACCGCGTTTGTTGGCCATATCAGGTAGCAACGCGGTATCTGTTGCGCCACCAGGCAGCAGTATATTCACCGTTACTCCGGTACCAGATAAATCTTGTGCCCACACCTGGCTGGCGGCTTCAAGGGCTGCCTTGGAAGGGCCGTAGGGCGAATAACCCGTGCGTGTCATGGTCTGCAGGCTGGTAGAGATATTGATGATTTTGCCAGAGCCCTGGGCAACCAGAGCAGGTGTTATGGCGCGCGCCATATTAAAAGGGCCATTGATATTGCAGTCGATGATCGTCTGCCAGTCTGACGGGTGTGTTTCCCAGAACAGACAGGGTTTGGTGGTGAAGGTTTCGCTCACCAGTCGCATACCTCGGCCAGCGTTGTTGATCAGGCAGTACACAGAGCCGAATGCATCCATGGTTTCTGCAACTACCCGTTCGCAGTCTGCAAAATTGGCTGCGTCGGCGATGGTAGTGTGCAGCTTGCCCCGGGTTTCGCTGTGCTTGCCTGTCTTGTCAATCTCGTCTTTGAGTGCGTTTAGCTCATCAACGCTGTGCGCGGCAGTCGCCATGACATTTGCGCCAGCGTCAACCAGAGCAAGCGCCATCTCGCGTCCCAGTCCACGGCCGGCACCGGTAACGATAACGGATCGCCCGACGAGTGAAGAGTAACGCTGCGTTGTTAAACTCATGTGTTCTCGCGACTGTTAAGCGATACCAGGGCATGAAACACTACCCTGACAGGGAGCTGGAAAGAGGGAACCATCGCTAACTAGGTTATCTGTGATACCAGCGAGGTGCAAGGCAGGCCACTTTGCTCGTAACCACGCTTACAAAACTGCTTACAAAAACGCTTGCACGATCGCAATCCACAAAGTGGCACCGTTGTAACTGGTATCGTGTTTGCCACGTGCGTCATAGGCGTCGGGATATCGTGCCGGCATCGCGCTACCGGCGTACGCAACAAGCAGTCACAAAACAGCAATCACAAAATAGCAATGGATAAGTTCGCTGTGTCTGCTGTTGTTGACGCTGAAGGCGCTATATAGTGAATGCCAGTATTACATTGACGGACCGTGACCATGACATTGTCGCTTGACCATCTATTTATCATTACTGAGCCAGGGGCTGCTATTGGTGATCGACTGCTTGCCCTGGGTATGGTTGAAGGTAACGCTAACACACACCCGGGGCAGGGTACTGCCAATCGCCGGTTTTTCTTTGAGGGCTTTACTCTCGAGTTGCTGTTTGTCAGTGATGCGAAAGAAGCGGCGACCGGTGCTGGTAGAAAGCTGCGCATATTAGAGCGTTCGCACGGTAATGGAGCGTCTCCATTCGGGCTGGTTGCAAGGGTTGCAGATAGCACAACAGAGCCTGAATTTGACAGTTGGCAATACTATCCGGATTACTTCAACGGCGAGTTGTGTTTTTTTGTGGGCTCCAATTCGGAGCAATTAGGCGAACCACTTTGTATTTGCATGCCACCCGCTTTC
>CALGNZ010000187.1 GCA_937957915.1 uncultured Granulosicoccaceae bacterium | reverse complement strand
AGTGCCATAACCGCATCGCTCCAGCGCTCAAACGAGTCTGATATTTTTAACTGATAGCCAATGGCTCGCCATGCGACCGGTGCAAACATCGCGTCGACGATGCTGAATTCTCCGCACAGAAAATCACCGTTGGGTGTATCTGCCCGATCAAAGTGTTGCCAGATAACAGCCAGTCGATCGAGGTTGGCCTGCACAGCGGCGCTCGGGGTCATTGGCTGTATTCGATGGCAGTTCATCGGGTGCTCTGAACGCAACGCGGCAAATCCACTGTGCATCTCCGCGCTGGTGCAGCGAGCCAGTGCTCGCAGTTGCGGCTCTTGCGGCCACAGGTTTTTTTCCGGATATGTGTCGGCCAGAAATTCCAGAATCGCCAGGCTGTCCCAAATCATTTGCCCTTTGTGCTCAAGAACCGGCACGGTGGCTGGAACCCGATGGGTCTCGGCAAACACGGCAAGGCGGTTGTCGTGGGCGTAGGGCAATACAGTATCGCTAAAGGGGATTCCTTTTACCTTCATGACGAGCCACGGGCGCAGTGACCAGGAGGAGTAACGTTTATAAGTGATGTACAAGTGCATGGCAGATTCCCTGAGTGTGCATCAAGTTGCTGAGGGGTGTTTGTAACCAGGGAGCAGTTTGCCTTGGCATTTCAACTAAAAAAAGCGAATAATATTCGTCAGACTATACGGATATTACGAATGTTGAATCTGCGGCAAATCAAAAGCCTGATCACTGTTGTAGATGTTGGCAGTGTCAATCGAGCCGCCGACGTGCTGAGCCTGGCGCCATCCAGCGTATCAGCTCAGTTGCGCGAGTTGTCTTCGTCACTTGGCGTAAGTCTGTTTGAACCGTCAGGCCGTGGACTGGTACTTAGCGCTGCCGGCAGGCAGTTACTACCGAAATTCAGGCATCTGCTGGTAATGAACGATGAGGTGCTGGCGCAGGCTCAGTCGCTGGTCAGTGACCCTGCTGGCGAGCTTAGGCTGTACGCGCCAAGTTCAATGTGTATTTATCGATTGCCGCCATTGATCGAGACACTGCAACAGACTGCCCCCTTAGTTGAGCTTCACCTGCAGCACGACCCGTTTGATTATCGCCAGGCATTGGCCGAGCGTTCGATAGAGGCAGCAATTGTTGTTGTCGATGATAATGATCCGGACTACAACTCTCTGCAAATTGCTGAAGAGGAGGTGATATATGTTACGCACCCGGAGTCAAGCCAAAAGAAAAAACTGTCTCCGGCACAGTTGATGGAATATGCGCTGATTACCACTGAACCCGGTTGCAGTTATCGTGTCGCTGCGGAAAATCATTTTAAAAGCTGTTCTCTGCGACTGGCGCCGAGACAGTGTTTTTCCAATGTGGAAGTCATCAGGCGGTGTCTGCTGGCAAAGATGGGTATCGGCTTGCTGCCCCGCTGTGTTGTGGCTGAAGATATTGAACAGGGGCGCCTGGTTCAGCAATCAGTGTCAGGTGCCCCATACCCTTTTTATTCTACTGTTATCTGGCCTAAAGAAGCTGAAGTGTCGCCTCGGTTATTGGCCTTTTTGCAAAGCGTTGAGTCGTCTCAGGCCGATGCTCCGCGGAAAAAGCTGACGGCAGTTTAACTAATGAACAACCGTGATGTTGCGTCGATCAACCTTTGGCAATTGTGCTTTGCCGATGGCGCTATGGCAATTGTGCTTTGGCGAATGCGCGGTGGCGATGGTGCTCTCCTCATGCTCAATGAGTTCTATTACCGGGCGTATTTGTGAATATCTATCCAAGCGAATGTGCCTGAAGTGAGTGGTCCAGAAGTAACTGCCAGTTAAAACACGCTAAATACGGCAAAAAACCCTGGCCTTTCTGTCAAAACCAGCCACCAAATATTGTTGACAAGCCGGACTCCAGTTGGTCTGATGGGGCAGCCCGTATTGTCCGCCGGATTTACGGTAACAACCTCGTGCAAAGACGCACACTCATTAGAGGGAACACCATGCAAAGACGTGTACTTATAAAATCGGCTGTACTCGCAGCGCTCACTGCCATGATTAGTCCAGCTACATCCTATGCGGCTAACGATGTATTGAAAATCGGTTTTGTTGGAGTCACCAGTGGTCCCGCAGCCGCCTGGGGAATTTCCAACCAGCGCTCAATGGAAACGAGAGCGGCGTGGATTAACGAAACAGGTGGGTACAAAATTGGCGATACCACCTACGATATCGAGATTGTCGCATTTGATGATCAGAAAGATCCAAAGCGTGCGATAGCCGGTATGGAAAAAATGGCCCAGGAAGAAATCCATTATGTAGTTGGCCCGAATGTGGATGATGGCGCCGCTGCAGTTCGCCCGGTGGCCGAGCAAAATGGTATTATGTACTTTCCCTATGCCTTCCCGAAATCGCTGTATCAGGCACCGGCTTCTAACGCTGTACTCGGTATGGTTGCCAACTACCAGTCAGGCCCTGCAATTTACAAACACCTGATGAAGAACAACGGCGTTAGTAAAATAGCTTTTGTAGCGGCCAACGAATCTGATCCGTTAAGCCAGCGCGACAGCGGTGCAGCCGCAGCTAAGGAACTTGGACTAGAGGTAGTTTCAGATTCGGTGACTTACCAGGTTGATACCACTGACTTTACACCGGTAATACTGCCCGTCCTTAAAGCGAAGCCTGATCTGCTGGTTCTTTCCGGCGTTTCTCCGGCAAATGCTCCACAGTTGATTCGCTCTGCACGTGAACTGGGATACACCGGTTTAATATCAACGGAAACCGCACAGGATGCAAAAGTATTGCAGGAAGGTGCGGGTGAACTCGCCAACGGGTTTATCTCGGTTGGTGGCGCTTCAACGCCAGAGCTCGCTTCAGATATGATGCGTGAGTTCGTCGATCGCTACACAAAAATGTTTGGCGAGTATAACGATGAGTCAAATACCAAGGTCTATGCGCTCGAATATATCCTTGAAACCCTCAAAGCAAACCCTGAGGGCTTAACTGATGTGGAAGCATTCAAGACAACAATGGATACTTTCGAAGCACCTAACATCTACATGGTGGGTGATGCGAAGCTGAGCTATGTTGGCACAACTTCATTTGGCCAGAAACGCCAGGTCGCGGTGCCGTTGGTTGTTAATGTATTTAACAACGGTGAGTTCGAAACCATGTTTGTCGCCACGGTAGACTAACTCCAACGTTACAACCGGCGGGTTGCTCAACCTGCCGGCCCCTCTCACCCAGGCGATTACCTAGCAATGGAACAAATACTTGCCAACGGGCTGTACCTTGGTGCTCAGTATGCGTTAATCGCCCTGGGGTTAACGTTAATATTTTCCTTGATGAACGTGCTTAACTTTGCACACGGGCAGATGTATGTCTTTGGCGGGTTTGTCACCTACACCGTTGTTGCCCAGCTCGGGTTGCCCTTTATCGTCGGCCTGTTTGCCTCAGCGGTGGTGCTTGCGGTTATTGGTGCGCTAATAGAACGGTTTTTGTTCAGGCCGGTTATTCGAAAATCGCACAGAGAAGAATCCACCATGCTGCTGGCAGCCGGCATCGCGTTTTTTCTCGATGCCGTCATATTGCTGATATTCGGTGAAAAACAGCGCGGTGTGCCAAAAATCATGGACGGTGTGTTGAATTGGGATTTCCGTATCATCATGCCCTACGATCGAATTCTGATAGGCGTTCTTGCCATCGGCATGATTATCATCTTTATATTGTTTATGCAGTATTCGAAAACGGGTCGCGCTATGCGTGCACTCGCGCAGGATCGTGTTGCCGCTCAGTTAATGGGTGTTGAAGTTGATCGATACTCAATGATCGGTTTTGCTCTTGGCGCCATGCTGGCCGGTCTGGTTGGCGGTTTACTGGTCACGATCACCGGTATCAATCTGGGCATGGGCGGGCCTACCTCTATTAAGGCGTTCCTGATGATCATGATTGGTGGCGCAGGCGTCATATCCGGTGCGATAGCCGGTGGTTTTATACTCGGGATGATGGAGTCGATAGGGCTGACGCTACTCGCAGCCTACGGCGGTATAACCTATCTCGTGATATTCGCAACACTGATGGTCTTCCTTGCTATCCGGCCACAGGGCCTTATGGGCAAACCATGGGGTTAGGAGGCTGCCCGAGAATGAATGATCTACTGCGGCCGCGATATTTTGGCCAGCTATTACGATCCATTTCGTTAAATATGATTGACTATTCGCCTCAATCGCTCGAAATATCTGACTCAAAATCTTGCGCTCTCGCGACGATCCTCATCCTGGAACAGGCTCCCGACACATGAATATAGGCGCATGAATATAAAAAAGGTTGTCGGGACGCTGGTGTTTTTAGTTGTGGTGCTGGCTGTCATTCCGTGGGCAATCGCCAAAAGCGGGCGCTGGGACTTCTACTACACGCTCACATCCGTTGCACTGTTATCTATTGCTTCTGCCGGTGTCTGGTTAACGTTCTACATCGGTCGAATTAACATAGGGCAGGGTGCCTATGCGCTGGCGGGGGGTTACGTCGCGGCGATACTGGTGACCAAGGTGGGGATTAATTTCTGGCTGACGATACCGCTGGCGGGTTTGTTTTGTGCCGGCTTGAGCGTGTTAATCGGCTTGCCTATTCTGCGTTTGCGTGGTGTGTACTTTGCCATGGTCACACTGGTACTGACAGAGGTAATGCGCCTGGCTACGCTGGCCCTGCCAATTACTAATGGTGCCAAGGGCATAACATCGATTCCGTTGCCGCAGGAATTATCGATTTTTGGCCTAACGCTAATTCCTGATTTTGGAACCATGGCCAATCCCAAGCTTGCGTTTTATCTAACCGCTGTGATCCTGATGATTCTTTGTTATTTTGTGTTATGGCGCATCGTCAACTCTCGTCTGGGTCATCTTTGTCGTTCGCTGCAGCAAAACGAAGAGCTGTCTGCATCTATCGGGGTTAACACGGCTTACCTGCGAGTGATTGCCTATTCGATATCAAGTTTTTTTGGTGGCATTGCCGGTGCGATGTTTGTCGCGATTTCGCAGTCGATTTATCCATCGAGCTTTCAGGTAACCGATAGCGTTAATTTCATGTTGAATTGCTTTCTGGGCGGGCTCGGGTATGTGTTTGGTCCTATGCTCGGTACGCTGGTGCTGTACTTCGGATGGGACTTGCTCTTTACTACGGGCCGCTACCAATTGTTGATCTACTCAACGCTGCTGATCCTGCTTATTTTGATGTTGCCCAACGGCATTCTCAGTCTGGGTATCTTTAACCGCAAGAACCCACGGTCATGAACCCGATACTGGTCGTTGACGGCGTGACAAAAAAGTACGGTGGCTTAACCGCCGTTAATAATATTTCGTTTGACGTTACGCCCGGGGAAATACTCTCGGTCATCGGCCCCAACGGGGCTGGTAAATCGACCTTGTTCAAACTGATTTCCTCGTTTGTGCCAACGACATCTGGCCAGGTGTTATTCAAAGGCGAGCGCATCTCAAATCTTACGCCTCACGTGGTGGCACGTAAGGGGGTTGTCAGAACCTTTCAGGAAACCACTATCTTTCGCTCCATGACAGTGCGAGAGAACATTGTGGTATCTCATCACCTCAGGTCCAAGGCAAGCTTGCTCGGGTTTTTTCTTGGAACTTCTGTAGCCCGCGAGGATGAAAAAACCTTTGGACAGTCGGCTGACGACATTATTGAATTTCTCGGTTTGCAGTCTATTGGTGACGAGTTAGCTTCGAATCTGCCGCAGGGACATTTACGCGCGCTGGGCATGGCTATCGGGCTTGCTACTAATCCGGCTGTGTTGCTGCTTGATGAGCCTTTCGCGGGTATGAATCACGACGAGACCATGCATATGGTCACGCTTGTCAAACGCTTGAGAGATGAACGCAATGTTACGGTGTTATTGGTAGAGCACGATATGCCAGCGGTAATGAAAATTAGCGATCGCATCGTTGTGATTAATTTTGGCGAGAAAATAGCCGAAGGCGCACCGGCGGAAATTCAATCCAATGAAAAAGTAATTGAAGCGTATTTAGGTAGTGAAGACGACGCCATAGGATTGTAATCGCAATGACTCAAATGCTATCTCTAAAAAACGTCGAGCTTTACTACGATCATGTATATGCCCTGAAAGGTGTATCGATTGATCTGGAAGAAGGCGAAACCGTTGCGCTAATTGGTGCAAACGGTGCCGGAAAATCATCCATTCTCAGGGCCATCACGGGTTTAAATAAAATTGCGTCAGGAGAGGTCCACTATATGGGGGCCCGCCTGGATGGCGTTAGTGCAGCAGACATTGTGAAAAAAGGCATCGCCATGGTGCCCGAGGGGCGTCGTGTTTTTCCTTATATGTCCGTTAAAGATAACCTGCTGATGGGGGCATTTACACGCACTGACAAAAACGAAATAAAAGAATCGATGGAGAAGGTGTTCGAGCGATTCCCGCGCCTGAAAGAACGTGCTGGCCAGCAGGCGGGAACCCTATCCGGTGGTGAGCAGCAGATGATGGTCATCGGGCGGGCGTTAATGGCGAAACCTCGTTTGCTACTTCTTGACGAACCCTCGCTGGGGATTGCCCCCAAGCTGGTGCAGGATATCGCACGTGCCATTGTTGCCATCAGCCGTGATGAGAATGTATCAGTGCTGCTGGTAGAGCAAAATTCAAGAATGGCGTTGTCTATTTCAAATCGGGCCTATGCAATGTCTACCGGTTCTATTGCTTTAACCGGTAACTCGGCCGAGCTGATGCACGATGATCGAATAAAGGCCGCCTACCTCGGTGGGGATATTTAACATGCAACTACTGATCATTAACCCTAACTCTACAGCCAGTATGACGGATAAGATTGCCGTTGCTGCAAGAGCGGTGGCTCTGCCCGACACCACCATAGTCGCAGTGAACCCGGACAATACCCCGCCCAGCATTCAGGGCTACTATGATGAGGCTCTGGCCTTCACAGGTATCATTGAGCAGGTTAAAGCCAATAGCGGATTTGATGCGGTTGTGCTGGCGTGTTTTGACGACACTGGATTAGATGCCGTGCGTTGTATGACCGATAAGCCTGTACTTGGTATCGGTGAAGCGGCGTATTATTTTGCCTCGATGCTGGCTAACAAGTTCTCTGTTATCACAACACTGGCGCGCTCGGTGCCAGCGCTTGAACACAACCTGGTTCGTTACGGTCTTGATGCCCGATGCGCAAAAGTACGCGCTTCTGATGTTGCCGTGCTCGAACTCGAAGACCCCCACAGTGGAGCCCGCGCCACGATAAGCAAGGAGGTAGAGAAAGCAATCGTCGAAGACAAGGCAGAGGCTATTGTACTGGGGTGCGCTGGTATGACTGACCTTGCGGAATCTTTGTCGACTGAATTCGGATTGCCGGTATTAGACGGGGTGGTTTGTGCCACTGGATTGTGCGAGACGCTGGTGCGTTTGAATTTAAAAACTTCTCAGTTGGGTGGTTATGCGCCGCCTATAGTTTCGTAGGAGGGCGTTCCCTGCCGGGGGCCGTCATTTTTGACAGGACCAAAAACGAAGCAAAAAGGACATGCCCTTCAGGCGGACCTACTTTTAAAAAGGCGAAAAGTAGGCAAAAGCCTCTTTGCGACCAATCATCCCAAGCGTGCCTGCGGCATCTTGCGGGTGATCGCTCCAGCGTGCCGCACAAACAGCTATCCATGGCAGACAACGCGCTCCACCCTGATAAATTCGCTCTAAACAGATACACTTC
Organism: uncultured Granulosicoccaceae bacterium; assembly: GCA_937957915.1. GTDB lineage: Bacteria > Pseudomonadota > Gammaproteobacteria > Granulosicoccales > Granulosicoccaceae. The sequence continues at coordinate 2,573 of CALGNZ010000187.1, read as the reverse complement.
GTGTCACAAGATCTCAATTTCAATCTTTTATGGAGATTATTAGCAATGAGCTTGTCTGATATAAAGGCGCTTACGTTTGATACTGGCGGAACAATTCTCGATTGGCACAGCGGGTTCTCGACGCTGCTTGCGAAGACGGGTGCTAAACACGGCCTGGAGCGTAACTGGCACGATATCACCAATGATTTGCGGCGTCGCAGCCTGGGCAAAATGCTGAACCTTGGGAAAGACGCACCACCGGCGTACAACTTCGATGGCGCGCATCGTATGGTGCTCGATGAACTCATTAGTGAGCATGGTCTCGATGCGTTTACCGAGCAGGAAAGGCACGCTATCGCCTACGATGCAGTGCATAACTTTGAGTGCTGGCCAGACTTTCCACAGGTATTACCACTATTGCGTGAAAAGTACTTTTGCGCGTCGTTTACCATTTTAAGCTTTAGAATTATCATGGACACTGCTCGTCGAAACGGTTTGTCGTGGGATGCGGTATTTTCCTGCGAGGCGATTGGCAAGTACAAAATTCTACCTGAGGCCTACGATACGGTTGCGCATTATCTGCAACTTGATCCTTCGCAAATTTGTATGGTGGCCTGTCACAACTTTGATCTGGATGCCGCGAAAAAGCAGGGTTACAAAACAGCGTTTGTCAAACGGCCACAGGAGTGGGGCAATGACAGTCCTCCTGACCCTGAGCCTAACCCGATTCACGATATTGTGGTTGATGATTTTCCGTCGCTGGCGCGGGCGCTTGCAGTAAATATTAGTTAATGCAATCTGATCTCAATGTGAAACCACTCTTTTATTCGAAGGTCGTACGGGTAAACATCTACTTATTGAATCAGGAGCCAGGCAATGTCTGACGCGAGTTCTGAAATCATATTGCACAACTATCCACAGTCACCCGTTGCCGAAAAAGTGCGAGTGGCGCTTGGTATCAAAGCGCTTGCATGGCGCAATGTTGAAATACCGCGGCTGCCTCCCAAGCCAATGCTGGTGCCACTGACCGGTGGCTATCGCCGTACCCCGGTGATGCAGATTGGCGCGGATGTCTACTGCGACAGTCAGTGCATTATCCGAGAGCTCGAGCGTCGTTATTCGTCCCCCAGTTTTATGCCAACGGCTGATGCTGGTTTACTGTGGTGTCTGAGTCGCTGGACAGATGGTGCGCTGTTCGATCTCGGGGTAAAAGTTGTGCTGGGTGCTGCCGGTGATGCACTGCCGCAGGATTTCGCGGAAGATCGTGGCCGGCTTTATTTAGGCGAAGACTGGGCCGAAGGGCTAAAGCAGGCCAATGCGGAGCTGCCGCATCTTGTGTCGCAGCTGCGGGCGCCGTTGTCATGGCTTGACAGCAACTTAAGTGATGGCAGGGCATTTCTGACCGGGGCGAAGGCGGCTGCCATTGACGCGCAGGTGTATCATCTGGTGTGGTTTGTTCGCGGACGTTGGGATGGCGGCCCATCTATGCTTTCCGAATTTGAACATCTGGTCCGTTGGGAAGACAGTGTCAGAGCACTGGGGCATGGCACCTCAACGGATCTGGCACCGGAAGATGCGTTGGCGATCGCTCAGTCCTCAGAGTCAGTTGCCGAGAGCGGCGTGGTCGGCAATGATCCGCAGGGGTTAACGGTTGGTGCCCGGGTGTCGGTTAGCCCTGATGTAAAAAGTGGTGAGCAAGTGGTTGAAGGTAAAGTTCGCCGTGCTGACGCGGAGACTATCGTCATTGAACGCACCGCAGACGAAGTGGGTACTGTTTGCGTGCACTTTCCTCGGTCGGGTTATCGCATAGACGTTTAGGTGACACTACGACTATCTGCGGTTTTTTATAATCTGTGATTAAGCGCGATCTGTCAGAGGTTAAAATTTTGAAGGTGATTCTATGCAGGGTAGCTGTGCTCCTGCTGATGATGCCAGTGTTGGGGTTTAGCCAACAGGCAGGCAGTGAACGCACAGACGAGTCACAGGCAGCATTTATCGAGGCCAATCTTCTGTCGATTTTTTATCATGAGTTTGGCCATGCGATAATCGATCTGATGGAAGTACCGATTTACGGTCAGGAAGAGGACGCCGCGGACGTTGTATCAGTGATGTTGATTGATCGTTTTTTTGATGAACGCGTCGCACAGGATATCGCCTATGACAGTGCCTTTGGGTATATCAATGATCCCGAGCAAACCGACGAGGTTGCCTGGTGGGATCTGCATGGCCCGGATGAGCAGCGTTACTATAATCATGTGTGTCTCTTCTACGGTGCCAATCCTGATCAGCGGCTCGAGCTTGCAAGCGAGCTGGGGTTACCAGACGAGCGCGCAGAGAGTTGTGCAGAGGAATATGATCAGGCGAATGACAGTTGGGGTGTTCTGTTTGATGAGATGGCTGAAGATCAATTGCCCGGTAAACTTGTAATGCAGCATAACTCCAATGCAGCCCCGAGCACTGCCTCTGCTGTCGTGATGGTGACAGAGCTGCTGGCGGATGAGGTGAGGCACATCAACGAGCAGTTCCAGCTTCCGCAGGATGTAAGTGTAGTTGTTGAACAATGTGGGGAAGCGAACGCTTATTATGATCCTGAG
>CALGNZ010000186.1 GCA_937957915.1 uncultured Granulosicoccaceae bacterium | reverse complement strand
TTTCAGGCAGTCAGGCAAAACCATCCCGCCCAACCTGACCAAACGCTCAGAACTCCTGTTTCAGGTGTCAGCCGCCTAGTCGCTGTTAGTGATTACCCGATCCCTGCCCTGGCGTTTACCGCTCAGCAGCGCCTCGTCTGCGCGCAGAAACGCGTCATCCAGAGACTCATGGCGTTTTACCTCAGTAACACCGATCGTGGTCGTCAGGTTAATACAGGCGTTGGAAACGTACACCGTGGTATTTTTTACCGCCTCGCATATTCTCTGTGCCAATTCACGACCACCTTGCAACTGCGTATCCTGCAGCGCTACGACGAATTCATCGCCCCCATAGCGAAATACCATGTCGGACTCGCGAGTATTGTCTTGCAGAGTGTTAGCGAAGTGTCGCAGCACCTCATCGCCCACAGCGTGGCCGCAGTTGTCGTTAACCGCCTTAAATCGATCAACATCACACACCAGTAGAACCAGCGAGGTATCTCGTCGCAAACCTGATGCGGTTTTTTGCGATAACACCTCATCGAGCGCCGCCCGATTACGAAGCCCGGTAAGGGTGTCGCGAAAGGCCGACTGACAAGCGCGCCGGTAGAGATTCGCGTTATTGAGCGGGCCGGCAAAGGCACTGACGGCAGAGCTGATGCGACGCACCTCGTCCGATCGAAACTGCGTCTTTCGACCAATCTCCATCACCCCGAGGTAAGTGCTTCGATCAGTGATACGGAAGTGTAGCTTGTATGGCACATCGCCAGCCGCGCTTTGATCACGGTGGTGAAAGTCGACATCAAGGTCACTATTGCGAAACTCGATTTCATCGAACCAGACGGCCGAGCGCAAACGCTTGACAAACGCCTGCAACAGATTGTCGATTTCAATATGCCGGTAAAGGCCGACTACGTTTAGCTCGGGCACTACCAGGCCGGTTTTTAGGGCCGCTGGTTCAATATCGGGACAGACGGCCATGTCTGCGTAATTGTCGCAAAGAGCCGTCTCCGCCAGCTCTGCATTCCCTGTCATTATCCTCTTCCAAAATTAGGGGGCTTTGATACAGCAAGACTTATTCCATCTTTGAACTGCGTCACACTTTTATAGAAGAGTAAACAGAGGTGAACATTGCCATTTCGCCGGCAAACAGCAGATTTACAAGGCTCTGGCCAAATTTATTGGCAGAAAATAACTTTCAGTAATAGTTACGATGTCGCTTTGCGCGGCTACCGGTTGCCAGGTTCACTGTGGCAAAAGTTGCCACAGCAGTATTTCGGTCAGTTTTTTCTACAACTCGTGATCTGGCGCTGTCCAGTCAGACAGTCTGGCTTTCAGCCGTATCAGCGCCTGCCCGTGAATCTGGCAAACCCGGCTTTCACTGACACCGAGAATCTCGCCGATTTCGCGAAGGTTCAGATCTTCATCGTAGTACAGAGACATCACCAGGCTTTCCCGCTCCGGCAGGTTTTTGATTGCGTTAGCGAGGGCTGTCTTGAAACTCCCGTGCTGCATGTTCTCGGAGGGGCCAACATCGTTACTCTCAGGCAGTGCAATCGTCTCGCCGGTGTTTTCATCCGGCTGATCGAAACTGAAAATATGCGCTGACATACTTTCGGTTAAGATTTGATGATAGGCACTTAGAGAGATTCCAAGGCGAGATGCAACCTCGGTATCACTTGCATCACGACCCGTTTCCTGCTCGATGTTTCGCAACGCCTCTGCCGCCTCTCTGCTTTTGCGATGAACCGATCGTGGCGTCCAGTCAGAGCGACGAATTTCATCAAGCATGGCACCACGTACACGGATACCCGCATAGGTTTCAAAACTTGCGCCCTGCGTTGGATCATACTGACGCGATGCTTCGATCAAGCCGATCATTCCAGCCTGGATCAAATCTTCAGCCTGTACATTAGGAGGCAGCCGGTGCATCAGGTGAAAAGCGATACGCTTAACAAGCTTGGCCTGCTTGGTGATAAGCTCGTCTTTCGATACGAGCTCTACATCGTTATACATTGCATGAGCATTCATTCACTAACACCTGCGCAGGTACTTTGGCTGATGAGTCTTTCTACGAAAAACTCTACATGTCCGAGTGGTTGTTTCGGCTCTGGCCAGCCCTGTATTTTTTTAGCAAGTTTTTGAAAGGCAAGTGCTGATCGAGAACCAGGATACGACAACACCACCGGGTTCTGTTTACACACGCCTAACTGCAAATGCTCATCACTTGGCACCGAGCCAAGGTATCGCAACACTACATCGAGATTTTTATCGGCAACCCGCAAAATCTTTTCAAACAGATCACTTGCCTGTTGCGATGAATTCGATTTATTTACCAGGATGTTTACATGCTTGACTCGATGTTCGGTGTTAAGCACTTTGATGACTGCGTATGCATCAGTTATCGAAGTTGGCTCGTCACAAACAATCACCAAAACCTCTCTTGCCGCACGACAAAACGCTGTAACCTGGTTAGAGATCCCGGCTGGTGTATCGATGATCATCGTATCAATTGGATTTTGCAGGCTGCTAAAGCCCTGTATCAATCCACCATATTGCGCATCGGTTAATGAAGTCAGGTTACTCGCACCACTATTTGCCGGTAACAACCAAACATTTGAATCAACCTTAACCAGGATATCGTCCAGCGTTGCCCTTGCGTCGAATACATCTTCAAGAGTGCCCCTGGATTTAACTCCGCAAAGTACATCAATATTGGCAAGGCTTAAATCTGCATCGAGCACCAATACTGACTGCCCGAGCCTGCCTAGTTCTAAAGCGATATTTATCGCTACGTTCGATTTCCCGACACCGCCTTTTCCACCCGTAACCGCCATCACCTGTACAGGTTTGCTGGCTGGCCGGGGTTGCTGCACGTTCTCGGTTGTCGCGAGCGCTATTGCACTGGACACCATTGTTGCTCCCATTTGAATCGTTATTATTAAGGCCTGTTCCGACCTTTAATTTTCATCTTCCATGATGAACGGATGCGCGCACATACATACCATCGACTACCAGAACGAATTCTTCATACTAAAGAAACCTTTCCGGTAATTAGCTGCCACGGTTTGTACGATCATCGCTTCCTTGCGTGTGATACCGATAAAGCAAGCGACAGGCCACGGAATTGATGGATCAAATCGGGCTTGGGAAAACGTGATACACGAGTGTGTCGAGTGAGAACTGATGGACTTAATGGATAACACTGTGAAGCAGGCAACGCTCAAATCAGGCCCACACACGCACTGCAGTGATGAAGAATGTGCTGCCCAAAGCCGGACTTATTACAATTGTTAATTTTTTGGCAGCGCACATCGTGCGCGATATCTGCTGGATACTTAGCGACGCGCAGTCAGTAGTCAGCGTGTCAGTTTGCGGCTGTAACGTTCGACATTACTGAACCAGTTCACAACAGCAACGGCGTCTTTGAAATCAGGTGATGCAAATGGGGGTTTATAGTAAGCAAAAAGTGTTCTACTTCGCTTTACTCAATGGCGTCTTCAACAAACCAGTACCGTATTGCACGGTGAACGTCACTGCTCGCCGCAGGGCTTTGAGCGCGAATGGTTTAACAACCAGCAACCTTAAACGGCGTTATTGCTGATGCTCACTCCTGACTTTTTAGCTGGCATTTACCGTCACTAACAATCAGATAGGCCTCGCGCACTGGCAATCCATTTACAGCCAGGCAACGATGCCTGCACCCTTCACGCAGCAATTGCCCTGGGACCATGGCCGTTAAGGGTTCAAGTTCAAAACTGAATGTGAGCTCAGTGGCCTTGCCAGCCGCCTCAACGAGTAACAGGTACAAATCGTCCACTGACAGCTGCAGCATTCTCTGCACTGCCAGACCCCCCGTTGAGCGTTGTCGCGGTTCACCAGCACCATTGCCACGCGACATCGACTCTCGAACCGCATCGGCAACAGGAAAATGTCCACGATCCTCGATTTTCTCAATCTTTATCCGCTCGGGCTGTGCAAGCTCCGCAACCATACTGCCAAGCCCGTTTCTACGACATATTCTTTCAACACGTACTGATATGGAAAACGATTCAGAGGCCAGCGTTGTTTCAGAGAGCAGAGGATCGGCATGCGAATTAATCAGCCCAATAAAAAAACCGGATGCCAGATCACCGTGTCGCAATTGCAATTGCCAGGCGCCAGCCAGAGGCAGCTCTACGGCATCCAGAGCGAGAAAGGACAATCCAACAGGCTGGCCATTGATCGCCGGCCCAGGGTCGACAGAAGTGGCTATCGCTTGCGAAAATTCATATTGTCGGGCCACTGCATCATTCTTAGCCTCCGATGACGCTATATCTGCAACCCTGAAATATTCTTTCCCGGAATGATAATCTGTCTTTTGCAACAGCGAGAGCATCGGTGAAAAGTCACTATCGTATGCAATGACGATGGTGCGACCATCAACACCGGTACTCAGATGATGAACCAGCTGATAACGGGCCGCGAGGTCAGCACAGGAAATCGACTCTGCAGCCGAGGGGGTAACATCGATGTATTCCGGCTGGCTATTGAGTTCGAGTGCCGCGACAGTCTGCAGATTCAAACACATCCCGCCGCCAATAAGCACGGGCCAATGACCAACGGTATCAACCTCACTGCAACCCGCAGCACCGGGAAGTACCCCCAGCTTTAGCTGTTCAAGTAACTCTAGTGTTTCCAGTTCAGATAGCACGGGGGATCAAAGATAGGGTTTCGGGACAGAGGGTCGATTCTGCAACCGCAATGTCTGTGCCTGAACGCATTGCCAGCGAAATTGCTGACTGAGGTGATTTATTGGATGGATATCATCTGGAAGAAAAGCTACCTGTAATTCCGACAGCGTTTGAAGGCAGGGCTGATTGGCGAGCATGTCCTTACGCTCGCTAGTCAGTTTTACTTACTCAGGCAACGACGCTGCAGCCTCTTCCGGGCGCTGAATGCGATATTTGCGCATCTTTTCAACCAGCGTTGTACGGCGGATTTGCAGCTTTTTCGCCGCGTGAGCGACCACACCATTACAATCATCCAGCGCCTGCTGAATAAGGCTGACCTCGATATCAGTAAGATGTTGCTTCAAATCGATGCCATCTCTGGGAAGACGAGGCTCGCTGAGCATCGGCAACCCTGGCATTCCCGCCATACCCTCTGTTTCAGCGGAAACCGGTTCGCTTTCGCTCTCTTCACCGGTGCCTTGATTCGGCACAACCTTGGCCGGGAGATCCTTCACGTCCACCACACCGTGCGGATGCAATATGGTCATGCGCTCCATCAGGTTAGCCAACTCACGAACGTTACCGGGCCAGGCATAATTACAAAGCGCCATCACTGCCGCTGGCGTCAACCGCACAGATGCATTCTTTTCATGCTCGAGTCGAGTGATCAACTCGTTGATCAGCAATGGCAGGTCCTCTACCCGATCTCTCAGTCGCGGCATTTCGACTGGAAACACATTCAGTCGATAATAGAGATCTTCACGGAACTTACCGTCCCGAATGTGCTTCTCAAGATTTCTGTGGGTCGCAGCGACGATCCGAACGTCACATTTGATGCTTTTGTTGCTGCCAACTCGCTCGAATGATCGCTCCTGAATAACACGCAGTAATTTAACCTGCATGGCCAAAGGCATATCACCAATCTCATCGAGAAAAATAGTGCCACCCTGAGCAAGCTCAAATCGCCCCTGACGAGCGCCAATGGCACCGGTAAATGAGCCTTTCTCATGACCAAACAACTCGCTTTCAAGCAATTCACTGGGAATAGCGCCGCAGTTGATTGGAACGAATGGTTTGTTACGACGCTGCGAATGGTAGTGAATGTTACGTGCTACAACTTCTTTACCCGTTCCTGATTCACCGAGCACCAGTACCGTCGCCTCCGTTGGGGCGACCTGCTCGATCATTTTTCGCACACGACGTGTCTCGCGGCTATTGCCAACCAGACTTCTAAACAGCTCAGGTGACTGCGTCTGCGGGCCTGCAGCCTTTTCCGCCGGTGTTTCAGGCTCCCTGACTACACCACTTTGTACCTCTGCCCGATGCAGTACATTCGATAAATCTGCAAAGCGGGTATCCGAGCTGATACAGCCCAGAAAGTTATTTTCGACCTGATCAGGCGTCATGTCGATGGGTGCTGTGCCAGTGAGCAGGATGAATGGCGGACACTTCTCGATCTGAGATTTTATCCTGGACACGTGGTCCAGAATCCCGGGACAATTTCCGATTATGAACGCCAGCTTCTCGGACAAGCCGGGATAACCATCCAGCAATGCAGGTGAACTGACTGCTTTGGCGTCATAATCTACAAACTCCAGCTGATGGAGTAACTTCTGGGTACGCTCACTATCTGAGTCGATTACCAGAATCTGATTTTGTTTTGGTTTCCCCATTGACAGGTCCGGTTGAGTCTAAGAATGTAGTTGCCACGGTCTTGGAGACTGAAACAAACTGCGTGCGTTGTAATTGACGTTTTTGAGTATAGACCGCTATTTTATTTTCGTTGCCTGCCAACCAATTGGCTGTCAGATTTTCTACAACGGCAACCTTGCCGGCAAAAGTCATCCTACACGTTCAACCAAACTCGAATACCCACATCGTTTACTACCCAAGACCGAACTATCTGGCTTTGCGACCGCCTGAATGCATCGGATCAGACCGCAACGATTCCGTTTCAGGCCGGAGTCTCTTCAAGCGATTTTCTAAAAAGACGTAATTGTGTCTTTACAATCTACCGGTCATTTACGACCAGTAATGCATAAAGTGACAGTTATATTGACCAATAATTACCCGCTCACAGCATACTACGCAATGCAGCTATTACATTGTCATCGCCGGTAATGGCCACCCCACTGTCAATTCCCCATTTTACGGGGCAGAACGTTTAGGTGCAATCAAGCGACGCGCTGGAACGATTGCAATACCGTTGCCTCTGTATTTTTCAGGGTTACAACCTACAATAGAGTTTCGACTCAATAGCCTTGGTGCATAGGCCCGTCATCTCAATTGCCGGTTGCCAATGCTGCGTTTTCAGGGATTGAACTTTTCTACTTGGTAAAGTTGGCATGGCCGGCGCCGATACAGGGGCACCCAAAGTTGTCGCCAGCTTCATTGGAATCGGATGAGATGAGCAATCTCGTGAAGGGCCACCTCCAAATCGGCGACTCTGACAGCTCTGTAACAGGGCTGGATAATTATAAAAATAGCCCAAGGGGCATCGCCAGAATGCGGGAAAAAAAACCTGCAGATGATTCTCGAGTTTCGCTCCACCGCCAGGCCGAGAATTTAATAAAAAAAGTAGAAAAGGAGTCAGTCGTGGACAGCGAGAAAGTAAAGATAATCAAGGCCGCTATCGCGGACGGTAGCTACAAAGTCGATCCGACAGCCGTTGCAGAAAAGTTGTTAGACATGGAGCATGAGCTCACCCGGGGTGACAAAATCATTGTCCCGGACTGACATACCTGCCACATTTTTCGAACCG
>CALGNZ010000185.1 GCA_937957915.1 uncultured Granulosicoccaceae bacterium | reverse complement strand
TATCGAGTATCGGCATTCTACTCATCTGCCGGGAAGTCGATATGAATATGATTGCCATCCGGATCCCACACATTAATTTGAACGATATTGAAATCTTTCAGTTCCCCGCGTTTGTACCTCTCTCCCGCAGCTTCCAGCTGTTCGATAAAGCGTTTACAGCCAGTAGCGCTCAGGGCAAAGTGTTCAAGCTTTAGTTTTGCCTCGGCGCCGACGGCCGGTTCTCCGTTTATGCCAACCAGATGCACAACCGGTGAATCTCCCGCGTACATCCACGCACCCGGGAAGGGAAAGTCTGGCCGATTGCCGCTTTGCATACCCAGCACAGTTGTATACCAGTCGACCATCTGGTCCAGCTGTGTGGTTCGTACATTGACATGGTCAAGTTTTTTGATTTGCATGAGCTGTTTCCGTTCAAAGCGATTGACTGGCATGATAAACCAAACCTGCAGGTTTGATGAGTGGCGCTAACTGATCGATAGCAGTATCCCGTGGTTAGCAGTAACCCGTGCCTACAGTAAACCCGTGGTTAACAATAACCAGCGATAAGCGCTGTGTATCACAGTTGAAGGTGAAAGGCAGATTGCTCGAATCAATGACAAAGTTATCCAGAACATGAACACGCTTTCCAGTAACGTTTTAAGTCAGGCGGCGTTGTCGGTCGCTGCGCACAGGCGGATTAAAAAATGGCTGATTGCGACGCCCTGTCTTGCCACGCGTCAGGCAGGGGCTCACGCTGATCGGCTCTATCTAAAAGCAGAAAATCTGCAGCGCACCGGTTCGTTTAAGTACCGCGGTGCGCTGTCCAAACTCACCACACTTGCTGTTGATAAACCGATTATCACAGCCTCGTCCGGAAATCACGGTCTTGCGGTGGCACAGGCGGCGGCGGTTACCGGTCATCAGTTGCGAGTTGTATTACCCGAGAACGTAGCGACCGAAAAACATCAAAAAATTGCAGCGCTCGGCGTCGAGACTATTTTGCATTCCTGTGATGCCGGCCAGGCGGAACTGCATGCGCAAGGTATTGCTCGTGATCACGGCTTGAATTATGTTTCTCCCTATGACGATGCAGAGGTTGTTGCCGGACAGGGCACAATTGCACTGGAGCTCCTGCAACAACTGGATAGTATCGACTCAGTGTTTGTATCCATGGGCGGTGGCGGTCTGTTGTCGGGTATAGGGTCAGTGTTAAAAGCCTTTTCGCCACAGACCAGAGTGATCGGGGTTAGTGCCCGCAACTCAGGCGCACTGGCCGCCAGTATTCAGGCTAAAGCGGTTGTTCAGGTCGCGCATTTGCCTACACTCGCTGATGGCTGTGCTGGCAGTGTGTCAGAGGGTACGATGACATTGCCGCTTGCCATAGATGTCGTTGACGACATTATTGAATGTTCTGAATCGGAGATCGCCGACGGCATGCGAGCGATCGCATGGGAAGAAAAAATGTTGGTCGAGGGTTCTGCCGGGCTTGCTTATATTGCGTTTCAGAAAGCCAGTGAACAGCAACGTGGCAGCACCAGTGTGGTAATTCTCTGTGGCAGCAACTTTGATCGAGAAGTGGTGCAGCCTATTGTGGTGGTGACTCGCTAATCTGCAGGCGTTTCAGGTGGCAGATTTTCTTTCAAAAATATTTCGATTCGAATACGCTCTTGCAGCGCATTGTGCGGAACTGCATCAACGGTTGCACGCATTAACCGGACAGCGCTGCGCACAATGTGGCCGGTGTCCTGAGAGATCAATGCATCAATGCTACCGGTAAGCAAGGCCTGTCGTGACAACGGTGTTAACTCGTGTGCAATGACTACCAGGCCTTTTGCCTGCTCGCTGCGTTGTTTAAGGAATTCCAGTAAACCGGCGTTGCTGGCGGTTGTTGAATAGATTCCGCAAATATCTGTTGTTTCGGAAAATGCATTTGCCAGCACAATGTCCGACAAAGGCTGATCGTCGCGAATTTCCACCGAAGGCAATATGCTCAGTTGCGCAAAGTGCTCGCGCATCACCGCATCAAAACCGAGCCTGCGCTCGAGATGGTCGCGAGCCAGACGTGATCCGGTGAGCACCAGAATGGAGCCGCGATCTGCTTTGATGAAGCGTCCCATTAATTGTGCAGCGGTCTGACCTGCGGAGGTGTTATCTATACCTATAAAGTGATCGCGAGGCGAGCTGGGCAGATCGGAAAGCAGCGCGGCTACCGCGATACCGCGCTCGGTGGCACGCGAGATTGCGTCTCGTACAGCCGGTGTCTCTGGCCCGATCACGGCAACACCACTGGTGGCTTCCGGCTGCAATTCGTCCAGAGCAAATGCGATTGATTGAGAATCAAAAGCAGGTAGTTTGCGGGTAAGCAAATGGGTGCGGTCATTTGCAAGCGTTACAGCCTGTGCTTCGATTTGTGTTTCCAGCTCGTCGATGAATTCACTGTTTGAATCTGGCAGCAAAAACACAAACTGGTAAAAGCGCTTGCGCGCGAGATTGGCGGCGGCGGTATCGCGAATATAACCAAGCTCGTCAATTGCCTTGTTAACGCGTTGTATCGTTACCTTGCGCACGCCAGGACGAGCGTTAAGCACACGATCAACGGTCGCCAGGCTCACACCTGCGAGGCGAGCAATGTCGTTGACAGTGGGTTTTACACCGCTGATAACATTGCCGGGTAGCTCGTTAGCTTTCATTGTTCACAGGTGTTTGTGCTGTGTTTGTGGCGGCGATGAGCGTCGCTGCCTAGCTATTTTTAGCAAGGCCTTCGAATACAATTGCCACAGCCTCAGCGCCCGGATCATTATGGCCGAGTAAGTTGTCTTCTGGCACATAGGCGGCGCGCCCGGCCTTTGCTTTTCCGATGTTGGCAGTGCTGTCTGCTCCCTGTCTGGCTGCTGTGGCAGCGGCTGAAACACCTGAAGGCAGCGCGTTGAGTGCAGGCTGCAGTGCATCAATCATGGTTCGGTCACCAGGAACCGCACCACCGACCTGGCTCACCCGCTCAAGTCCTTCAGCAAGTGCTTTTTCAATAGCAAGACCGCGAGCGCAGGCATCACCGGTTGCATTGAAAAATATGGCGAGTATTACTCCAGAGGAGCCGCCCATCGTTTGGCTCAGTTCATTGCCCAGTGCCGGCATCAGCTGGGTCAGGTCAGCCAGTGGCATTTGATCAAGATTGCCTTTTAGTGCACGCGCCGCTGTTGCCAGGGTACTGCCGGTATCACCGTCACCTGACTTCGCATCGAGTTCGTTAAGTGTGCTTTCCGAAGCCTCCAGTAAATCGCAGATAGATGTGATGGTTGCACGTGTGGCAGCGTTGACGGAGGCAATCGGCGCCACAGGTGTCAGCCCGTCGGGCAATCGTTCAACGATGGCAGTGCCTCGTTCAATGCTTTGCATTGCTGGCCAGGCAGTCATCGGCACTGGTGTTTTCAGTGCGGCCACCTGTTCGTCATTGACGGGCAATACCGATACTGAAAAGCCATGCATATCGAGTGATGTCATCATCAGGGCAGGGCCGATGATAAATTCCACATTTTTACACAGCGCTGACTTACACAGCTCGTTTGTCAGAACCGACATTTCCAGCGGCGTGGTACCACCCAGGTTGTTTAGCATAACCACAAGTCGACCTCCGTGTTCGAGCCTGGGTGCCAGTTTTTCAAGTACCATTTGCATAGCAGACGTGGCGCTGTTTAGCGCCACCTGTTGCACACCGGGCTCACCATGAATGCCGAGGCCAAGCTCTGCGTGACCCTCGGCAATTCGATCTTCCCTTTGCGCACCTGGCACAGTACAGGTGTCGAGTGACATGCCGATGGATGCGGTGTTTTTAATCACATTGCGAGCTATTTCGGCGACAGTCTGTAGTGATTGTCCTTCCTCAGCTGCTGCTCCTGCAATTTTGTGCACAAATAATGTACCGGCAAGTCCGCGCGGTTGCGGCAGATCGGGCAGGGCGATGTCGTCATCGACGACTACCATTTCAACCTGCTTGCCAAGTGCTCTTGCGCGCTCGGCGGCCAGGCCAAAGTTAAGCCTGTCGCCGGTATAGTTTTTTACAATCAACAGACATCCAGCGTCACCGGTCACGGCGAGAATACCCGCCAGTACGGCTTCCACCGATGGCGACGCAAACACCTCACCACAGACCGCGGCAGTCAGCATGCCTTCGCCAACAAAGCCTGCGTGAGAAGGCTCGTGGCCACTGCCGCCACCAGACAGTAACGCGACTTTGGATTTATCGCGCTCGGCTCGATAAACCACTTTGATATGCGGATAGCCATCGAGCCGTCGCAGCGAGCCACCGGAGGCCGCGAGCAGGCCGTCAATAGCCTCGGTTACCAGGTTTTCTTTGTTGTTGATGAATTGCGTCATTAAGTTCTCCCGGAGATTCTGCTGCCACTTTGGTCAAAACACAGTGGATTTTGCGGTTGTATTTTTATTGTCGAGCCCGCCTGGTAAGGATTGCCAGGCGGGCTAAGAGCGGTGATTGCGTGTCCTTTCAAATCGAGGTGCAGGCGAGTCTGATCACCGAGATGCTCAACACGTTTAACCGATGCCTCGACGCCGTCGCCGTAACTGATGTGTTCTGGTCGCAGCCCTAGATTGACAGCTTTATTTGCAGTGCCTGGAAACAGGTCAGCTGGCAGTATATTGATGCGCGGTAAGCCCAGGCGCCCGGCAACATAGATACTGTTCGGGTTTTCATATATTTCCCTGGGCGTGCCAAACTGTATCAGTCGTCCGTCCTGCATAACCCCGACATGCGTGGCCATGGTCATCGCTTCGATCTGATCATGTGTGACATACAGCAGTGTCGAGCCCAGATCAGACTGAATGCGTTTTAGCTCGATTCTAAGGTCTGCCCTCAGCCGGGCGTCGAGGGAACTCAGTGGCTCATCCATCAGGTAGATGGCAGGGTCTCTGACCAGCGCCCGACCAATAGAGACCCGCTGCATTTCACCACCTGAAAGCTCGGTTGCGCGGTTATCCAGTTTAGCGGTGATTTGAAGTATTTCCGCTACCTCGTGAACTTTGCGTTCTATTTCAGCTTTGGGTGTTTTTAATATCGGGGATCGCAGTGGAAACGCAAGATTGTTCCGCACACTCATATGCGGATACAGCGAGTATTGCTGGAACACCATTGCCACATCGCGTTGTGCAGGCGTTTCGTTATCTACACTCTGACCGTCGATCGATACGCTGCCGCTGTCAGCTTTTTCAAGCCCCGATATCAAACGCAGCGTTGTGGTTTTACCGGCACCGGTTGGCCCGAGCAGGACGACGAAACTGCCATTGGCAATGGTCATATCCATGTCGATGACAGCCTGCTCTCGACCAAATGATTTGCACAACTTGCTCAGGCTTACCTCAGCCATGATGGTGATCTCCGTTGCCTGAGCTGTCGTTATCAGTGCTACTGGATATGCCACTGTTGTTCAGAGCCAGGTCGTTTAGAACCGATCTTATTGCCTTACCGCTGTCACTGTTGAATAAGGTGATCGTATCGGCTTTAAAGCTGATGCCAACCTGATCGCCGACACTCACGGTCAGCGCAGAATCAACACGTGCTTTCAGGTCACCGTACTCGCACTGCAACAGTACAATCTGCGTTGTGCCCAGGTATTCAACCGCGAGCACCTGCGCTCGCAACGACGCTTCGTCGCTGAGAGTGATATGTTCCGGACGCACCCCGAGTACCAGTTTGCCGTTACTGCTTTCGAGTTGCTGTGGAACGGCGAACGGGGTGTTGCCGATAGTGGCATTGCTTTGCCCGGCCTCAATGTGGCCGTCAAAGTGCAGAAAGTTCATGGACGGTGAGCCGATAAAGTCTGCCACGAACAGGGTGGCAGGCTTGTCGTAAATGTCTTGTGGCGTGCCGAATTGCTCAACCACAGCGTTGTTCATGACAACAATTTTGTCTCCCATCTGCATGGCTTCGAGCTGATCGTGGGTCACGTAAACCGTGGTAGCGCCCATGCGATCGTGCAGGGCACGCAACTCTTCTGACATGTGTTCACGAAACTCTGCGTCAAGCGCACCAAGTGGCTCATCCATCATAAACGCCTTGGGGTCACGCACGATGGCCCGCCCCAGTGCAACACGCTGGCGGTCTCCGCCTGACAGACCGCCAACGGGTTTATTCAGTATATCTTCTATACCAAGTATCCCCGCAACCTCAGCAACCTTTGCCCGCACGTCTCGCCGTTTCATGCCCTGGCTGATAAGCGGATAGCTAATGTTACGCCGTACATTCATGTGTGGATACAACGCGAACATCTGAAAAACAAAGGCAATATCGCGTTGCGATGGCGGGCGCTGGCTAATCTCCTCACCGTCGAGAAAAATCTCGCCGCCAGTGGGTAACTCGAGGCCGGCAATCATTCTGAGGGTGGTGGTCTTTCCGCAGCCGGAAGGGCCGAGTAGCATAAAGAACTCACCGTCTGCGATGGTAAAAGACGATTCTCTCACCGCGGTAAAGTCGCCAAATTCCTTGCGCAGGTTACGTATGACTATTTCGGCCATTATTCCTGCTCCGGAAAGTGACTGACAATGATGAACATGACCGTGCCGGTCAATGTCACGATGAAAGAGTAGGTATAGGCCCACAATACAAATGGCTGCATAAGCATGAACACACCGCACCCGATAAGCAGGGTGGCGACTAATTCCCACGGACCTCGGCGCAGGGTGAACAGGCCTTTGATAAATCGGATCATTTGCGTACGGCTCCGAATGTAATACCCCGCAACAAATGCTTACGCAGCATGACGGTGAAGATCATAACGGGTAAAAGAAATAGCGTGGCACCAGCTGCAATGGCTGGCCAGTCGAGACCACCGACTCCGATTATTGTCGGTATAAAGGGTGGTGCAGTCTGTGCCGTGCCAGAGGTCAGCAATACAGCAAACGCGTATTCGTTCCATGCGAAGATCAAACAGAAGATGGCGGTGGATGCGATACCTGTTGCCGCCTGAGGTAACACCACTTTGTAAAAAGCCTGGAAGCGGGTGTAGCCGTCTATGAGTGCTGCCTCTTCATATTCCCTGGGGATCTCGTCGATAAACCCTTTAAGCAGCCACACTGCGAGCGAGATATTCACTGCGGTGTACAGTAGTATCATGCCCAGGTGCGTGTCACTCAGGCCGAGCTTTCGATACATCAGAAAGATCGGTATCGCCACCGCAATCGGCGGCATCATCCTGGTAGAAAGGATAAAAAACAGCAGATCATCAGCCAGCGGTATGCGAAAGCGGGAAAACGCATAGGCCGCCAGTGTGCCGAGGAAAATACTTAAAAACGTAGAGCCAAAGCCGATAATCACGGAGTTGAGAAAACGCCCCGCGAACTTTGAGGGGCCGGCAATAACCATGTCGCGATTGCGCACGATTTCTTCGGCAAAATTTTCCGGTGGTGGCAGGCTCTCGAGTTGCTCCGGGCTGACTCTGGTTCGGGTAGTGAACAGATTGACGTAGCCTTCTACGGAGGGTTCGAAGAACACCTTCGGTGGATAGCTGATGCTGTCTGGCGGGGTTTTGAAGCCCGTCATCATGATCCACAGTAGCGGAATCATAGTGATCACTGCGTACAAAATCACCAGTGTTCCGGCCAGCCATTTTTGTCGTGGTGAAGGCTCGGTGACAGAATAGCTCATCGTTCTTTCACCTTATTTAGCGCCTTTACATAAACCGATGCCAGTCCGAATACAGTAACGAATAATATAATTGCAAAGGCACTTGAGTAGCCGGTTCGCCACTTTTCGAATGCTTCGCGCTTGAGGTTAATTGATGCCATCTCAGTGATTGAGCCCGGGCCCCCGCCAGTAAGCTGTACCACCAGGTCAAACATTTTAAAGTTTTCTATACCGCGAAATAAAATGGCAAGCATTAGAAACGGCAGTACCATGGGCACGGTAATGGTAAAGAACTGCCTGAGCTTCGAGGCCCGATCAATTTCGGCTGCTTCATAGATGTAGTCGGGGATACTGCGTAAGCCTGCTAGGCATATCAGCATCACAAATGGTGTCCACATCCAGGTGTCCACAATAACAATGGCCCAGGGTGCCAGGTCGACGGAACCGAGCATGTCAAAACTCGAGGGGTCGGCCCCGGTAAAGAACGTCATGATGTAGTTAAACAGCCCTATTTGTGGCTGGTATAAAAATGTCCAGAAGTTACCGACGACGGCGGGTGACAACATCATTGGCAATACAATAATGGTGGTCCAGAGATCGTTGCCACGAAATTTTTTATTAATAAGCCAGGCGAGCGTAAAGCCGATCAATACCTGAAAAAACAGCGTCCAGAACAGAAAGTGTGCGGTGGCCTGCATCGATAACCATACATCTGCATCACCCAGTATTCTTTCGTAATTTCGCAGGCCAATGTACTTGACCTCACGATTCAGGCGGTTTGCCTTGAAGTTAGTGAAGCTCAGATTTATTGTCCAGAGCAACGGAAAGATGTTAATCGCGAGTAGCAGGAATATTGTCGGACCGACGAATATCCAGGCGATAGCTCGATCCGAAAGCCCCTTTACTTTGCGAGCGACACGCACAGGCGTAGCACTGGCGAGGCGATCAATTGTCTTTTCAGACATGCCGCGTATCCATTTAATTTACAGGTGGGGTGACCGACTCCGGAGTCAAACTCTATAGCTCCGGAGCCGGACGATTATAGTAACAGGGGGCTGATACCCGGTGGTGACGTAGCAAAGATCAGTGATTGATTACTTTTGCTACGCGCCCCCGTTACTGACTACTGGCAATGACAGCGGTGCTGTTAAAGCTTGCCTTCGTCTTCGAATACCTCAGTCCAGTCTTCGATGAGCAGATCGAGGGCTTCTTTCGCGGTGCCTTTGTCAGCGACAACGTAGTCGTGCACACGTTTTTGCATAGCGAGCAAGAGTTCTGCGTACGCGGGTTCCTGCCAGAAATCCTGTACGGCTTCCATCGCTGTGAGAAAATCACCGGCAAACGGGGCACTGTCTTTGAATGACGCGTCGTTCAGCACTGAGTTGTGCGCAGAATAGCCACCCATGCTCCACCATTTTGCCTGCACTTCAGGGTCAGAGAACCACTTGATGTACTCGAGTGAGGCATCTTTGTTCTCAGAGTAAGAGACTACGGAAATACCTTGTCCGCCCAGTGTTGAGCCTGCCTGGTTTTGAGGCGGGTTAACAAAGAAATCTATCTTGTCGCCGCCAGTGTCAGGGTCAGCATACAAACCGGGGAAAAACGCAAACCAGTTCATCGCCATTGCGACCTGACCAGATTTGAACGCATCTAGGCTCTCACCCATGTACGAGTTGGTGTAGCCGGGAGGGGTGGCTGTTTTGTAGAGCTCTTTATAGAACTCAAGCGCCTCTACCGCCTCAGGAGAGTTTACAGCGCCTTCCATATCATACTTGCCGGGTGTGTTTTCGTACTTGAAGCCCCAGGGATACAGCGCGCTGGTGGCGCCCATGGTGATCCCTTCAGAGCCACGTTCAGTGAAAATTGCAGCGCCGTAAACGGTGTTTCCGTCTATCTCGCGACCCTGAAAAAACTGTGCAATTTTGAGCAGTTCTTTCTGTGACTTTGGCTCACCAAGTTCTTCACCGGTTGCCTCTTTGTAGGCTGCCTTGATGTCGTCTCGGCCGAACCAGTCCTTGCGGTAGAACCATCCGTTCGCATCACCCATTGCCGGCAATGCATAGTAGTTGGGCGAGCCTTTAGGCCAGGTAGAGTAGGCATAGACAGTGGCGGGAGCAAAGTCGTCCATGCTGATCCCTTCTTTATCGAAAAAATCGTTTAGCTTTACGTAGTGACCATTCTCTGCGCCGCCACCGATCCACTGACTGTCGCCAATCAGCAGATCGCAAAGTTTGCCGCCGGAGTTGAGTTCATTGAGCATGCGGTCGGCGAAATTGGGCCACGGAACAAATTCGAAGTTCATGCTGTGGCCGCTTTCGGCTTCGAAATCTTTGCTCAGTTCTACCAGCGCGTTGGCCGGGTCCCAGGCTGCCCAGCAAAGCGTAAGGTCCTCGGCCTGTGAGCCGGTAGACAGGGTGGCAGCGGCCAGAGACAACGCCCCGACAGACGCAATTTTGAGATGTTTCATTTATTCCTCCAGAGAATAGATACTTCTGTGAATAGCCAAAAGTGAAGCTAGGAAATGACTGTTTTCCAGCTGTTGAGCAGTGTAAATGATGTGCGTACCTCAAGTCGAGAAATATTTGAGGTGCGTACATCATTTCTTGGTTTGTGGGTGGGTTTGCTTCTGCAGACTGGCTGGACAGATGTGTCGAGTAGATCGACCGGCAGTGCGCTGGGCAGGTGCGGGGCGTTGAGATGCTTGCTCGTTACGATGCGTGCTCGTTACGATGTTTGCTTGTTACATTGAGCAAAGCGGCGTAACTGAAACAGGGGGCGGTCTGTGCGGTGCTGCAGTTTGGCAGTTCACCGGTTGTTGCCACCAACCTCGGCCAGGCGTTGCTTTAGCGCGGACGCAGCCTGCCAGAGACCACCGTCAGAGCCATCAATATAGTGGATATGATTGCCACTGTTGATGTCTGGTGTTATGCATGTCATCAATGCCTTTTTTGCTCTGTACACACCGTAGACGAGTTGCTGTGATTGGTATTGTTGTTCCAGCAATATTTCGATGTCATCTGCCTGTGAAGACGTACAGTCCAAAACCATCTTAACGCTGCCGGCGACCTTGATGTAGTCGCTGTTGCCTGCTATTTCTGACCGATATTGCTCCGCATCGAAATTACCGACTCGCATACTGAAAGCGAAAAGCGCTCTGGCAAACATGTGGATGCCCAGCACGGACAGCACACGCTTCCAAAGTGAGCCT
Source organism: uncultured Granulosicoccaceae bacterium (assembly GCA_937957915.1). Lineage (GTDB taxonomy): Bacteria > Pseudomonadota > Gammaproteobacteria > Granulosicoccales > Granulosicoccaceae. The sequence continues at coordinate 21,245 of CALGNZ010000185.1, read as the reverse complement.
CGCACTGATGCTATCTCTTTCCGCATCGCTGTGAGTCGGAGTTTGAATTTCAGTTTGTCAGCGCTGGCAGGCATGGTGTCGCTGCTGTCCAGTGTGACGATGTTGTTGATTAAGTGCACCACACTGGAAAGCGTGTTGTCCGCACTACCCGGTGTATCACTGTGAGCACTGACAATAATACAAAGCATGTGGTCACGTGTTGGCGTAATCGGTGACCAGCGGCAGGAGAGATCAGTCAGATCAGGTGTGTTTGAAGTTGCCGACGTTAAACGGTAGCGGTCAGTAGTGTCTTTTTTTACCATTGACTCTGCTATATCCAGTCCATTTCCTCTGAACATTGCGATATCAACACCAGTGCTTGATCGCATCTTTCCAGCAGACAGATGTCCCCCTGAGCTGACAACATCGTACATTGGCACAATACCTGTGATCAGCCGAAGGCCGAACTGCCGTTGTGACCAGTGGGTCATCTGTTGCATCGCCTTGATCACCACTGGTAAGTTATCTGGTGGTACCACGGCGTGCGCCCCGTCGCCGCCAAACACTTTGGGAAAATCGAGCTCGGGCATTGCATTGTTTAAAGCAGTAATGCACGCAGCACCGACATAGTTTACCTGCTCGTATTTTCCGTCTTCTACGGCTCTTGTGCTGTCTTCTATATCTGCAATAACAATGAGCCAGTCATGCGGGATGTCTGTATAGAAGTCTTCATCAAAAGCGTTGCCGGTGAAACTCGTGAAAGGCTTAAGTGAGCTGAATGATATTGTCGAGTTCAAAGCCATATTGTTGAGACCGGTGGTGCTGCTACAATATCACGATACGGTGTGCAAGGGTCTGGCGGATTCAGGCAGTGCGTTTTGCAACTGGAGTGCGGTTTGGCTGTTCAGGCGGCCGCAGTATTCAGCATGCTGCGATATAGTAGTGTTTATGAATCTGAAATCGGCCTTGAGTGTTTTAAACTGTCAATGAACTACGCGGCTTGCTATTGCGAAGAAAATGTCTGGCACCTGTGCGCTGATCCGGCGTTGCCTGAGACGGAAAAGAAGGTAGTGTGGGTCAGCAGTGATCGTCAGATCTGTCCATTGTGGTGCCAGAGAAGCGCCGCCGCAGTCGATGAACCGGTGTGGTGGGACTATCATGTATTCTTGTTAGCAAGAGGCACAGGTAATCAGTGGCAGGTGTGGGATTTCGATACAATCCTGGGAATGCCCGTTGCGAGTGGTGATTATTTCAGTAAGACATTCAGGCAGCCCATGCCTGTGCAACCGGTTTTTCGTGTTATGGATAGCGCGTACTATCGTGATGCGTTTGCCTCAGATCGCAGTCATATGAAAAGTGCTGACGGCAGCTGGCTTGCAGAGCCACCCGTATGGCCACCGATAATTAGTAAAGAATTTAGTAAAGAACTTAGTTTTGCAGATATGCTTAACATGCGTTCACACAAACACGGCGAATTGAAAAGCCTCGACGAAGTTGTCATTTTCTTTGACTAGCTCTAGCTCTTTGACTAGCGCCGTGTTTGGTATCACATGATTCCGATAACGAATTAACACGTACCTGTTAAAACTCATCAAATGTGTCCAATCGATTCATCTGAAATAACGCTCCCCGCTTCATACGCACGTGCATTGCTGCGTGCAGTGGAGGAGCAGGGGCACGATTCGGCGGCATTTGCTGCAGTGGACGGCGTTAGCGTGCATGAGCTGGCAAGTGCTCAGTCGGTTCCCGCTTCACTGTTCGGGCGTTTGTATAAGCGCGCCATACTGTTGCTGGAAGATGAAACGCTGGGTATGGCAAGCGGTGGTCGCGTGCCCAACGGCACGTTTCGAATGATGTGTCTCTGCGTTATTCATTGCGAATCGATTGGGGGCATCCTCACCCGGGTTGGCGAATTTCTGGATATCTGTAAGGGGGCTACGCTAAAGCCATCTGTAACAGTAGATAAGCTCGGTACTGTGCAGGTAGGCTTTGGGTTGATCGATGCCAGTGATGACCGCACGCTGGACGATATCCTGACTGCAGATGGTCCACTGCGAGTTCGCATGTCACTGTTTGTCTGGTACAACCTGTTTTCCTGGTTTGCCGGTACTGAGCTGGCCCTGAGTCGTATTACTTTCAATTTTCCTGCACCGGCAAATTCCGAAAGCTGGCAACGCATGTTTAATTGCCCGCTGGTTTTTGACAGCCCGCAGTCTGCACTCGAATTTCCAGCCGGGCTTCTGAATATCGCCAACGTTCAGAGCGAAGCGTCGTTAAACATTTTCCTGCGCTCGGCGCCGTATCGACTGATTGTGCCTTATCACCGGCAACATACCTTGCGCGATCGTGTGCTGGCCCTGTTCGGTGACGATTTTTCCAGCGCAATGCCGAATGCCACCAGCATTGCCGCAACGTTGAATTTGTCTGTCAGCACACTGCGGCGGCAACTCGGCGATGAGGGCACATCGTTCCAGTCGCTGAAAGATGAGTGTCGATACACGGCGGCGTTGCGATATCTGGGTAGTTCGGATCTGTCGCTCAATGAAATTGCGCGCTTACTGGGGTTTGATGATGCCAGCGCCTTTTTCCGTGCGTTTAAACGCTGGTCCGGCACAACGCCTGCGGCGTATCGGCGTGCGCTTGACCAATACCCTGCCTGACACCGCGATTGGTCATTGATGGCGCCTGTATTGAGCGATTCGGCTAGTCGAAGGGCGGGCGTTGGCTAATCCTATGTCTATGAAAGGCGATGCAATTCATTACCATTTTTCATAATATGAACGAAAATGTCAGTCACTTTGGGTAGAAAGGACATTGAGAATCACTGGTATCTGGCCGACACTGTTACGGAAGGAAAAACTTCGCCACTGACGATTTGGGCAGAAAGCTATGACTACCTACAACGCTCCGCTGAAAGACATGCGTTTTGTATTGCACGATGTTCTCGATTTCGATGGCCACTATGCTGCGTTGCCGTCAGCTGAAGATGCCACACCGGATGTAGTAGATGCCATATTGGAAGAAGGTGGCAAGTTTGCAGCTAATGTATTGTCGCCGCTCAACAGCACCGGCGATGCCGAGGGTTGCAGCTGGAGTGAAGGTGAGGTAGCAACACCTGCCGGATTTCGCGATGCCTATCAACAGTATGTCGAGGCGGGCTGGCCATCAATGACGCAGTCGCCCGAGCTCGGTGGACAGGGATTGCCAGAGTCTCTTGGCACGGTACTCAGCGAAATGAATGGTACCGCTAACTGGGCGTGGTCTATGTATCCCGGGCTCAGCCACGGCGCTATGAAAACCATCGAGGCGCACGGCACAGACGAGCAAAAACAACAGTACTTGTCGAAGCTGGTGTCCGGTGAATGGACTGGCACCATGTGCCTGACTGAAAGCCACTGTGGCACTGACCTCGGTTTGTTGAAAACGCGGGCTGAGCCTCGTGATGATGGCAGTTACAGTATTTCCGGCACCAAGATCTTCATCTCTGCGGGTGAACACGATCTGGCAGACAACATCGTACACATTGTATTGGCGCGACTGCCCGATGCACCTGCTGGCACGCGGGGTATCTCGCTTTTCATCGTGCCCAGACACTCGGTTAATGCGGATGGCGAAGTCACCGAGCGCAATGCGGTTAACTGCGGATCGATTGAACACAAAATGGGGATTCATGGTAACGCCACCTGTGTTCTGAACTTTGACGGTGCTCAGGGTTTTTTGATCGGTCCGCCTAATCGCGGGTTGAATTGCATGTTCACATTTATGAATGCGGCACGTATTGGCACCGCTATGCAGGGCGTTGCTCACGCCGAGCTGGCCTTCCAGGGGTCACTTGCCTATGCCAAAGATCGCTTGCAGATGCGCGCGCTCGAAGGGCCTGCTGCACCTGACAAGCCAGCTGATCCGATCATCGTGCATCCGGATGTCAGGCGCATGTTAATGACGCAAAAAGCGCTTGCAGAAGGCAATCGGATGTTTCTTTACCACTGCGCGCGGCTGGTTGACGTCAGTCACCGCGCTGCCGACGACGAATCAAAAAGTGCCGCTGAACAGGAACTGGCGTTGCTGACACCTATCGCCAAGGCGTTCATGACTGAAACCGGTTTCGAAGCCGCCAATCTTGGTTTGCAGGTTTTCGGTGGTCACGGTTACATTCGTGAGTGGGGCATGGAGCAAAATGTGCGAGATGCGCGCATCTCGATGATCTATGAAGGTACAACCGGCATACAGGCTCTCGATTTGCTCGGCAGAAAAGTCCTCGGGTCACAGGGTAAGCTGCTGCAGGTTTTTACCCGTGAGATCCATCGTTTTTGTCAATCGCAGGCCGACGTGCCGGAGATGGCGCGATTCGTGACACCGTTAGCCAAAGCAAACAAAGAATGGGGTGAGCTGACAACACGAATTGGAATGTCGGCAATACAGAGTAAAGAGGAAGCCGGTGCGGCGTCGGTTGATTACCTGATGTACTCCGGTTACGTGGTGCTTGCCTACTTTTGGGCCAGAGCGGCCGCTACTGCTAACCTTCAGCTTGATCAGGGTGCAGGTGATACACAATTCCTCAGCGCTAAACTTTTTACCGCACGTTTTTACTATGAGCGTTTGCTGCCGCGAACGCGAACACTGGCGGTAACCATGACGTCTGGTGCAGATAATCTGATGGATCTCGACGCCGATCACTTGTCCTTCCAGTGATGGCAGAACAGTCATCAGGCTGCTTCAATGCCTTGCTTTAGCAGATACCCTGCTTAAGTAGGTGCGGTTGCAATCGCTGTGGCTGAGTGTTGCCAGGCGTGTCGTTGAAATAAAGTAAACAAACTGCAGTGCCGGGTGTCTGATAAAAGGTGCCGAATTCAAATGATGGCGCTGCACCCGGTGTGCTAATAAAGGAATCAGACTCTATGTTGTATTCAGGTAAGGCGTTTACGCTGACGAGTGATTCACAGGTGTTGAATCTGGTCTTCGACAGCCAGACCGATACCCTTAATGTATTTAACCGTATGGCACTCACTGAACTTGACGAGGCATTGTCAGTTGTTGAGGGAATGACCGACATCAAAGGTCTTATCCTCTCAAGTGGCAAGTCGAGTTTTATCGCGGGCGCTGATATTACGGAGTTTCTTGGCTACTTCAGTAGCGAGGGCGAAGCGTTGGGTGCGATGCTTCAGCATGTCAACTCGTTGTTTAACCGAATAGAAGATCTGCCCTTTCCAACCGTTGCCTGCATAAACGGCGAGGCACAGGGGGGAGGGCTGGAAGTCTGTCTCGCTTGTGATTTCCGTGTTGCAACGCCGATGGCGCGACTTGGCTTGCCTGAAGTGAAGCTCGGCATAATGCCCGGCTGGGGTGGCACGGTAAGGCTGCCTCGCCTGATTGGTGTCGACAACGCTGTTGAATGGATGTGCACAGGCAGTGCAAAGCGTGCCAAAGCGGCATTAAAAGAGGGTGCGCTGGATGCCGTTGTTGCAGACGAGCATCTCGCCGCTGCTGCACAATCTATCGTCGATCAATGCACTGATGGCAAGCTTGATATAAACCAACGGCGATCACAGAAACAGGATCCGCTGCAGCTTTCAGATATGGAGCGCACACTCGCTATTGAGTCAGCCAAAGGCGTGGTTGGTGCTAAGGCCGGGCCGCACTATCCCTCGCCGCTTACCATTATTGATACCATTGCTAAACATGCGAGTAAGCCTCGTGATCAGGCGCTGCCAATTGAGTCGAGTAACTTTGTAAAGCTGGCGAAGACTGACGTCGCCGAGAGTCTGGTTGGTATCTTTTTAAAAGATCAATCGCTAAAGCGTCTGGCGCGGCAACATAAAAAGGAAGCAGCACCCATCACGCAATCTGCGGTGCTCGGCGCTGGTATCATGGGCGGTGGTGTAGCCTATCAGTCTGCCTCCAATGGCATACCCATTGTGATGAAAGACATTCGTCAGGATGCACTTGATGCGGGGCTGCAAGAGGCGGGAGACCTGTTGAAGAAGCAGGTCATGCGCGGCAAGCTGAAGCCTGAAGGGGTTGCCGATGTGCTTAACGCCATTAAACCCGCCCTGAGTTACGGTGAGTTTGGCCAGGTTGATCTGGTGGTTGAGGCAGTTGTCGAGAACCCTGATATAAAGCAATCAGTACTGGCCGAAGTAGAATCACAGGTCAGTGATGACACCATCATCACGACCAACACATCAACAATATCGGTCAACCTGCTATCTAAAGCGCTTAAGCGGCCCGAAAATTTTTGCGGCATGCACTTTTTTAACCCTGTTCACCGCATGCCTCTGGTAGAAGTGATACGCGCAGACAGTTCTTCTGATAAAGCCATTGCAACGACGGTAGCCTATGCCACCGCCATGAAGAAAACGCCGATTGTCGTCAATGATTGCCCTGGTTTTTTGGTTAACCGAATCTTGTTCGCCTACTTTGGCGGGTTTAACAAGCTCGTAGCTGATGGTGCCGACATACAGGTTATTGACAAAACCATGGAGCGCTTTGGCTGGCCCATGGGGCCTGCGTACCTGATGGACGTGGTCGGTATGGATACCGGTAAGCATGCAGCCGGCGTGATGGCAGCCGGCTTCCCGGACCGTATGGCAAGCGAAGGCAACTCCATCGTTGATGCCATGTTTGCAGCAGACAGACTGGGACAGAAAAATGGCAAAGGATTCTATGCGTACGAAACAGACCGAAAAGGCAAACTCAAAAAGCAAATAGACCCTGCGGCAGATGCGGTTATAAAGTCTGTGCAGGCTTCATCAATGGAAGTCAGCGCTGACAGCATTGTCGACCGCATGATGATACCGCTTTGCATTGAGGCTGCACGATGCCTTGAGGATAACATCGTCAGCAGCGCCGCTGAGGTGGATATGGGGCTGGTCTATGGCGTGGGGTTCCCGCCGTTTCGAGGCGGCGCTTTGCACTATGTGGACAAAATCGGCCTGGCGGAGTTTTGCGCAAAAGCAGATAGTTACAAGGACCTTGGGCCGCTCTATCATCCGACACCGGCGATGCGGGCAATGGCGAATGATGGCTCGGGTTTTTATGCGACCGGCAATTCTGGTTCAAATGGAGAAATGGCATGAAATTCCAGGCTAGAGATGTAGTCGTTGTCGATGGTGTTCGCTCTCCAATGTGTCGATCTAAAGGTGGAGGCTTCGCTAACGTACGCGCTGAAAACCTGTCAGCCGCGTTAGTAACTGCACTGTTCGAGCGTAACCCGGAAGTTGATGGCAAGGACGTCGAAGACGTTGTCTGGGGTTGTGTCAATCAAACCCTGGAGCAGGGTTTTAATATAGCGCGCTCCGTCGGTTTACTAGCCGGATTGCCAAAAACTGTCGGCGCGCAGACGGTCAGCCGGTTATGTGGCTCATCAATGAGTGCACTGCACACTGCGGCGCAGGGTATCATGACGGGTTACGGCGATGTATTTGTCGTGGGTGGTGTCGAGCATATGCAGCACGTGCCAATGCTGCATGGTGTGGATATAAACCCGTCGATGAGTCAATACGTGGCCAGGGCCTCAATGATGATGGGGGTGACCGCTGAAATGCTCGGCAATGTGCATGGCATAAAGCGAGAGCAGCAAGACGCCTTTGCGCTGCGTTCACATCAGCGGGCACAGGCAGCGAGTGACGAAGGTCGCTTTGACAATGAGATTGTTGCTATCGAAGGTCACGATGAAAATGGATTGCTAAAGGTTATCAGCAAGGACGAGGTAATTCGTGCGGATGCTTCGCTTGAAGCACTTGCCGCGTTACCGCCAGCCTTTATGCCAAAGGTGGGCACGGTGACTGCTGGTTCATCCTCGGCAATAGCAGATGGTGCATCTGCGATGCTTGTTATGTCAGGTGAGAAGGCGATGAGTCTTGGTATTCAGCCTGTTGCAAAAATTCGCAGTATGTCTGTCAGCGGTTGTGATCCGGCCATTATGGGTTACGGCCCTGTACCGGCATCGCAGAAAGCACTAAAGCGCGCGGGCATGTCTATTGACGATATGGACTACGTAGAGATAAATGAAGCATTTGCCGCTCAGTCTATACCGGTAATGAAAGACCTGGGCCTGCTTGATGACATGGACAACAAGGTTAATCTAAACGGTGGCGCAATAGCACTGGGCCACCCACTGGGTTGTTCCGGCACAAGAATATGCACAACCCTGCTGAATGTAATGAAGCAAAACGACGGGGAGATTGGTCTTGCTACCATGTGTATAGGCATGGGGCAGGGCATCGCCACTGTTTTCGAACGGGTAAGCTGACCGCAGCCAACCTGGTTCTGTGATGAATAGCCCCGTCCTGGTCGGGGCTCTGCAGTCAGTGCCAAAGAATTTGAATGACCACTCCTGTAGCTGCTCTTGTCGGTAACAGCTCTGTAGGTATGCCCTGCAGTCTTTCTTTTTGCGTTGATTAAACGCGCTGCAGCGTACGGTAAAGTTTTGCCGCTGCAAAATCGGCTCTGCCTGCCACAGACCTCAAACAATTCCAGCCTTAATTCTTTCACGGCTATCGATGCATCAAAAAAAACCAGTGCCTGTGTTGCTGAAAAATTGACGCCGCCTATTTCCAGTTAGAGAAAACAAGCCGTATTCGTGCGCTCGGGCATGATGCTGGCATGGTCACTTGACTGACCTGAGAGATACCACTCACTGGAAGGAAATCCCCGCGAATGGAAGCCCCTGTAACTAACTGCCCGGTCTCTGGCTTGTCTGGAGTAATCGGGTGGAAGTTCTATTACCTGGTATTGACAAACGTCGATGCGTGCAAGAATTAGAAGTCAGCGTTTTGTTGGGAAAGTTCTTGCCTGTGGCATACGGTTCAGATGAGAAAACGCAAACCCAAAGGCGTTGCTGAAGCAAAGTCTCAGTCAGTGCTTGAATTGCTCGAGCAGCGCCTGTTGTACTCCGGCGATTTTCTGGCTAGTGGTAACATCGCCGATGATTCTGACGCTACGACTATTGACGTCAACAGTGGCGTTTTGCTGGAATCCGCACGCCCGATAAAACACGGAGCGCTTTCACAACACATCGCAGATCCACCGCCAGCTAACACAGAAGAAACTGTTGATGATTCGTGGGTTGCAGTCGATGTGAATCAGCAACGGAATGCGGTGCCAGCAATCACCACACCACTCGAGAATGACTGGAATGCGCCGCCTGATGACGTCAAGGCCAGTGTTTCAAGTGCTAAGCTGCAACTTTCAGAGAGTAAAGATCTCCACGCCGATCGATCTTCGCTAAACGAAACTACTGCAACCAAGCCTGTTGAAGGTATCGCCAGTAACGCACCCTATAGCCATCTGGACTTGTCAGCTAAAACAATCCGTGTTCCAGGCGATGCGCCTGGCACGATCTCGTTTTGGCTGTACCTTGAGTCATTAGCTGGCAACGAAGTGCTGGCGAATATAGTGACAGGCGGCTACAGCGAAAGCGAAATCGTGGTGGCCAGACAGGGCGAGCAGATTGAAGTAACGGCGAAACACAGCTCCGCTGCTATCGATTTCTATCAAACGGGTAAAAAACATCTAACCGAAGGCAGCTGGGCACATATTGCTATCACCCGGGATATTGCAGATACACAGATTTATGTTGACGGTGTGCAATATCTGGCGTTGGCAAGTACAGAATCAGAAAACGCACCGCAAAGCACTGACTCGGCGGGTACCACGACTGATGGTTCCTATCCGTTGCGTAAACCCAAGGATTTCGGAATTGAGTCAGGAAATATTTCAACAGCATTTCTGGATGATGGCCGGCTTTACAATGTAGTTTTATCGGCAGGTGAGATTGCCGGTTTGCACCAGAATGTCAACGATGGGATTCTGCCTGAATCTACTAAGCACCTGGCTGACTACATCCAAAGTGATGTCATGTCAGACCACGTAACTGGCGCAACAGCCGATGAGTTGCGGCAATTGCTGATTTTCGATGAACAGATAGAAGGCTACGAGTCTCTTGTTAACGATATTACGTCGGGCAATGACACTGTGGCTTATGACATTCTGACGATAGCCGAAACGGAAAGTGGCATTGCAGTCGTCTCGGATTTTCTTGCCGGTGGCGGCAAATTCAGTGCCGTGCACATTGTCGGGCACGGTTCCTCCGGCGAGATACAACTTGGTACCGACACTTTAACAGCGGCAACGCTATCCTCATACGAACAGGAATTGGCGAGCTGGACACCAGGCCTCAGCGTTGACGCGGATATTCTGGTTTACGGTTGTGAAGTAGCAGGCAGTGTTCAGGGGCAAGCACTGGTCAGGCAGATAGCTGCAATTACCGACTCAGACATTGCCGCCAGTGATGATCTGACCGGACACGCAGACCTTGGTGGTAACTGGGCGTTGGAGTATCAGGTAGGAAACGTTGAAGCTGATGTCGCATTTTCGAATGATCAGCAGGGAAGCTGGCACGGTACACTGGATATCAGTTCGTCGCTTGTCGCTCACTTAGAGTTTGAGGAAAACGGCGGTAGTGTAGCAACTGATTCAACCGTCAACGGCAATGATGGTAGCTGGACCAACGCACCGAGTTGGAGTGGCGATAGCGCGGTGGGGGCGTTTTCACTCGACTTTACCGGAGATTCGTTCAACAACAATGCGGTTGTTGCCGTGCCCGACGACGTATCGTTAGACTTCAATAACGATTTCAGTGTTGCTTTCTGGTACAACGCCGATGATCCTCAGTCGAATTCCACACGTATCATCGGCTCTCATGATGGCAGCACTGGTTTTTCGCTTTTTGCAGACGCAAATGGTGATTTCAGTTTCTTTCTGGAAGGTGCGTCCGGGACGCATGTCCGAACTCAGCCGGGTGCACTAATCGCTGATGGTGCTTGGCACCATATTACTGCAACTCGAACAGGCGATGATTTACGCATTTATGTTGATGCGGCATTAACGGGTTTTAGCGGTTCAGCCGTCGGGACTGTTTCTCCTGCAGCATCACTAACTATAGGTGGTCGGGACGCGGTAGTCGGAGATTTTGATGGCAAGTTAGACGATGTTCGGGTGTATACGCGCGCACTTGCCAGCAGCGATGTAACTGAGCTTTACAACCTCGCCGGATCAGGTCCACAAACTCTTACTGTTATAAACACCAATGACAACGGCACCGGTTCGCTGCGTCAGGCAATTATTGACGCAAACGCCAACAACGGTCAGGCCGACACCATCGAGTTTAATATTCCGGGCGTTGGATCTCAGATCATTTCCCTGGTTTCCGATCTGCCGGTGATAACCGATCAGGTCACTATAGACGGTACAACTCAAACTGATTGGGCTGAAGCGAGTTACCTGCCGATTGTGGTGGACGGTGACGGTTCCTACAAAGCGTTTAAATTCGGCGCTGCTGCGGACAACAGTGAAGTGCGAGGACTGGTACTTCGTGATCTTGTCGACGCCGCGGTCGAGATAGCTGACGACGCCGATGGCGTTACCGTTGCAGGCAACTGGATCGGGCAATTCAACTCAGATGGGTCTGATGCAGGGGCGAGCGAAGAGAACGACTATGGCGTCCGGAGCTATGCGGATAACACAACAGTAGGTGGTTCAACACAAGCAGATCGCAACGTTTTTGCCGGTACTGACTTTGGTGTAGTTCTTCGTGGTACAAGCTCTAATTCAAACGTTTCAGGTAACTACTTCGGAACTGATATCACAGGCAACGCGCTGTTGGGATCGGGCTCTTACGGTATCTATATTCTGGAAACCGCTAATGGTAATACGATTGGCGGGTCTACGGCGGCACACGGAAACGTTATCGCCGGTGCGACAAGCTACGCAATTCGTTTATTTAGTGATGGGAACGATAACAACACCTTTCAAAATAACTACATCGGTGTGTCTGCTGATGGAACCCAAAATCTTGGTAACAGCGGTTCCGGTATCGCTCTTGCCGGCAGCGGTGGCGCAGATAACAATCAAATCCTCGACAACATCATTGTGGGCAGTCAGTACTCAGGTATCGAGCTTAATTCAAGTGCAAACGGTAACGTAATACAGGGAAATATTATCGGAACAGATGCTTCGGGCACACTGGATTGGGGAAACAGAGAGAACGGCGTCATCGTATTAACAGGGTCGAGCAATAACTTGATCGGTGGCACGGGTGTTGGTGAAGGAAACGTTATAGCGTTTAATGGTCAAGGCGCTGTTGCTCGTGATGCCGGTGTATCGATAAGAGACCCTTCCGCTGGCAACCAGATTCGCGGCAACAGTATATATGCTAATTCGGGATTAGGTGTCGACCTTAGTGTCTCCATCGAAGACGGTGCAGATGTCAACGATGCGGGCGATACTGACACTGGCGGTAACAATAGACAAAACTGGGCCGTTCTAAGTACCGCTTCTATTGCAGACGATGGCACATTCGCTTACGTGCTGGATACGACAACGCTTTCTGCCGGAACCTATACCATAGATTTCTACGCCAGTAGTGATCGTGATGGCGGCCAAGTAGAAGCGCAACGCTATCTGGGCACGGCGACGGGCGTTGCAAGTGGCGATAGCTCGCTTTCCGGAACGCTTGCAGGAGTCTCGTTAGCGACGGGTGAGTTTGTAACACTGATAACAACTGATGCCAGCGGTAATAGTAGTGAACTGTCTGGCTACGCTACAGCCACCGATGGTGATAGTGATGGCGTTTCACCTGAGGAGATCAAGGTTACTGCCACTGGTAACGGTGGGCTTGGTATCAACAACGATGGTGGCAACGATAGCTATCTGATCGCCGACGATAGCGATGCTTTGTTTGGCGGGCGAACCTCGCTGAGTTTTGAAACTCAATTTGCCAGCAATAGTGTCTCAAAGGATCTGGTGCTGTTGTCTTATGCGGTGCCGTCTAATGGCAACGAAATTGTGTTTGAGATCCGTAACGATGGATCTGCCACACTGATCGTTTCAGGGGCAATCTATAACTCAACCGTCTTTGACTACAGTACGCTCCAGGACGGGGCCCGTCATTCACTCGGATTCACCTGGGATGGCACCAATGGAAACTGGGTGATCTATGCCGACGGTGTTGCGGTCGACAGTACAGCCATCAGTAGCGGTACCTTGCTGGCCAATGGGCAAACCATTGGGGGTAACGGTGTTCTCTTGTTTGGACAGATGCAAGATAACATTGGGGGGAGCTTCGACAATACACAGGTCTTCACCGGGTCATTAATCAATAGTCGCCTGTTTAGTGATGTGCGCACAGAAGTAGAAATGGCAGCAAGCTATCGCAGTGAACTGCCTCACAATGAAACAGACATGCTGGCACAGTGGAATTTTAATGCATTGTCTGTTGATGGTATTGTCACTGATTCCGTCAGCGGAAATAACCTGACTGTTAAGCACACCAATGACGCTGGTTTTACTGGCAGTGAGGCGATGCTTGCGCTCATGGTTGATGAGCACGCGCGTGATGGCAGCATCGTAGGAATGGTCACGGCTATCGATGCACAGCGGGAAGCACAGGTTTCAGCGTTGCTGATGGCGGATGCTGATTTACGCTACAGTGGAGAAACCGACAAGTTTTATAAGGTAGTGACCGGTTCATACGACTGGAGCGTTGCTAAAACCAATGCCGAGGCAACCCCGCTAAACTCGGTGAATGGCCAACTGTCGGTGATCAGAACGGCTAACGAGAATGAGTTCCTTCGCAGCCTCGCGAATAGTGAAACTTCTGGAGGAAGCGTGTTCATCGGAGGCAGTGATGCTACGGAAGAGGGTGAGTGGCGATGGATTGAAAATGGAGTTAACGCCGACGAGTTTTGGCAGGGTGCGGTTGACGGTTATCGTTCAGGCACCTACTCGAACTGGTTTTCATCAACTCAGCCGGATGACAGTGGCGCAAACGAAGATGCAATCCGGCTCGACACAACAGATGGGAAGTGGTACGACTCGCCGATCACAGGCTCCCCTGATAATTACATCGTTGAATGGGATGCTGACGCCGTGCTTGATGCGAGTCAGCCACTGAGTTACGCGATATCATCACAAACGGTTGCCAATGCATTTGAAGTTGATAGCAGCACGGGGGAAATTCGTGTACGCAATGGTTCATTGTTGAATTTTGGCAGCCAGCCGTCGCACACACTGACGATTCACACGACAGACGTTAACGGTAACACCAATGACCAGAATTTTACGGTTAACCTGAATAATCTGTTAGAGAGCAATAGCGCTCCGACGGATCTGTCTGCCGGTATCGAGTTGAATGCCGACGGCGGCAACAACACCTACCTGTCTGTAGCCAGCAGCGGAAACGCAGGTGACATTGGCGATGTGATCGGTGGCTTATCTGCATTTACTCTTGAATTCAATTTCAGCGGTGCCGATGCTGGCAGGCAAACACTGTTGTCCTATGCCGCCACAGATCCGGATGGGAATGACATCCTGGTTCGTATTGACCAATTGGCAGGTAACGGGTATCTGACACTGGTGATCAATGGGTCAGTCAATCAGATCAATCCCTTTGCGATTGATTACGATGATGTCTTGCTTGATGGCGAGCCACACTCACTTGCGTTGACCTGGGACAACACCAACGGTGACTGGGCTATCTATGTCGATGGTGATTTCATCGAATCAGGTACCGGGCTGGCCGTTGGTGAAACCGTTGCTGGTGACGCGTCCACAGGTCAACTTGTGATCGGCAATGAACAAGACTCCTATGGCGGTGGCTTCCAATCGAACGATACCTTTCGGGGTACACTCTACGATGTTCGTCTCTGGAGCGGGGTTCGCAGCCCGGCTGACGTTGCACTCAATCATCAACATAAATTTCAAAGCGGCAACCTGCCAGTTGGCCTGATTGCTAACTGGCAGATGGATGGTTTTAACGGAAGTAACGAAGTCGTCGATGTGGTTGGTGGAAACAACCTGAGCGTGGAATCTGCAGGACAAACCGCTATCACTGACTGGACCAACCAGGTTGGTGGGGTAACAGTAAGCGGGAACACGCTTACCTTCGTTGACGCAGGTGCACCTGACGGGTGGGGATCACAGGTTAATTCGACCAGCGTATCAACGCTGGGTTATTCAGATGATTATACGATCCGATTCACAGTTGACAATGAAACCAATAATGCCTGGACGATAGGCCTGGGATCTGCAGAATCCAGTGTTGACCTTGCTGACCCCGAGTTTGCTCTCTTCCATGACTATATCAGTGGTGTTGATACTGTTTCTGTCAGACACAATGGTGTGTCGACAGGAACCTACAACATTGGGATGACGAATGGCGGAGTATTCGGGCTGTATGTAAATGGAACAACTCTGGAGTATCAATATGACGGTGTGACATTCGCAACGGATACTATTACGGCAGCTACAGATTGGTATATCGACTCGTCCTTTTACGTTCGAACTTCTGATTCAACATACGACAACCAGGACGATTACTCTCTGTCGAATTTCCATGTCGTCTCCGGCAACGATGGATTATCCACAGGATTTCAAATCAGCACGCCAGTCGATGATTTGCACATCAGTGAAAATGCGCTCGCCGGTGCCAGTGTTGGCTTTGTTGTGCCAACCGATCCGGATACCCCACAGGATATCGTGCTTGATGGTTCGTTCAGCAATACTCCAGATGCTACATCCGTTGTCTACGCGCCTAATAGTTTTGGTGACTGGACGGTCACTGTTGAAAACGTAAACATACTTACCGGTTGGGAGCCAGGGCCTCTAGGCGGAAAAGCAGTTGAATTGCATGGTGATGGCGCTGTGGCCGGCGCTATCGAACAAACGCTTACCACCGAAATCGGGCGGCAATATCAGGTTGTATTTGCCTCCTCTGGTAACTGGACCAACGGCGACGCCGTCAAAGATCTGCGTGCCAGTGCGGGTGGTGTGGCAATAGATTATCAAATGACACAGCCCGCTGCCTGGTCGACGACAAATATGCTTTGGTCTGCTCGATCATTCACGTTTACTGCTGATTCAACTACCACTGCTCTATCGTTCGCTTCACTGGACACACCGAGCACCTGGGGCCCGATAATCACTGATGTTCAGGTTATCGAGGTCCCGCAGGCAGTTACTACGATACTGAATAACGATCCATCGCTGACCTACGACGCGGCTACGGCGAAATTTTATAAAGTCAGTTCACCGCTTGCAGCGCGGGATTATGCAACATCGCAAGCGGATGCCGCAAACGTGTTGATCAACGGTGTTGGTGGTCAACTGGTTAATATCCGCTCAGACTACGAAAATGAATTGGTACTCAATCTTGTTGGGGAGGCAGGCCTTGGCTCCGCGCGCATTGGAGCGCTTGATGCGACCACAGAAGGGACCTGGCGCTGGGTTAACAACGGTGTTGAAGCTGATTCTTTCTACACAGGCGGGGCTGCAACGGCGTACAGCAACTTTGCAAGTGGCCAACCCGATGATGCCGGTGGAATTGAAGACAGTCTGCAAATTATCAATGGCGATGGAACATGGGCTGATATCGACGCCTCGCAGAGTTTGCAGTACGTTATGGAATGGAATGCCAGCAACGTGCTATCAGGTTTTACCTATAGCCTGACTGATTCATCGAACAATTTTGAAATCGACAGCAGTACCGGTGAAATCACTGTCGTTGCAACCAGATCGCTCGACTACGAGATCGCGACTTCGCACGACATTGATGTATTCGTGACCGATGTTACAGGTAATAGCTATTCAGAGACGATGAGTATCCGGGTGGATAACGGGATTGAACCCGGTCAGTTAGTACCCGCTGCACAAAACGTTACTGAAAACTCCACCCTTACGTTCAGCAGTGGCAATGGCAACGCTGTGACTGTCACAGACACGGTTGATTCAACCACTTCACCGCTGCAGGTCTTTATCTCCGTAAACGATGGCGTGCTAACCCTGTCACAAACCACAGGGCTCTCCATTCTCGGCGGCTCTAATGGCAGTACGTTCATGACGATTCAGGGCACTGAATCTGACATCAATGCTGCTTTTGAAGGGTTGACCTACACGCCGGATACGGATTTCACTGGCGCGGTCACGCTGAACATGACAACGTCGCTACAGGCTGATTTGGAAGGTCACTATACCTTTGAATCGGCAACGGTTAGTGGCTCAACGGTTACCGATGAGTCGGTCGGACTCTCGCAGAACGGAACACTCACTGGTAGCCCGCCAATCGTAAGCGACTCAGAACGTGGCGATGTGTTGAGTCTTAATGGCAGCGGTCAATTCATGCTAATCACTGGTCTCCTGGGTGAGCCGGCCAACCTCACTTTGGCAGCATGGATCAACGCGACCAGTGCCGACGTTAGCGGCGCGGTTGTCATTTCGATGGGTACCGCCCCGGCGTTGTACCTGGAACCTGATGGAACACTGCTCGGCTACTATGAATCCGGTGGCACGGACTACGTCAGTCGTTCGACTGAGAGCCTGCTCGGCACTGGTTGGAGACACGTTGCGGTCACGATCGACACAGCTAGCCAACAGATGACTGTCTTTATTGATGGATCAGCCATTGAAACCACTGTGGCACCAGCAGCAATCGAATACGACAATAGCCCCGATACATACATCGGACGATCAGGCGATGGCGGCGCAGGTTTTGATTTTGATGGCCTGATCGACGAGGTTCGGATCTACAGCCGCGCACTTTCTGTGGACGAAATCGCAAGCCTTTCGGCCGACCTGGCAACATCCAGCGACAGCGTGGCCATTACTGTTCAAGCCGTGAACAATGCTCCGTACTTTAGCAGCCTGCCAGGCGCTAACCCTGAAACGATAGAAAGCCTCACAGGCGCCACCAGTGTCACATCCGGTGATCTGGACAATGATGGTGATGTCGATCTGGTTTCGACGACGAATAGCGGTCAGCTTCTATGGCATGAGAATAACAGCAGTGGTGTTTTCTCAGCGGGTACGTTGATTGCCTCAGCACAGGATTTCGGCGCCGTTGTGGCAACCGACCTGGACGGTGATGGCGATGTAGATATAGTCGCAGCCAATGACGATCCAGCCGATGCTGCAGATAGCATTTATGTGTTGCTGAATAATTTTGTCGGAACCAGCGCCGTCACGTTCAATACAGCCACTTATGAAGGAAGCGTCGGTGGAGAGTTCGATGGGTCCGATGATCTGGCCGTTGGCGATATTGACGGCGATGGACGCCAGGACATCGCCGCCACGTTCTATCGCAGCATTGGCGACTCCCAGATCGCCGTTTTTGAACAGAATGCAACCGGTGTGTTCACCAAAACCTATGCGGATATTGTCAGTAACACCGAAGGTGTTGCTATCGCAGATATGGATGGCGATCTCGACCTCGATCTGGTCGTCGGCGATTTCCAGAACAAGCAAATTCTGCTATTCACCAACAATGGCAATGTCACTGCGGGGTTTAACCGCAGCACAATCGCCAGCAGCGTGGGCAGCGTCGCTGACCTGGATGTGGGTGACTTCGATTCCGATGGTGATGTAGATGTCGGGTACATCACCTGGACTACAAACACGGTGGGCCTGCTAACCAACGACGGCTCGACTACACCAGTCTTTACATCAACATTGGTCGACAGTGGCGTTTCACCATTGGTGTACCACATTGATGTCGCCGATACCGATGGCGACGGTTCCAGTGATTTGATCGTCACCAGCAATAATTCTGATGAAATTCACCTGTATGAAAATAACGGCAGCGCCGAGTTCACCCACAAACTTCTGGATACCAGTACCGATGACCCGGTCTGGGCAGAAGCGGCTGACGTCGACGGTGACGGGCAGCTGGACATTATTTTTGCAGCCGGCGACGGTGATTCCATTGGCGTACACATCAATCAGGACAGCGGTAATTTTGTTCGCGGCACTACCAACGAGGACGTCACTCTCAGTGGGCTGAGCGTGCAAATTGACGATGACGATGCAGGGGCTTCGTTAGTAGAGGTGGCAATTGAAGTCAGCAACGGTATCGCAGCACTAGACACTACCGGTGTAACGGTTCTGTCCGGTGGCAGCGGTAGTTCGACAATTGTATTTGAAGGTACGGTGGCGAACATCAACACGGTGTTGAGCAATTTCAGTTACACCCCCACCATCGATTTCGTTGGACTTGGCAATGTTCAAATCACTGTCGATGACCGAGGCAATATCGGCGCAGGTGGTGCAAAAACGGCCACCGAGTCGCTATTCATCGACGTGCAACCGCAGCCGGACAATCCAACAGACATTGCCACCCAAACGGGTAACAATCTGGTCGCCAACTCATCTATCGAAGTGGGTACCAGCGATTGGACGCTGGCAGGCAATGTTGTGCGACAAACTGGCCAGGGGGCAAGCGACGGAGACTACGCATTTCAATTTAGCCACCTGGATTCGGCCAATACCGGTGTGGTCAGTACAACGATTGCAACCACTATCGGGCAAACCTATACAGTCACGTTCGACATGGCAGCCTTCGGTAGTGCACTTGGCCTCGGCCAACATCAGGCGATGGAGGTGCTGCTTATTGGTTCGGCGAACCTGGTGACGGATACAATCACAGATACCGGCTCGGATCCCGCCAGTTTCGACAGTTATCGCTACACGTTTGTCGCCGACAGTACAACAACCACGCTGCAGTTCTCCGACAATTCCAGCGTCACAACCTCCGTTGATTTAGTGCTGGACAATATCCGGGCTTACGAAGTCGATTCAACACCCGCCTTTAATATCAATGAAAACAGCATTGATGGAACATCAGTAGGCACGGTTTTCAGCGTCGACGCCGATCTGGATGACACCTTTACCTACAGCCTGCCGGACAGCGCGGCCGGACGTTTTGCGATCAATAGCAGCACTGGTGAAGTTACCGTCGCCGATGCATCATCTCTAGACTACGAAACTGCCACTTCACATAACATTACTGTTGAAGTCACCGACAGCAACAGTGGCTCCTACGACGAAATTCTCACGATCACTATCGACAACGGCGCGGACGCTATTCACGTGGTTCCGGGTGCCCAGTCGGTTGACGAAGACAACGTGCTTACGTTTAGTAGTGGCAATGCCGTCACCGTATCCGACGGATTATCGGGAAGCGACTTGCCGTTGCAAGTCTCGCTGTCGGTAAATGACGGCGTGCTTTTTTTATCACAAACAAACGGTATCACCTTTGTTGAAGGTGTTCACGGAAACGATTCGTTCGTGATAAACGGAACTGAATCGGCAATCAATGCGGCATTGCACGGCATGACTTTCCAGCCCAATGCCGAATTCAGTGGCAATGTCACTCTAACGATGACAACCGCACTCACCGCCGACCTGGCGGGCCACTACACGTTTGAATCGGCGACAGTCAGTGGATCGACGGTCATTGACGAATCGGCCGGCCCCTCACAGAACGGAACCCTCAGTGGAAACGCGGCAATCATCAATGACGCCGAACGCGGCGATGTACTCAGCCTGGATGGCACAGCAGATTCAGTCGATATCGCCTCAGACTTTGGCGATCCCGCAGATGTTACGCTGGCAGCGTGGGTCAACATAGATGAACTGCAAACAAGCTATGCAACTGTGGTGGAAATCGGCTACGTAGCCGGGCTGAGATACAACGAAACGTCGCAAAGGCTTGAAGCCTATGTACACAACGGCACCGAATGGACCCTGTTTGATTTCGATAGTGACTTGAGCGGTGCTGGCTGGAACCATGTCGCCTTCAGTTGGAATGAATCGACGACTACAGGCGAGTTATACCTGAACGGGGTACTCGTTTCGAACGCATCCGCATCGGTCGTAGCGGATGCCGGATCGCCAACGGGTATAGCAAGGATCGGAGAAAACCCCGCAGGGGGCTGGGCACTCAATGGCCTGATCGATGACGTGCGGGTCTACTCCCGTGCGCTGCCTGCCGAAGAAATCGCTGCACTTACAGCAGATCAGGTCACAGCAACCGACTCGGTTTCAATAACCATCAATGTAGAAAACGACGCGCCCACCTTTGGTGTGGGTCCAGGCACAAGTAACCAGGATCTCCTCGGCGGAAACGCAAACGAATTCGCCGAAGAAGTTATCGTACTGGCCGACGGCAGCAGCATCTCTGCTGGAAACGTATTTGTGAATGGCAATCGTGGGTGGGCGATTGCCAAATGGACTTCCGATGGCAGTCTCGACACCAGCTTTGGCACTGGTGGCGTCTACATCAATGAATTTGGTGTTAGTAACAATGACTATGCTAAATCCATTGTTGAGCAAGCCGATGGGAAACTGGTCATCGGTGGCTACGTTCAGAATACGGATCGCGATTTTGCTGTGATGCGGCTCAACGCTGACGGCAGTGTTGATAACGACTTTGGTCT
>CALGNZ010000184.1 GCA_937957915.1 uncultured Granulosicoccaceae bacterium | reverse complement strand
TCTAGTGAATGGTTGATTACACGCCTTCCATTTTGGCACATTGATGCCGGTAAAGGAGGGAGCGTCCATACCATCACCCTACATAGATACAGAAAACAATATAGACCACCAAATTGCCGCAAGAATTCGCATGTTTCGATAAACAATTATTTCAAACTTCACTTCATAATCAACGTAGAGTGGATAAGCCCGCGCATCCACCACACAATTGCCAACCGAACCACCAACATCACACCGCAATAGCAACCGACCACTGGCAACCGCACATGAATCTATTAATTCTCTTGGTGGATGCGCAAGCTTATCCACCCTACATAAAACCAAACAATAAATTGGAATACCAATTCGGAGCGTAAATTCGCATGCTTAAATCAACACTTATTTCATAACTCGCCTCTAAAGCAACGTAGGGTGGATAAGCTTGCGCATCCACCGCACAATTGCCAACCGAACCGCCAACATCTAACCGCAATGACAATCAACCACTTGCAACCGCACATGAATCTATTGATTCTCTTGGTGGATGCGCAAGCTTATCCACCCTACATAAAACCAAACAAAAAATGGAATGCCAATTCGGCGCATAAATTCCCATGCTTGAATCAACACTTATTTCACACCTCGCCTCTCAAGCAACGTAGGGTGGATAAGCCTGCGCATCCACCAAACCACCAAACCACCAACCAAACATACCATCAACATCCCGCGCCTGCTTCTATTCAAAATCTAACGCTGATATATCGCTTGGTTCGATTGTGCCCCAGTCTAACTCATAGGCGCCTTTCTCAACCCACCGCATGAACGAAGACCAACGCCATTGCAAGGGTGCATTTACGTAACCATGTTTTACCGGATTATAATGAATGTAGTCCATATGCATACGCCAATCGCGTTCATTTCGAATCTGATGCTCCCAGAATCGACGTTGCCATAAATCACCTTCACCTCGGGCGTTTTTTGACGCACCAAGTCGTTTAGTTACATCTTTCTTAATCTCGCGCCATCGTGAGGAAAAATCTGAATCGTTTTCGGGCAGTTGCCACAGGCAATGGATATGATCAGGCAATATGACTGCTGCCTCAATGACAAAAGGTCGGCGCTGCATTTCATCGCGGATTGAATCACGCAGAATTGCAATGGACACATCGCTATCAAAAACCGGCCTTCGATGATAAGTGACAACCGTGAAGAAGAAGCTGGCACCCCGGGCATCAGAACGGCGATAGTTACTCACAAAAAACACCTGTACGTCTATTACACTTCCATTTTGACCTATTCGATATTCATCGTCGATTATTTTTTTGTCAGCATGATGGTGCACTTGAGGTCGCCTGCACCACAAAACCCGCAGATTGCATTATTTTCGCGGAACCGGTATCCCATGGAACGGGTATCAGAAACGTCTCCCCTTCAGCATGTCCTCGCCTGAATGATTCACACCTGGCCATGGCTCACTCCCGCCGTTTTACGGCTAAAGTAGGCACTGCGATTTTGCACTGCTGTTTCCAGATGATAGTGATGAGTAAAACGAATCGAGATACTAACCGAGCACTACTGACATACGCATGTAAGCGGCGAGTACGAACGTAGCGACAAGGCGCGAACGCGGTGCAAGCGCGGTGCAAGTACCCGATGGGCGCGGCGTATAAACTCGGGAACAACGAGCGTTACAACACGAGCTCATCAAAACTATGATTATTGCAGCGGATAATCGCGGGATAAGCTGTCATGTCCACAATACATGCAACGCGCAGCGATGCGTAAATTGCATTAGTATCTCTATATAAGCCGTGACGGAACAATACGCTCAACATGCAAAGATTCAGATTTCCTGCCGACGCACCAGACGAAGAAGAATTAGCACTACGCTCTGAGGTACGAAGCTTTTTACAACAACAGCGCAACAACGGTGGCTTTACCCCCTGCGCTGATTGCTGGGTAAGTGGCGCCAACCCGGCTTTTAGCGCCAGGCTTGGTGAGCAGGGATGGCTCGGTATGACGTGGCCAAAACAATACGGTGGACACGGGCGCCCTGCTCTGCATCGACTGGTGGTAACGGAAGAACTGTTAGCAGCTGGTGCCCCAGTTGCTGCACACTGGGTAGCCGACCGACAAACCGGTGCGCAAATTTTGCGCTTCGGTACCGAGGCACAGAAGCAGGAGATTCTGCCTTCAATGGCCGCGGGCACTTCGTTTGCAGCGATAGGCATGAGCGAGCCACAGGCTGGCTCAGACCTGGCAGCGGTCGTTACCCGTGCCACACAGAACGCCGACGGCAACTGGATAATGAACGGCCGGAAAATCTGGTCAACCGGCGCACATATCTCCGACTACATGATCGTACTGGCGCGTACATCCGCCGCCGATGGGCGCAATCGACAGGTGGGTTTATCACAATTTCTGGTACCACTGAAAACACCGGGCATTGAAATTACCGGTATACGTGATCTGGCCGGCAGCATACATTTTAACGAAACCCTGTTCGACAACGTAAAGCTGAGCGCCGATGCATTACTAGGCACAGAAGGAAACGGCTGGGCACAGTGCATGGGTGAACTCGCCACCGAGCGCTCCGGCCCCGAAAGATATTTGACAACCTTTGTCATTCTGGAGCAGGCACTGCTGGCGCTGCGCGGCCGCCTTGACGATCACGGGGTTGCAGCTGTCGGCCGTCTTATTGCACACCTCACATCACTTCGACGAATGTCCCGCGGTATTGCACAGTTAATTCAGCGTGGCGACAGCCCTGACACTGAAGCCGCACTGGTAAAACAAATGGGTAACAGGGTGGAGCGAGATATTCTGAATGAGGTGCGTCGACTATTGGCAACGCTGCCACGATCACAATGGCCAGGCAGCCTGTCAGCGTTACTGGACGACGCAACACTTAGACTGCCCTCGCATACCCTGCGCGGCGGCACCACAGAAATTCTACGTGGCATTATTGCTCGCCAACTCGGACTACGCTAATGGACACGTTAATTGAAGACAGCGCCGCTCGAATCTTTACCGACAATACCGATAACCCGAAAGCACTGTGGGCGGCACTTGAAGAAAGCGAACTGACCAGAGCCTGGATTCCACAATCACTTGATGGCGCCGGCCTGTCGCTGGCAGACGTTTTTGCATTGATTAGATTGAGTGGTACAACCACATTGTCTATCCCGTTCGCAGAAACACTACTAGCCAGTCATCTACTCTCTGTTGTCGGACTACCAACACCCGCGGGGCCTGGCACGGTTGCGGTGACCACGGATGTGACAAACAGTACCTCAGATGATACCCGGCGTATTGAAGTGCCGTTTGGTAGTGAAGCAGACTATGTGATAGCGCTTACCAACAATCGTGCGCTCTCGGTTTTTAAAACACCATCTCTCGAACGCATAGACAGTGTGGGAACTGATCCATTGTACAAGTTACCACTGAGTGCGTTAGCTGCTGATACCACAGCAGCATTACCGGAAAATTTCTCCATTGACGACTTTTATCGCACCGGTGCATTACTGCGCTCTGCACAAATGTGCGGTGCAATGGATGCCATCCTGGGTCTGACCCTCACGCATACCTCCAGCCGCGAGCAGTTTGGCAGACCACTGGCCAAATTTCAGGCAATACAACACCTACTGGCAGAAATAGCCGGTGAGGCGGCTGCAAGTTCCGCTATTGTTGAAGCAGCAGTGGAAACATTTGAACAAAACGGCCAACCGGATCTGCGCAATATAGCAAGCGCCAAAGCGCGAACGAGTGAAGCCGCTGAAGTAGTTGCTGCCAACGCACATCAGGCTCACGGCGCGATCGGCTACACACAGGAATACGCACTGTCCGCCCATACCCGACGACTATGGCGCTGGCGCGAAGAGTTTGGCAATGAAACCCAGTGGGCGCTTGCTCTCGGCAAAGACTACCTGCGTACAGATGCAGGTTCACTTACAGAAGAATTATTTGGCTAAGCCAGGAGTCTGCGTAACAGGACATGCACTATATTCAGGGCGCTGCTAAAAAACGCCAGGTGTTTGATTTTGGTCTACCCGCACTTAATCAGTTTTGAGATTGATCGAGGAAGCGAGTCGGCGCGCCATAGATGTCGCACAGAGTGCGCACCCCGGTTAACGCAACACTTACACTAATCATAAACACCACCACCGAATTTTAACCAGTAAAGGAGCCAACATGTCGCAAAGTGTCGAATACCAACAGCAGGGACGCATCGTTCACCTGTTACTCAACAGACCGGATACTCGCAACGCACTGAGTGCCGATGTAATAGATGAATTGGTGTCCGGGCTTAATCGTGCCAATGACGACGCGGGTGTTAGCTGCGTTATTATTTCAGGTGCAGGCAAAGGATTTTCTTCAGGCGGAAACCTGGATGAAATCAAGGCAATGACGACCACGCAAAACATGTCAGATGCCGAACTCAAAGCCTGGTATACCGAGGGCATTCAAAAAATACCATTGACAATACAAAGCGTCGATGTGGTTACCATCGCAGCGGTACACGGCCACGCTATTGGTGCCGGCTGCGATCTCACCGCTATGTGCGATCTGCGCGTTGCTGCAGACACCGCAAGTTTCGCCGAGAGCTTCCTGCGCGTTGGCCTGATTCCGGGTGATGGCGGCGCATGGTTTTTACCACGAGTTGTCGGCCTGGCCAGAGCCAAGGAGATGCTATTTACTGCCAACCCGGTGAAAGCAGACAAAGCACTGGACTGGGGCCTTGTCAGTGAAGTTGTCAGTGAAGACAAACTTATAGCCACCGCAATGACTATGGCCGAAAACATCGCAAACCTGCCACCCCAGGCACTGCGCAAAGCCAAGCAACTGATACGCAAAAGCGAAACACTGCCACTCGCTGAAAGCCTCGATATGGCCGCAGCCATGCAGGCACAATTACAACAGCTGAATGATCACCATGAGGCAATAGATTCAATACGTGAGAAGCGTAAGCCGGTGTTTACCGGCAGTTAAGCGATCGTCTATAGCCGGAGAATCAAGAACCAAAGAATGC
>CALGNZ010000183.1 GCA_937957915.1 uncultured Granulosicoccaceae bacterium | reverse complement strand
AGCAACCGTTCGTTACAGGCATGATGAGGCGGTGTCAATTTTCTTCAACTGTACAGCAATGCGCTGAAAAAAATGGCCGGTTTGCTCCGACCATTTTTTAGATGTCTGAAGTGTGAAAGGTGAGATCAGTACAACTGCAGAGTGCATTCAATCTCGTGTAAGCCGGGACGTATAGACAATGTGCTCGGTGATGGTGGATGCGCCTGGCGCTTATCCCCCCTACAAAGTGGGCGAGTTGGTTGTTATGCAATTGCCTTTGGGGTAGGTGATAATCTGTCAAAAAAACGTGAGCTTTCCGTAGGGTGGATAAGCTTGCGCATCCACCACAAAGCTTAAATCGTGGTGTCGAGCGTATCGAGCCAGTCGGTACGCATGGCCGGAACAGAATTTAGCAGTTGCTCGGTATAGGTATGATGAGGCGGTGTCATTACCTCTGTGGTTGATCCGTACTCGACCACCTTGCCGTCACACATCACCGCTATCGTGTCCGCCATTTCTATAATGGTCGAGATATCATGTGAGATAAACAGATAACTCACGCCGATTCGATCCTGCAAGCCTCGAAGAAGTGACAGAATCGATTTTGCAACGACGGTATCCAGCGCCGAGGTTATTTCATCACAAATAATAAGCTGTGGATCGGCGGCAAGTGCTCTGGCCAGATTAACCCGCTGTTTTTCCCCACCGGATAATTCACGCGGGTAGCGTCTGACATAGTGTGCAGGCAGTTCAACAAGGTCCAGTAACTCGCGAACGCGGCTGTCGATGCGCTCCTGTGGTAAATCAAAGTAGAAGGCGAGGGGCCTGCCCAGTATTTTACCTATTCGGTGTCTCGGGTTTAAAGCGACATCTGCCATTTGAAAGGCGAACTGTATATTCCTGAGCTGATCACGGTCACGCAGGTGGATTGCATGGTCGAGTGGTTGCCCGCCCAATGATATGGAGCCGGTTTTTACGCCCATTAATCCAGATATCACTCGCCCCAGCGTAGTCTTACCAGACCCGGACTCACCAATGACGCCAATGGTGCGGGAGTTATAGGCTTCCAGACTAACGTCATGAAGTGCCAGAAACTGATGTGATCGGCCGTACCCGGCGGTCACAGACTTTACCGCTAACAGTGGTGGTACCCGTGTGTTGTCATCAGCGACCAGGGGTGATCGCTGTGGCGGCAACTGTTCAGGCATCACGTGAGCAGCATCGATCAACTCGGCGGTGTAGAGCTGCCGAGGGCGGCTAATGATGTCGTCAATAACACCGTGCTCTACGGTGCGTCCGTTCTTTAACACCAGTACCTCGTCTGCGATTTGTGCAACCACTGCCAGATCGTGGCTAACATAGATGGCAGATGTGTTTTTGTTTTTTATCAGTTTCTTAAACGAGCGCAGCACTTCTATTTGCGTGGTGACATCGAGGGCGGTAGTTGGCTCATCCAGGATTAACAGCTTCGGATCGCAAATCATCGCCATCGCCGCCATCAACCGTTGTAGCTGACCGCCACTGACCTGATGCGGATAACGATCACCTATTGATTCCGGGTTCGGCAGATCAAGCTCCCGATAGAGCTGAATGGCTTTTTCATTGGCCTGTGGCTGTGTCATCGTTCCGTGCAGTACGGCAGCTTCGGTTACCTGGTGATTCAATGTCAGTGCGCTGTTAAAAGCGGCAGCCGCACTTTGCGCTATGTAGGCGATATCCTTGCCGCGCATGGCCCGCCGTTGAGTGTTCGATAATCCAAGTACATTGATGTCACCGAGCCACACTTCCCCTGCATCAATAACGCAGCCGGCTCTGGCAAAACCGAGGCATGCCAGTGATATGGTTGTCTTCCCTGATCCAGACTCGCCAATGAGCGCCGTTACTTTACCGGGCGCAATCGAAAAGCTGATGTCTGAAACAATCTCGGTAAGCCTGCCTTTTCTGTCTTTGGCAGAAACGCCGAGCCCGACAACCTTTAGTACCGCTGATTCTTCTGCTGACATTTATAGTTCGTCCGGCAGCGCAGCATCGGTGGTTTTCAGGAACCAGTCTACCAGCAGGTTGATAGACAGTGTGACGATGGCAATGCAGAGGGCCGGGTAGAGTGGCGTATACGTTTCGTACAGTAAGCCCTGCATGTTTTCCTTCACCATGACACCCAGGTCCGCCTGCGGTGCCTGAACGCCCAGCCCGAGAAAGCTCAGTGCAGAGATAAAAAGTATGGCGTAGGTAAAACGAATGCCAAACTCCGCGGCCAGTGGCGCCAGTGCGTTGGGCAGCATCTCGTGGAAGATGATCCAGCCCATGTTCTCACCTCTGACTCTGGCGGCTTCTATGTAGTCTTGTACGCCGATGTCCATACCCAGTGCACGCGCAACACGGTAGACACGTGTTGAGTCTATCAAGGCGATGGTAACGATGAGTACCGGAATCGATGAGCCGAGTGCGGAGATGACGATTAACGCAACCATAATTGCCGGAAACGAGATTAGCGCATCGACGCTGCGACTCAGCACTGAATCTACCCATCCCCGTTTTACCGCCGCAAAGAACCCCAGAGTGCCGCCCAGAACAAATGCAATAATCGCAATGGCGAAGGCGACGCTAAGGGTCACCCGGGCACCGTATAACAATCGTGAGAACATGTCTCTTCCCAGAAAGTCACTGCCGAGCAGCATTGTTTCATCGGGGAGTGAGAAGCTCTCGTCGGTTAAAATTGCCGCTTCCGGATGTGGAGCAATCCACGGCGCAAACAATACAACTACAAAAACTGTCAGCAGCACCAGCAAGCAGAGTACCGGTGTAAGCGTTAGCTGCGATAGCAACAACCGAAGTGGATGCTGATAGTCGGCCTCTTTGGCACTTGCTCCGGTTGCGGACGAAGGCTGTTCGGTACCACCCGAACCGACACTCACTTCGGATACCTCAGCCGCGGGTTGGAAACAATTGCCACGATATCGGCCAGCAGATTCAGTAACACATAGACGGTGCAAAATATCATCGCGCACACCTGTACCAGCGGAATGTCTCTGGTGCTGACAGATTCCACCATCAGGCGTCCGAGCCCGGAAAAATTAAACAGTGTTTCAACCACTACGATGCCGCTAATAAGAAACGCCAGATTTAGCGCGACGACATTGGCGATTGGTGCCAGTGCATTTGGCAGGGCATGAACCAAAAGCAGTCGCCACCGAGGTACGCCTTTTAGTATCGCCATTTCTGTTGCCGGAGAACTCAGCACATTAATGACAGCGGTGCGCGTCATGCGAACCATGTGTGCCAGCACAGTGAAAACCAGAACAGTAACCGGAAGCACCATCATGCGTGCGACGGTGAAAAAGTCCTGACCGGGCCTCAGGTTCGCAATAGCCGGCAGCCAGCCGAGCTTCACGGCGAATATCATCACCAGCACAATGGCGATCAGAAAGTCTGGCAGTGAGATCAGGCTTAAGCTGACAACGGAGATAGCCCTGTCCGTCAGGCTGTTGGGTTTTATCGCACTCAACAGACCAAGCCCGATCGCCAGAGGCACCGCAATCAGGGCTGTAACACCGGCCAGCATTACCGTATTCCAGATCCGCTCACCCAGTAGCTGGCCGATATCAGCTCCACTGACCATAGAGGCGCCGAGATTGCCGGACAGCAGATTACCCAGCCAGCGAAAATAACGCACTGGCGCCGGGTCGTTCAGCCCGAGGCGCACTCGTACATTTTCAAGCAGCTCAGGTGTTGCGCCCTGACCGAGTATCGCTTGCGCTACATCGCCAGGCAGTATCTCGGTACCGATAAATATCAGCGCCGAGACGACGAATAGAATCACAACGCCTACCAGCAAACGTTTTGCAATCAGTGTAAATAACGTCATTAAGCCGGAATGCCGGACAGTGTGCAAAGCAGCACTTGAGACAGTATTGAATACGGGCTGGAATTGATCATCACAAACGTGCCGGGCAGACTGTAATTAGTCTGCCCGTATGTGAGGTTGTGTTGGTTCAAGCGGGTGCAGTTTTTTTTAGCTTTCAATCCAGACTGTTCTGGCAAACTGATAAAAGCCCAGCGGACCGGATGGGTGTGAACTGATGCCATGAACGTTGTTTGCTTTCGCATCTAACACATCGCGGAAGGCGAGAGTGATATGACCACCGTCATCCTGCAAAATCTGCTGCATTTCGCCGTACATTTCCTTGCGCTTGTCAAAGTCCACCGTAGAACGTGCTTCAAGTAACAGTGAGTCAAAACGCTTGTCTGCAAACTTGGTTTCGTTCCAGTCGCTGTCGCCCTTAAAAGCAATGGAAAACATCAGGTCCGGGACAGGGCGCATGTCCCAACCCGAAACCACCATCGGTTTTTGTATCCACACCGCAGACCAGTAGGTATCTGCCGGGGGCTGAATCAAATTTAGATTAATACCAGCGGCTGCGGCAGACTGCTGCACTACCTGACAGGCAGCCAGTGCTCCGGCCCCCGGTACGTCCGAGGCGTATAGATCAATACTCTTGTTTTCGAGGCCGGCTTTCTTGATATGGAAGCGAGCTTTGTCGGGATCGTAGCTGCGTTGCGCGACGTTGGTGCTGTAGTAGGGATCTGTCGGTGATATTGGATGATCGTTACCGACAGAGCCGTAGCCCTTGAATACGTTCTTGACGATTTGCTCGCGATTAATGGCATATTTCATCGCCTCACGAAAATCCGCATTGTTGGTCGGTTCGCGATCAAGCATCATCGCAAGGTTCACAAACGCACCACTGGGGCTGCGTATCAGATCAACCTTCTTATTGCGTTCAATCAGGCTAACCGCCTTGGGGTCAAGCTCGAGCATTACGTTGATATCGCCAGACAACAACGCGTTCACACGTGCGGTGATATCGCCAATACCCACGACTTCAATTTCATCAACCCACGGGCCATCCGATCCCCAGTAATTGTCATTGCGTTCGAACGTATAGCGTGTGCCTGCGATCCACTCTTTTACCTTGAACGGTCCGGTGCCAACTGTGGTATTGACAAAGTCTTCGTAGCCGTTTTGCGAAATCTGCACACGGGTATCTGACAATACGATCGGAAAGTCTGCGTTGGGTGCGGTTAGCTTGAATTTGACGATGTGATCACCGTCTTTAGACATCTCCGCAATCTGGCTCATATAGCCTTTGGCCGGAGACTCTGATCCCTCACGGGTGTGGCGCGCGCACGAATAGATAACATCGTCTGCGGTAAACGGTTTGCCATCGTGCCAGAGCACGTCTTTGCGCAGTGTAAAAATCCATTCACTGGCGTCAGCACCAACTTCCCAGGACTCAGCGAGCCATGGAATTGGCTGCAAATCTGGGCCACGATTAACGAGGCTATCGTAGACGGTGAAGCCCATCATGATGTTCGCGGTGGAAAAATAGCTGGTCGGATCGAGCGAATCCTTCGCCTGCATCGCCTCAACGCCAACCGTTATTTTTCCGCCTTTTTGCGGTGTTTTGGCGAACGCCGGGTTCGACAATAACGATGAGGCGGTTGCTGCTGTGGCGCCCATTGCAGCCATTCGAAGCATAAACTCTCGTCGTGAGATTCGGCGCGAGTGCAGTGCATTGATAAGGTCTTTTTCTGTGGCCATTGACTAGTACCTTCGTTGGTTGGCGTCTGCTGCCATGCAGAGAGTGGGTGTGTGAGTGATGCCTGACTGCCTTTCATTCTGTGACAGTAGCGTGTTCAAATCAAGGATATCCGGGGCATTACAGCCGACTACTGCCTGATTAAACCGGGAAATGCATCGGTTGTGATGCTGGCATCGAGAGTGGTAAGGTGCCTGATAGAGACACGAAACTCCTGCTGAATCAGTTCTGTTGCACGGTTCTGGTGTTCAGCGCTGGTAGTGATGGCGTAGCCGGTTTTTTCCACCGGGTCTTTGATGAATACGCCCGCTGGTGTGATAACAGATTAAAACTCCCAATGGTGCGACAACAGATGAATATTTCCCCGGCCAAGGTAAAAGATGCGGTGACAAACACGGTAACTGACGCAGTTCAGTCGGCAGGCGACAGTGCGGTATCAGCGATGATAGATTTGTCGCAGTATCCGGTGAGTGATTTAAACTATGCTGATGGCCGCAGTTT
>CALGNZ010000182.1 GCA_937957915.1 uncultured Granulosicoccaceae bacterium | reverse complement strand
GGGGAGATAAGCCACAGCGCATCTACCATTTTTCCGATTGGCTATACACTCATGGGACGTGCATCGTGTGCGCCTCAATCAGGAATAGCGCAAGTTCTTGTTGGTGCTCCCAGCGGAGTGTCGAATATTTGTGAATGATGCGGGCCGGGCGTCGGGACTGGTTGGTCGATTTGCCATGCGTCGTAATTGGTACGTGCGCCTTAGGCTTACGGCCCCTACACCTGGCATCGTAGGGGAGATAAGCCACAGCGCATCTACCATTTTTCCGATTGGCCATACAACAATGGTACGAGCGCGTGGCGCGCCTTGATCAAGAATAGCGCAAGCGCTTGTTGTTCTTCCCATATGAGCGTCGAACACTTGTGAATAGTGCATCCCAGGGGTCGGGACTGGTTTGCCGATTAGTTATACGTCGTTATTGGTACGTGCGCCTTAGGCTTACGGCCCCTACCCGAACGAGACACTTTAAGCAACCGGCGCACTCACCTGCTGCTATCAAGCAATATTTTAAGTTACACACCAGCGACGATAGCGCGGGAACAACACAAGCGTTGTCAATAAGCCGGTGAAGGCGATGACTGCCACCGCAATGCCTGTTCCTAATACCTCACCAATTGCTCCCATTATCAACGCTCCAACGGCTGGCGCGCCGAAACTCACCGTTGTCCACAGGCTCATTACGCGGCCACGATAGCTGTCATCGAGAGATATTTGTAAGATCGATTGCGAGGTAATGCCCGCGTATGAGGCACTGAATCCTGCCACGGCACAACTGCAGGCAGCAAGCATCAGCCCGCCAGCCAAACCGGTTAATCCTGTGGCCCCGCAACACAGCGCAACGCTCACTGCCAGTGCTGGCATACGTTGCGACACACTTAAATCAAAACGCGCAATCGCCAGGCCTGCGACTACAGCGCCTGCGCCGGCGGCTGCGGTCAGCACAGCCAGGCCGTAGGCACCAGCGTTCAGTACATCACCGGACATTGCCGGTAGCAGTTCAAACAGCGCTCGCCCTACGACACCGTTCAGCAAACTCATGGTTATCACCGGCAGCATCACTGGCATTTGACGCGCGTAGCGCAATCCGCCGGTAAACTCACTGAGCCATGGTTTGTCCACACGCACGCGGGTACGCAGCGACACCAGACTAAACAGCACCAGAAATGGCAGGTACAACAGCGCTCCAGCCAGCAACGTGATTGCTGTTCCATATCGTGCCAGCAATACACCAGCCAGTGCAGGCCCGAGCACTCTCGCGGTGTTAAATGCTACCGACGCCAGCCCGGCCGCCGCGGCAATCTGCCAGCGATCCACCAGCCGACCGACCACCGTCAGGCGCATTGGGTGATAAGCAGCGGATATAAAACCGTGCAACATAGATAAGGCTGCCAGCAACTGCACGTTGAGCAAGCCAGCTGCAAAGCCGGCGCTCATCACCAGTCCAATCGAGGTTTGAGCGATCATCACGCATTGCACGCCGCGCTTCAGGCGCATGCGATCGGCAAGCACACCGAACAAAGGCGACAATACAACCGCCGGCAGCAGATAACACGCTGCGACAATTCCTGTCCAGAACACGGAGTGCGATAACTCCCACGCCGCCCAGCCAATAGCGATTTTCAGCACCCAGAAAGCTGTGGTAGAAAACCATATGCCGGCGTAGTAAAAACGAAAGTTACGCTCGCGCAGCACGCTGATTCCAGCATTGCCAGCGCCGGTTACTTGTCTGTCGGGTGATAAACTGATGGAGAAATTGCGCCTGTGATGATTGCAGATCTGCGGTGCATGAGTATGAACCAGCCACTATCAGTGCGGCCAGTCAAAAGCGATCAAATAATAATAGCAACCGGCTTCAGTGTTAAACTTGTTTCATACCCGTAGATTCTCGAAGATGGATCGCCACCAACGGTGCAGGCTTAACCCTGCAGTTATTTTCTTTATCTTCTGAATTGCCCGTACGGTAGAGGCAGTTTGATTTAACCATTTGAGAGGAATAATAATGACTCAACGCGTGGCATTTATCAGCGGCTCCGGTCGCAACATCGGGCGTGCAATTGCACTTGAGCTGGCAAAAGCGGTTGCAGCGTCATCATCAACGGCAGCAGGGATCACGCTGCAGGCGCGGCAGTCGTGGAGGAAGTCAAGGCCCTGGGTGTCGACACGATATACGTTGCCGGTTCAGTCGGTAATGCTGACGACGTGCGATGCATGGCAGGTGAAGCGCTCGAACACTTCAAGGCAGTCAATATCGTCGTCAACAACGCGTCAATTCGTCCGCAAACCCCTTTTGCAGATCTGACTGAAGACGAGTGGCATCACGTGATAGGTGTAGATCTGCACTCCGCTTTCTATACCGCCAAAGCATTCTCACCCGGCATGATAGACGCCGGCTGGGGCCGCATAGTTAATCTGACAGGTATGAGCGCTATGCACGGATACGCCATGCGCCCGCACGTGTCGGTGTCCAATGTGGGGTCTGAGGAAATCGCTGGCCAAAGAGTTTGGCCCGCATGGCGTAACGGTAAACGCGATTTCACCGGGCCCTATCGCGACCTCGCATCCCGATAATCCCGAGATGCAAAAACACATTGAAGAACAGGCGAGCAAATTTCCCGTCGGCCGACTCGGCAAACCGGAAGAAATCGCCGGACTGTGTGGCTATCTTTGTTCAGACGCGGGTGCCTTCGTTAATGCGCAGATGATTGCCTGTAACGGTGGCCTGCAGACCTGAATTCCGAACCACAACTATAAACCCGGTTTCGAGTACAGGCAGCAGCCTTTTTGTTGCGTAACTATTGTTTTGCCCCTGTCGAACGCCCTTAATATTCCATTTTTATCGAAAATAATGATACTGATTTTGCGATGATGCGTGGTATGAAACCGGTACGGTGCGTGTACGCACACCTTGTACGGGCTCCGCAGGTATGATCGACAAAGGATGACTTATCTCGACACAACAGTGATAATCAAGTGCACATCACTCGATTGCGCAGCGCGTGACCGGTGTTATAAAGAGTCAAGCGAAACCGCCATCTCGTGAACGATCCGGAAAACATACCAGGGGAAATACACTATGCAACAGGCCACTCAAACCTCACCGATTGCTGAATCACATCCGCCGGGTATCAGTGCCGAGGAATGGCAACTGCGTGTACAGCTCGCCGCCTGTTATCGAATATTTGACCATATGGGCTGGGTTGAATTGATCTTCAATCACATCAGCATGCGAGTACCGGGGCCCGAGCACCATTTTCTGATCAACCCCTTTGGCTTATGGTACAGCGAAGTCACCGCCTCTAATCTGGTCAAGATTGATCTGGAAGGTAATATTGTTGGCGACAGTGAATACCCGGTCAATAAAGCCGGCTTTATTATTCACAGTGCAATTCATGCTGCCCGTGAAGATGCCCGCTGTGTTATGCATACGCACACCACTGCGGGTAGCGCGGTGGCCTGTCAGGAACAGGGGCTACAGCTCGACAATTTCTACTCTGCGTTTATCGGTAACGACCTCGCCTATCACGACTTTCAGGGACTGACTGTCTACCCGCAGGAACAGGAAGATCTGGTCAACAGCCTGGGTACTAACAGCTTTATGTTACTGCGCAACCACGGTCCACTGACCGTCGGCAACAGTATTCCACAGGCCTTCATTCGCATGTGGACACTACAGCGTGCGTGCGAGATACAACTGGCGGCACACAGTACTGGCAAACCGGTTATTCCGTTGAGCCCGGAGGCAATCACGGCGTCGCAACAAGGTCAGAACGAAAGTGTCAAAGACAATGCAGCGGCAGCCGTTGATCAAATGGTGTTTGATGCCCTGGTTCGCAAGATCGATCAGGTCGACACGTCGTATCGTAATTAAACATGCGAATGCATGGCAAAGTGGTATTGATTGTAGGTGCCGGTCAGAGTCCGGGACAAGGCATCGGTAATGGCCGCGCGTCGGCAATAGTTTATAGTCGCGAGGGAGCACTGGTAGCTGCTGCCGATATCGATCTTGAATCGGCACAACAAACTACAGAGCAACTTGCCGGCGAGTCGATTGCCATTACCGCCGACGCTAAAAGCGAATCGAGTCTGGCTGCCGCAGTCGATGCGACTCTTGAAAAATGGGGTCGCATTGATGTGCTGCACTACAATGTCGGTGTCAGCCTTGCCGGCGGAGACAAGGGTCCGTTAGAGATTAGCGAAGAGGCCTTCGACAATGTGAACGCCATTAATTTACGCGGCTATATAATGGCATGCAAACACGTGCTGCCAGCGATGCGAAAGCAACAGTCTGGCGTAATTATCGGCATATCTTCCGTCGCCGCCATGACAACCAACTACGCAACAGTCGCCTATAAAACCTCGAAAGTTGGCATGATCGCTTACACCGAGCAGATCGCCCAACACAATGCCGAGTTTGGTATTCGCGCCAATATTGTATTGCCCGGTTTAATGGACACGCCGATGGCGGTAGATACTCGTGTGCGCGAGTGGGGCCGACCTCGCGAGGAGATTGCATCGGAGCGCGATGCACGTGTGCCGCTTCGCAAGAAAATGGGCACCGGTTGGGACATAGCCAACGCCTGTCTGTTTCTCGCCTCCGACGAGGCATCGTTTATTACTGGTGTTTCTCTGCCCGTTGATGGAGGAGCGCTGTTGCATACCGGGTATTAACGGCCCGTTATAACAGTGTTTTTGTGGGTGTTTCGGGTTTGTAGATGCCTGCGGCATGTTGAGGGTGGTTTCGCTGTGTGTTTTGCAAGTAGACCATCCGTGCGGGGGGCCTTCAGTGTTGGAAACGAGGAAAAAAGGCCTTTTGTGGCCAACGCAGGTTATGACCAGCGCAGGGTGCCGGTGAGCGACGTGAACTGCACCAATCTCAAAGCTGATTAAACACGGGTAGATCAAGAGCTAAAGAAAGAGCAAGTGCTTTGCGTTTCTCATCTGTTTGTCGCACCCTTGTATGATGTGAACTTGCCAGAGGTTGATAGGCCTAACCACAATGAACTCGCCTAGCTATAAACACAGTCACTAGTGGCAATGTGTCTGCTAACCGCACAGCAGTTAACACGGTTGATCGCTATCGTGGCAACTGTGGCGCTGTGGTCAGTTACAGCGTTGGCACAGGAGCAACTCGAACGCGCGCCCGATAGCCTCGACATCACCGCAAGCGTCGGCTTTCAACAAAAGGTGCAACTGGACAAGTGGACCCCGATAACAATTACGGTACGAAAT
>CALGNZ010000181.1 GCA_937957915.1 uncultured Granulosicoccaceae bacterium | reverse complement strand
TACGCAGTATTTTTCCAAATGAAATTGATACATTTGATCCTTACGAAGGGGAGGTTCGGGTATGGCAGAGTTAAACCAGGAGCATGAGTCGCACAAGCTCGGTATGCACACTGAGCAATTGGCTGGACGAACTCAGAAAGTCTTTTTCTCGCCTTCCGCAGAAGAAAACTTTACGTATCCCGATGGCATAGAAGTCGACTTCGGCAAAGAGGCCGAGTTTGATGCAGGCCCAATGGAAATTCGCGATGTAAACCTGAAGATTCGCGAGTTAATGAAAGAAGGGCATGGCACCATCACAATCCGTAACCCGGGTGCCAAACATTCTTTGGGTGTTGGCATTCTTAATCGTCTGAATCTTAAGTTCGACGGCAGCCTCGGTTACTTTGGCTGTGGCCTTGCTGATGGCCCGAATATTCATATCACGGGTCGTGTCGGCTGGTCATGCGCTGAAAACATGATGTCCGGAACTATCGTCGTCGAAAAAAACGCCGGTTCTACTTTTGGTGCGGCAATTCGTGGCGGTGACCTTGTCTGTAAAGGCGATGTCGGGTCACGAACCGGAATCGACGGCAAGGGCGGCACCATCATCATTGGCGGACGTGCCGGTGCGTTTACCGGATTCATGATGCAGCGTGGACGCATTATTATCCTGGGTGATGCGGGTAAAAACCTCGGTGACTCCATGTATGACGGAACCATCTTTGTCGGTGGCAAAATCGAAGACCTCGGGGTTGATGCGGTCGAGGGTGAGATCACCGCGACAGAAGAAAAGTGGCTTGAGGCCAAGTTGGGTTTGTACGGAATGAAAGCGCCCAATGGCGTGAAGAATCTGACCAAGATTGTCGCCGGTAAGCAGTTGTGGAATTACGACAATCTCGAGCCATCTGAAAAGAAGCTGGTGCTTTGATAACAGGATCAGCAGAGGAATAACCTATGAGCAACAGAAACAAAGACGTCATCGGTCAGAGCTTTATGTTCCCGCCCGCGGTGATCGACGATATCCATATCAAAGCAGAGTTGGGCCGCTATCGTATGCGCGGCTTTTCCCTGTTCAAAAAAATACCATCGTGGGATGACCTGACATTTTTACCGGGCACCCTGACCCGCTTCGTCATTGAAGGCTATCGCGAGAAGTGTGAAACCAAAACCATTCTCGGTCCGCGGGCCAAGCGTCCACTGGAACTCGATATCCCGGTCTATATCACCGGTATGAGCTTTGGCGCGTTGAGCTTTGAAGCAAAAACAGCACTGGCACGCGGTGCAACCATGGCTGGCACGGCAACCTGTTCGGGCGAGGGCGGTATGATCCCCGACGAGCGACGTTTCTCGGAGAAGTGGTTTTACCAGTGCATACAGTCACGTTACGGCTTTAACCCGCATCATCTGCGCCTGGCGGATGCCTGTGAGTTCTTTATTGGCCAGGGCTGTAAAGTTGGTCTCGGTGGCCACCTTATGGGGCAGAAGGTAACTGATCAGGTGGCCGAAATGCGATCACTGCCTGCCGGTATCGATCAGCGCTCGCCTGCACGTCACCCAGACTGGCTGGGCCCGGATGATTTGGCATTGAAAATCCAGGAAGTTCGCGAAGCCACTAACTGGGAGATCCCCATTCAGTTAAAACTCGGCGCGGCGCGTGTGTACGATGACGTTCGTATGGCTGCCAAGTGTGATCCTGACGTAATCTACATCGATGGCATGGAAGGCGGCACTGGTGCCGGTCCACACATAGCCACCGAAGAAACCGGTGTACCGGGTATCGCCGCAATCCGCCAGGCGCGTAAAGCGCTTGACGATGTCGGCAAGACCGGTGAGATATCACTGGTGTACGCCGGTGGTATCCGTAACGGTGGTGACCTTGCAAAGGCAATTGCACTGGGCGCAGATGCGGTGGCTATCGGTCACTCATCGCTAATGGCACTCAACTGCAACAAGGATATTCCAGAGGCCGACTTTCCAAACGAAATGGGCGTTGAGGCAGGGCATTGTTACCACTGTCACACCGGCCGTTGTCCGGTTGGCGTCGCTACACAAGATCCAAAATTGCGCGCGCGCCTCGACCCGGACGAAGCAGCAGAGCGGGTTTACAACTTTCTGCACACGCTGACTATTGAAGCGCAACTGCTGGCACGAGCCTGTGGCAAGACCTACATGCATTCACTCGAGCCGGAAGATCTGGCCGCGCTGACCATGGAAGCCTCTGCACTGGCACAGGTTCCGCTGGCTGGTTCTCAACACACTGTCGGTCGCCCCGACATGACTCGTTACTAGGAGAGCATCATGGCTGACAATAATGATATTGATCATTTTATCAACACCGACGGGCTCGACTCAGAGCGTGAAAAAACCATCGGCCAGCACATCGGTTACCGATACGATGTCAATCTGGTGCCCGACTACGATCGCATCACCCCGTTTCTAAGCAAGTACATGGAAACCATGGGGTGGAAAGATCTGAACTGGCTCGAAGATGTGCATATGGGGTATGAGGAGAGCCGCGCGGCTGTCTTCGACCGCAATATCAACGGCTGGGTGACAGTGCCTGAGGAAATGGACCTGCCTGACAATCAACAGGATCGCGATATGATTGCACGCGAATTGTTGATTAAGTTTCAAATGTCGCCGTCACACCCGATGGTCGAGCTAAATAAGGCGTACAGAAAGTTTTAAAGTGGCGCCAGCACTGGATAATTGATCCAGCAGTCTGACAAGGCTCCGGCAAGTGAGCCGCAGGCTGAAGTTGTACCAAAACGAAGTGCCGGGCGTTTCCGGCACTTTCGCCTTGATAAATTCCCCCGTACAAGAAATACTACCCGGCGTGGTAAGCAGATGTTGGCTGATGCCAGTTGAACGGGCCTACGCCCGATTTTTTGGCAGTGCATCAACACTAATATTCGCACAACTGCCATGTATGTTCGGTGTGTTGTCTTGCAGCATCACGGTTTTCAGCGATTGCCGTTGACAGCGTTAGCCAGCAACAGCACGCCATTATCAGGCCTAGTGCCTACACAACGAGGCTGCCGAGTTTTGGCTCAGGCAGATCCGACGCATAAGCATCCGCAGTCTGGGCGCTTTTTTTTAGGGGGGGTAAATGAACGAAGAAGCAGTGGCCGCAGCGATAGAGGCTGCACTGGCTGGTCACACCACCATAAATCTTGAGATTTACTATTGGTGGTGTACGGCCTTAATGGTAGCGATCCACGCAGGCTTTCTTGCCTACGAGATGGGCGCATCCCGAAGTAAAAACGCGCTGGCGTCGGGTAATAAGAACATACTCGCATTTGCGTTCATGATTCCGACGTTCTATGCGTTCGGCTGGTTTATTTATCTTGCATTCCCAACCTGGCCTTTTGGCGCTGACGGCGGTTTCGACTGGCTTGGCTCTATTGGCTCCGGGGACGGCGGTGTGCCCTGGTCTGATGCCATGGGGCCAAACCTGCAGGATCAGGCAACGGGTGTTTTCTGGGCAGCGTTTACCCTTTTTGCGTGTACCACGGCATCTATCTATTCCGGTGCGGTTATTGAGCGTATCCGTCTTGGGGCATTTATTATAACTGCCGTATTACTTGGTTCGGTTGTCTGGATCCTCGGTGCGTCATGGGGCTGGCATCCGGAAGGCTGGCTGGTAACCGAATGGGGTTTCCGCGATGTCGCAGCAGCCGGTGTGGTTCACACCATCGCTGGTTTCTTCGCGCTCGGTATTCTGATTCCGTTGGGGCCTCGTATTGGCAAATACAACGCTGATGGCTCTGCCAATGATCTCCGTGGCCACAACATGCCGCTGACACTTGTCGGCCTTATGCTGATTATCCTCGGTTTCTTTGGCTTCCTCGGTGCTTGTCTGATCTACGATCCAGTCGGGCAGTGGACCAATATCTACGGTATCCCGTCTAATCTTTCAGCTTTTGTTTTTAACACGCTGATGGGTATGGCTGGCGGTATTATCGGCGCCTACATGTTCACTCGTGACCCATTCTGGATGATGTCCGGTGCTCTCGGTGGCATCTTCTCTGTCGCCTCAGGTATTGACCTGTTTTACCCGCCACTGGGCTTCCTGCTCGGTTTCATCGGCGGCGGTATCATCATTCCGCTCGGCGCAAAATTCCTTGAAAAAATGGGTATTGATGACGCGGTTGGTGCAGTCTCGGTCCACGGTATCTGTGGTGTATGGGGTGTGCTGGCTGTTGGTATCTTTGCCTCAGGTTACCCCGGTGCCTCCGATGCGATTCCGGCCATCAGTTTCATGGGTCAGCTGAAAGGTGCGGTTGTACTTGCGCTGCTCGGCTTTATCCCAGCACTGATCTGCGGTGTACTATTGCGTGTCTTCGGTATTCTCAGAGTTCGCAACGAAGTTGAACTGCTTGGTCTGGATGTCGCGGAGATTCCTTCACAGGGTTATCCTGAATTCGCTGTTTGGGAAGAAGCCAGTGCAGCAATTGAAGATGCACCGCGCCGACGTCCCGAGCCTCGCGGTATGCCGCCACGTGATATGCCACCTCGTCGGGAGCCACCCAGAGATATGCCTCCTCGCGATCCGCAGGCACAGGTAAGGCGCCCGATGGACGACAGAAGACCACCTCCGTCAGACGTTGACCGCAGACCTCCACCACCCACACCACCAAGGAGACCATGATGAACTCAAGTCCCGTTGAATCATTTGATGGCGCAGCTGCCATCTTCACCTTCGCAGCACAGCCTGGAATGATAAAAGGTATGTTCTGGGCGATGTGTGCCGTGATGGTTGTGGTTGTGCTTTGGAGCATAATCCACGAAATACG
>CALGNZ010000180.1 GCA_937957915.1 uncultured Granulosicoccaceae bacterium | reverse complement strand
TTGCTCGACATACCGGCAGATGTCATCGACAAGACAGCGGACCAGCAAAAACAGGAATCAAAGCAAGTGGCCGATCGGCATTTCAAGGCCATTAAGCGAATACTGGCGCAGCAGGAACCCGAATACCTGCAGTAACATCAGTCAATTTGACCGCAAGCCGGTACTGTCCAGAACTGGCTAGTGGAAAGCGTGACGGCAGCTCAGCACGCCTGAAGCTTTAAGGCATAGTGCTTTCGGGCTGATAGCGCCGTGAGGTGTTAGCGTTGTAAAAGCATATCGCAGCCAGAGCAAAGCGCACTATTGACCAGTGCATGCTCTGCTGCTCACTAAATTCTGTCAGCTGGCAAAAGCCAGGTACTCTCCCCAAAACGGGGGTCTGCCCCACAGGCAGAAAAACCCCCTGTAAAAACCGCCCCAAAACCGCACCAAAACCGCACCAAAACCGCACCTAAGGCCATTGTCACAGTCGACATTCGACGATAACCACTCGACAGTTTACGGTATCGATGGCGCATGAACGCCCGTTAACCAGCATTCATGTCAACCAATTTCAAACAGCCTCGTTGTTAATGATAGCGACACCCGACATCGCTTAACCATCATTTTACCGAGGCTAAACCATGAAATTCAATTTCCCTATTCTCGTTATCATCCTGACTACCGGTGGCGCACACGCACAGACTACTCCCGAGTTTCAGGACACTGATGGCGATGGTGTTATTTCCACCGAAGAAGCACAGCAGGCCATTGATAGTGCGCGCGCAAGCAGAGTCACCGCTGCTGATACGGACGGTGACGGAACACTCTCGGATGACGAGCGCGCAGCGGCCCGAGCGAGCAGCACCGAAGCAGCACTTGAGGCATTCGATACAAACGCTGACGGCGTCTTGTCAGACGAGGAGTCAGACCAGGCGCGAGCCAGCCGTCAGGCCGCAATAGAGTCCCAGTTCGATACAAACAATGATGGCCAGCTCAGCGATGCCGAGCGCGCTGGCCTGGATGGACTGGCGGCATCGAGAAATGACAGCCGTGGTTCGCGAGGGCGTGCAACTGCCAGCGCAGAGGGTGACACCGATGCCGCCGGCGATAATGCTACCGGTGACAATGCTTCCAGTGACAATGCCAACAGCAACGGCGGGCAGAGTTCCGGTCGCAGCAATGGTGGTGGAAACGGGGCCGATGGAAACGGGGGTGGTGGAAACGGGGGCGATGGAAACAATGGCGGTGGTCGCGGCGGTCGCAGATAGCCCGGACGCCGCATTAACAAAGGCAATCCAGAAACTCCGCAACCAGCACAACACAGACCAGCGTGGGTAGAAAGCTCTATCCACTCTGGCGTCGTGTTATTCGCCTTTTTTGCAGTGTCGCAGGGCGATAGTGCATCCATCTGTCAAAGCGGTAAGCTGCAAGGACTACCAAACGATGAAACCATTACAGGGGAGCGCGGTTTTCACGCGACCAAACCCCTTGGAAGACAAAGCTACCTCAATGCTGCAAAAGATTCACGACCCGGATGCAGCTGCGGCCACACGCCGCCGACTTGACAATTTTCTCAGTGAGGTTGAAAAACGAGCCTACCGCATGGCGCTGATATCCACCAAAGATCAGGACGAGTCATTAGATATTGTGCAGGACGCAATGATTAGCCTGGTAACGAAATACGGTAACCGACCGGAAGCCGAATGGCGCCCGCTGTTCTATCGCATACTGGGCAATCGCATAAAGGACACGCATCGCAGGCGATCAGTCAAAGCCCGGTTTCATTTTTGGGGAGATAAATCAGACTCGGACAACCTGAATGAAACAGAGCACGAAAAAGCCTACGATGCACCAGACCCGAGCCCGGCTCCACAACACACGCTGAGCAACAGCGAGTCTCTCGAACAAATTGAACAGGCCCTCTCACAATTACCACCAAGGCAACAACAAGCCTTCATGTTAAGGCTGTGGGAAGGCATGAGCGTAAAGGAAACTGCCAAGGCCATGAATTGCTCTGAAGGATCAGTGAAAACACATCTGTCCAGAGCCCTGTCGACAATGTCCGGCACGCTCGCAGACCTGAAAGCGGAGTTGGGCTTGAAATGAATAAACCTGAAGATACAGCGTCAAATACTGCGTCAATCACCGCGACAAACACGGGCGATGCCTGGATAGATCATCTAGCCGATCAACTGCGTCAGTCTGAGGATTCGGTAGACTTCGTTGTAGAGTCGAAGCTAACTGCTGCCCGAGCAAGAGCGATTGCGGAGTCCCCCGTCAACCCACTCCGACACCGATTAAACTTCGCATTGACCGCTGTGGCCGGTATTGCCTTATGTTATCTGGCAGTTCGTATTTTTCAGCCAGGCTTTGCATGGAACACAGATTCATCAATACCTGCAACAGCGCAGAATAATATGCAATTCGAGCAGTCTATCGATCTGCCGATATTGTCCAGCACCGAAGATCTCGAATTTTTTGATTCACTCGATTTTATCGAGTGGATAGACTCACAGGATTTGATCAGCGGATGAAAAACACGCCAGCAACCAATAAACCCGACCAGCCGGG
This sequence comes from uncultured Granulosicoccaceae bacterium, assembly GCA_937957915.1. GTDB lineage: Bacteria > Pseudomonadota > Gammaproteobacteria > Granulosicoccales > Granulosicoccaceae. Next base: position 13,866 of record CALGNZ010000180.1, on the reverse strand, counting down.
TTCGGAGTTTTCGCATCAGGCACTTTGCATCTGCGGCGCTTTACCGTGCTAAAAATCCTGCTGCTATCGTTGCTGCCAATTGGCGCTACCGCTGAAGAGCCACCGCCAAGCCTTGTGTTTCTTGAGTATCTCGGGTTATCACAGGAACTGGCAGAAATTGGGATAGATATCGACAACGTGAAAGACAACAACCCTGATACTTCCGACAACCGTGAGGAATCAGATCAACCAGAGTCGAGCGGCAAGTCAATGGATAAATCATGAAGCATTTACCTGTTAACTCTCGCAACGCGTTGCGAACGGATCAGCCTTTGGCTTGTATTGCCATCGGCAGCCAGTGCGTGCGCCAGTCGACCAGAGCTCCTGTCAGCGGTCATCAGATCAGAAACCTGCTGTTGTTTCTTTTCCTCCTGATGTTCACACAAGTGGGTTATGGCGAAGAAGGACTTGCCTGGCAAGACTTAACCGATCAACAACAAAAAGTATTGTCTGATGCTGAATACCTATGGGACACCATGTCACTGGCACGACAATCTGCATTGGTTAAGGGTGCAGATCGCTGGCTGTCGATGACCGACACAGAACTGCAGCAAGCGCAAAAACGCTACGACAAATGGCAAAGCCTGCCTTCCGAACACAGAGACAACATTCGACAACAGTTTCAACGCTTCCATCAACTGCCCGCTGAACGTCAGGATGCACTGAAAGACCGCTACCGTCAGTATCAGGCATTACCCGATCATCAAAAAAAACAGTTACAGGAAAAGTTTCAAAAAGAAACAAGGCAGAACCAAAACAAATCTTCCAGTAAGAAAAGTACCAGGGATGACAGTCGGCAAAACAACCAGTCAAACAACGATGGACAATCATCGCGCTCTAACAACGACGGCAATTCTCGCGGCTCCAGTCAAGGCGGCAAAGGCGACAATGGAAACGGTCAGGGCAACAGCGGACCTGGTGGCGGCGAAGGCGGACAAGGTGGCGGCGAAGGCGGACAGGGTGGCGGTGACGGAGGACAAGGCGGAAAAAAATAAACCTGTCGGTGACCTGCAAGGGAGACCAAACACTCCCCTGCCTCACCCCAGCTAAGCACCCAACGCAACTGCCATAAAAGCAACAACCGTCAGCCAACGCACAGAGAACCCGCCGCGTTAGCAACGCCTACTTGTGAGGTAGCTCTCGCTAACGCGTCGGATTTCCCGTCCATATAAAATCCCGCACCTGGAAACCCGCAGCGTAAGCAAGCCCTCATACAATGCAGCTCACACACACGCACCAACCTTCCTCTAAACTCCATCCATCTCTCAACAACCAGCAACACAAACAGACCACGCTACCGACTAATCGATCAAGTGCCAACTCTCACATAACACCAGAAGCGACAAATGCAACAATCAAAGGATGAACCAACCCCTTAAGTGCCGAACGCTCAGGTTGAAAAGCTGTACCTATAAAAAAGGTATTATTCGGTATCTCCAATGCCCTTGGGTCACCATCAGCATCGAAGCCTGAGAACGTCATGTCACTCGCTGCAAAAATTGGCAAATACTCCCGGTTAACACCAAAACCACAAAAATACTCCTCTGAAATATTTTCCTTTCCATAAATGTTTGAAATCTTTGAACCCTTGACCAAACGAATGCCTGCCTCTTCATCGTACAACTTGCACGACAATCCTGATATCAACGGCATTGAAGCATGCGGATTGATCTCGGCATTCTTTGCATCACTATAGCCCAATACATTCCGTGCGAATTCAAGGGCGGCGTGTTGATAGCCACCACAGGTCCCGAGGAACGGAACATTGTTCGTTCGTGCAAATTGAATTGCAGAAAGCACATTGTCTGTGTTTTCGTACGGGCTGGCCGGCACACACCATAGCGCTGCGTAATCATCCAGCAGATCGACATCTAACGCTTCAGAGTGCAACCAATTAAAGTTAATCGGCACTCGCAGCTCTTTAGCGGACAGCTCCAGTGCTAACGGTATAGCCTGGTGAGCAGTAACCGACTCCTGGTAGTCTCCAATCAATCCAATATTCAACGTAATACCCCGTATGTGTTAGCCCGACTATTCCTGCGCCATCATACTCAAAACCAATGCCCCGAGCTTCCATATTGCTCGTTCAATACTGGAATTCCACGAGTATCCGCAGCTGATGCGCATACAGCTCTGATAGTTCCCACTGGTGGTAAACAAGTCACCAGGCGCGAAACAAATATTGTCCTTGAGCGCCAGATCAAACACGGCACGTGCATTGATATTATCGGGGAGTTCAACCCACAGTACGAACCCGCCCTCTGGTCGACTGATACGTGTTCCGGCGGGAAACGTCTCTGCAATGGTTTTAGACACAATCGCAATGTTGGCAGCAAACGATTTACGCAATCCACGCAAGTGATTATCGTAAGCCCCCGCATTCAGATATTCACCCATCGCCACCTGTGTCAGTGTTGGGCCGCACAACGTGGTGGCGTACTTTTCTGCCACCAGTTTCTCCATATTACCAGTCGTCGCCACCCAGCCAATGCGGTACCCGGGGGCAACTGTTTTTGAAAACGAAGAACAGTAGATAACATTCTTTGCATTCTCCATTGCACTGTAGGGACGCGGTCGTTCCCTGCCAAAGAATATATCGCCGTAAACATCATCCTCTATCAGTGGAATACGGTGCTTGTTCAACAAGGAAAGTACCTGCATTTTTTTGTCTTCGCTGGTGAGACAACCCAGCGGATTGTTAAAGGCTGATGAGAATAAGCAGGCTTTTATATTGTTTTTTTCAATCGCCACTTCAAGCGCTGAAACGGAGACACCCTCAACAGAGTCTGCGGGGATTTCAGTCACCGTTAAATGCAGCGCCTGTAACACCGGGAAAAACCCGAAATATCCCGGCGACTCAACGGCGATAGTATCACCCGGTTTGGTGATTGCCTTTAGCGCTAGGTGCAGTGCTTCAGTGCAACCACAGGTAATAAGAATATCGTCGGCAGATACAGCATGCCCCCAGTTTATTGATCGTCTGGCGATGGCCGCACGCAGCACCTGCTCCCCGCGTGGCGGTGAATAAGTATTCGCGTTCTTTCCCTGTGTTCTTGTCATGCGCACAAGAAATTTATCCAACTGACTGGTCGCCAGCAGATCCGGACCTGGAATAGCACAGCCCAGCGGGGCCATCGACGTATCTCCGGCCAGTTCAAACATATTGGCAACCTGAGCACCGGTGCTGACCTTGCGTACCCGCGTTGACCGTGACATCACAGAGGGCTTTTCAACCTGCACCGCACTTTTGGCACTGACATAAAAACCGGATTGCGGCTGTGCCTCGAGTACGCCCTGGCTTTCAAGCATGCGGTAGGCATGCAATGCGGTTGAGATAGATACCCCGCGCGCCTTGCTGACCTTGCGCAGCGAAGGCACCTTTTGCCCCGCACTCAGCGCACCGGAGTCAATTAGCTCATCGATGAATTTAACTACCGACTCATAGCGAAACTCGCTCTCTGATGAATGTTCGGGTTTGTCCATGCGTTGCTTCCGTGGCTGAGAACTGTACTGGTAAATCGACCATAACAGTTTCAATTTCCAAAACTGTTATGGTTACATTTTCCACAAACTGAATCTGTTATCAACACTGACTAGCCACTATCTTTTACTGAAATACGGACTCGCCTGCAGGTTTAGTGATGACAAGCCCCAAACTCGATCGTTTTCCCGAAAACAGCATGATGACGTTGACCTCGGAGAAGGTTCAATATGATCTGGCAGAAAGTGTCGGACCAGACCTGAAAATGTCTGATGTGTTCAACGATACCGAGTTTGCAGAATTGGCCAGGCTGTCGCTTGAGTACCGATCAGCGCAAGGCAGTGAAGAATTACGAAGCCTTATTGCACAACAGCACGATGTACAAGCCGATGACGTTGTCACAACCATTGGCGGCATGCATGCCATTTTTCTTTGCGGCGCCATACTGTGCAATAAGGACGATCATGTGCTGATACAACAACCGTCTTTTCCATTGACGCAGAGTGCGCTTGCGTTCAACAGTGCAGATCTTGAGTATCTGCCCTGCCGCTTCAATAACAAATATCGCATTGATATCGACTACCTGGTGTCACGCCTAAAACCCGAAACATCTTTAGTTTGCCTCGCTACACCGCAAAACCCGTCAGGGGTTGCGATTGATCAGGACGATATTCAAAAAATTCTTAATGCCATGAAACAACATAGTCCAAAGGCATTTTTACTATTAGACGAAACCTATCGACAAGCGAGTTACGGCCATAACACGCAACTCACAAGCCCGGCCTGTCTCGACCAGAGAATTATTTCCTGTGCGTCGCTATCCAAATGTCATGGCACACCCGGGCTACGGCTCGGCTGGGCAATTACCCGCCACGAACAAATGCGAAAGCAGCTCATCAATGGAAAATTTCAAACCATCATTTGCTGCTCAGGCCTTGACGAAGCGGTTGCTTCACGCGTGCTGCAACACAGTGAAACTCTGTTTGCGAACCGACGCACGCATTTGCTTGAAGGACGACAGCTGGTATCGGAATGGGTGCTCAAACATGCCGATCAGATTTCATGGATACCACCGGATGCCGGCGCTCTATGCTGCGTACGTCTTGATTTCGCACTGTCTGATTCACAGTTGCTGAGCCGATTTTACAGCGAGCTTCAGCAACAGTCAGTACGAGTGGCACCGGGCAACTGGTTCGGTGACGAACCGGAAGTTTTTCGACTCGGCTTCGGGCTGCTGCCACTACCCGAATTAACTCAAGGATTAGAGGCTATCAGCCATGTTCTCAAAAAACTGCATTGAATCACCGGTTGTTTCCAAACGCGGACACGGCATCTGGCATTGGCTGTTTGTCGACTATATTCGGCAGACAATCAATCACTATAATCTGTGCAGCGAGATAAAAAGGGAAAGAGAAATTCTCGCAAAACTCACTGACGCAGAACTGCAGGACATTGGAATTCACCGCGCCGACGCAGATGCCGAGCACCGCCGATCCTTTCTTGATATACCGGAAGACAGACTCGGCTTACTCGCACCTGAAGACAGGTCAGACACGCATGGTGATCAAAACTGACGTAGTTAAAACCTGACGCAGTTGAAATTCCACAGCCAGGGCCCTCTGGTGCAGCGTGAGAAGCATTCACTTCCTCGTGTACACCAGAGTAACGCTCAAAATAAGTACCTAACGTTTTACTGTAAACACTAACCTACATTGGTTTTACCTCGTGGACCTCTATCTCACAGCCGCGTGCCCAAACCAGGTGCGGGTGACCTTTCAGCAGCTTCTTCGCCTGCGCCATCGTGTCTGCCGATAACAAAGAGTAACCAGATACTTTTCTGCTACTGGCGGTAGCTGTGCCAGGGACACAACGAATTGATCTGATTATTCCAAACCCAGACTTGGCAATATGACTTTGAGACAGTAAAACAGACCAGATCTGCGAGATATAGTAAAAGCAGACCAACTATTCACAATTGAGCTAAAACGTCGGCAAATCATTTTTTTGTCTGATCGAATTGCAACACGAGGTTAAATCATCATGAAACCAACCCTCACAATCTACTGAAGTGAGTGCCGAATTAAAACGCACCAATGCAATAAACGCCTACCCTATTGAGCAGAAGCCATGCGAACCCAAACCAGCGTTTAACCTCATGTACCGTTGGTTCAAAGTAAAATTCAAAGTTAATAATGCGTGTAAATCGGAAGTATTTACACAACACTTTCTGCAAAAACACCGGAAAATATCTATAAAACAGTGCAACAAAGCAGAGCAGAAAAATACAATCACTAAGCTTGCAACACTTTGATTACAGTGACTAAAGCACCACTAATACCACTCAGGCACAAAGCAATATATGACATTCTTTAGTTCTGCGATTGTCATAACATGCTACTGTGGTTGTATAACCCTGCTTAGGGGGACTACTCGTTGACATTCGGCTAATACTGGCCGGCACGATCCCGTCGCCTCCTCTGAGTTTCACTCGAGGATTCACCAATGTCATCAATCGCTCAATCTGTGCGAGGCTCAACGTACGCTAATATTCGCCCCAACAAAGTGGTGCCGTCGACGACGGCACGTTCACGAAATCGAAGCAAACGTGCCGCAACCGCTATCGTCTATTGCGAAGCAAACTTCGGTGCTATCGATGGAAAAACCGCCAACGGATTAGTACGCCACTCCGAAAAATACAAAATACTGTCCGTTATCGACAGTGAAAAAACCGGGCAGGATTCCGGACTGGTGCTTGGCGACAAGGCAAATTCTATCCCGATACACAGCAGCCTGGCTGAAGCAATAACTCACGTCGGTTCAGTTCCTGATTACTTCATCTACGGCATGGCCCCGGCAAGTGGTCAGCTAACATCAGACGAAAGAGTCCTGTTACTGGATGCGATTTCACAAGGTATGAATGTGGTCAACGGACTGCATGAATTTTTAAGCGATGATCCTGAGTTCATTGCTGCAAGCAAAGCGATGAATGTAACACTGCTTGATGTACGAAAGCCGCGGGCCAAGCTCGACATGCAGACGTACAGTGGTCGCATAGATAAAGTCACCTGCCCACGAATTGCAGTACTCGGCACCGATTGTGCGATTGGCAAGCGCACTACAGCCACAGTTCTTACCCGGGCACTAAACGAATATGGCCTAAAGGCTGTGATGATTGGTACCGGGCAAACAGGGTTAATGCAGGGCGCACGTTACGGTATTGCACTGGACGCCGTACCTTCACAGTTCTGCGCCGGCGAACTCGAAGCAAAGGTAGTTGAGGCATTCGAGTGCGAAGACCCCGACGTGATTATTATCGAAGGACAGGGTGCGCTAAGTCATCCGGCGTATTCAACATCATCTTTTATTCTGCGTGGCAGCCGACCTGATGGTGTAATTTTGCAGCATGCACCGGGGCGGCTTCATCGCTGTGACTTCGAGCAGATGGCGATGCCTGATCCTGCTGTGGAAATCAATCTCATTCAAACCTTCGCAGATACACGCGTTATTGGCTTAACCATCAACCATGAACATATGACCGAAGCCGACGTAGACGTGGCTATCAGCCGTTATGAGCGCGAACTGGGAATTCCGGTGACCGATGCATTAACCCGCTCGACAGATTGCCTGGTCGAAATGACTCTTGCTGCATTCCCTGACCTGCGTAGCGAGAGAACGGCCAGGGCACATTGACCGCGCCGCGGCTGGATATAGACCTCGGTAAAATTCACCACAACACCCGCGCTCTGGTAGACACGCTTGGTAAGCGTGGCATCACTGTTACCGGTGTAACCAAGGCAAACCTCGGCTCAGTCGAAATTGCACAGACCCTGCTACAGGCCGGAGTGCAGGGCCTGGGTGACTCGCGGATTGAGAACATCCAGGCAATGAGAGGGTCCGGCATGTCGGCCCTGATGACACTTATTCGATCGCCGATGATAAGTCAGGTAGATCAGGTAGTTCGCTACGCGGATATCAGTTTCAACAGCGAACTCGAGGTCATTAACAGGCTTTCAGCGGTGGCGAAAAACACTGGCCGCACTCACGGCATCGTATTGATGGTGGAGCTTGGCGACCTGCGTGAAGGCATCATGCCGATAGACGTCGAAAGCACTATGCGGAAAGTGTTGCAGCTGCCGAATATAAAAGTAACCGGTATCGGCGCCAACCTCGCGTGTCGCAGCGGTGTTGTTCCAGAGGCAAAAAACATGGCGGAGCTGTCGCTATTGGCCAACACACTCGAAGCGACATTTGACCATAAGCTGGCTACCGTGTCTGGCGGTAATTCAGCAAACTTGCTATGGGCGTTTGGCAATACAAAGCCGGGCCGAATCAATGATCTGCGCCTTGGTGAATCAATATTACTTGGCTGCGAACCACTCCACAGGAAGCCTGTACCCGGCTTGCATACAAATGCGATAACGTTGGTTGCCGAAGTGATCGAGTCAAAGCTCAAACCATCGCAGCCTACGGGCACACTGGCGCAATCAGCATTTGGCGAGCAACCGGTCAAAACCAACAAGGGCAATATTGTGCAGTCGATACTCGCTGTAGGCCGGCAGGATATCGACCACCTTGGTTTGACTGCACCATCGGGTATCGAGATCCTTGATGCAAGCAGTGATCACCTTATCGTAAGCAGCCCACAACGCCTTGCAATTGGAAGTGAGGTCACGTTTCAGCTTGACTACAGTGCACTGCTGCGCGCAATGACATCCCCTTTTGTCGACAAGGTTTTTTCGCAGCATTTGCCAATAATGGCGGCAGCGGCTTGCGGCTGACGCTCTGCGGAAATTGATTTTCCACCGGGAACCTGCTCAACGAAGGTTCCGCATCAGCCGTGATACACAACTGGAAAAACCGCCACACTCAAATCGCAACTGACAGCGGACCTGGCGCCACGCCTTCTCTGCGGATAAACGCACGAGCGAACCACGCAGTATTTGGCTATCTTTTTTAGTTTTAACCCCTTTTCCGGCTCTCGTGCGATTAAGTAGTATTGGCACAGGCTCGTCATACAATCCTGTGCCAGACCATTTTTTACACATGCAGGCTCACACAATGAGAACAAGAACACAACTGGCCCCTACCCTGTGGGCTTCCATGCTACTGGTATTGCTGTACGCCGCCTTTGCCGGCGCTGCCAATGCCCCGGTCACATCAGACGAACTGGGCGGAAGTGAACGCTATCTTGCCTATGTCAGCACAGACAAGCCGATCTACCGCACGGGCGAGAACGTCTATTTGCGCACTGTGCTTCTGCATGCAGGTAACAATACGCCACTGCCAACCGGTCGCCACACTATCACCGTAAAAATAAGCGGCCCAAAGGGTGATGTCGTCCATGAAGGCAGTTCATATGACACCGAGAGTGCCATCGGTTATCAGTGGACCGTACCGGACGACATAACCGGCGGCCAATACACCGCCAAAATCAGCAGCCCGACACTGGGCATACCTGAGGCGGAGCGTGCTTTTGATATACGCGCTTATCGAGCGCTGCGCATAAAGTCACAAATTCAATTCACCCGTGACGGCTATGGCCCGGGTGATCAGGTTCGAGCCAGTGTTTCAATGGAGCGCGCCGAAGGCGGTGTACCCCGGGGCGCCGGTGTTACCGCCATCGCAAGAATTGATGGCAGAGAAATCTATAGAGGGCCTGCACAGCAGGTATCAGGTAACGGGGTAATCGACACCGTATTCAACCTGCCAGAGCAAATCGACGCAGGCGAAGGCAGTTTGTCTTTCGTTATTGAAGATGGCGGTATCGTTGAGACAGCCAGTAAATCGTTACCTATTTTACTGAACAAAATCGATATCGAATTTTATCCGGAGAGCGGAGAGCTGGTGGCCGGGCTGCAAAGCCGGGTTTATTTCCAGGCGCTGCTTACAAACAGAAAACCAGCCGACGTTGAAGGCCACATCATTGAACTGCCAGGTGCCGGCAGCGTTGCAGGCGAAGCGACCAGCGCAGCCTCAATTGCCGAGTTTAAATCAACACATGAAGGGCGCGGCCTCTTTTCTTTCACACCAGAACAGGGCAAACGTTACGCGGCGATGTTCACTTCACCGTCGGGTATCAGCTCACCTGCAGAATTGCCATCAGTAAAAAACACAGGCTCGGTCATCACCAGCGCGCAGACATCGTATACCTACACCGACAAGATCGAGTTTACCGTTGCGTCTAACTCTGCAAGAACACCCGCTCGCCTCACACTGCATAAACGCGAGGTACTATTGGACAGCCAAAACATCGACAGCGCTACAATACAACTTGATGCGAAAGATGCCGAAGGTGTTCTGATCGCTACTGCGTGGGATGAGCAAGGTCATCCGCTTGCAGAAAGACTGATATATCGACATCCGCGCTTCGGCTTAAACGTTGAGCTGCAATTGTCAAACGGACCATTTGTACCCGGGGCAGAAGTTAGCGTTGACGTACTTACCACGGACGACAGTGGCAACCCGATAGAAGCGGTAGTCGGTTTGACGGTAACCGATGACACCGTACTTGAATTGATTGAAAAGCGAGAGCAGGCACCACAGCTGCCAGTGATGGTATACCTTGAAAATGAAGTACTGGATTTGGCAGATGCGCACATCTATCTGGATCAGGACAATCCCGTGGCAGATTCCGCAATTGATTTACTGTTGGGCACACAGGGCTGGAGACGCTTTGTACTGGTTGACTACCACAATGTAAAACAGCAGTTCCCGGCCCAAAGCGCAAGAGTGATGGCACAGGCCAGCCCCAGACAACCTGTTTTCCGTCTTGCGCGGCAGGCTGCAGCAGTCAGGGGTACGAAAATGAATATACAGATGATGGCAGTTGAAGCGGAAGCCATGGACGAAGGCGTGCTAGCCGAAGCGCAGGTACCTGTAGCTGATGCCGTGCAAGCGGCGGCACCGCAGGCGCCGCCACCAGAACCCGAATTCAAAGCAGAGGAGTTACTGAAAGAGGCCAACATCGCCCAGGAAAATGTAGCCAACAAATTGCGCGCGCCTGGTCGCGAAGATCTTAACCTTGCCGCGGATATGGATGCACGTATGGCGAGGCCAGGTAATATTGGCTACATACGGGAGTTCGCCTTTCAGGCGCGCGCCAATCGCAAACCCAACGACCGTATAGATTTTACCGAAACACTGTATTGGAACAGCGGCATAAAAACCGGTGCACGCGATGGTCGCGCCACGGTAAAATTTTCACTCTCTGACAGTGTTACAACCTTTCGAGTACTGGCTGACGCATTCGGTCGCAATGGCGCACTTGGCTCAGGCGATACCGTTATTGCATCACTCGAGCCCTTTTACATTACGGCAAAAATGCCTCAGCACGCAGTAGCCGCAGATGTCATTGAGCTACCCGTTACCATGGTCAATACGACAAATCAGTCGATTGCCAACGCCAGCCTTCGCGTTACTGGCGAAGGCATTGGCAGCACTGCCACCAAAGCAGTTACCCTGTCTCCAGGTCAGCGACTGCGCAGCACTGTTACCATCAAAACATCGGTTGCGGGTACATTTCCAATAACCATCAGTGCCCAGGCTGGTAACTATAGTGACACCGTAACTCGCACGCTAACGGTTCAACCGGCGGGCTTTCCGGTCAGTGTTAGTGAAGGTGGATTGCTTTCGTCCACAACTTCGTTTAATACTACTGTCACTATCCCCGCGGATGTCACCGCTGGCAGTATGGTGGCAAGCGCCAAGGTGTATCCGTCACCTCTGGCCAGTATGGAAGAAGCACTAAGCGCCCTGCTTCGCCAGCCACACGGTTGCTTTGAGCAAACCAGCTCTACCAACTACCCGTTAGTCATGGCACAACAATACTTTGATAGTCACACCGGAATAGACCCCGCTAAAATAGCCACAGCGCAAACGCTGCTAAAAGCCGGATACAGTAAACTGATTAGCTTTGAATCACAGGACAACGGCTACGAGTGGTTTGGCGCCAACCCTGCCCATGAAGCACTAACTGCGTACGGCCTGATGGAATTCACTGACATGGCGAAAGTGATGCAGGTAGATGCCAACATGATCGACCGCACACGACAGTGGCTGCTCGACAGACGTGACGGCAATGGCGGTTTCAAACGCAATGAGCGCGCACTCGACAGTTTTGGCAGAGCGCCGGCACCGACCACTGATGCCTATATAGTGTGGTCAATTCTGGAAAGTGGGCAAAACCCGCAATCACTTGCAAAAGAGATCGAACAGGTTAAAGCGAGTGCGTTTAGCGGAGACGACAGTTATATCAATGCACTGGCAGCTAACATACTCTACCTCGCAGGTGACGTTGCCAGCGCTGATTTGTTACTGGAGAAGCTGGCAGACGCTGCCGGTGACTCTGGTGCAGTTGAGGGGTCAGTTACTTCGATAACCGGATCAGGTGGCGACGCACTCACCATTGAAACTACTAGCCTGGCACTACTGGCATGGCTTCGAAACGACGAACAGTGGGCAGCCCAGGTCGAGCAGTCGATTAAGTGGCTGTTTGAACGCAGCAAGTCAGGCCGATTCGGATCAACACAATCAACGGTATTGGCATTAAAGGCAATCAACGCCTACGACGCGGCGCGAGCAGTACCAAAGCAACCCGGTTCTGTGCAGCTCTATATCAACGGCAACGCTTTCGGCAAGCCCGTTGCATTTAACACCGAATCCAAAGGTGCTATCGACCTGCCCGACTTCTCTAATGTGTTAGCTGCTGGCCAGCATAGCATCGAACTCCGGATGGACGACGGAAGCAAAATGCCTTTCGCACTTGAGATAACCTACAACACACCACTACCGGCAACCGCTGCAACCACACCGGTTATGCTAACAACAGCACTCAGCCACAGTGATGTACCAGAGGGAGAGCCTGTAGAGCTCACTGCAACCGTTACTGCGGGAACAAACAACGTGCCTACACCAATCGCCATCATTGGAATACCCGCCGGTCTTGAACTGCGCCACGACCAACTAAAAGAACTGGTTGGCAGCGATGCGATAAGCGCCTATGAAGTACGTAACTCTGAGCTGATACTATACTGGCGCGCATTAAAAGCAGATGAAACCAGAGTAATACCTGTCAGCCTGACAGCAGAGATCCCCGGCACTTACATCGCCCCCGCCAGTCGAGTATATCCGTATTACACCGACGAACAGAAACTCTGGCAAGCCGGGCACACCGTTACCGTACTTGCCAGGTAAGATGTAACGAGTAGCCCGAACCGCACCACGATATGCATTGGTATAACACGTGTACCGGTGCGGTTCGCGTCCACCACACCCTACCTCTCATACGTATTCGCACGATACGCCGCTGCGTGTGACGAACGCTGCGAGCCGCACCATGAAACCCTTTGGCTTACTACGCACTGGCGTAACTCGCATGAATAACGCAGTATTACTACATTCACCCCAACCTGAAGCCGGATCAACAAACACGACAACTAGCGAAGATCAAGTCAGCAAGATTTGTGAATTCGACCTGTGAAATCATGCACTCGGAACATCAGGAAGAACACCATTGTCTAAAAGTTACGAAAAACGGGTACTACGAGTACTGCAATACATCCACGAAAACCCTGCGGGTGATTTGTCGCTGGACGCATTAGCTGATGTAGCGCTGATGTCGCGATTTCACTGGCACCGGGTATTTCAGGCGATGACAGGTGAAACCTGTGCACAGGCAGTTCGCCGCATACGATTGTACCGGGCTTCATCGTGGTTGCTCAGCAGCGATAAAACAGTGGCTGAAGTTGCCATCGCTGTGGGCTACCCGAATATTCAGAGCTTTACACGCGCCTTTAGCGAGACCTTTGGAGTTCCGCCTGCCACGTTCCGCAAAAACGGCAATTACGGCATACCCCGTAAACAGAAATCACAAGGAAACTTCACCATGTTCAACGTTGAAACTGAAACCATGCCAGAGAAAAGACTGGCAGCAATTCTACACAAAGGCTCATACGAGGGAATCGGCAAGTGTTTTGAACAGCTCGCACAAACCGCATCACAAGAGAACCTGTGGTCACGCACGGCCGGTATGGTTGGCGTGCACTATAGCGACCCGAATGTTGTTAACGCAGAGGACCTGCGTGCACATGCCGGCCTGGTGATAACCGATCAGGATCCGGTGCCGCAAACGATGGAAGAAATATTGCTCCCGGCCGGTCCTTGCGCGGTATTGAACTACAAGGGGCCATATACAGCGATAAAAGTTCCTTACGATTATCTGTACGGCGACTGGCTGCCCAAGTCAGGCAAAGAGCCTGCAGACTTACCACCGTATGAAATGTACCTGAACGATCCGGCTGAAACCGAAGAGTCAGAACTGCTTACCAATATTATTGTGCCACTACAGA
>CALGNZ010000179.1 GCA_937957915.1 uncultured Granulosicoccaceae bacterium | reverse complement strand
TTAGCCAAAGGACATCGGAAACATGACGATTAAGGGTGAGTGTAATTGTGGCACTGTTTGTTTCGAATTGAACACGTCAGTCGAGGATGTGTTCATTTGCCATTGCTCTATATGTCGGCGTAGTACCGGGGGAACCGGGATTGCGGTAACAATTGTAAGTAATGATAATTTTGTCTGGCTGGGCGGCAGTAAGTTTGTCAAAACATGGTGTAAACCAAATCATGATTGGCAAACCAGCTTTTGCTCCATATGCGGCTCGGCCGTCCCAGGGAAAAACGATGATGATAATCTTTACGTTCCTGTGTCTTTGCTGTGTAGCGGCACAGAAAACTTGAAAGTATCGCACCACCTGTTTGTGAGCTCCAAGGCCTCGTGGGAGACCATAGCGGGCGATGGTAAACAGCATTCCGGGGCTTTCGGAGAGTAAATCACCTGATCGGGATGACTGGCCCGCGGATGCCCTTTCCACAATATCGTACAGACGTGTCTGTATCTGGCGCCATGCCAATTTACACCCCCTCCCCTATCGGAACCAAATACGCCGTTCCGCTGTATCGTGTGCAACACACAATCAGCACAAATGGCTCGCCACCACACATTTTCGCCATCAACTTAGATAAAACTCTGGTCACTAAAGTTTAACGGTTCTCTAACAGGCAAGGGCTGCCTGAGCTGTTAGTTACATGCGCAACCCAGTAGCTGCCGTGCAGTCAATAACAAACTTCTAACAGCACGTTCACCGCAACCCGAGAATCCTCTGCGACAGCGCCTGACAGCTCGAACTCCGCTCGCAACTTTCCAACACATACCCCGGTCAACTAAGCAGCTGTAACACACCACCGCAAAGCAACGATTGCCAGGCGGCTAATCAAGAGACCACTGTAAAAACGCGTGCTTCACTCACAAACCAACGCACGACTAACCGACTAACCAACAGTAATTTGAAAAAGAGAATCGCTATGAAAAAAGGACTAATCCCACAGGCAGTTGCGCTGACTTTACTAATGACTGGTGCCGCACAGTCTGCCGAAATTACCGTTAGCATAACGAACCTGACGCAAGGCATGTTGTTTACACCACGCTTATTAGTCGCACATACCGGCGCTGTCGATCTGTTTGAACCAGGCACGCCGGCCTCAGAGGGGTTAACCGCTGTTGCGGAAGGCGGTGATACCAGCATTCTGTCTGCAGCACTTGATACAGACTTTGCCAATGATCAGAGAAACCAGACGTTCGGCGGGCCACTAGCCGCAGCCTCTACCAGCGCAGACTACACATTCGAAACCAATGATCATCCGTACCTGTCTCTGGTAACAATGCTGATACCCACCAATGACGCATTCGCAGGTCTGGATCGCTGGGCAATTCCAACAACACCGGGCACCTACACGGTAACACTCAACGCCTATGATTCAGGCACCGAAGCCAATGATGAAATTAACAGCGCAACGAGCAACCTGACAGGGCCTGACGGTGGCGCTTTAGGTGGAGTGGGTGTACCGGGAATGGCCGCGCCCGCTCCTACACAGGCTAACCTCGGCAGCGGCGGTACCGGTGTTGCGATTGAATCAACAGGCGGCATACTTGAAGACACCGGCGCCGAAGGCAACGTGCATATTCACCGCAATGTGCTGGGTGATACCAATCCAAACGGTGGCCGAAGTGACCTCGACGCCACTGTTCATCGTTGGCTGAACCCCGTTGCCCGCATGACAATCACCGTCAACTAATCGGAGATTATCATGAAGCAAACACTAAAATTCGGGGCATTGATTGTCGCCACTTCTATACTTGCCGCCTGTGGAAGTGACAACGACGGCAATGTTGTTATCACACCACTGCCCACACCAGAGCAGGACGCGCGCTTTGAAGTTTCGGTAACGAATCTGACAAACGCACAACCGCTCTCCCCCGTTGCAATCATGCTGCACAACGCAGGCTTTCACAGCTTTATTGACGGAGAGACTTCCAGCACAGCGCTTGAATTACTCGCCGAGGGGGGAGATAACTCGGAGGTGCTAAGTGAAGCTCGGGCAGCAGCCGAGTATATTGCATCTGGCTCAACAGATGGCCCGGTGCCGCCACGCAGCATCAGTTCGGCGGTAAGTCTTTCAGTGCCATCTGATCAGCTCAACAATCTTCACTTAAGCGTTATCAGCATGCTGGTTCATACCAATGATGCATTTACTGGTGCCAATGCAGCAAACATTAGCGGCATGGCTATCGGTGACTCGCGCACGATGAATGGCCCAACCTGGGATTCAGGCACAGAGGCCAACACCGAAACACGCTCGACCATGCCAGGGCCGGACTTTGGCGGTGAAGGCTTTAATGCAGAACGCGATGACCTGGTAGATCTGGTGCGCTTTCATCAAAGCGTTGTCACCAATGAGAGCAGTGAGTTTGGACTTGCAACATCTGACCTGCAGGACCGCCACCGCTTTCTTAACCCGACAGCCAGAATTGTGGTGACGCGGGTCCAGTAGTATG
This sequence comes from uncultured Granulosicoccaceae bacterium, assembly GCA_937957915.1. Classification (GTDB taxonomy): domain Bacteria; phylum Pseudomonadota; class Gammaproteobacteria; order Granulosicoccales; family Granulosicoccaceae. The sequence continues at coordinate 5,308 of CALGNZ010000179.1, read as the reverse complement.
CAGTTGAGTTACAACTGCGCCTGAATAGCAAATACCATTGAAAAGCTAAAGCATAAAAAGAAAGTTTGGAGTATTCCCGAGGTGCCGCAATGGCACTTCGGGGTTTTGAAACGAATACAGTGGTTCTGTTATGTCGCTACCTGCCTTCACTGCGGCGCACCGTGTCAGACAGATTGCGTTTTTCGAAACACCAGCCACTCACAAACACTTACTGCCGATCAGTTAGCGACAACGATTTCAGGAAGGCAACCAGATCTTCCCTTTCGCGCTCATCCAGATCCAGTGGCTTCAAGATCGATTCCCCTTCGCTGTGAAGGCGCTCCGGATCAATGTCCGCGTAGGCATCAACTACTTCACGCAGTGTTGCTATGCTGCCATCGTGCATATACGGCGCTGTGTCGACAAGGTTACGCAAGGTCGGGGTACGCCAGCGCCCCCAATCCGCCCGCGACAATTTTACGCTGGTGGTTTTACGAATCTGGTTTTTATTATTTGTGCCATTAAAAGCGCCAGACAACCGATACGGATCAAGTCGCAGCCGTTGAATTCCACGATAACGCCCGGGGTCCACCTCCCCTGTGCCGATAAAAAACGGCCGGCCAATATCATGAAACTCCCCATTGGAAAAGTTGGCGCCATAGTGACACACATGGCATGCGGCCTTGCCGACAAACAGTTTTAAGCCACGCCTGGCGCTTGCCGAAAAAGCACGTTCGTCAACCGATTTATCCAGCACCAGAGCATCACGAAATATATCAAATGGTGTGATGCCCGAGGTAAGTGTGCGCACATGGGCTGCTATCAGTTTTGCTGCCTTTACCGTTATCGCATCGTCTGACAACTCTACAGATTGTCCGTTCACGTCACGCAGCAAGGTCCTTTGGTGTTGAGTGGCTTGTCGCAGATACGCCGCGATGCCTTCAACGGTATTATCCATTTCAATAGTCGACAGCATGGGTCGCAGTGCTGCCGCCCACAGACTGTCTGTACCGCCATCCCAGCCAAACCATCGTTGCAGCCCGACATTAAGCAGAGTTTGTGTATTGCGAAAGTGACGCTGGTTACCAACCGCCACGGACCGGCCATCAGAATAGCCGTTAGTTGCCTGATGACACGTGGCACACGATACGGCGTTATCACCGGACAGACCATTGTCGTGAAACAGTAATCTGCCTGCCTCTTCAGCCCACGGTAATCCGGAAAATTCATTACCCGGGTCAGGCGGAACCGGCACCGGCCACGGCCCGTGCAAAGTAATACGCGCCCGTTCTTCGGCTGAAAAAACAATGGCGTCACTTGCACTGGCACTTGCACTTGCAAGGGGCGAGCAGAGAGCCGCAGGAACAACACAAAACGCTAGCGAGCCGAGTACACTTCGCCATAACCCGCCAGCGTTGCCGCAGATGAAGCCGCGACCTGCAGCGACAGCAGCGCGCAGAGAATTACTGCACATTAGTCAACGCGGTTAGCGTTTGCTGCTGCTCTGCCAGCTGTATTTTTACCGACCATTGCCATTCACCAGGCATATGAAACAACACACCCTCTGCGCGGTAGCGGCTACCGTCAGCGGTACTGACGCGGTTACCTAACTCTGGTTTGTAGTTCATGCCATGCCCGTGTGTTGGCATCGTTGCATCGAGGTCAAGCAGCACAACCTGTTCATCACCACAAAATTCAATATCAACGGCAAATGCCTCGCCAACCGAGATTGCACGATCTGTTCTTACAATAGCCCTCACTGTTGATCCGCCCAACTCCAGCTCATTGTCAGGGGATCGGACCACACAGGTGGCATCTGTGCCAGTCGACGCACTCTGTCGATTTTTCTCCCATACGGGTTTAATCAAATCGTAGGCATTCTTCCAGGCTATCTGTTCTGCAAGCTCAGCTGGCAGTGACTTCAACCACTCACGCGCACCTTGTGCATGCTCTGGAATATAGAAGATACGCTCCGGGGTATAGCTGTCAGTACCGAGCATCAGACGAGTGGGAAATTCTTCAAACAGCGTAAGCCACTCGGCACTCAGGCTGCCACCACTGCCTACCTCTGAACGAAACGCAAGATCCGCCCACAGTCTGTCGTGCTTACGCAGCATGACTGCAATTTCAGCGGGGTCATCAAAGCCCGCGTGCGCCCAGATCACACGAACCGTGTCACTGCTGGCAAGCAAGCCCTCAACCGCTTCGGCGTCTGAATGTGCGTGCAGGATCAGGTTGTGCTCATCTGCCAGTTGCACGATGCGCTGCGGTATCTCAAGTTGCGCGTCCTTGCCGTACAAATGAAACTCGCCAATCGTTGCATACGGGCCTTGCTGCAGCAGACCTTCAACGTATTTCAGTGCGGCGGCATCAGTTGTCCAGGAACCGGTTTCACCGCGGCGCCGATACGGCCGCAGTCCGGGGATGATCAAGTCCGGCGCCTGTTGCAGTAACAGTTGAGTGCCCTTGTCATCCGAGCTCGACACCAGCGCGAATTTCAACTTCGCCTGCCTCATCAACTCGATAACCCGCGCGGGGGGCGTCAGCTCCACCGAGTCGTGGCTGTAGTGCACGTGCACATCGGCAATTGGAAGGTCATTGGCCCATACCGATGAAACCAGAAACGCTGGCAGCGCCAGCAACAGATGAAATTTAGTTTTTTGCATAACAACTACCTTGTTGCGGAAAGCTGGAATAATGTTTCGGAGCGCAAAAATGCTGGCGCGACCTGCCGCTGCCACTCATTAAACGGTCAGCCGGCGTATCGGTTGACATCAAAAACATACAATTACCTGCACTGACGCGAGACGCCGGGGGCAGACCGCTGAGTGCAGACCGCTGAGTGCAGACCGCTGAGCGCAGACGCCGGGGGCAGACCACGGGGCGCACAGCCATTGCAATCAACTCAGCCACTCGGACGTTGACCTGATAATCGTAGACTATGTTCTCACTTGCAGCGCTGGACTTGCCAGACATTTTTAACCGATGAAACCCAATGCCAGCCCCAAACTCGACCACAAAACCCGTGTGCTAACGGACTCCCCCGCCAGCCCCGGTCGTCGCGATCTGATCATGAAGACTGCAGCCCTCGGTGCAGGTGCAGCAGCCACATTCCTTGCAAATCCGGCACAGGCACAAACATCGCGCGGTATCGAAGGGTTCAAGGCACCGGAAATTGAGCTCGATTACTGGATCGACGGTGACGGTAAACCCGCGCACTTCTCGGTGATGGAATCACGCGGTAAATGGGTGTTCCTTAAATGCTTCCAGGATTGGTGCCCAGGCTGCCACAGCAGCGGTTTCCCGACATTGCAGGCTTTTTCAAAACGCTTCTACGGGCACCCGAAAGTCGCCATTGCGGCGATTCAAACGGTATTCGAGGGCCACACCAGCAATACGCTTGAAGATGTACGCAAGCTACAGTTGCGCTACGACCTGCCAAACGTAATGGGGCACGATCCAGGCGACCCGGAAACTCACGAACGGCCGGTAACGATGCAGGCCTATGTCACCGGCGGCACACCGTGGTTGATACTGATTAACCCTGAAGGCTACGTTGTGTACAACAACTTCCATGTCGATAGCGGAAAACTGATCGAGTATGTTGCCGAACAGATTGAATCCGCAAAAACTGTCGGTTAACACACAAGCACCGTTGCGGGCGGGCGGCCAAACCTTTACTGCCGCCTCGCTGCCCTTACTGGAAGCCCATGACTGGAAGCCCATGAACAAAAACCCATGAACGGCAGCGATACGGACCACCCGGAAATCTGCACAGACCCTGCGCTGTAACACACAAAGCCCCGGCGTTCCGCAAGGCACAACCCCCTGTGTCAGAGCACGCATCGCGCTACGGCATCAATCGGCAAACGATTGCTGCTGCCGTCGCTCACTCCTTGCAATAAAAACTGCTTTTCTATAGCTTTCACTGTTTTCATTAAAACGAGAACGAGAGTGGATCTTCAACTAGCAGGCAAAACGGCCTTGATTACCGGCGCCAGCGCGGGCATTGGGCGCGGCATAGCAACAGCACTCGCAGCAGAGGGCGTGCAAACGGTCATCGCTGCGCGCAGAATAGATGCGCTCAATGAACTCGCAGACGAAGTCGAAAAAGCCGGCGGCCCCAAACCGGTTTGTATCACCTGCGACCTTTACGAAGACAACGCGTCCGTCACCCTTGCAGAGGCTGCACTGAGCGCCGTTGGCCATATCGATATTCTGATTAACAATGCCGGTGGCTCACGCCCTTTCGCAGATCTGCATGTTGACGAAGAGCGCTGGGAGGAAGCATTCAAGCTCAATTTTCACCGCCCGCGACAACTGGCTGATGCACTGATTGATCAGATGATCACCAGAGAATGGGGGCGCATCATCAATATTACCGGAAAGAGTGAGCCCGACCATGTCAACGGTGCATTCTGCGCTAAAGCGGGTATTCACTCCTGGGCCAAAGGCCTTTCCCGTATGGTTGGCAAGCACGGCATTACCGTCAACTGCATACCGCCTGGTCGCATTCATTCAGAACAGATCTACAAAAACTATACCCCGGAATATAGACAGTGGCAGTGCGAAAACGAAATCCCGATGGCGCGCTACGGCGAGCCGGAAGACATGGCAGCACTGGCAGCCTTTTTGTCTTCACCGCTTGCAGGCTATATCACGGGCACGGTTATTCCCGTTGACGGCGGATTGCGTCGCTACCAGTTTTGACCACAGAACTTGTCGCGCTCGGTGTTTTTTCAACCCTGACATCCCTGCTTACGGCCGTTGCCGGCATCGGCGGCGGCATGCTATTGCTGGCGCTAATGGCCCAGCTATTTGCGCCTGCCATATTGATACCACTACACGGCATTGCGCAGTTTTTCTCCAATGCCAATCGTGGGGTTATTCATCGCAACAAGCTTGAATGGACTTACCTGAAACCCTTCATCATTGGCTCTGCAATCGGTGCGTTCGCGTTTGTTCCTCTGGTTGTATTTGTAGATGCCACTATCGGCGCTATAGCCGTGGGATTATTTATTCTACTGGTCGTCTGGTTTCCCCAGTGGCTCAATGTATCGCGTTTACCACCACTGCTTAGCGGCGGTTTAATCAGCGGGCTGGGTGTGTTGTTCGGCGCTACCGGACCACTGGCCATGTCTGCTCACCCGAAGGCTAACTGGAGCAAGGAACAAATCGTTGGCAACCACGGTGCGGCAATGGCTTTTCAACATGGTTTGAAGGTGATCGCATACCTGGTAGCTGGTGTGCAGCTCTACCAGTACCTGTGGCACGTTGTTGTGCTGTTCTTTGGCGCCTGGCTTGGCACCTTTGCCGGTACACACCTGCT
>CALGNZ010000178.1 GCA_937957915.1 uncultured Granulosicoccaceae bacterium | reverse complement strand
CGCGACTCGATCTGCATCTGGGCATTCTCATCGCACCACTGGTAGCACTGATTATCTGGTGGCTGATTTATCTCACCACTTTTGGCTTTGAAGTTCGCACCGTCGGGCGCAACGCCAGTGCCGCACGCTATGCCGGTATGTACCCGCGACGCACAGTAATCTTATCAATGGCGCTGGCCGGTGGACTTGCAGGTTTGGCCGGCGCCATCGAAACACTGGGGCTCAACCATAAATTCGCCCCTGAATTTGGCGGCAGTGTCGGCTTTGAAGGCATCACCGTCGCCCTGCTCGGACAAACGCATCCCCTGGGCGTGGTGCTTGCCGCGTTCCTGCTCGGTTCGCTGGAAGCCGGTGCCAGCCGCATGCAATTCGAATCCGGTGTAGCGGCAGACATCGTCGATGTTATCCAGGCGCTGGTGCTGATCTTTGTTGCCGCGCCGCTAATCATCCGCTCGTTTTGGCGTCCGTTCTGGCCTGACCGCCACGACTCTTCAACAACAAACTCGTCAGCGACAAGCGCGTCAGCGACAAGCGCGAAGACTCAGAAATAGCTCATGCTCAGTATGATTAACTTCTTCAGCCAATTCTTTTTCGCACGACTCATCTGCTTTAATGCCGCGTCTAATGCCGCAGCGCCGGGTTTGCTATCGGCAAACCTTTCACCAGTGGATGTACCGGTACCATGAGCTGGCTACGCGGTCGTGCGCCACTGGTAACTCTGTTGATTGCGGCATTCCTTGCCACGGCTGTGTGGGTGAATACCACAAGTTTTCCGGAAGGCTCATGGCAGGCGCAATGGTTGCCGGTATTCTTTGGCGTTAGCGCTCTCAACTTCACACTCAGGGCAGCCGTACCGTTAATCCTTGGTGCGCTTGGCGGCATACTCTGCGAGCGCTCCGGCATCGTTAACATCGGCATCGAGGGCATGATGCTGGCCGGTGCATTTGCCGGCTTTGTCGTTAAAGTTGCCACCAATCACTGGCCGCTGTACTCAAGCCTGTCAGTTTCGGTGCTGGCTGCCATGCTGGCTGGCGGCCTGATGGGCTTGCTGCATGCGTTGTTCTCAATCCGCTTTCGGATGGATCAGATTATCTCCGGCACTGTGCTGATAATCCTCGCGCTAGGGCTAACTTCGTATCTGTATGATCGAGACGCCGTTGCACAAGGCAAATTTTCAGCGGTAGCCATTCCCGTTCTATCAGACATACCGGTCATCGGTGAGATCATCTTCACCAACCCGCCGATTACCTTTGCCGCACTGATTCTGGTGGTCGTCGTGCACATCGCGCTTTTCTATACGCGCTGGGGATTGCGCACCCGCGCTGTCGGTGAACACCCGGGCGCGGCTGACACCATGGGTGTCAACGTTAACCTTTACCGCTATGCCAATACCATCGCCGGTGGCATGCTGGCCGGGCTTGCCGGAGGCTTTTTGGTGCTGGAGGCAGTCGGCCAGTTTCAGGAAGGCATGACCGCTGGTCGTGGATTTATCTCGCTTGCCGCAGTCATCTTCGGCAACTGGACACCGTTCGGCGCTATGGCAGCATCCATGTTGTTCGGCTATACCCAGGCACTGCAAAACGAACTGCTACTGGCAGGCGTTGTTGCCGTACCGCGCCAGTTCGTCAGCATGATTCCCTATGTAGTTACCATCGTTGCGGTCGCAGGCCTGGTCGGGCGTGTACGACCACCCGCAGCCAGCGGCAAGGTCTACGACAAAGATGGACACTAGCGTGGCACAACCCTTTACCGGTAGCGGCAAGTTGCTGCAGAGCGCAATGCCACCCATTACCCTGCAAGCAAGGAAGGTCACGTGACTGCCGCAGTGCTCGACCTGCGTGGCATCAGCAAACACTACCCCGGTGTTATCGCCAACGAAGATATTGACCTGACCCTGCACAAGGGAGAAATACTCGCGTTGCTGGGTGAAAACGGCGCTGGTAAATCAACGCTGATGAATATCGTTTATGGCCTGCAGCGACCGAGCGCAGGCGAGATCTGCATCAATGGCAACCCGGTGGTGCTGCATTCACCACGCGATGCAATTACACACGGCATTGGCATGGTGCACCAGCACTTCCAGCTCGTACCAGACATGACAGTCACCGAAAATATTATGCTCGGTGCCGAAAGTGTGCGTCATGGCCTGCTCGACCGTAACAGCGCTGCACAACAAATTACACAGCTCTCGCAACGCTATGGGCTCGATGTCGACCCCGCTGCGATCATCGAAGATCTATCGGTTGGCGAACGTCAGCGCGTCGAGATCGTCAAGACGCTATATCGCGACGCTGACGTACTGATTCTCGATGAACCCAGTGCCGTGCTGACGCCACAGGAAGTCGAAGGTCTGTTCTCAATCATGCTGCGACTGCGCGAGCAAGGTAAGGCAATAGTCTTCATTACGCACAAACTCAAAGAGGTGATGCACATTGCCGATCGCATCGCCGTGCTTCGCAATGGCCGTGTTGTCGGTCACGCACAACCCTCGTCAACCAGTGAAGCAGAACTCGCCACGCTGATGGTTGGCCGCGAGGTTGATCTGAGTGTCAGCCCTGCCCTTAACACCACAGGTGACGTGGTGCTGGATGTTCATGCAGTACAGGCAACCGATGACACAGGCCAGATTGCCGTCCGCAATCTCGACCTGCAGGTGCGTGCCGGTGAAATCGTTGGCATCGCCGGTGTACAGGGCAACGGCCAGAGCGAACTCGTTGAAGTGTTAACCGGACTGCGCCGCTGCGACAGCGGCACCATCACCATAGGTGGCATCGACCTTACAAACCAGCCACCACGCGCATTCACCGAAACCGGCCGCTGTTGCCACATACCAGAGGACAGACACCTGTACGGCATGGTGGCCGACTACAGTGTTGCAGACAACCTGGTACTCAATAGCTACCGTCACCCACCCTATTCAAACCGCGGTGCCATCAACCGATCGGCTATTAACCAGCAGGCCGAAGTACTGGTGCAGTCATTTGACGTGCGCACACCCGACATTGAAACCATGGCCAGCAGCCTGTCTGGCGGCAATCAGCAAAAGATGGTAGTCGCCCGCGAGTTCAGCCGCGAGTTACAACTGTTGATCGCGGCCCAGCCAACCCGTGGCATAGACGTTGGCTCAATAGAATTTATCCACCGTCGCATCGCAACCAAGCGCGACGAAGGCGTCGCTGTGTTGCTAATCAGCGCTGAACTTGACGAGATACTGTCTTTGTCAGACAGAATCATCGTGATGTATCAGGGCAGTGTTGTTGCCGAGGTTACTCGAGCGGAGGCAACGCGTGAGCGCCTGGGTTTATATATGGCCGGTGTCAGATGATGATGTTGCGTAAACTTTTGCGAAATTGAAGTCAGACCCTCAACTGATCAACACGAATTTGCTTTTTTGCAGAAGCCTTTTCTAGTACACGATCTTCTTGCGTCGATGTCTTCTGCATTTAACGAAACTCAGTCCATCCCCAACACATCAGCGGCTCGTACTGGCGGTAAAAAATTAATGCCATAAGCTGACGAGAGCGTTACCATTTCATCCGGGCGCCCCATATTGTGCAGCCGGCGGAACAGATCAACCAGCTTGCCAGTAGAAGACCAAAACGCCCTATTAAATAGTAAGAATCGTAGAACCTGTGGTACTACGCGACTCCAGTGCCCGATGCGCATCCGCAGCGTCCTGCAGCGCATAGCGCTGATTGATCTCGACCTTTACACCGCCACGCACAGCATCAAACAACGCGTTCGCAACTTCCAGCGTCAACTCGCGAGTTGCGGTGTGCGGACCCAAACCCGGGCGCGTAACATATAACGCCTTAGGCGCCAAGGCACTCACCGGTACCGGTGGTGGTGCACCGGAAGCCGCGCCGAATGAAACATACATGCCGAAGCGAGCCAGACACTCAAGCGACCCTTCATATGTGGTAGCACCTACGCCGTCATAGACCACAGGCACGCCCTGCCCCTGAGTGATTTCCATAACTGCCTCAGAAAAATTTTCCCTTGTGTACACAATCGTGTGATCACAACCGTACGCCTTCGCGGTCTCGGCTTTTTCGTCACTGCCCACGGTGCCGATTACCGTAGCCCCGATACGCTTCAGCCATTGACAGATAATCAACCCCACACCGCCGGCGGCGGCATGAAAAAGCACCGTCTGACCGGGTTCTACCACAAACGTACGTCTGATCAGGTAAGCCGCAGTCAGTCCTTTCAACATCATGGCGGCAGCCTGTTCGTCGGTGATGTCATCGGGTAACGGTATCAGTCTTTCTGCGGGGTAGTTGCGCGCCTCGGCATAGGCACCCGGCGGCCCCATCACATAACCCACACGATCACCAACGTTAACCGTATCAACACCATCACCAAGCGCCTCTACAACGCCGGTTGCCTCCATCCCGATCGGGCCAGGCAATTCAAGCGGGTATTTTCCCATCCGCTGGTAGACATCAATATAATTCAGCCCGACTACAATTTGCTTCAGGCGAACCTCACCCGGCGCAGGGTCTGCAAGGGTAATTTCCTCCCACCGCATAGCCTCCGGGCCACCGGGCTGATGAATAGTAATAGCGTGGGGCATGAATGGGTCTCCGTGTACCAGAATTTTCAGATAAAGGGGCCATTGGACACTGGATGGGCGCTGGACAACAAAGATAAACAAGTGCACCTGCCCGCTTTGAGGCAACTATATCTTTTCTAATTACTGTTGTCTTAGGATTTTGACGGCGGGAGCGCGTGGTGCAGCGCTTGTCAAACCGGTGAGGAACTGCTTCTACCAATAAAAGCAACAGTATCTTGCCAGATCAGTGGCAACTCAGGCTGGAAGAATCCGGATCAGAAGCGGCAATGCCAATACTTGAAAAAACCCGGTTACTGATTGTACCCGGGAATAGCTAAAATAGCTTGGTAACGGTGTAACCCCCTCACTCATGATCGGTGATGCCAGCGGTGAAGGGACATGTGTAACTCGACACAGAGCCGTGGCAGGAACAACACCCGCACAGAGGTGGTTCCGATTGATTAGATCATTCTGCTAGCCGAGCCACTGTCATCACTGCCACTGTTATTTGCAAACATCTACAATTGCTTGAATGACGGGTTTACCGAAACCCGTGCTCATTTAAGAGTCGACAAGCAATTTCGCACAGGCCTTCGCGACACCGGCACCGGCCTTATCACTACCCGGCAAAACTGCCCAGCCGCCATCTTCTATGTAACCGGTGCGTTTATAGGAAGCCTGGCCATTGAGTGCGGCAAGGTTAGCTACATTGTCTGGAGAGGCCTGAAATTTTTCAACACAAATAGGGGCCAGTGCAAGAACAACCGCCTCATCGGTTTGCTTGTCCGCATGTTTCATTGCGGTTGAGCCAAGGGTCCAGCCACCCCAGTTAAAACCAATAATCATTGCGGCGATAGCGCCGAACGCCGTGCCTTGCAGCAGGCGAGTTAGTGATTCGCCCTTTAGCATAGATGGGATAGCCATATTTTTTCTCTCAAACAAAACTCGCGGTAACTCTTGGGCATCAAGCTGAAAACTCTGATACAGGAATACTACTGTCAATCACTATGGAAGCATTAGGTAGATAATGCAACACATATAAAATCTCATTTCAAAGTCTACTGGTGCGCTACTCAATAAGAATTTTTTTGTACGTTGTTTCCCTGACTTACTGTGATCAGCGTCTGAAATACGACGCACCACTAAAGCACGCAACAAGTAAAAGCAACGGCTCGAGCATCAGATAACTGCACATCACTGAAGATAGTGCAGATGTCGATCGACGCAGCGTTATGAGAGTTGGTTTACGAGTAAGCTGATTCAGTGCACCCCACAATTCCCTGCATAATCAGATTAACGCGGGAGTCTCTAACACCCCGCATGCTCAGGATTAATCAGCCCAGCCACTGAACATCTTCCTCACCGGAAGATAGCCCGCCCCATACTCAAATCAGCTTGCACAGAGACTACCCACAAACAAAAAAGCCCCGCATAAAGGCGAGGCTTTTCTTGAATCAGGTAGAACCGGCTTGCAGCAAACGCTGCCTACATCATGCCGCCCATGCCGCCCATGCCACCCATACCACCCATGTCCGGCATTCCACCGCCAGCAGATTCAGGTGCAGGCTTGTCTGCGATCATCGCTTCTGTGGTGATCATCAACCCTGCAATCGATGCCGCATTTTGCAGTGCGTAACGAGTCACCTTGGTTGGATCAAGAATACCCATCGCTATCATGTCGCCGTACTCACCACTGGCCGCGTTATAACCGAAGTTACCTTTACCATCGCGCACTTTGGCAACCACTACAGAAGGCTCATCACCGGCATTAGCGACAATCTGGCGTAACGGTTCTTCCATGGCACGACGTGCGATGGATATACCGACATCCTGATCAGGGTTGCTGCCTGTGACCTTGGCCATTGCATCAATAGCGCGAATTAATGCCACACCGCCTCCGGGAACAATGCCTTCTTCCACTGCTGCACGGGTGGCATGCAGTGCATCATCAACACGATCCTTTTTCTCTTTCATTTCGACTTCAGTTGCAGCACCAATTTTTATAACCGCAACACCACCGGCCAGTTTCGCAACTCGCTCCTGAAGCTTTTCTTTATCATAGTCCGATGTGGAATTCTCGATCTGCGTGCCAATCTGGTTGACCCGTGCTGTGATCTCTTCATTGCTGCCAGCACCGTCAATAATTATGGTGTTGTCTTTATCGACGTTGACACGTTTGACCGTACCCATATCTTCAAGCGTTACTTTTTCAAGTGACAACCCCACGTCCTCGGAGATAACCTTACCACCAGTCAGGATAGCAATATCCTGAAGCATCTCCTTGCGACGATCTCCAAAACCAGGCGCTTTAACAGCACAGGCTTTTATAATACCGCGCATACTGTTAACAACCAGTGTAGCCAGCGCTTCACCATCAATGTCTTCAGCAATAATCAGCAGAGGTTTACCTGATTTTGCTACGGCTTCCAGCGCCGGCAGCAAATCACGAATATTTGAAATTTTCTTATCGACCAACAACACATAGGGCTCTTCAAGCTCCGCAGACATGTTGTCCTGATTGTTGATGAAATAGGGCGACAGATAACCACGGTCGAACTGCATTCCCTCTACAATCTCAAGCTCGTTCTCCATAGATTTCCCTTCCTCTACGGTAATAACGCCTTCCTTGCCTACTTTCTCCATCGCTTCGGCAATGATCTTGCCGATGGACTCATCACTGTTGGCAGAGATGGTGCCCACCTGTGCGATTTCCTTGGCCGATTTGCAGGGCTTTGACATTGATACAAGCGCTTCCGTCGCTGCGACAACCGCTTTGTCAATGCCACGTTTGAGATCCATCGGGTTCATACCGGCAGCGACAGATTTTACGCCTTCACTAACAATAATCTGAGCCAGAACAGTGGCTGTGGTAGTCCCGTCGCCCGCGGCATCCGAAGTTTGTGAGGCAACCTCTTTTACCATCTGCGCCCCCATATTCTCAAACTTGTCAGCAAGCTCGATCTCTTTGGCTACCGATACGCCATCTTTAGTGACGGTGGGTGCACCAAAAGCTTTGTCAAGTACTACATTGCGGCCTTTGGGGCCCAATGTAACCTTCACAGCATTGGCTAATACATCGATTCCCGTCAACATACGATTGCGGGCTGAACTTGAAAAATGTACTTCTTTTATACTCATTCGTACTGGATCCTGGTGTTTTGTGATTACAACGGTAGGGGAGTCGTCGCGAAAGAAACCTCCGCGGCTAAAGTCAGCCCTGTTGACCGGCCTGCTCTGAACCCACAGCCACAATCATTTGAGCGGCAGTGGCGTTTACACGCAGTGGAATGCTCAGTGACTTTGCTGCTGCAGGGCTAATTCGCCCCCGGAGGTTCTGTCGCGAGACAGTTATTTGTCTAATACACCCATGATGTCGTCTTCACGCATCACCAGGAGGTCTTCGCCGTCAATCTTGATTTCAGTACCAGAGTATTTGCCAAACAGCACTTCATCGCCCGCTTTGACATCCAGTTGACGCAGCTCGCCTGAGTCTGAAACTTTACCGTTACCAACTGAGATAACCTCACCTCGAATGGGTTTTTCGGTTGCCGAATCAGGAATAACGATGCCACCGCTACTGGTGCGTTCCTCTTCCATACGTTTGATCACTACACGATCATGCAACGGGCGAATCTTCATGCTGACACTCTTTTTTAGTTGAGTTGTTCGGGTAACAAGACGTGTTGTTCAGCACGCTTCATTGACGAGCATGGATCTTTCCGTCTAATTCTCATAAAACAAGTGGAAACCGAAAATATTTCGGCACTCTGTCGTATCCACGACCGTTCTAAGAGAATCTGACAATAAAAACCCCGGTCTCTACAGACAACCATTGGAATTGCATCAGAATTTCAATGCCTGCCTGATAAGAGAAACCGCGGAACCAGGCATTACTTCCACAACATTCAATTATTTTCGCCTGCGCCTGTCTTTTGCCGGGCAACCTCTGAATGGTGGTTCGTAACGCCGCCCGTTTCACCGTTTGCCAACATTCGGGATTTTAACTTTCTGACGCAGACTCGAGTATTCTGTCAAACTAAGTCGAGGCGAACCTTTTTACGACCCACACAAAGGCATCAGAAATGGGTAGGAATGATGAAACTACTTTGGCATCTGTAAAACAGGCAGCGCTTCAGAATACCAGGGGAATATGGCCCGTCAGAGCAACCGAGGCGCCTAATCCAAAACAAACGCATCTTACAGATGCGGAAGCCAAAAACATCCAGACCACAGCCACGTCGGCATTTCCCTCTAAAACAACGCAGCTTTTCAAGCAATCTAACAAAGGTCACCTATCACGCACTGGCAAAATCGAGAGAAAACTTGAAGCACTTCAGTTGATGCGCAGTCTCAATGAAAACAGAGCGCCTGAAGACGACTGATCTGACAAGCAAACGACAACAAGGCAGGCATGAATCGCCTGCGTGAACTTTAATTCAAGCGATTTTCTCCAGAACCCTCGACCAGAACCCTCAACTAGAACCCTCAAAATAGAGACTTCAGTTAACCAGTATGCGGATAGATTGAATACTCCCAATCCACTGCGAGCCGAATCGACATACGCCCCGTTGGAAATTCCGGTTACGTAAACCTTGTTAGAGCCTGACCGGATGCTGCAATGCGCTCAACCAGTGGCGATTAATACAACACTAAATTAATCTATTCAGACTCTACCAATGCTTTCAGGTTTTGCAGCCCCTGATCATAATCCGCTGCAATCCATTTTTTCATCAGCACGCCAAACAGTCGACCAACCGGGCCAGCCCCCATGTCAGTGGTCATACTCCAGGTCGCGTTAGTCTTCTCACCCATCGGCTGTAGATTCCATGCAGCGGTAGCGCCTCCCATATCGCCAAAATCCAGATCGACGGCAATAGATTCGTTGAGCTTACTATCAGTAATTTCCATCCGACCCGACCCGACTTTCTTATTGTCCGAGGCCCACTCCATAACAGCGCCCACCCCTTCGGCAATATCATTAAAAGTATTTTTGGTATCCGGATCGTGGTGTAACCACGGCGACCACGCTATGGTTTTTTGCAGGTTATTAAAATGGGGAAATATTTTTTCAGGCGTAGCGCTGATTTCAATAGAGCGTGCCACACTGACTTCACGAGGCAGGAACATGCCAACAACTGCAAGAACCACAACCAGAAGCAGAATGAAGCCGATGATTCGTTTGAACAGGCGCATAGCCGAGGTCCTTTTCCGAAGTGTTTGCATCTTTGAGTCTAGCGCAGACTGACAGCCGTGTGTAGAAGTGATCCACATGGCGGTAAACCAATGCGTCATTAACGCTACTCGCTCATTGCAGAGCACGAACAGTCATGCATCCTGCTCGCTGTGCAGACAAAAGATACAACAAGGGGCGCTATTCTCCTGAGAATCCACTGTTAATCCCACAGCCTGGGGTTGCAGATTCTGATTCGACCACGCAGAATCGTGCGTCATGAATTCCT
The DNA here is from genome assembly GCA_937957915.1 of uncultured Granulosicoccaceae bacterium. Taxonomy (GTDB): domain Bacteria; phylum Pseudomonadota; class Gammaproteobacteria; order Granulosicoccales; family Granulosicoccaceae. Next base: position 304 of record CALGNZ010000178.1, on the reverse strand, counting down.
CTCCCGCGCTACTCGTTTTTACCGATCTTGATGGCACACTGATCGATCATGATACCTACCGATGGGATGCCGCCGTGCCTGCGCTGCAGGCGCTGGCGCAAATCGGTGCCGGTGTTATATTAGCAAGTAGTAAAACGGCAGCTGAAATTTCGCTGTGGCAGCGGCAGCTCGACCTGATCCACTGGCCTGCTATTGTTGAAAATGGCTCGGGAGTACTATCCCCAGACACCACAACCACAACCACAGCCACAGCCCGGCCCAACCGCTACGACGAGTTACGTTCAATCCTGAATAGCCTGCCCGG
>CALGNZ010000177.1 GCA_937957915.1 uncultured Granulosicoccaceae bacterium | reverse complement strand
ATAATTCCAGCCAGCACGATCAGAACAATTCCGATCAGAGATGCCAGATTCGGTGTCTCGGAGAAAAAAATTATGCCCCATACAACGGCAAACCCCACTTGCGTGAAATCAAAAAATCCGATCGTCGTGGCGGGGCCGTTTTGGTAGGCAATAGCTACACCGATACTTGCCCCTATCTGTGCCAGTGCTAATAGCCCCATCGTGATCCACTGTGTGGATGTCAGTGCAACCCACTGGGCAATCATGAAGCCATCGTGAAAATGCTGTGGAACTGCTGTCACCACAAGGGTTCCAATGGCGCCAGCTAGAACGAATGTCAGGTTAAGAAGTAGTGATAACACAGCAGGGTGGCTGGAGCGACATCGCGTTCGCGTAAGAATCATTGCCAGTGCGTACAGAAGTGCGGCGATCAATGCTAAAACCACATAACGGTTAAAGTCATCTGGTTCTGGTTGCAGGATGAAAAGCATACCCACGGTTCCAAGTGCAACGCAAACCCAGCCAGCGAATCCTATTTTGTCACCAAAGAGCCGCGCAGAGATGACAATGATAAATATCGGAAATGTATGAAATGCTGCGGTGGCGTTGGCAAGCGTAAGGTTAGGTAAGGACAGGTAGTAGAATATCCACATGCTGACCAGTAGCAGGCTGCGCAGGCAGGCCCAGCCAAAAGCATTTGAAAAGTTTACGAATAGCTTTCGATACGTGATGTACGCCAACAGCAGCGGTAATACGATAAGCGAGCGAATAACGAACAGTTGCCAGATAACAAAGCCACTGCTGCTTGCTTTAACCAGTGCATCACTGAGGGAGACCAGTAGTACCGTAAATAGTATTGCACTGATGGCCAGTACCAGATTATCGCGTTGAAGCCTGAATGAAGGTACGGTGGGTCCGCACGGTTCGCTTTGCATGCGTTGCATGACAGGTAACCTTTTGTTGACGGTGATTTCCAAACGGATTCGAAACCAGCCAGACAGGTCACTAACGTTGTAGAAAGCAGAATCTTTTATATTTTGTTTGTTGTATTGCGCACATTGTCAAACAACGATTTGATCCTCCGACAAAGTTCTGTATACTGCGCTCCCATGAAAAACCAACCCGTCAACAGCAAAAGAATAGATATCCGCCTGCTCGTGGAGAGCGCGGTGCACCTGTAGGTCGTGTAGTTTTCGTAAAGGAATACTAAAAGGCCTGCACATTCGCAGGTTTTTTTTTGCCTGCGATAACTAAAGCTGCTGTACCCCGGCAGCAATGTTTTCAGCCACAAGCTGATAGGGAGAAGTAACATGAGTTTAAAAAAGTATACCGGTCAGGACCTGATGGACCTTGGTTGTGAACAGGGCCCGGTGGTTGGTGAATTGCTGAGTGAAATCAATGCTGCGTCTTATACACGCGAAGAAATCATCGCCCTGATTAGGCAACGTTCGCCAGCGCCGCTGTTGCCGTTATTAGCGGAGCCTGCACCGTGCCAGTACAACATTACTGCGAATGATGAAATAGAAGCAGAAAACGTCGAAGCGGTAAAGGCAACGATGGCGAAAGTGCTGCGTACACCTTGTGTGGTTGAGGGTGCCGTGATGCCGGACGCCTGCCCTGCGGGTCCGCCAGGTACGATTCCGGTCGGAGGGGTGGTGGCAGCCAGAGATGCGATTATTCCGGGTATGCATTCAGCTGATATCTGTTGTTCATTGATGGCAACGGTGTTTGACGATGCCAAGCCGCTGGATGTACTGAATGCTGCCCACAAGGCTACGCACTTTGGACCGGGTGGTCGCGAGCAGTACCGCGCTTTGCAATTGCCGGAGTCGCTGGCTGAAAAGGTGGATGAGCTGACCTATCCGGGGCTGCGTGACATTGCGCGTTTTCATCTTGGTACGCAGGGTGACGGTAATCACTTTGTGTTTGTTGGTACTCGAGAGTCTGACGGGCGCACTGTGCTGGTGACGCATCACGGTTCGCGTGGGCTTGGTGCTCGACTGTATAAAGCCGGTGTCAAGATTGCGCAGCGTTTTCGAAAGCAGCTTTCACCGGAGACATACAAGGCCAATGCATGGATTCCGTTTGATACGGAGGAAGGTCGTCAGTACTGGCAGGCTTTGCAGGTCGTGCGGGAATGGACGCACTGCAATCATGAAAAGTTGCATGACCTGACGGTGGAATCAACGGCTGCGACGCCGCGTGATCGACTGTGGAACGAACATAACTTTGTGTTTCGCGAGCAAACCGATAACGGTAATTTGTTTTGGCATGCAAAGGGCGCCACACCGATTCACAATGACTTCCTGCCAGATACGGCGGGGGTGCAAATTGTGCCGCTGAACATGGCGGAGCCTGTATTGTTTGTGAAAGGGCAGCGCAATGCGAGTAATCGTGGTTTTGCGCCTCATGGAGCGGGTCGGAACATGAGTCGTACGCGCCATAAGAAGCGCATGGCCGAGCGCAGCATTAATGACATCTTTCAGCAGGAAACAGCCGGGCTTGATGTGCGTTTCTACTCTGGTAATACAGATATTTCTGAATTGCCCAGTGCGTATAAGAATGCTGACAGTGTTGTGCAGGATATGCAGGCTTATAATCTGGCTGAAGTGGTTGATCGGGTGCTGCCGTTTGGCTCGATTATGGCCGGTGACTGGCAGAACGGTATTTCGTGGAAGGAGCTGCGTGTTGAGAAGCGCGCAGCAAAGCACCGCGACAAACGCCATGCGCGTCGAACTGCAAGGCAGCAGTTAAACCTGCGGGATGCAGAAGAGTAGGTGACGGGGCTGCATAAGCAGCCCCGCAATTTAGTCCTTGTTTGTTCACTAAGGATTGGTGAATTTGAATATAGGTTGATTTGTTCAAATCAACGCGGGTAAGTGGGTGCATTCCGAGACCGGTCTTTGTCGATCCTATGCTTGATCGGGCTGGCTACTGATCTGCTGTGCTGAAGCACGTAACCATGCGTTTGCGGCTCCCAAGCCTCTGTAACCAGTTCGCTGCACAAACTCGAAATAGAATCGCCCGTCTATTGGCTGTGTGTAAAGTTGATAGAAACTCCCATGCTCGTCTTCATCGTAGAGAATATTAAATTGCGCCAGTTTTTCGCAATTCGCTTGCTCCAGCCCAAACCGTGCCTGCAGATCGGGATAATAATTTTGCGGAATTCGAATACAGGCAATTTTCGCATCGACCAATGCCCGGGCACAGCTGAATATGTCGCTCGTGTGCAGCGCAATGTGCTGTACACCCGAACCGTTTGCTCGTTGAATAAATCGGGCGCTGGTGGTGCTTTTCGCGTCGGTCGCATTAAAGGCGAGTTGAAAGCTTAGATCGTCGTTGTGAATCACCTGACTCTGAATCAACCCCTGTGGATCAAACACATCAAAAGCCGGTGCCATGTTTAGATCGAACAAACACCGAAACGACAACAGTGTGCTTAAAAAATCCGGGTAGCTTTGCGACAGGGACAAATGGTCAATCTGCGTAATTAAGGGCGCCGCCGGTCCATTGCGGTTGTTTTCTAGCGGCTCGAAAGCGCTGTCGAATGCATGCTGTGAGGTAGAAGCGTCTACCCAATACCACACGGTACCATCTACATTTTGCATTCCTACCATATTGTGTAATGCGTCTACCTCTTCAGGCTCGACGATGGGAATGCCTAAAAAGTTCGCACGTTTTGTGGCAGCGTACGTGTTATCCACTCTAAGCCCGAGTGCGACCACACCTGTGCCGCGTCGCTGCAAGAACTGGTTGGCAAAGTGTGGATCTGAGTTGAGTACAAATTGCACACTGCCGCATTGCCAATGCTCGGCTTGCATGTCTCGGTGTTTACCCGCTTGTTTAAAGCCGACGGCTCGAAGCAGGGACTGTAACGCTTCCAAATGTTGTGTCTGCGTTGCGATCTCGACAAAATCGAAACCACCTAATTGACTGGGTGCCGGCAATTCCGTTTTTACTTCTGGCAACATGGATAAAAGAAATTGAGAAGAACGATAGCCATCTTCTGCGGTTTGCAATGGCTCACTGCGCCTGAAAATATCGTTGAATATTTCATGTGACAAAGGTCCGTCGTAGCCGGTATCGGCAAGCACATCCATGAACGCTTCTATAGTTAGTTCCCCCTGCCCGGGAAAACAACGATAGTGCCGGCTCCATGACAGGTGATCCATCGACAGACTTGGCGCGTCTGCAGTTTGCACCAGGAAGATTCGCTCGCCCGGTATGTTGCTGATGGCATTGAGATCCGTTCCTCTGCTGAATATATGAAAGGTATCGAGCACCAAACCCACGGCATCGTGATCAGCTTGTCGCACTATTTCCCAGCTGTCGCGATAGTCATTGACGTGCTTGCCCCACGCCAGCGCCTCAAACGCGACGCGCATCCCGTGTTGCGTTGCCAGCTCTCCAAGCTCATAGAAATCATTGGCCAATCGCGTGATGCCACCTGCGGACTGCGGATGGGTAGAGCTGCAGACCATTAACAGATCGGTGCCCAACTCGCTCATCTGATCGAACTTTAACCTGGCCCGATCAAATGCGAGTGTTCGATCCTTGCCCTGCAAACCTTCAAAGTCTCTGAATGGTTGTAGCGTAACCACCTGCAGACCGTGGTCACGTATGAGTGAAGCTGCTGCTTTTATAGTGCCGTCAAAGGATACAAGATCGTTTTCGAAGATCTCGATATGCTTAAAGCCTGCGCGGGCGATCGCTGACACTTTCTCCTGGAGAGTCCCGCTTAGGCAAACGGTTGCTATAGATGGATACATGTGTAATTCCTAATGTGAGCGTAGCTGCATCACCTGATCGATATCTATGGCGGTCTGCTGCTCGGCAGACATCTGAATTGCTTCAATCACCTGCAGCGTTTTCATACCCTCGTCCCCTGATACCAGAGGCGTGGCTTTGCCGGTAATCACATCTGCGAAGTGCTCGATCTGATTGACAAGAGGATCTGAAAAATTCTGCGGAACCGATGTGGCAGAGATAGGAGACCACCAGCTTCGTACCGTCTGATGTGTCCACAATGTCAAATCCGGTATCGACAAAGAGCCCTTGCTGCCACCAATTAACAGGCAACTTTGGTTTGTTGCGGGATACCGCGGGTTTTCACTGGCGGTTAGTTCCCAGCTCCATGGTGAGACGACTGAGTCAGACACGCTGATGGTTCCTACCACACCACTGGCAAAGGTTAGTACAGCGGCTGCCACATTTTCATTTTCGAAACCTCTTGCACTGTTCGATGCAGCCGCCTGTACGCGTATCACGTCACCCAGCAGGTAGCGCATGAGATCGACGTCGTGTATCAGGTTTACAGATATTGGGCCAGCGCCTTTTTTTGTGCGCCAGGGGGCAACTTCAAAATAGTCATCGGGTTTATACAGCCAACAGGTACCCTGCACAGTCAGGATATCGCCTATCTCATCGGCTTCTATTAATGCATGTGCATTCAGGATAAGCGGGTTGTGGCGCCTGTGGTGCCCAACCAGTATCGGAACACCACGATCCCTGCCCCGGCTCACGAGCTCATAAGCATCGAGGGCTGTTGTGGCAACCGGTTTTTCAATGAGCACGGGACAGCCAGCCTCAATACATTGAAGACCTTGCTCAACGTGCAGGCCGGTCGGGGTTGAAATCAATACACCGTCAGTGTTTCGCTCTGCCAGCAACTCTTGCAGGGAATTGAGAAACGGCACCTGATTATCTTCGGCAACCCTGCGTGCCGTATCACTGGTGTCAACAATCGCTGCTAACTCGACCTCCGCAGACTGGTTTATTGCATCAATATGTCTGACGCCTACCAGACCGGCTCCAACCACCGCTATTCTAACGCTGGCACTCACCGGTTTTCCACTTCAGCAGGCAATTGGCTGGACGGCAGTACGTATAGTCTATGCATTGACTTTATTTTCGAATAAATAGGATATTTTGTAAAATATCCTATATTTGAGATTTATGATAGCCCCGCATGCTCCAGCGCTACGAACGCAAAGCGCCGGAGCAGCCAACGCCGGCAGGTTCCACGGGCAGACTCATGATGAGGCTGTCTGGAAATCTCTGGTATTATCGCCACCTGAAGTTTTCTCATCACGTGCACCAGGTCTTTGTTCTCAGTGTCAAAATATGTCGCAACGGTAGGCTCTGCCGCCTATGAGCAAATAAAAAAAGACATCATCTACGGTGTATTGACGCCCGATACGAAGCTGAAGCTGGGTGCGATGAAAACGACCTACTCAGCCAGCGTGTCGACAATACGGGAGACCTTGTCTCGTCTCGCCAGCGAAGGATTCGTGGTTGCTGAGGAGCAACGCGGTTTTTTTGTGGCTCCGGTTTCCAGAGAGGATCTGATAGAAATAGCTGATCTGCGTATATTGCTGGAATGCACCGCTTTGAAGACGTCGGTGGAGCTCGGCGATAATGAGTGGGAGGCAAATCTGGTCGCCGCGTATCACAAGCTGCATTTGGCAGAGCAACAAATTCTCAACGGTGACCTTGCGATTACCGAAACCTGGAAACGCTGCGACAGCGAATTCCATCAGGCGATGATTAGTGCCTGCAACTCGGACAATCTACTCTCGCTGCATTCTGTGATATTTGACAAATACCTGCGTTACCAGATGTCAGTGCTAACCAATCGTGGTGCTAATGCCGTGAAGGAACACAAAAGAATGTGCGATGCTGCGCTAAAGCGCGATACTGAAAAAGCCCAGACTATTCTGACTCAGCATATTACTCGTGGATTAAAGCACGCACTTACCGCATTTGATACGAGAGATTGACAAAGCCAATATGTTTTTTCTGCAAAGTCACAACTGGCAGACGCCGCGCACGAAATTGACTGGTGCTTTATCCTGAAATCATTACCGCGATAAACAGATAAATCATCGGCATTGCAAGCTATTTGTATTAATCAGACGATGCCCAGACATCGAGTTCAACTTTCATTGTCTCATCCCCTAGTGCCGGCACATACAGCACAGTCATACAAGGGGACACAGATCCAAACAACTCGGTAAACAGTGACCGACGAGTATCAGTGTCTATGCAATTGTGGACAAGATAGACGGTAAGTTTGATCACGTTTTCATAACCCATGTTTGCGGCAGAGAGATTTTCGCCAACGTTTTTCCAGGCTTGCCTGAGCTGCGCCGCAACTCCTTCAACGATATTTCCAGCGGGGTCCGCGCCAATCTGTCCGGACAGTGCCAGCAATCTGTTTTCGTTTGTTAACTCGATCTGGTGTGAGTAGGTTGAGAACGGTGCGTGAATAGAACCAGGGTTTCTTGGTGTTTTCATCAGATTGGTATATCACTACGATCAATTCATATCAATGAAGTAAAAGCTGATTGGCTTGTGATTGCTGTGCGTGTAGCTACTACGCAGACAGGCGTCGGTGCAAACTGGCCTGGCCGCGTGTCAGTCATGGAAAACTGCGTCAGTACTTCCAGACTTGTGGACTGCCTTGCTCCGGTAGTAAACAGCTCGTTTATTACCCTCCCGTATATCGGGCTGATGGTCTGATCAGTTTGCTGTTTTCACTGAACTCAAGAAAGTGAGCAACGTAGCCAAAAACCCGGGCCATCGCAAACAGACTGGTGAAGTAGTGCGTTGGAACACCGAGCCTGTAAAACACGGCGCCTTTGTAAAACTCTACATTGGCCCAAATTTGTTTTCCGGATTTGGCAAATTCGCTTTGGCACGCGGCTTCAACGGCCACTAGTGTGTCAAAGAGTTGTTTGGCTTCGCCTTCACTACAGAGAGACTGTGCAAGTGGTTTTAGTACGGTGGCCCTTGGGTCAACCACTTTGTACTCGCGATGACCCATACCCATAATCTTCTGTTTTGACTGCAGGCACTTTGCTACAAACTCAGTGGCGTTATCAGGGCCATCAATGGCCTGCGCCATCTCGAGAGCTGCCTGGTCTGCACCACCATGCAGGGTTCCGGACAATGTAGCGATGGAGGCTGTCAAGCTGCTCTGAATGGGGGCCAGTGTACTGGCACAAACCCGACCGGCAAAGGTGGATGCGTTAAAGCTGTGTTCCAGTTGCAGTATCTGCGTCACGTCCAGTACGCGAACGTCCGACGCTGTTGGTGCGCGGCCGTTGAACATGGTTAGAAAATTTTCGTGATACGAAAGATGAACGTTAGATTTGATCGGGTCGTTCCCCAGCTCCATCTGGTGTTTGGCTGCGATCAGGCTGGGGATTTTACTGGCGATCAGCAAGCCTCTGTGGGCGTTTTCAGACAGGCCGGTAATACGAGTGTCGGTACTCAGCTCAAGTGCGGGTACAAGGCTTTGCAGCATCAGCATCGGGTGCAGTGTGCACGGCAGTTGATTCAGAATCGACAGCTCCTGCTTGCCAAGGCAGCTGTGCGTCGATATGAATGTCTGTAGTTCAGTCTCCTGGCTGACATCGGGCTCCGAGCCAGTCAGCAGCAGCCACACCACCTGCAGGAACGGTCTGTCAATTAGGTGTTCAATTGCTACCCCGCGATAACTTAATGCTCCGTTTTCACCGTCAACGTTCGAGATTCGGGTATCGCCAACCTGAATGCCTGCCAGATCTGTGGAATAAACAGTTTTAGTCATCACTAGTCCTTTTTATCTGTGGTCGCAGCGCAGTTTACGGCGGGCGCTATAATCAGGTAAGTTAATTACACTAATATTGAAATAAGTTTTGCTTATGAGATTTGAAAACAGCGAGTTGCGTGCGTTTCAGGCGGTGGTTGAGTCTCACGGGTTTAATCGGGCTGCGGAAACCCTGCATCTGAGTCAGTCGGCGGTCAGTCAGTCAATCGCAAGTCTTGAAGGCAAGCTGGGTACGAAATTACTGCTCCGTGACAAGCAATTAACCCTGACCCAGGCGGGTCGCAGGGTACTTGAGTTTGCCAACGATACCCTGCGTGAGGAGCAGCAGGTACTGGAGGATCTGCACCGGATAAAGCAGGGTTCGCAGCAGGTGCTGAACCTCGCGATTAACAGCACTATTAACCGCTTCTATGCGCCAACGCTGCTGAGTCTGTTTAGTCTGCAGCAACCGGATACAGTGATTAAGGCGGCCGAGTTGCCGAGCCGCGATTTAATTTACGGGGTGCTGGCGGGCCGTGCGGAATTGGCTATCGGGCCTTTTCAAACGTATATGAATGCATTTACCACCGTGCCACTGTTTCGAGAAACCCGGCACCTGGTTATCAGTCCAAAGCATCCGGCGTTTGATCAGGTGGTAAATGGCGGCAGCTTGCAACAGACCCCGTTGATTACCTCATCGCTCGATAACCCGCAGATGCGTCCGGCTATTCAGCGCATTCGCGACAGCTTCAAAAATGTGTGGGAAGTATCGAGCTTGAGTATGAGAATTCACTTTGTGGAACAGGGTCTGGGTGCGGCGTTTATCGACAGCAAATTGCTCGACGATCATCCGGTCTGTCGTCAGTTTGTAGCGATTGAGGATATACCCTTTGGCAACATCGAAAGGCAGGTGGGTATTTACTTCAAAAAAGGTAAAAAACTCGATGGTACCAGTGATGTGTTTATCGATGTCTGTAAGCGTTTTTGGGAAAAGTAGTCTGTGGTGGCTTACTGCCGTTTGGTGCGCGTCGCGCAACTCGCTGATTTCGTGCCTTTGCCATGGAAACCTGATGCGCGAGTGAGGTTCGTATAGTGAGTGGTCTTGCTTACGCTGCGGGTTTCCATGGGTGTCGTGTGATTGTGATAGGTGTGTTGCTTGCGTAAGTGGTATTGCTTGTTGGTATTTGGGTATAGCGTTAATGGCGTTGACCCAGGGGAAACCTGATGCGTGAGTGAGGTTCGTATAGTGAGTGGTCTTGCTTACGCTGCGGGTTTCCATGGTTGTCGGGTGTTTACGATAGGTGTGTTGCTTGTGTAAGCGGTATTGCTTGTTGGTATATAGGTATAGCGTTAAAGAAGCTGACCCAGGGGAAACCCGACGCGTGAGCGAGGCTCGTATAGTAAGTTGCCTTGCTTACGCTGCGGGTTCCATGATTGTCGACGATCCGGGATACAGGTTTGAATCGTGTCGCAGGCTGGTTGTCACGTCAGGTGCCTGCTTTTACAGTGTTTGATTAACCAGTCTAATGACTGGCTGCTATTTTCTTTCTTCTGGATTGTGCAAAGGTGTTGTCGTTGAGGGCACTGTCGTTGAGGGCGTTGTTGTTGCTGGATATTTTCTTTGTCGAGAAGAAACTGACCAGCTCGATAAGCTGCTGTGATTGCTGGCTCATTGACGTACTGCAGGCGGCGCTCTCTTCAACCAGGGCTGAGTTTTCCTGTGTTGATTTTTCAATGTCTGAAATAGAGCGGTTCACTTCGTCGATACCGGCGGCCTGGTTCTTTGAGGCTTCGGCTATTTCGTTTACAAACTCTGACACCACTCGAACGCCTTCTACAATCTGTCTGAGCTTTTTACCAGAGTCGTTCACCAGGGCAGTACCATGGCCAACTTTATGGACGCTGTCTTCGATCAGTTCTTTAATTTCTTTGGCGGCCTCTGCACTTCTGCCTGCAAGGCCACGAACTTCTGATGCCACTACCGCAAAGCCACGACCTTGTTCTCCGGCTCTTGCTGCTTCAACCGCGGCGTTTAACGCCAGCAGATTGGTTTGAAACGCAATTTCGTCAATCACTACAATAATGTCGGATATCTTTTTGCTGGCCTGACTAATCTGGTCCATTGCCTCGACGGCCTTCTCCACGACCTGGCCACCTTCAGTGGCATACTCGCTGGTGGTTACGGATTTTTCTCTGGCCTGTTGTGCACTGTCGGCGTTTCTTTTAACCGCTTCCGTCATGCTTTCCATGGATGCAGAAGTTACTTCGAGGCTTGATGCCTGAGCATCTGTCTGTTTCGAGAGGTTGGAATTGCCATCAGATATTTCAGAAATACCCGTGTTAAGTGAATCTGTACTTGATTTGATCTCGTCTACGATAGAGGTTAGTTTTTGCGCACAAATATTGACGGAGTTACTGAGCTTGGCAAAGTCGCCCTCATAGGCTGAGCTCATTCTCGGGGTTAAGTCTCCGGCGGCGATTGTTGCCATGACCGAGTTAACTTCTGCCAATACCTTCGCGGTTAAATGGTGATCTACCGTTTCCTTTGTGATGTCACTGGCCATTTTTACCACTTTGATAAGGTTGCCGTGGACATCACGTACCGGGTTGTAGGTGGCGCGAATCCAGACCTCTTTGTTGTCTTTACCCATTCGTTTGTATTCTGAGGAATCGTATTGGCCGGTATTCAGTTTCTTCCAGAAGTCTTTATAGTCACTGCTTTCACGATACGACGGATCAACAAACATGGAGTGGTGTCTGCCGGTGACTTCCGATTCGCTGTAGCCCATTACTGCCAGAAACAGTTCATTGGCATGCAGAATTTTGCCGCTCATATCAAACTCTATAACAGCCTGAGAGCGGTTAAGTGCGCTTATAATCGCTGTCTGATCTGCGTTTACTTTGGCTGCGGTACGCTTTTCGGTAACGTTATTCCATTCGAGGGTGGTGCCGATGAAATTGCCCGCTGAATCCATTTGCGCCGTAATGGTCAGTGAGAATGACAAATCCTTAATGGTTATGTCGGTCTTGATCGGCAGACGGGCCGGATCAGCCAGCAACCTTCTTTGGTGAGCCGGGTTTTTATGAAACTGGTCGATACAAAGGCCAACAACATTGTTTAAGTCAAATGATGGCCAGACTTGCTTAAAAACTGCTGCATTGTCGCTTAGCAGTTTCATCGTGCCCTGATTCACATAAGTGATGATTAAATCCCGATCAACCATCATGATCGGCGTCTGTACAGCATCAAGCGCTGCTTTGAAATCAATGCCGGGTGTGGTTTTCTTCCTTGAGAACAGCATGGTTGTACTTATCCTTGAATGGTTGTAAAGCACGAGTAGCGCCTTAATCAAAAGCGTCTGGTCACTTATGATTGCGGGGCTCGGTTCTCGAACAATTGGATGTGAAATGTATAACAGGCTTGTCTTAATGTTGCGTAACTACGCGTTTACAGTCAGGCTTGAGGGGATGTTTTGACGGTGACCGAGCGAGCATCGCCAACGGCGGGGTTTTGCGGGCAGCGTGTATATATAGTGCTGTAGTGTGCCACTGCGAGTTGCGGGGTAGTTGCTGTTGGTGCTCTGGTTGGCGCTGGCAACTGTTTGGGCCGCTGTGTTGCGAAGATTGGCCAGGCAACAGTGTGATCGTTTTGATTGTGTCATCATGACTCTGTGTTCGTGCCTGCTGTGTGGTCAGCCAGGCGCGCGCAGTTTCTTCCTTGTTGATAGAACACAGGCGTATGTACGGAGCCTGATTAACACGCTTTGCCATCTTTACTAATTGCAGCCGACAGATGGTGGTGCACTCTGCAAAGAATGCACAACTGTTGGAATTCGATATTTCCTGATCTATAACATCTGGCTATTAAAAACTGCAAAGGCCCAGACTCCGTTGCACAAATCGTGTCAAACAGATTCAATGCTGGTGCAGGCAGGTAGAGGTGTGCCGCTTTTTACCCCTTAACATTCCAAAGGAAAGTGTGCTTAACGCGATGCATCAACATGAGGCTTCGAGGGGAGGGAGGCTGGTGTGAGAGGTTGTTGGTATCGCCGGACAAATCGATGTCGGCAGCCGGGAGTGGCTGCCGATTAGGTTAAACGCAGCCGTAACCAGTGGGCTGTTTGGCAAATTCGGCAACACTTTTCTTCGCCACAGCCGCCATAGCTGCGTTGGAAAAATTCGACGTAGGCCCTGCTATGCCTGCATTTTTCCGCCTTGCTCTGACGACTGTGACTGTGAAAAGTTTGTCACCGAAATTCCCGCACAGCCCACTAGCTGTCAGCAGACTCTTCTTCTGCTGATTGTGCATCGAGTGCCGCCAGTATGCGTGGTGGTGACATTGGCACTTGAGTCATTCGCACGCCAGTGGCATTTGATACCGCATTACCGATAGCTGCAAGCGGTGGCACGATTGAAGTTTCGCCAACGCCTCTGATGCCATACGGGTGATTGGGATTCGGGATCTCCAGAATTTGTGTGTCGATCATTGGCAGGTCGGAACACACGGGTATCCGATAGTCCAGAAAGCCCGGGTTTTGCAATCGCCCGTCATCGCCATAGATGTACTCTTCATTCAGTGCCCAGCCGATACCTTGCGCCGCGCCGCCCTGGAACTGTCCTTCCACATAGGTGGGGTGTACGGCCTTGCCGGCATCCTGAATCACGGTATAGCGAACCACGCGGGTAGAGCCGGTTTCCTTGTCGACTTCGATGTCACAGATATGGGTGGCAAACGATACACCGGCGCCATCAGCAACAATCTGCGCATGACCGGCGATCGGACCGCCTGTTCTGCTGGCTTTGGCAGCAATGTCTGCAATTGACAAGGGAGCGTGGTTGGTCTGACCACGAGCATGTGCATGACCGTCTTCCCAGACGACATCATCAACATCAATTTCCCAGGTTTTAGCAGCGCGTTCGCGCATGTCGGCTACCGCCATACGGCAAGACTGAATCGCTGACATTGAGCTTGCAAAGGTGCCCCGGCTGCCGTCTGTCATCTCGTTGTAGCCCAGTGAACCGGTGTCGGCAATTACCGTTTTCACGTTCTCGTAGGCGATACCGAGTTCTTCTGCGACTACCAGAGACAGGGATGCTCTGGCGCCACCGACATCAATGGTGCCAACCGTGAGGGTAGCCGTGCCATCGATGCCAATATTGAGATCAGTGCAGGACTGGCCGCCAAAGTTAAACCAGAATCCACAGGCCATGCCGCGACCCTGGTTTTCACCCAGTGGTGCACGCATGTGCGGATGATTTTTTGCGGCTTCCAGTGTTGGACCGATACCGATGGGACCATAGACCGGGCCGTATGAGGACTGCGTGCCTTCTTTAGCAGCGTTTTTGATGCGCAGTTCGACCGCATTCATGCCAATTTTTGCAGCCAGTTCGTCGATCATGCTTTCAACGGCGAAGGCCGCCATCGGTGCCGATGGTGCGCGATAGGCAGTGGTCTTTGGTCGATTCACCAGTACTTCAAGGCCGACTGTTTTAACGTTTTCGAGTTCATAACAGGCAAACGCAGTCATGGAGCCGAGCATCGCCCAGGAGCCGGCATAGGGGCCGCTGGTATAGCGTAGTTCCGCTTCGCCGGCAGTGATGATGCCGTCGTTGGTGACGCCGATCTTAATATCGATAGAGGTGGCACTGGTGGGGCCGGAAGCGCGGAACACCTCTTCGCGAGTCATTACCAGTTTCACCGGTCGGTTGGCCTTGCGCGACAGCGCCATGGCAACCGGCTCGAGCCAGATGTGTGTTTTGCCGCCGAAGCCGCCGCCGATTTCAGAGGATGTTACGCGCAGCTTGGATACATCCATATCGAGCATCATTGCGCACTGTTGGCGGAACACAAAGTGCCCCTGTGTGCACACCCACAGATCACCAGAGCCGTCCGGGCTGATACTGGCAACACAGGCATGCGGCTCGATGTAGCCCTGGTGTGACTGGCCGGTGCGAAAGTTTCGTTCAATGACGACGTCTGCTTTGGCGAAGCCCGCTTCAACATCGCCGTGACCAAACTCTGACCTGGATGCGATGTTGGAAGGCTTGGCGGGTTGGGGATCTACGCCTTTGGTAAAACAGTCTCGTCGCAATAGCGGCGCCTTGGGGTGAACCGCCTCGTCGACATCGGTGACATGCTTGTGAATGCTGTACTCAACCTCAATTGCCTTAATGGCAGCGCGAGCTGATTTTGCATCAACGGCAGCCACAGCAGCAACTGCATGGCCGTCGTAGTAGGCTTTTTTGCGCGCCATACTGTTGTCGAGAATCTCTTGCAGTTCAGCGTCGAGGTTTTTAAAGTTCTTGAAATCTTTTGCGGTAATCACCGCTTTTACGCCGGGCAGTTGCTCGGCTTTAGTGGTATCGATTTTTTTGATTGTGGCATGTGCATGCGGGCTGCGCAGCACCAGACCGACCAGTTGGCCGGGCATGTTGTAGTCGGCGCCGTAGCGCGCACGACCGGTGACCTTGTCAACGCCGTCTGGCCGAACCGGACGGGTACCAACGGACTTGAATTCGCGTGCAATGAAAGGAGTATCTTTACCCATCGTTATTTCGCTCCTTGCTTGGCGGTTGCTTTCTTGGCCGTCGTTTTCTTAGCAGCCTTTTTGGCCGGACTGGCTTTGGCGGCTTTGGGTTTCATTGACTTGGCCGTGGCTTGTACTGCGCGAACGATTTTGTCGTAGCCGGTGCAGCGACACAGGTTGCCTGCCAGTGCGTAGCGAATTTCACTTTCAGTGGGATCAGGGTTGTTGTCGAGCAGTGCTTTTGCTGCGATTAAAAAACCGGGCGTGCAAATACCGCATTGCAGGGCAGCGTGCTGCAGGAAGCTATCCTGCAGGGGGTGCAGTTTTTCGCCATCGGACATCCCTTCGACGGTTTCTACCGAGCGGCCTTCGGCTTCTGCGCCGAGTACCAGGCACGAGCAGACCAGGGCGCCGTCGAGCATGATGCTGCAGGCGCCGCAATCACCTGTGCCACAGCCTTCTTTCACTCCGGTTAAACCTACTCTGTCGCGCAGTGCGTCGAGCAGGGTTTCATTCGCTTCGCAGGCGAACTCGATTTGGTCACCGTTAATGGTGCTGGATACCAACATGGACATTAGAGTTTTCCTCCGGCTCGAGTGTAGGCAGAAGCGGCTGCGCGCTTTGCCAGCACAGTTGCCACGCGGGTTCTGAATTCGACAGTACCGCGCTTATCATCAATAGGAGCACACGCCTTTGCACAGGCGGCTGCAAGTTTTTCGAGTGCTGCTTCGTCTAGCGTGCTGCCAATCAGTGCTTTGGCGGCTGCTGGAACCAGTATTGCCCGGGGTGCAACGGCACCAAGGGCGACGCGCGCTTCCTCAATAATGCCTTTGGCGCCGAGTTTCAGATTGACTGCCGCGCTGACGACGGCAATATCCATTTCTGTGCGCGGGGTAAAGCGCAGGTAGGCATCACCGGATTTGGCAGTGCGCGGTGGCAGCAAGACAGACTCAACTACTTCGCCTTTTTTCAGTGATGTTTTACCCGGGCCCGTTGCAATTTTTGCGACGTCTACTTCGCGAGCGCCACGCGGCCCATGCACAATGGCCACGGCATTGGCTGCGATGAGGGCAGGGACACTGTCTGCCGCAGGCGATGCGTTGCAAAGGTTGCCTACCACCGTGCAGCGGCCCTGGATTTGGTCGGAGCCGATCAGGTTGGCAGCTTCAACGACACCGGGCCACGATTTGCACAGAGCAGCGTGCTGCCCCATGCTGGCGCAGCTAACCGCGGCTCCGATAGAAAAACCGCTAGCGGTTTTCTTTATGCCGGTCATCGATTTGATGTGTTTGATGTCTACCACAACATCAGGTTCGACATAGCCTCCTTTCATTCGCACAAGCAGATCGGAACCACCTGCCAATATGTGCACACTTCCTTTTGAATTGGATAATAACGCCACGGCGTCTTCGGTTTTATTAGGTGCCAGATATTGCAACGGCCGATTCCTGTGTGTGTTGGTAACAGGTGAAGTTTGTTGCATCCCATCAGCAGGGTCAACTGTTGTTCGAAATGCTAGGAAAATCGACGACGACGACAGGGGCCGGGGCTGAGTTGAAGTGTGGCGAAAGTTGCCAGTGCAGGGTTCGCGTGGTATTCCGGTTGTCGCTGTTTCCGCGGGTGCGGTTATCACTGTTACGCTATTAGATGCGATGCATGCTGATCTGAGTCTTGCTGGTACTGAAGCGGTGGTGAATAGATACCAGTCACGGGTTACCAGTCATGAGTTACCAGTCGCGGGGCAGCGTTTTGCAGATGCAGATCTTTTTGTCCTGCAGCTTGATGTAGCCACCTTTTACCAGCTCGGCCATTACTTTGCTGATCATCTCGCGCGATGCACCGACCATGTTGCCAAGGTCCTGATGTGTATAGCGTTGCCTGAGGCGCATCACGTTGTCAGTATCGGGTTCTGCCAGTTCGGTTAACTTTGCGGCCAGTCTGCGGTAGACGTTGTCGAGTGCCAGGCTCTTCATGCCGCCGGTGGCGGCTCGCAGGCGGCGAGTCAGTGTGCGAATAATGGCAAAGGCGATGGCCGGATTTTCAGCGGCACATTCCTGAAAGGCCGCTTTGGAAATGGAGATGGCTTCGGTGTTCTCGAGGGTGATAACCGATGCAGAACGGGGCTCGTCATCGAGCAATGCGATTTCACCAATGCAACTGCCACCGCTTTCCTCGTTGATGGTGATTTCCCGACCATCATCGGAGGCGACGTAAATTCTTACGCGCCCGCTTTTGATGATGTAAAGGCTCTTGCCGATTTCGCCCTGTCGCATCAATTCAGAATTTTTCTTGAATGAATGGTGCGTGCAGGTGCTGCTTAACTGGTGCAGGGCTTCGTCATCCAGGTCGGCAAAGATTGGCACGACGCGCAATGTATCCGGGCTGACTGTCATCGTAATTTTCCGATTGTCTGATCGTTGCCTGGTCACTGTATATTCCCTGTGCTGTGGCGCTGGCAAGATCCCTCGCTCCCCCGATTATATGACACGCTGCTGCGGATGACGACTATTGCCGAGTTACGCCGGGATGATGTTTATGAAGGGCTCTGATGGCGCAAGGGTGTGGCGTAATGATGCTGCGCAATTTTTGTACAGCGATGACGCGGTGAGCTTTGTTCGAGGCAGGGGCTCACCGCGCCACAGGGACGACTACGGTGTTACGGCAAAACGCGCAGCAATAAACACGGCAGCATCATTGAAGCTCGCTTGCAGGACGCCTGTGTGGGTGGCGCCTTCGTAGGTGAATAGCTGAGGGTCGATATCTGTTGCGCTGACAGCCGAGAGTTGTCCGTTCAGAGTGATAGTCGAGTTTGGAAACACAGTCACATCGGACAACCCCTGCGCGATCAGCAGGGGCGCATTAAGGGCACGATTGCCGGGCTCAACAGATTGAAAATAAGTGAGCAGGTTTTCATCCTGATCGGCGTCAGGAGAGATAAAACTGGCAACGCTGTTTTGTGCCAGTAGCACCGGTGGCACGGTGGCGGCCAGGTCAGCGGCAATCTGTGAAAAACAGGCAGTCTCTGTTGCTGCCTTTAAAGCCTGTCCGTCAGCACCGTAGATTGCGTCGAGGTCGTATTCGGGTATCACTGTTTCTACTCCATGAGCAATCAGTGCGCTGAAGGCTAAATTGCCGACGGCCGCAGACGTTCGCTCGGCGTCCGATGCGGCGGTATTGGCGTACAACGCTTCCAGCACGTCTGCCTGAGCGATAAGCTGTGAGGCCGGTGCCAGAGCCACGGCGCCGACAAGAGTAATTGTCGGGTTTTCAGTGCTTAAAGAGGCGGCACCGAGTACGGCGTGACCGCCCTGAGAGTGACCCAGCAGCGCGTAGCGACCAGAGAGTTCCGGAAAAGCTTCTGTGGCGGCTGCCACTGCGTAGTTGATCGAGCGGCCTTCACTGTCAAGGTGCAGGTAGGGGTGGCCACCATCTGTTCCAAGGCCTTCGTAGTCGGCCGCGACAATCGCATAACCCGCAGCCAGCCAGCCATTGAGGTAGGCATCATAGCCCGACAGGTCGTTTGTTGCCGATGGTGCACAGATGTCTGCGACCCCGACCGTACCGTGACCCCATCCGATCACGGGCCAGCCACCCTCAGGAGCATCGCCTGCGGGTATCAGGACGACAGCGTTTTCACGTCGATTACCGCCGTTGATGTCAGGCATGGTGTAGTTGAGCAGCGACGCGCTTGCTGCGCTGGTGGCACCGGTTACGGTGGTTTCACTCACAGTGGGTGCGCCGCCGTTTTCAAAATTGACGATAGTGCCATCACTGTCACAGGCGGCGATAGTGGTCGCCAATAGTGCTGCAGCGAGCAGTTTTGGTTGCGGTTTCAAAGTGCTATATCCGGATGTAATTGTTAAATATTCGCAGCGAATTTCGGCGCTGCCCTCTCTATAAGTATGGTTCGAACTGCAGTATTTGCACGTTCTGCAGCAGTTGCATCCGGTCGGGTGGGTGATGCAGTGGTGAAAACTGACAAATATCAGATGCTTAAGTGGCATAGTTTGCGCTGTGGACACGCGCGTGCAGGCGCCACTATCAGCTTGTATCGGGCTCCGTTGAGTGGCCAGGGGGTGCATTGAAGAATACCGCCAATAGTGTCAACGCATTCAGTGGCTTAGCGGGCAGAGGTCTTCAATGCGTTTTTGTTCTTAAAGTGTGCGTTAACACATGTCGCTAACTCTTTAATACTGTTAGCTAATTGGTGTGCAAATGCGTCACTTTCTCTATGCTGCCTTGCTGGGTAGTGTGCTTGTAACCGGCTGCGACAGTGGCACCGGCGTAGTGGTTAATGAGGGCAACGATGCAACCGGGGATGTGACCGGCGCAACACCAGACACGCAGGCGGCAGGTGTAGAGCCTCCCGTGATCGGCGCGGCGACAGGCAGCCCGGGCGAGGTCGGTAGCTGGGGTGAAGTACTTAGCTGGCCCCATGTGGCGGTGTCCATGGCAAACCTGCCGGACGGCAGAATCCTGACTTACTCCGGCTCCGAGCGGCGCACCTGGCCCACCACCGAACGCACATTCAGCGCTACCTGGGACCCGCAAACCGGGGAATTTATCGAGAACCTGCACGACGGCCACAACATGTTTTGTGCGGCACTGTCGATGACACATGACGGGCAGGTATTCGTTAACGGCGGCCGCAATCAGGGCAACAGCCCGTGGACCACGCTCTTTAACTATCGCGACAATCAGTGGAACTCGGCACAAAACATGGCGAGCGGCGGACGCTGGTATCCGACCACGCTGACCATGGGCAATGGCAACATTATGACCGCGCTGGGGTCATCGCGTAACACACGCAACCCGGACCTGTGGGATCCGGTTGATGGCTGGCGTGTGCTAAACGGTATTGATTTCATCAATATGCGGCAGCGCAATAACGAACGGGGTCGAGACAATTCATTTCCGCTGTTAAGCGTTGCGCCCAACGGCAATGTTTACCATTACTGGGATCAGGTGGAAAACCAGATGGTGAGCGCAAGCGGCAATGGCTCGTCCCGATCAGCTAACCCGGACTCTGATGAAAATCATGCCGGTGGCGTGCAGCTGACTTACGATGTTGGCAAGCTGTTAATCACCGGCCGTAACGACGGCAGCTGGGGGGGTAACGCCACCGGCGCTGAAAGCGATGCGTTTACGGTGGACCTGAATAGCGGTGTGCCGGTGATTCGCGGTACTTCGGACATGAAGCACAAGCGTAAATACCATCAGCTTATTCCGCTGCCTACCGGTGAAGTTCTGGTCATTGGTGGCAATACCACGGGTGCGAAATTTCGCGACAGCGGCAGCGTTATGGAACCTGAAATATGGAATCCGCAAACCGGCCAATGGCGTCCAATGGCTAATATGGCCGTGCCTCGCGACTATCACTCTACTGCATTGCTGCTGACCGATGGCCGTGTGTTAACTGCTGGTGGTGGCTATAGCTCAGGCGATGCGAATTCCAGTGGCACGCATCAGGACGCACAGCTTTTTTCACCACCATACCTGTTCGCAAGCAATGGCTCTTTGGCAGCCAAACCGACAGTGACTGCGGCCAATGCCATTGTCGATACCGGTGGTGTATTGCCGGTAACAACGACAGGCAGTGTTGAGTACTTCAGTATGATTCGCATGTCCGCTACAACCCATGCGATGAACACCGATGCGCGATTTTATAAGCCAGCGTTCACGCAGACATCTGATGGCGCCTATGACGTTGTAATTCACCAAAACCCGAATGTCAGTATTCCGGGTTACTGGATGTTATTTGCAGTTGATGCGAATGGCGTACCCTCTGACGCGCAGGTTATACGTGTGTCGGCGCTGGATGTACGGCTCGACAATCTGGCGGTATCAGGGTCTGCCACGCAATCGTCGACGCTAAATGATACTGGTACCTTTGATGCCGGCAATGCTATCGATGGAGATCTGAGTGGCGTTGACGAAAGTGGATCACTGACACACACCAATAGCGAGGCGAGCCCCTGGTGGGAGCTTGATCTTGGCCGTGTTGTAGATGTAGATACCATTCGTGTGTGGAATCGGACTGATTGCTGTGCAGAGCGTTTGGCTGACATGCACGTACTGGTGTCGAAGACGCCAATCGTCAGTAAAGATTTAAGCATAGCCAGCAGCCAGGCGGGGGTGACTGATATACCGGTTGCAGGTATTGCCGGTCGCCAGACAGACTTGCCGGTCGGCAGTCAGGCGCGTTACATCCGGGTACAGCTCGGGGGAACAGGTATTCTGCAACTGGCAGAAGTTCAGGTGTTTGGCAGTCGCCGATCTGATGTTAGTAACCTCGCAAGGTCGGGCGTGGCTTCGCAGTCATCAAACTACAACAACACGTTTATCGCAGCGGCGGCAATTGACGGGGTAACCAGTAGTAACGCAGACGAACAGAATGAAACGGTTGGCGGCAACGGCGGCGCTGCGTTTGATTTGTCTTGTTCGGCCACTGAAGTGTTAGTGGGTATGCATGGTACGACCGGTACCTATGTGAACAGTGTCGGTCCGCGCTGCGTGGCGGTTGATAATGCTGGTAACTGGGTCGGCACCCCGCGCGATGGCGAACGATCAGGTGGAGGTGGTGGTACGGCCTACAGTCAAACCTGCCCGGTGGGGCAGGCAGTTACCGGCTTTACAGCGGGTAGCGGTCAGTATGTCAATCGTATTGGCTTGCGTTGTCAGGATCTGACTGCCGCTCAGGCGGTGTCTGGTCCGATCACCACGCTCGCCGATATAGGTACTGGTGGCGCGACTAGCGGGCCGTTTGACTGTGGTGCAATTGCCGATGGTGTACTGGGGCGTTCCGGTTCGTGGATGGATGCGTTTGGATTGCAGTGTCGCAGTACCAGCACGGGCGCTGCATTTAACCATACACAAAATGATAACAATGCCTGGTGGGAGCTCGACCTGGGTCGTCGTGTTGATATTGATTCGATAATGATCTGGAACCGAACGGACTGCTGCACCGATCGTATCAGTAACTACTACGTGTTCGTATCCGACGAGCCTTTTTCAAGTAAAGCGCTGAACAACACGATTAATCAACAGGGAGTGATGGTAAGCCGCCATACCGAGACGCCGTCGGCGACGATGGAAATACCGGTTGGGCGTACCGGTCGTTATGTGCGCGTACAGCTGGCTGGTCAGAACTTTTTGCACATGAGAGAAGTGCAGGTGATCGGGGCTGAGCTCAATACACCGCTGGCAGTGACACCTATTGTGGCGGCGCCCAGTGTAGTCGGTGGCGACTTTACGTTTAATGCCACGGCCGAGGGCAGTGGATCACTGTCGTATCAGTGGAACTTCGGTGATGGTACACCGGATACAGGATTCACATCGAGCCCGGCAGTGACTCATAACTACGTCGCTCCCGGGCGCTATGTGGTTAGCCTGACAGTGCGCGATGCCAGTGGTGACGAGGTACGTGAAACGTTCACGCAGATAGTGCATCCGGCGCTCACAGCGAACAATGCGAAATCATCTTCAAGTGTGCTTGTGCACAGTAACGGGAATCAGGTCTGGAGTGTGAATCCGGATAACGCCACTGTCAGTGTGATAGATGAGAGTGCACTGTCGTTAGCTGCAGAACTACCGGTTGGGTTATCTCCGGTTAGTGTTGCCGAGGCAGCAGACGGTCGGGTATGGGTTGTCAATGCTGTCAGTGCGACGATCAGTGTGATTAACCCTGTGTCGTTGACCGTGGAACAAACGATAGCACTGCCCAGGTCATCGCTGCCCTATGGCATTGTGTTTGGAGGCAGTAGTGCCTATGTCGCATTGGAAGCGACAGCTGAAGTAATCAAGTTATCACTCACGGGTGTCGAGCAGGCACGCCAGTCAGTGGGTGCAAACCCACGGCATCTGTCAATTGATAGTGAAGGGGTGACGCTGTATGTGTCGCGATTTATAACACCGGTGTTGCCCGGTGAAGATACTGCCACACCCGTGGTAGAAGATGCCTCAGGCAAGTACGGCGGTGAGATGCTGGTGATGGCCACCTCTGATTTGTCCGTCACCGATACCGTGATACTGGCACATGCCGACAAGCCGGCATCTGAAAATGAAGGGCCCGGCATACCGAATTATCTGGGAGCCATGGCATTATCTCCTGACGGTAAAACCGGCTGGCTGCCATCAAAGCAGGACAATATTCTTGGCGGTGCATTGCGTGGTGGGCCGGGGCTCGCGTTTGATCAGACTGTGCGAGCCGTAACGTCGAAAATTGATCTGGACAACCTCGTTGAAATTAACGGGGATCGCGTTGATCACGACAACGCCAGTGTTGCAGGAAACGCGGTGTTTGATCCTTTCGGGGTAACGCTTTTTGTATCGCTGGAAGGCAACCGTCAGATATCTATCATTGATGTATCTACGGCGATTGAGATCGGTCGCTTTGATACCGGCCGTGCGCCACAGGGTATGGCGGTATCTGCCGATGGCAAGCGTTTGTACGTGCACAATTTTATGGATCGCACGATGGGTGTCTATGACATCGACGCTATTGTGCAATCCGGTGAAGCCACCGCCACGGAGCTGGCGGTAATCGATGTGGTTACCACAGAGAGCCTTGACGCCACCGTGCTGCGTGGCAAGCAATTGTTCTACGATGCGCGCGATGACCGACTGGCCGGGCTCGACTACATGAGCTGCGCCAGCTGTCATGAAAACGGTGGGCACGATGGTCGCACGTGGGACTTTACCGGTGTCGGTGAAGGTCTGCGTAATACTATTACTCTGCGTGGCAGAGCGGGTATGGGTCACGGTATCCTGCACTGGACTGGCAACTTCGATGAGGTGCAGGATTTCGAAGGGCAGATCCGTGAGTTTGCCGGTGGCAGCGGACTGATGGACGATGCCCTGTTTGCCGGAGTGTCGGATCCACTGGGTAATGCCAAAGCGGGTCTGTCTGATGATCTCGATGCCATGGCGGCTTATCTGACATCGCTCGAGCGAGTACCCGACAGCCCGTGGAGAAATGCCGATGGTACGTTAACCGCGTCAGCTGAAGCGGGTAAGCTTGTCTTCAGTGCCGCGGGTTGTGCAGCCTGCCATACCGGGGAGCCGTTTACAGATTCAGCGACCGCAGCCCTGCATGATATCGGTTCTATAATGGCTGACAGTGGCAAGCGTCTGGGGCAGGACTTAACCGGACTGGATACACCGACATTGCTGGGTGTCTGGAACACGGCGCCGTATCTGCACGATGGTTCTGCCACAACTTTGCAGGAAGCGATTACAGCGCATATTAATATCACGTTAACAACAGCCGAACTCGATCAGCTGGCTGATTATCTGAATCAGGCTGATGCCACTGAGAACGGTGCTCCGCCAGTGCTGCCTCCGGTTGACCCGCCACCGCCAGCACCTGCCAACGGCGTTTTCTCGAATGTATTTGCCAACAATGGTGTAACCATCGATGGTGCTGTTGGGGAGTGGTCTGCAGCGGATTCCTTTGGTGGTGATGCCAACGATATGAATGGCGCCAACACCCTGGACTGGCTGGATGCGTGGGTTGCACATGACGACAACAATTACTACATCGCCTACCAGGTTGAGGAAACCGCGACTTATGCCTGGGGATATGGCATCTACATCGATACCGATGGCAATCCGGATACCGGTTTCAGGGGGTTTGCCAACGAGTATCCGATAGGGGTTGATTATCTTATTGAAAGCGGCGCTGTACAAAAATACACAGGCGCCGGCAATGACTGGAGCTGGGTGTCTACCGTGCAGGCTAACATCGCACTATCCGCTGGAACCGTTGAAACCGTAGTACCTCGATCCGAGTTGGCGAACGCCACCACGCTCAGGCTCTTCTTTCGCGCTGACAGCGGGTCAATTGGCGGTACCGGTGTCGACCTTTTCCCCGATGCAGTCACTGACGCATCGGCATCGATTGGTGACCGACAGTTCGTTTATAGTGTGGCCAATGCAAACGGCAACACGCCGCCGGTGGCCATCGCACAATCGGTTGAAGCGCCGGCAAACGGCTCTATTGCAATAATTCTGAGCGGTTCAGATGCTGACAGCGATGTGCTTGGCTTCGAAGTACTGGATCAGCCAGTAACAGGCACGCTCATTGGCACAGCGCCCAATCTGAGCTATCAGGCTGCTGACGGTTTTACCGGTGTAGATTCATTCAGCTTCGCAGTTAACGATGGTAACGCGACCAGCGCGCCGGCGACTGTCAGTGTTGCGGTGATTGGCGATAGCATCAGCACCGAGTTGGCCGTGACCGTTAACGGTGACCTGACAGAGTGGGGGGTCGTGAGTTCACTGGGTATTGATCCTCTCGATGCAAACGGTCCATCAGACAGCATTGACTGGGTAGAGGCATGGATAGCGCATGACAGTGCAAATATTTACTGGGCCTATCGCAATGAGAGTGCGATAACACCAGGCTGGGGTTACGGTATCTATATTGATAGTGATGGAAGCAGCGCCACCGGATTTACCGGTTTTCTAAATGAGTATCCGCTTGGTGCTGACTTTTTAATCGAAGGCACTGACCTGCAACGGTATACCGGTAGTGGTCAGAACTGGTCGTGGACCAGTGTCGGTCAAGTGTCATTGCAGGCGCAGGGCAATAGCGCTGAACTGGCTGTGCCACAGACATTGCTTGGCTCGCCTGAGACACTCAAATTCTTCTTCCTTGGTAACAATGTGTCGGTTGGCGGAGATACGTTTGACTATTACCCGGACGGGGCGGGTGATACCGCTGCCACATTCAGGCAGTTTGAATATACCACCAGCCCCTTTGTGAACACGGCGCCACTGGCGCAGGGGCAAGCGTTGACTACCGGGTTCGCGACAGCTGTAAACATTGTGCTGTCTGGTTCTGATGCAAATGCGGATACGTTAACCTTCGAGATCACCCAGCAACCGCAAAACGGAACGCTGGCTGGTACACCGCCAAACGTGACATATACCCCTGACGCAGATTTTTCGGGGGCAGATTCGATTGCGTTCAGAGTGAATGATGGTGCGTTGTCCAGCGACCCGGCTGTGGTTACAGTGACGGTTGAGCCACAGGCGCCGATCGCTGCAAACGGATTCGTATCTAACCCCGTTGAACAGATTACCATCGATGGCAGTGTAGGTGACTGGCAGGGGCTTGAACCTTTTGCAACAGATGCAGCCGATGTCAGTGCCGCAGCGCAACCTTTAAAAATTGACTGGTTGCAGGCACGCATGGCACATAACGCTACTGATCTTTTCCTTATGTGGCAAAACCAGGGCAACGTTGGTCAATTGCTATGGGGGCATGGATTGATGATCGATGCAGACAACAGCGCAGGCACTGGATTTACTGAAGGCAGTGCGCTAGGGGTTGATTATCTGCTGGAAGGCACCGATCTGTATCGCTACAGCGGCGGTGGTAGTGACTGGCTGTGGTCTTATGTAACGACTGTCGAAACCAGAGTGGTAGGTGACGTGGCAGAAGTGAGAATTCCCCGCGTTCAGTTGAACAACCCGTCAGCGATGCAACTGTTTTTCCGTGGTGATAACAGTTCGTTGTTTGATGACGGGCCAACTGACTATTACCCCGACGCCGTCGGCAACCCGGCAGCCGCAGCCGCTGATCGGAGTTTTCGTTATGAGTTCTAGTGTCAATTGTATAGATACAACGTATTGTGCCTGTTGCCAGTTGAAGGTGAAGAATATGAACATCAGCAAGATGATCGCAGTGCCAATAGTGGCACTGGTGTTAAGCGCTTGTGGCAGTGAGGATGGAGGCGCACAGCTGGGTAGTGGGTCACCGGTTATAGCTGCCGCGACCACGCACCCGTGTGAAGGCGAGTACCAGTTTCAGGCCGAGCTGAATGGCACAGCTGACTTTATAGACAGTGAGGAGAGTACAACTGCTGGCGAAATTATCGTTACCGAGCGACATGTCTATAGTCAGGCGCAATTAGTGGTGCACTATACTTATGCTCCGAGTGGAGACTGGTGTAATGCGTGGACTGAGGGTGGGGGGATATAGGTTTTC
>CALGNZ010000176.1 GCA_937957915.1 uncultured Granulosicoccaceae bacterium | reverse complement strand
GATACCGACGGAGACGGCTGGGGTTGGGATGGCACGCAGAGCTGTGTAGTTACGGCCACAGGCAATGCCAACTGTGACTATTCAGATGCAGATCTATATGGCGGCTGGGGGTGGGACCCTGTGCTGATGCAATCCTGTGCGCCACAACCGACCACCAACGACGGTTGTGATTACTCCGGGGCTGCTGCAAATAATGGTTGGGGCTGGAACGCAGCTACAATGAGTTCCTGTGCGCCTGAGTTGTAAGTGGTGCGCCCGATTTAGTTGTTCTACCATTTTCCCAACCATGGGGCACGCCCAGCCACCTCTGCAGAGAGGTGTCTGAAGTCTATAGATTGCTTTAAGGGCCAAGTGAGCGTGAAGGTCCCGGCCCGCCGGCACTAAAAAATTTCAGCACACAAACTTTAAACGGAAAACCACACCCGCGCCGCCCTCTTTTATGCAACAACCCGTCTATGCAACAACCCATCAAGCCGCTGTCAAACTCTCAATGAATGGCTTCACAGCACTTACCCCTTCATTCTCAAGCACTCGAATAGTTTCAGAACCCACTACCGCGATATCTGCTTTACCTCGAAGAAAGTCAATATCACCGCGACTCTTCACACCAAAACCAACAGCAAGTGGCAGGCGAGTGTGCTCTCTACAGGTTTGCAGATAATCAGCAAGATCAGTAGAAAATTCGGTGTCCTTGCCGGTCACGCCTTTACGCGCCACGGTATAAATAAAACCAGCACTGTTCTGATCCAGCGTTTGCATACGGGGGGCGGTGGTGTTTGGTGTAAAGATATGTACTGGTGACAGATTCGCAGCATGCATTGCATCGAGATATTCAGCGCCTTCAGAAGGTGGCAGATCAGGAACAATACAGCCCTGTATACCGATGTCTGTACAGCGCTTTACAAATTTTTCGACGCCATGACAAAACAATATGTTGTAGTAAGTCATAAACAAAAAAGGAATATCAAACTCCGCCGTTAGTTTTTCAGCAAGCTCAAAACTCTGCTCAACAGTAGCACCTGCCTTTAACGCTTCTGCATTGGCTTTCAGTATCACTGGTCCGTCGGCCATGGGTTCGGAAAACGGAATCTGCAGCTCCATCAGGTCAACTCCTGCCTCGACCATATCTTCGACAACGCGCCGTGAATCATCGAAACTTGGATAACCCAATACGATATGGGTCATTAGCAATAGATCTTTTTGCGCGCGCTTATCGCGAATGTACTGCTCCAGTGGTGTGGCCTGAGGTGTGGCCCGCGGTGCGTCCTGTGGTGTGGCCCGTGGTTTAGATTGATCAGCCATTGAGGTTCTCCATTTGGTATGCCGCGGCTTTTTGAATAATGAAATCCCGCCACTTGGGATCAGCTATAGCATCTGCAACGGTAAAAATATCTTTGTCAGCGCGACCAGACATATTGATCAATATGTTCTCTTCCGGTGACATCTGTGGTGCCTCAAGATAAGCCTGAGCAAATGCATGCGATGATTCCAACGCTGGTATTAACCCTTCACAACGCACAGTGCGCTGCATTGCAGCGACAACATCGTCGTCAGTGGCCGCCTCGAAACGCACTCGTTTTGTTTCATGCAGATGACTCAGGATCGGCGACACACCCACATAGTCGAGTCCTGCCGAAACACTGTGCGTGTCCTGCATCTGGCCATCCCGGTCCTGCAGAAAGTAAGTTTTATAACCCTGCGCCACACCGATAGTCGCATCGTCATAGGCGAGTCTTGCAGCATGTTCGCCACTGCCACGCCCGCGCCCACCTGCTTCTACGCCTACCAGTTCGACTTCTTTGTCATCCATAAAACCGGAAAACAAACCCATCGCATTAGAGCCACCGCCAACACAGGCATACACGCGGTGCGGCAGTACGCCGGTGCGATCGAGCATTTGCTGTCGCGCCTCGGTGCCGATAATCGACTGGAACCAGCTGACCATTTCAGGGAACGGATGCGGCCCGCAGGCAGTGCCCAGCGCATAGTGGGTATCGTCCATATTAGTCACCCAGTCGCGAAACGCTTCGTTAATAGCATCTTTAAGCGTTTGACTACCCTCTGTCACCGCCACCACGGTTGCACCCATCTGCTCCATCCAGAATACATTCGGACGCTGCCGTGCGACATCGTGGGCGCCCATATAAATAGTGCAGTCAAAACCGAACTTGGCAGCCATGGTCGCCGTGGCCACACCGTGCTGCCCCGCGCCGGTTTCTGCGATCACACGGGTTTTACCCATGCGTTTCGTCAGCAGCCCCTGCCCCATCACGTTGTTCACTTTGTGCGCACCGGTGTGGTTAAGATCTTCACGTTTAACATAGATACTGGCACCACCGAGTTGCTCACTGAGATTATCCAAACGTGTAATCGGGGTGGCTCGGCATGAATAGGTCGACATTAAATCGAGATACTCCTGCCAAAAGGCCGGATCATCGCGTGCTTCTATATACGCCGTTTCAAGTTCATCGAAGGTCGAGGCCAATATTTCGGGTATATAAGCTCCACCGAACTGGCTGTAGTAACCCTGATTTTTCATTGTAATGGTTCCTGGGTTGATTCGACCGGCCCGCTCGCAAGCGCCGGGTAAAGTGTCTGGGAAAATTCGAAATGATCAGTACGACAACAGATATCAACCATCAGCGCGTCCGCTTGCTGATCAAACTGCAGCGCTCGCTGTACACGCAACAGCGGTGCACCCGGTGCAAGTTCAAGACGCTTTGCCTGAGCCTTGTCAGCGGCCACCGCATAAAAGGTTTGACGCGCCGAACTTGGCTGCATAAAGAACACATCTCGCACCAGAGCCGATAACGACCGACCGGTTACCACGTGCTGTTCAAGCCCGGCAAATAACAGCGCATCAAAGCGCAGCACTTCATGCATCACAGGCACCGATTCAACACGCACCACGCGCTCTATTCTCAACCTTCTATCGTCCCCGGTGGTTTCCAGCTGCGGACCACTGATGACGTCGAGCTTTGCATCGAGCTCGCTGTCTTGAAGTGCAGCGCTGGTGCCGGCCAGCGAAAAAAGATCAATAGAACGTACCGGCGGCAACACATACGTACCGGACCC
>CALGNZ010000175.1 GCA_937957915.1 uncultured Granulosicoccaceae bacterium | reverse complement strand
ACGAAAATGATCGATAGAAAGGCACCGTCAGGGCGCGTTCGCAGTAGCAGAGGTTCTGCCGCGCAGACTCCTGGCACAATCTATTTTTTCAACAGCAAAGAACAGGAGTAATTCACCTATGAGATAAGCTATAAACCTGATGAGGGACCACGCCAATCTGGTGAACCCTGCACAGTTGCATGCTGTGGGCATCCACAGCAAATTTTCTGATATGTTGATCTGAATCGATCTGGTCACAGGCTATTAACAGGCCGCGTTTCGTCGTGGCTTTTATTTTAATCATGAGCTTTATAATGCAAAGTAATTTACAAGGAGAATTAAATTTCAATCGCTGGCAGCGTACCGCAGTGGCATTGCTTTTCAAGCGCGATGACTCGACACGCCCGTTGCTGTGGGGGCCAGTCACTCGAAAGCGCTTAATGCGATCCGTGCTGTTGTATGCCAGTTTGTATTTATTGGCAGCTTCACTAATGGTCTTTACAGACAGTGACAGCGTTGCTGCATTCGCAACCGGACTTATAGCGCCCGCTACCGGATTTCTTTACTGGGCCAATCCGGCGGGGGTCTTTCAATGGTGGTATCTCGGATTGACTGTCGTAGCTGTTGGCGCTTTTGCTATAGGTATGGTGCTATGGTTTGCAACCGGAAATATCATTGCACCGGTATTTATGTGGATTGCCACAGCGGTGGCGGCGGCACAGGTTTCACATGTGTTGCCCGCCTCTATAGTTGCATTGCCATGGCCGTTTGCGAGTCACTTGTTATTGCTGCTTGCGCCTTTGCTGATTGGACTCGCCTTTGTGACCAGGGCAGAGCTTGCGAAAAAGGACGCTGCGCGCTTGCAGCGTTTTTTGGAGAAGAAAGCAGTTACTGCACGGCAGACTGAACCGGTTCAGCAATCATCGGAGCAGTCATCAGAGCAGTCATCAGAGCAGTCATCAGAAGAGTCATTAGGGCTTGTGTCCGGGCGGTCGCTGGAGCAGGCATCCGAGTTAAGTGTGGCTGACTTGCAATTGATGCGAGCGCTGCTTGATCGATCATTGCAACCGGTCGATCAGTTTGAGGGGTTTGACTGGCTCGATCAATTTCAAACAGCAGCACTTCGTTATCAGATTAATTTTGTGTCCTACGCATTGTCTGCCAGTAGCCAGGTGCACTTGCCTGCGGCGCAGGCGTATATGCAAACCGCGCAACATAATCTTGCGCAAAAGCTGCTTGATCCGCGTGTCTGGGGCTACTGGAAATTTGAAAACATGTGGGGCAACTTTGCCACCAGTGCTGACCCAATACCCCGCGACAATATTATGTTGTCTGGTTTTCTGGCGGCACAGTTTGGCCTGGCACGGCGGCTGGTGGCTATGCATGGCTTCGATGGTGAAGACGGCGTGGTATTCACGACGAAATCAGGGCAGGAGTTTCGCTACTCACTCACCCGAATCTGTGAGCTGTTAAAACAACAGTATCAGCGTGCGCCGTTCGGGTTGCTCGCCTGCGAACCTAATTGGGTATTCCCCTTGTGCAATTCTATCACCGCTCTTGGCATGCGTACACTGGATACGCAGCTGGGTACATCGCACTGGGATGATATAGCAGATCGATTCGGTGATTCGCTGGCAACCGAGTTCACTTCATCTAATGGTTTGTTTGTCCCGTTTCGGTCGTCCCGTACTGGAATAGCGGCACCGCTTATTGGTGGTGGAGCGATGCAGACCTTTCCCTGTTTGTTTCTCAATGCCTTATTACCAGAAGTGGCAGCCAGGCAATGGTCACTGGCGCGAGAAAATTTAACTGAAGAAAAAGGTCGGCGAGCGCTATGGCCCGTGGATATCGGTAATTATCGATTAAACCGCTCAGCCAGTACCGGTGCCTGTGCGGCGGTCGCTGTGGAAATGGGGGACTCTGACACCGCCCTTCGCCTGCTGGATTATCTCGAGGAGGACTATCCGCTGCGAGTCGAGGCCGGTGTTGCGCATCGGCCTGGTGTGTCGCTGTGGTCGCATGCGCTCGAATTCACCGCGCGAGCCGGAGGCGCTAATGCACTACGCGACGCCACTTTGAGTAAGGCGACTAGCGGCCCGGTGATCGCAAAGGCGGAATACCCTGACATATTGTTAGCGAGCGCAAAAAGTAACGATGGTTGTCTGCGTGCTGTTATTTATCCGGGTGTTCAGTCGGGCAAAAAGTCTTTGACGATTGGCGGACTGGATTCGACTCGAGCTTATCGTGTTGATGCTGATCAAACCTATAAGGTGATCGCTGATGAAAAAGGCGAGGCCTGTGTTGAGTTACTGATTGATGGCAGATCGCCGCTGTCAATCACGCCTGTTAGCTAATCGCAGAGAGAGAATACAGTTATGGTTTGTTGTGTAGTTGTGGCGATGTTGTTTGCATTGCCGTTTATTCTGGCGCGAGGCCTGTACGGTTTAATAACAGGTGGCCAGTGCAGTATGGCCTGGCGTCCGGCATTAGCAGCAGGTCCAACCGCCAGTCACCAGGTAATTACTGATACCCGATCGGTGAATCGTGTGGTGACCGGTCGAGGTTTCACTATTGCAGATCGTGTTAAAAGCTTTGGCCATGCTGGGCGAGGTGCTGTGCGTCTGCTCCGGTTTGAGCACAGCGCCTGGATTCAACTATCGATCGCATCGATAGCTGTGGTGCTGGCCGTAGTGTTGAATATTTCACTGGAAGACTGGCGCTGGATCGTTGTTGCCTGTGGGCTGGTGTTGTCGCTGGAGGGGCTCAATACCGCAGTGGAGAGAACCTGTGATCGGATATCGGTGGATTATTGTGGCCAGATAAAAGTGGCTAAAGATGTTGCTGCAGGTGCTGTGTTACTCGGTTCAATTGCGGCTGCCCTGATAGGCTTTCTTACTTTTTTACCTTATGTGACGGCGCCTGATGCAGTCGCCGGGAGCTTGCCAGCGCTTGATAGTTCATCGCAAATGGCTCCGCAAAACGACGCGCTGCTAAGTCAATTTGCGGTGTTCCATTGCTTAAGTTCATCGCAACCTGAATCCGCATTGCCAGTCACAGGTGATGCCATAGCCAGAGTCGGGGAGGGTGTCTAAAATGAATATTGTCTGCATGGCGCTTACAGGTGCACACAGCAATTGTTCCACAAAAGACTGTGGCGGATTACCATTGCAGCTGGTGGCAATTATTGCAGACCTTATTGGGGCGGGGCATCGAGTAAGGTGGTTCGAACAGCCACTTTGTCAATCCGGAATGGATAAAGCACACTGTCGATTGGCTTGTATTAACCCTGATGTGATGCTTTTTGCCTGTGATGGCACGCCATTATCGCCCATGATGGCCAGTGTGGCGGTTCGCTGTGGGAGCGTTAAAAATAGTGAATATATCACTGAAGGCGTGATGAGGCCGGCGGGGTACTGGAGCGACCTTTTGACGAATCCGGCAATGAATCTACGCTCATTGAGGCAGAAAACAGAACGGCTTCACGCCGAGCGGAAAATCTATATAGCAATGAATGATGCGAATATAGAAGGCGTTGCAACGCCGGTTTAATGTTAGCGCTGAGCCGTTCAACGGAGGATTTTGTATTCAGTACATAAGCTGGCGCGCGCTTTGCCCCACTCGGCACACCCTGCGTTTTGTATACGCGACTTTACCGTCCCTCCTCGCGCAGGGTGTGGTGAGGGAAAACGAACCGCACCAATCCATATGAAGCCAACCGCGTATACGAAACCAACCACGGATGCGAAACCAAACCACGGGTGCGAAACCAAACCACGGGTGCGAAACAAACCACGGATGCGAAGCCAAACCACGGGCTCGACATTCAATACTGTCGTCGCCCGGCAGCATTTGGCAAGTTTCTACCGGGCAGTTTTTCAAATAGTTGCGAGCTGCGCGACAGCGCTCCGCTTGCCGGGCGTAACCACCTAACCGTCGAAACCTTCCACAATGGTCATTACGCCTTCTGAGTTGGCCTGGCGTATCGGCAAAATTTTCTGGTACTCGTCCGAGTAATACCAGCCTTCCAGTGCTTCGCGGCTTTCGAATTCGAGCACGACATGGCGATCATGTGGCATGCTGCCTTCAATGTCAGTGCAGTCTCCACCACGTACCAGGTATTTCCCTCCGTGAGCGGCAATTGTGGCAGGTACCTGAGCTGCATACTCTTTATACCCATCCATATTGGTAACAGTAATATGTCCAATCGTGTAGCAAGCCATTTGTGTTCTCCAGGTTCTATTTAGAGTTAAAAGGGCGACTGCCTAAGCCCCTGAATTGTTGTCGACTCACCGGTGGCTCACAAACGAACCGATTCCGGTTTGGAAATGTTGCGCTGACAATATACACTTTGTTATCTGGTATATCAGGATACCGATAGCGGCCCGGGTGATATAGACCCGGCTTTGACTCGACATATTTGAGTACTACCCAACTTGTACCTTCACAGGGGTTATCAGAATTGAAGCGCTCAGAAGTCAATGAAATAATGGCAGAGGCAGACTCGTTTATTCGTTCGTTCGGGTTCGTATTGCCGCCATTTGCCTACTGGTCACCCGCACAAATGCGTAAGGAACGATCTCGAATTGACGGTATTGTTGACGCCTGTCTGGGTTGGGATATCACCGATTTCGGGCAAGGCAAGTACGACGAACTGGGTCTGTTCCTGTTTACCGTTCGCAACGGTTCGCAGGCTGATCTCGCCCGTGGGGGCGGTATGTGCTACGCCGAGAAGATCATGATCTCTCGCCGCAATCAGTTATCACCATTGCATCGTCATATTGTTAAAGCGGAAGACATTATTAATCGTGGCGGGGGTACGCTTGCGCTGGAGCTTTATAACTCTGACGCAGACGGCAATGTTGATGAAAAAACGGATGTTACTGTTGCGACTGACGGCATTCTGCGGACCCAGCCAGCTGGCGATGTGTTGCGTCTGCAACCGGGAGAGAGCGTTACCCTGATGCCGGGTAACTGGCATGCATTCTGGGCAGAGGACAAAGATGTGTTGATCGGTGAGGTTTCCACAGTCAACGATGATCGCACAGACAACGTATTCCGCGATCCGATCGGACGTTTCTCCGCCATTGATGAAGATGTCGAACCCACCCATCTGCTGGTCTCTGATTACGATACCTTTCTGTCCTGATTAGTCGCCTTTTATATTTCCGTGTGGAGGTGCTGTTGTCATCAGGAATGACAATAGCTCGATACTCACTTTAAATAACCTGTTGTCACTCTATAGGGGCAATCGGATAGCGTTACTGAACAACCAGGGAATGAAAGCCAAAATATGACTAATAAATACGCACCCGAATCCTGGGTTGATCCGAAAGGCGACAGCTGGACCAGTCTGATTGACGAAGTCTGCGCAGGCGAATGGGTCAACCCGGATACCGGCACCGTGCTTGAGGCCGCGTTCAAATGTGTCGAGATTGATGAGCAACTCGACAATCGCATTGAAGCGCTGGTGCGTAATGTAATGCCAGCGGAGTCGTATGTTGTAGTGTCCGACGAAAACACCTACGACGTGCTGGGTAAAGCTGTGACAGAGGCGATGGCTGCGGTCCCCGGAGTAAAAGCGACCAGCCTGGTGTTGGAGCACCCCCATGCTGATGTGCAGGAAGTTGCCAGTCTTCGCGAGAAAACTCGTAATGCGCAAGCGCTCATAGCCGTTGGCAGCGGCACCATCAATGATCTGTGTAAGTACACCACGGCAAATGACGGCAGGGCCTACAGTATCTTTGGCACCGCCCCCTCGATGAACGGTTACACGTCAACAACAGCGTCGATCACTCTCGACAATGGCATGAAGACAACACAGGCCGCGCATGCCGCTAAAGGTGTTTTTATTGATTTAAACATCAGTGCACAAGCGCCGCAGTATCTGGTGGCAGCCGGACTCGGTGACAGTCTTTGCCGTTCCACGGCTCAAATTGACTGGTTTCTGTCACATAAACTGCTCGACACAAAGTACTTTACGGCGGCCTATGTGCTGCAGCAGGCAGACGAAGTTGCGATGCTGCAGCGCTCCGCCATGCTCGGACAACGAGACGTCGATGCCATAGGTTACCTGTATCGGATTATGATATTAACCGGGCTTGGCATCAGCACGTCCGGCATGAGTCATCCCGGATCAATGGGGGAGCACCAGATATCACACTGGATAGACAGTTTCGCCGGTGACAAGCATCCAGGCACCATCCACGGGCAGCAGGTTGGTGTGTCGTCAATCACGATGGCAAAGCTGCAACATCAGATACTGTCAAGCGAGGCTGCTCCGCAAATAAAGCCCACCGTTGTAGACGAAGCCGGCATCAAGTCGCGCTACCCGTCTGCCGCAATTGACGGGTGCCTGACCGCCGCTCGCAATAAAGCATTCAACGCCGAGCAGGCGGCCGCGTTCAACGAAAAAATTGAACGACTGTGGCCAACATTGCGAGCGGAGCTACTTGCGATGGCAGTGCCGGCAGAAACCCTGTCAGCACATTTGAGAGCGTCCGGTGGTGGAGTCACTGCAGAAGAAGTTGGCATAGACAAACAGATGTATCGCGATGCAGTGCGCTATGCACTGGAGATACGTGATCGTTATTCAATGCTTGATCTGGCAGCGGACATGGGTGTACTGGATGACTTTGTCGAAGAGCATTGCTAATCATGGATAGTAAAGAGCCAACGCAAGCGCAATGGATAGAGCGAGCCCACCAGGTGTTGCCTGCTGGCGGGTTTGGTAACTTTGATGCCAGCGTAGTTATTAAGCGCGGGCTGGGCTCGCACGTGTGGGACGAAGATGGCAACGAGTATATTGACTACTTGATTGGATCGGGTCCGATGTTGCTCGGTCACTGTCATCCGGAAGTCAACGAAGCAGTGCAACAGCAACTTGGCCAGGGCATGACGTTCTTCGCCAACAACGCACTGGGCATCGAGCTGGCCGAAGTCATTGTCGACGCTGTGCCCTGTGCCGAGCAGTTGCGCTACGTCAGCACTGGCGGTGAGGCGGATATGTATGCCATGCGTCTTGCCCGAGCGTTTACCGGGCGTGAGAAAATTCTGAAATTTGAAGGTGGCTATCACGGTATGAGTGCCGAGGCACTGATGAGCCTGGCGCCTACGCAACTGGCTAACTTTCCAACTGCCGTGCCTGATTCTGCAGGTATACCCCGTTCAGTCGTGGAGCAAATGGTTATTGCTCCATTCAACGATGCCGGGGCATTATCCAGTCTGCTTGACGAGTATGGCAGTGAAATAGCCGCTGTTATTGTTGAGCCATTGCAGCGATTAATTCCACCTGAGCCGGGTTTTCTTGAAATGGTGCGCGAGGAAACCAGCAAGCGCGGTATTGTTTTAATTTTTGACGAGGTGGTTACGGGGTTTCGCTTCGCCTACGGTGGCGCTCAGGAATACTATGGTGTAACACCTGATCTGTGTACACTTGGAAAAATCATTGGTGGTGGTTTGCCGATGGCAGCCATTGCCGGCAAGTCAGAAATCCTTGCACACTTTGACATGGCGAAAGTTGGAGACAAAGGTTTTACTTATCAGATCGGTACCCTGAGTGGAAACCCCCTGGCTGCCGCGGCCGGGCTCAAGTCACTTGAGATACTGCGACGCCCGGGCGCCTATGAAGAGTTGAAAAAGCGCGGTGAGCAACTTACACAGGGAATCAAAGAACGCTTGCAAAATGCTGGTGTACCACATCAGATTGTGGGAGAGCCAATGTTGTTTGATGTTATCTTCAGCGCCAGTCCGATCAGTAATTATCGCGATGTACTATCGGCAGATGTAAATGCCAACACCGTCTACAACAACGTGCTTCGTCAAAACGGTGTGTTCAAAGCACCGGGAAAAATGTACCCGAGCCTTGCATTGTCAGATCAGGATATCGAAAAGACACTGTTGGCAGTGGGTTTGGCAGCTGAAGCTGTGGCGAGTGCGAGCTGAGACAAAATCCGCAGTTAATAACACGACCGCAG
>CALGNZ010000174.1 GCA_937957915.1 uncultured Granulosicoccaceae bacterium | reverse complement strand
TTTCGGTGGTGGCAGCGACGAGGAATTGCTCGATCCGGAGACAGCTTTTTCGTCGCAGGCCGTGATCAACGACAACGGCGACCTGCAGATCGAATTTGACATTGCCAAAGGCTACTACCTGTACAAGGATAAAATCAAAGTCGAGTCGGAGAGCGCGACTTTTACACCGAGCCTACCTGCCGGAATCCTGAAAAAAGATGAATTTTTTGGTGAAGTGGAAACTTATCGTGGGCTGCTAACCTTTAGCTCGGCCATCAACGCCTGGACAAGCGGCCCAATCTCGGTGATCCTCGCATCGCAAGGCTGCGCGGATATTGGCGTTTGCTATCCACCGCAAAAAACCACACTGACAGTTGATATTCCGGAATCTGCAGTCCACACCGGTAATTCTCCAACACCGGCCGTTATTTCCAACAGCGCACTGATCACCAGCACACTTGCAAACAACGAAGCCTCTGGCAACGCACTGTCGTCGAGCGCATCGACTTCGCTGCTCAACAATACCACTGGTGCAGGCAGTTCACTGTTTGACCAACTGACACCAAATGACTCAGAGGTTATGGATCCGGAGGACGCCTTTGTTCTGCAGGTTGAACCAAACGATAAGAACCACGCAATAATAAGCTGGAACATCGCCGACGGGCACTACATGTACCGAGATAAATTCAGCTTTGTTGTAACCTCACCCGAACAAACCAGCGTCGGGACCGTCGATCTGACTCCGGGCAAACTACAAACTGATGAATTTTTTGGCGAAGTCGAGGTAAACCGAAATTTCGCCTCTGCCCGAGTGCCGCTTATCGACTTACCGGCATCTGCCAGTGCAACTATTAGAGTCGGCTACCAGGGATGCGCAGATATTGGCGTTTGCTACCCGCCTCAATACAAGATTATTGAAGCTGCCTTCGAAGCTGATGCCACCGCTGTAACCACTGTAGCGGCAAACACAAACTCAACAGCAAACACGGCAATTAGTAAGCCCGTAGATGACCGCGCACTGATCGTGTCCGAACAAGACCGGCTGGCCTCAAGCCTTGCAGGGGATAATCGACTAACCACTATTGCCACTTTTTTTGGCCTGGGGTTATTGCTGGCATTTACCCCCTGTGTGCTGCCAATGGTGCCAATTCTGTCATCACTCATTGTTGGTCAGGGAGAAGGCACTTCAACCAAAAAGGCGTTTTCTCTATCACTGATCTATGTTTTGGCAATGGCGCTGACCTACACCATTGCCGGAGTGCTCATTGGACTCAGCGGTGAAAATATTCAGGCAGCGCTGCAGCACCCTGCCGTGCTGATAACGTTTGCATTGCTTTTTGTTGTTTTAGCAGCATCGATGTTTGGTCTGTTCAAATTGGAAATGCCTTCATTCATTCAAAACAAGTTAACCAACATCAGCAACAAACAAAAAGGCGGCAGCTTTGGCGGCGTAGCGGCAATGGGTGTGCTTTCCGCTCTAATCGTAGGGCCCTGCGTTACGGCACCACTGGTTGGCGCTCTAATCTATATCGGTCAAACTGGTGATGCCGTACTGGGTGGTGCCGCGCTGTTTGCACTCAGCATGGGGATGGGAGTGCCACTATTAATCATCGGCACATCGTTCGGCAAGTATCTGCCAACCGCCGGAGCATGGATGAACACAATCAACGCGGTGTTCGGCGTTATGCTGCTGGCAGTAG
Source organism: uncultured Granulosicoccaceae bacterium (assembly GCA_937957915.1). Classification (GTDB taxonomy): domain Bacteria; phylum Pseudomonadota; class Gammaproteobacteria; order Granulosicoccales; family Granulosicoccaceae. Next base: position 4,666 of record CALGNZ010000174.1, on the reverse strand, counting down.
CTATCTGGATGCTCGAGCGTGTGATTCCTGCATGGAGTACGATGCTCCTCGCCGCCATGCTGCTGATTTCCGTGGGCGTATTTCTTGGCGCCTTTGACTCCGGAACTGCCCAGCCAAATCAGTGGAGGAAGTTGTCCAGGGGGTTTGGCTATGCGGCTATTGTCTACGGAACTCTATTGATAATAGGCATATCAACCGGACAAGGAACTTTGATGCGGCCTCTACAGGGTCTCGCGCTATCGTCACAGACAACCGGTGCCCCTGCACAACATGTAGTATTCACAAGAATCAAGGGCGTCAAGGAACTCGATAACGCACTGGCTTCAGCAAAAGCCGCTGGCAAACCGGTCATTCTGGATTTCTATGCTGACTGGTGCATCAGTTGCAAAGAGATGGAGGCATTCACATTTACTGACCCTAAGGTTGCGGCAAAAATGAATGAGGCTATCCTGCTGCAAACAGACGTTACAGCCAATGACAGTATCGACAAAGAGCTGTTGCGTAAATTTAACCTGTACGGACCACCCGCAATTATCTTCTACACAACAAGTGGTGACGAACTTACTAATGCTCGCGTAGTTGGATACATGAACGCAGACAAGTTCGGGAACCATCTTGACATCGTTCTTTGAATCAGCGACCGAAACTATTGAGTCGAGTCCTCTGATATCACTTGCAACAGGCTCGTGAACAAAGCTGGTATTAATTCGATGCACCACTCGGCCAATTTTTACACCGAGTAGCCTCAGCCTTCTGTAGCAGCCTGAAAAGCTGCATGAGGTGCTGGCCAGCGGCTACTAACCCTCACCCAAATAGTTTATATCTGCCTCGAGACTCTGCGTCATAACCGTAACAGCGTTCGGCAGATCATTCGCTTCAACCTTGATACGGGCAGATTCCTCACTCAACTCCAGATCGAGCCACCGATTCATCAAACGCTGTCGCAGCACCGGCTCATCACATTGAATCATTACTGTGGCCCCAAAATACTGTTTGAGCACATTCCATGGTGGCGCATCAAGCAGCAGGTAGTTACCTTCGACAAGTATCACCTGTGTATCCCCTGTTATCTCTCGGGCACTACCACGAGACAGGTCAAGTTCCCTGTCAAAAACAGGCACTGGTACATCCACAGCAGGAGCGGCGGTAAGCCTCATCAGAATATTCTCCAGGCCATGGACATCGAAAGTCTGGGGTGCACCCTTTCTGGCCAGCAAGTCACGCCGATGCAAGATTTCATTGTCAAAATGGAACCCGTCCATCGGAACAATCTGTGTGAGCAAGTCATGACGTTCTTTAAGCTCGGTTTGCAACAACGCACTGACTGTTGATTTGCCACTACCCGGGGCGCCGGCAATTGCAACCAAACACCTGCCACTGGTCGCTCTGTTGGAAATCTCAGTCGCGAGTGCCTGTACTGACGAGACAGTTGGCCGATCACTTTTCGATGTGGCATCGATTTTGGTGCGTTGCATAATAGACTCTCAGATTATGTCAGCCACAGCGCGGCAACGAAGGTGGTATACGAGAAATACTTCACTATACCAAGTTACACGCCGCAGCTAAATCAACACTCGATCTGACATCAACTACCCTGAATACGTTTGATGGCAGAGCAAAGCCATCAGCGATTTAAACTACCGACTTAAACTACCGATGTACACTATGCCCGGCGCACAACTGATCGCCATAATTCGTCAGAATGTCCACCGGACAATGCCACATTCACCTGCTTTAATTAACCCATCTACCGCTATTTGGAAATGCCATGAGTGTGTTGCTATTGTTCACATCGGGGGTTCTGCTTTCAATCGGGGCGAACTATCTAATATTCTCATTGCTTGCACGATGCCTGACGCGCTGAGTCTATCTACGCTGGTGTACCACATCAACCAATGTATTTATGCCCCGGAGATAGGTTAGCGCGGTAAATCAGAAAAGCCCCGAATGGTACGCTTTCAATCCACTAAATTTCCATGTAGTGTCAAATGGCATCTTGATATGTGAACATAGAACTTGTATCACTACGCACTGTCCGTCAACACTAAAACACATCCGGGAAATAACCATGCCTGACCCGATTGAAAGGAGGCCGTTCGGCAGAACCGGCCACAACAGTAGCTTTGCGCTGTTTGGGGCGGCGGCGTTAAAAAACGTCGACCAGTCGGTTGCTGATGAAACATTGGATGTACTGCTCGAGTATGGCGTTAACCATATCGATACTGCGCCTCGATACGGCCTGGCTGAAGATCGAATTGGCCCCTGGATGGCTGGTCATCGCAAGGATTTTTTCCTGGCGACTAAAACCGGCGAACGCGATGGCGCGGCAGCGCGTGAGGAATTGCATCGTTCACTGGAGCGATTGCGTGTCGACAGCGTTGACCTTATCCAGTTACACGCGCTCTATCACCCTGACCACTGGGACCGCGCGATGGGTGACGACGGTGCCCTGGCTGCCCTTGTTGACGCAAGAAAAGAAGGATTGGTCAGACACATTGGCGTCACCGGCCATGGCTGGACAATCGCTGCGATGCATAAGCGCAGCCTGGCACGATTTGATTTCGATTCGGTACTGTTACCGCTTAACTGGGTATTCTACAAAAACGAAACCTACCAGCAAGAATTCAACGAGGTTCTGGATCTTTGCCGCCAGCGTAACATCGCCGTTCAAACCATTAAATCAATTGCCAAAGGCCCGTGGGCCGGGCGCGAGGAAAACTACAACACGTGGTACGAACCACTGGATACACAGGCAGATATCGACAGAGCCGTGCACTGGGTTCAATCGTTCGATAACGTATTCATGAACACAGTAGGCGACGTGACGCTGCTACCGAAAGTGCTGGATGCAGCCAGCAGATACACGTCGCAGGTGCCGACTGACAAAGACATGGACGCTTTGCAAAGCGAATCCAGACAAAGTTCGCTGTTTGGCCTTGGCGTATAGATTTCAATGCAAAACAAAGTCACTCCGGGTTTTGGGGATAGGTTGTGAGTTTCACCACCTATGCTCCGGACACCTTCATCTCAATGCCTTGGAAAAACGGCAAAGGTGAAACTATAGAGTTACTTAAAGAAGAAATTGACAACAAGAATTTTTTCAACTGGCGTTTGAGTAGGGCGCAAGTCAGCACAGATGGTGATTTTTCCGAGTTTAAGGCTTACGAAAGAACGCTGGTTTTGCTGAGTGGCAATGGTATAACGCTCGACCACCAACATAGCCCTCAGCATGTTCTTACAGAGCCATTGCAGTTTGCACAATTCAGTGGGGCAGAAAGAACAACAGCCTCACTACACGATGGCCCGGTCATCGACTTTAACATCATGACGAGAAAGGGAACCTGCAGTGCAGCGGTTACTGTAAGCGAGTACGCAGATAACATCACTCTCAACAATACGTTTAACCTGATGTTAGTTTACTCTGTCAATGCACACGTCACGATTGCAACACAGGCTGAAGATCTAGGCATCTTGCCAGCTCAACACCTCCTGCGCGTACAGAAAAGCCAGGAGGAGATTTGTCTTACCGGAGGGCCGTTTATCGCCGTAGGTATTAACTATGACTGATAAGACTGAATCTACCCCACCGACTACAGTCCATTGACAGCTACTTCGACTATCACGCCTTTTACACCGTAGCAGGTCAGGAATCTGCAACTAATACATAGAAGTGGTCGTCAGCCGCACCCCAGGCACCAGCCCACTTATCAACCTGCCTGTTCAGGTAAAGACAAAGCAGGGACCTCAGCCTTAGATGGAATGGAACTGCGGCTATGAGTGTTTGGCTTTCCACCATTGGGCCAACGCTGAAAGCGCTCCACGGCGACTTCGAATCGCCCATGCAGGACGCCAGGCCAGCTCCGTCATCAAGTCGATTCGCCGCTGACCAGTCGCTGTTTCAAGCTCTTCCAGTCTTTGTTGAATCTGGGCCTGGTTCAAATGTGGACTGCGGTCCAGACTGGTGGCACCCGGGGACTTGTAAATCATTTTTCACTTTGTGTTTATGTTGGCTTAAACGCGTTGGCTGAAAATGTTAGCTTGACAGTAGTTGGGTCAATATTTGTCGATTTAGTTCAGTGAATGATTGATACCAATGGGTAGACGGTGTCTTCCAAACACCGCGTTAACCAAAAAACCCGGACAAACTCAGGCAAACTCGATTTATAGCACATTGCGTATGTCCTGTTTTTTCCCGTTTCTTACAAGAAGCTTGCACATTTGGTGTCGATACTTGAGTTCATCTTTTAACACTGTCAGAGAATTACTCTGAAGGATATATTGAATGATTCACCTCAAAGTCAGCAGTGCGTTCACACCGGTGCTCCTTGTCACAACGATCCTTATATCAACCATCGCTAACGCGCAACAAACGGGTCAGCGTCGCGGACCACCGCCTGAAGCTTTTGAGGTGTGCGCCAGTCAGACAGAGGGCGCTGCCTGTTCATTTTCTGGCAAACGTGGTGATGTTAACGGTACTTGTCTGGCCAACCCTCGAAACCCGAATGTTTTGTCATGTGCTCCGGAAAGACGGCGAGGTCCAAAAAACTGACCCTTACGCAGCAGAACGCGACATAGTAAGCGCCCTGCCCGTAGAAAGACAGGGCGATTATTTATTCCACTTAGCAATCCCCACACAACGAAAACAATCGACAACACGTAACGTCAG
>CALGNZ010000173.1 GCA_937957915.1 uncultured Granulosicoccaceae bacterium | reverse complement strand
GCAACAAAGATCAGCACCAGCGCCTGGATAACATCGACGATGTCTGCCGCTACACCGGATTCGAATTGCATGCGGCTGGCACCGGCTTCCAGCGAACCGAGCAGGAACGCGGCAAGCACCACGCCCAAGGGATGCGTTTGTCCGAGCAGGGCGACGGTGATGCCTTCAAAGCCGACACTGCCGCCAAATTCAGGAGCGAATTTGTGGTTGAGCCCCAGTGTTTCGATGGCGCCTGCCAAACCGGCAAGTCCACCGGCCAGCGCCATTGATAAGATTACTGTGCGCCGCGGGTACATACCGGCATAGCGTGCGGCACTGGCGTTGCGCCCGACGGTGCGCACTTCAAAGCCAAAAGTGGTGCGATAAATCAGCCACCAGATAATCAGTGCTACCAGTGGTGCGATGAGAATGCCCAGATGCAGATCGAGTCGCGGGTTGCCGAGCAGCGGCAGTTGTGCACTGACCAGCACATCAGGTGTTTCCGAAATAGCGCGGGCGGTCGGGTCCCAGAGCGGGCCGGGGGACTGGCCCTGGCGGCCGCCGGCGTACACCGTCCAGCTGGCAAAGAGTGAAGCGATATAGTTCAGCATGATGGTGGTGATCACCTCATGGGCGCCGGTATAGACTTTCAGCAAACCCGGTATCGCGCCCCACACCATGCCACCGGCAATACCGGCCAGCAGCGAGGCGGGCAGGTGCAGTAACAGGGGGGCGCCTTCGAAGTGAATGCCGACAGCAACAGAGCAAACGGTACCCATGATGAACTGTCCGGCAGCGCCGATATTAAATAGCCCGGCTTTGAACGCCACGGCAACTGCAAGTCCGGTAAGGATAAGCGGGGTTGTTTTCAACAGCGTCCGCGACCATGCCTTGGCACTGCCATAGGCACCATCGAATAGTCCGCGGTAGGCAGCCAGCGGGTCATCGCCGAACAGCAGCATGACAAGTGCGCCAAGCGTAAACGCGACAATCAGCGCAACCAGTGGTACCAGCAACGCGGAAACCGCGCGCTTTATTGATTCAGGCATTTTGCGAGTGGCAGGGCAGCGGTGGCGACATTAGACAGCGATGCGGAGTTGATAGAAAAGCGAAAGCGCTCACCCTGAGAACACTTGTGTATCTTCGAGCGATTACCGCACACGTACTTAAAGCACAGGTGATTCAATTGAAGAGCTCGCAGTGTTGGGCAAGCGCTTTATCGATCGGCAGTTGTGCCCGGTGCGGGCACAATACCGTATACGTATAGATGTTACTGGCCGTAGCCGGTTTTTATAGAGCCGTCTTCAAGGCCGGCTTTGATCTCGATAAGCTGTGCTTTGACTTCGGCGGGTACTTTGTCATCAAAGTCGTGGAAAGGTGCCAGTGCAGAACCGCCAAAGTAGTTGCCGCTGGTCATTGTGCCGTCACTGTAGGCGTTGATGAGCTCGACTACCCCGGGTGTGATTAGCTTCATAGCGCTTGATACCAGACAGGGGTGTGCTGCAGGCAGTGTCAGCCACTGGTCGGAATCGACGCCGATGCAGAACAAGCCTTCGTTTGCTGCTACTTCCTGCAACGCACCGTTGCCGGTGATGCCTCCGGCGCCAAAGATCACGTCAGCGCCCTTGTCGATGGCTTGTTTGGTGGTTGCAGCACCCCACTCGGGGTCGGTGAAAGCCTGCGAGATCTCACCGGGGTGGTAAGTGGTAATGATATTTACGTCGGGTTTGATATGTTTCGCGCCCGCGATAAAACCTTCGCCGAAAGCAACCACCGGTGGCACCAGATCGGTACCCAGTACCGAGGCGATAGTGCCGGACTGAGTCAGATTGGCAGCCAGTGCACCAGCCAGAAAACCCGAGCGATCTTCGTTGAAAATCAAACCAGCCAGGTTCGGCTGTGGTGCGCCTTGAAACTGGTCAACGCCGATAAAAAACGTTTCGGGGTTTTCTGCGGCGGCGGCAGTTGTTGCTTCACCCAGTGCAAAACCGACGGATACCACAACGTCAAATTCAGCTTCGATGAACTGGCCAATATTGTCTGCATAGTCTTTTGCATCACGAGTTTCGATGTACTTGCAGTCCTTGCCTTCTTTGCCGCCCAGTTGTTCGCAGGCCTCAAGAACGCCTTGCCAGGCGGACTGATTAAAACTGCGATCATTAACGCGACCAACGTCAGTCACCAGCCCGATTTTGATGTCCGCGGCCTGAGCCGGGGCGTTGAGCATCACCATCACGGCGATGAAAGCGAGGGATAGTCGATTGAATTTCATGGTATTCAGTCCCGTTGTGTTGCTGCGGGTTCGGAGCCCCGGGGAGGTTGGAAACACCGGTTGGCAGCGCTGGAAAGCTGTCTGGATTGTTGCACTGAGCGGCCGGCAATCGTGATCTCAACCGTAGCAGAGCGGAAGGGGCGAAGCAACGAGCGGTGCAGGAAGAAAACCTGAGTTTAAGGGCAGTCGGCATTTCCACCGGCACAGCCCCTGTGTGCCACATGGCTGCAATTCACGATGCGCCCTGCTCAGCGCAGGACGCATGTCTGTCAGGCTTGCCTGGTCACAGCCTTATCGGTTCAGTTGGCGGCGTTTGCGTGAGTATTAAGCCGCAAGGAATTTTAGTGCAACGCCATTGTTGCAATAGCGCAGACCGGTGGGCTGTGGACCGTCATTGAATACATGTCCATGGTGGCCACCGCAGCGAGCACAGTGGTACTCCGTGCGCGGCACGATCAGTTTGTAATCGGTGCTGGTACCGATGTTATTTGGTATGCCGTCATAAAAACTTGGCCAGCCGGTGCCACTGTCGAACTTTGTGTCCGAGGTAAACAACGGCAGATCACAACCAACGCAGGCATAGATGCCGGCTCTCTTTTCATCGTTGAGTGGGCTGCTGAACGGCCGTTCCGTGCCGTGTTTTCTCAGAATGTGAAACTGCGCCGGTGTGAGCTTTTCCTTCCACTCTGCCTTTGTTAGTTCAACTTTGTCGGTTGGCTGAATGTTGCTCACAGAAGGCTCCTTCGGGTCGGTGGCTGATGAGTCGGTCGGGCTGCCTGCCATAATGGAGCGATAGCCCAGCGTAGCCGCAGGTACGGTGACTGCGCCAAAGAGTACTTTTAACAACGTTCGTTTTTTCATAGCGATTGCATCTCCATAAACCAGATGAACATAGTGATTTCGCCTATGGTTATAAACACCCAGCTTATTGTGATTCAATAACTAAGTTATCACTTTTTCATCACGACTTTTCATTACGACAAAGGGTGAGTGTAATGCGCTTTTCAAAGAGTAGTGAACCTGAGTTATACTCGATTCTGTCGCGGCGGCCTTTTGCGGAGCTCAGTATAAAACCTTCGTGTCGCTTTAGAAGCGGGGGCTTACGGTGGGGGAATTGTCGTGCTGGGTAACGTCAGCAATCGGAGCGAAAGTTGTTGCCTGTTTTGTGGGTTAACTGCCCGAGTTGAATGGCGTTGTTAGAATGGCGTTTTAGAGTGGCGTTGTTGATTGCACTGGCTTGCCGAAGACCGCCTCTGCAGCAGATCATCTGTAGTCTGAATGCCACCTGACTGGCGCCTGAATGATCGAGTAATAGTAAAATAACGGTGATTCCCGTGGTTTCAGGTAAATGCGCCCTGTAAATTGCATGGTCTTGCTGTTAATTGGTGTCAAACTGGCTGATTTGTAGAAAATTGGCATTTGAACTTGTCAGAAAATCGTCGTTCAAAACGAAGGCAATGGTATTCTCGATGTTCGCTACCAGCTGGCTTTTCCATCGGCGGCATGCAGGCACTGCAGTTGCCAGGCTGGAAATGCAACCAAATACGACACCTCATTCGAAGCGTCTTTGTGAGTCCGCGAAGGAATTTTAGATAATGCAGCAGCACTACCGATGTTCCGGTCAACCAGGTCGAGTTGATCGGCTTTGTCGATATTCCCCTGGGAATCGGACTATTCGCCGTTTGACCAGCACGCTTGTATTTACGCTTAGTGCGATGTTCAGCGTTGCCGCAATGTCGGACAGTCGGGAGGTGGCGCTGGATTCACTGGTGCCCACAGATGCGCATCAACAGGCGACGGCCGGCATTCTGCAACTTATGCAGCGCTATCACTACAAAAAGGTGAAAGTGGGAGACACGCTGTCAGAACAGATTTTTGACCGGTTTCTGGAATCCCTTGATCCGCAAAAAAGCTTCCTGCTGGCGAGCGATATCGAGGAGTTTGAGGCGTTTCGACATAAATTTGACGACGCCCTGAGAACCGCTCAGCTGGGTCCGGTATTTGACCTGTTCAAGCGTTTTCGATCTCGCGCCGAGGAGCGGGCGTCGTATGCAAAATCACTGCTGAAGCGTGATTTCGATTTCACCATCGATGAGAAATATGTCTTCAACCGTGAAGATGCACAGTGGCCGCAGTCACAACAGGCAATGGACGAGCTATGGCGCAAGCGCGTAAAAAATGATGTGCTCGATTTGCGTTTGGCTGACCAGTCTAAAGATGATCTGACAGATACTCTGGAGCAACGATACGACCGTATGGCGCTGCGTATTAGTCAGCTCTCTGCGAATGATGTGTTTCAGATTTTTATTAATGCCTACACGCTGTCGGTAGAGCCTCACACGTCTTACTTCTCACCGCGCAGCACGGAGAATTTTAAGATTAATATGAGTCTGTCTCTGGAGGGTATCGGGGCAGCATTGCAAACAGAAGATGAGTACACCGTGGTGCGGCGCATCATTGCCGGGGGGCCGGCTGCCATGAGTGAACTGATGAGTGTTGACGATCGCATTGTTGGCGTTGGCAATGGCAAGGTCGAAGAGATTGTTGATGTTGTGAGCTGGCCACTTGCGGATGTGGTTGATCTGATTCGCGGGCCCAAAGGCTCAACGGTACGATTAAAAATTCTCGCCGGTGGTGCACCCGCTGGCACGCCGCCGGAAATCATCACGCTGGTGCGCGACAAAATCAAACTGGAAGAACAGGCGGCCAAACGCTCGGTAGTCGAGGTAACCGTTGCAGGGAAAAGCCGTCGACTGGGGGTGATTGATTTGCCCACATTCTATCTTGACTCCGCAGCGCTGGCTCAGGGGCAATCTGACTATCGAAGCACGACTCGCGACGTTCGGCGTTTGTTGGGTGAACTGGAAGCGACTGAAGGCGGCATAGACGGCGTAATCATTGATCTGCGTGGTAACGGAGGTGGGTCTCTACTCGAGGCAACGCAGTTGACGGGTTTGTTTATCAAGTCTGGCCCTATTGTTCAAATCAGAGATTCGAGCGCAAGAATTAACGTCGAAGAGGATGAAGATTCTGCTGTTGTGTACGGCGGTCCGCTGGCGGTTTTGGTTGATCGCAATAGTGCTTCGGCATCAGAGATATTTGCCGCGGCTATTCAGGACTATGGTCGCGGGGTAGTGCTCGGTGAGCCAACTTTCGGTAAAGGCACAGTGCAGAGCGTGGTGCCACTGGATAGAGAAGGTGAGCTGGGTCAACTGAAGGTGACTATTGCGCAGTTTTTTCGTGTCAACGGGGAAGGGACCCAGCACCGCGGTGTGGTTCCGGACGTTTTGTTTCCGACTGCAGTAGATTCTGATGCACAGGGTGAACGCGGACTGGATAATGCGTTGCAGTGGGCCGAAGTTGCTGCTGCCAGCTATGATGTCTGGTCTGAGCGCGAACCCAATTACAGTCATCTGCAGTTCAGGCATGAATCAAGGTACCAGACCAACGACTCGTTTAATGTATTGATCGAGGAGCTCGAAGCTCAGCGGACTGCGCGGGCACAAAAACACCTGTCGCTGGTAGAGTCTGTCAGAAAGCAGGAAATCCTTGAGCGTGGCACTGATCGCGAAGAGCGCATTGAGCTATTTCGTAAGGCGTTTGGTGCATCGGGCAGAGACGGCGATGAGCCCAGCGCCGTGCCGGATATCATTTTGCAGGAAGCGGCAAATGTACTGAGTGATATCATCAATGGTTCGGCAAACCCTGAGGGGTAAGCCGAGTTAGAAACTTATGGTGTGCAGAGTGCTCTCTGGTCGCGAAGGGCACGCTGGTCAAAGGGCGCTCTGGTCGAAGAGCACTTTGTTCGAAGAGCACTTTGTTCGAAG
>CALGNZ010000172.1 GCA_937957915.1 uncultured Granulosicoccaceae bacterium | reverse complement strand
CACAGGTCCTGTCCGCTGGCTTCGTTCAGAACATCTTGTCCAAATTTGCCATCGCACAACAAGCCTGCATGACCTTGTAAGCCGTTATCGTTTATTACACGCAGCGTTGCGGCGAAAAGATGTCGTTTCAGGGTGGCTATTTTGTCGTGATCAACGCCTGCGATGTCCGCCATATCCTCAAGCTGTGAGCGGTGGTCGAAGGCATGTATATACAGGGGCGTTTGATTTGCTTCAGCGCGTGTTATCTGTGATTGCTCTGCCGGTGATTGCTCCGCCTGTGACTGCTCCGCTTGTGTCTTTGCGGTATTCAGATACGAGCGTTTGTTGATTGTATGGAACGTAGTCACCCGATGCAGATAGTTCAGTTCGTTGTCGTTGTCGGGGCGAGAGATGTTAGCGCTATTGGCCAGGTAGTAGTCAAGCTCCGTTTTGGTTGGCATGGCCGGTGTACAGCCGTGTCTTGAAACTACCAGGGCTCCACAGGCATTCGCATAACGCAGTGCCTGCTCATAACCTTCGTCGTTGAGCCAGCCACGCAGGAAGCCTGAAACAAACGCATCGCCGGCTCCAAGTACATTGAGCACTTCTACGGTAACCCCTTTAACGGTGATGCCATCATCCAGTGAACCGGGTATAGTGCTGTCGAACACAGTGGCACCCATCGGCCCGCGCTTTAGCACTAATACGGCATCACTCAACTGTCTAATATTGCGCAGGGCTTGCAGGCTGTCAGTGCTTCCGCCTGCGATATGTATCTCTTCTTCTGTGCCAACAACTAAATCAAACTTCGGTAAGATACTCTGCAGATGCTGCGTTACCTTATCGTTGGCAATAAACCGGGTTTCACCATCGCCTTTTGACGTTAAGCCCCATAGCACAGGTCGATAGTCTATATCCAAAGCGGTTTTGACACCGGCGTTGCGTGCAATGTCGAGTGCGTGGCATGATGTTTCGTAAATAGCTTCGGTGGAAAAGTGAGTGCCGGTGATTAGCAGTGCTTTTGCACTGGCGACAATGTCTGCATCGATATCATCTTTACTGATGGCCATGTCAGCACAATTTTCACGATAAAAAATTAGTGGAAATGTATCGCTGTCTTTTATGCCCAGTACCACCAGTGCGGTCAACCGTTCAGGGTCGGTGCTGACCATCCTGGTGTCGACACCTTCCCGCTGTAATTGCTCACGTATAAACTGCCCCATGTGTTCATTGCCAACGCGAGTGATCAGTGCTGTGCTAAGCCCCATGCGCGAAGAGCAGCAGGCAATGTTGGTCGAAGAGCCGCCAATATATTTGGCAAAGCTTCCAACATCTTCCAGTCTGCTGCCCACCTGATCGGCGTAAAAATCCACACCGGCGCGTCCCAGGCAAACCAGGTCGAGTGGTTCGTTTAGCTGGTTTTTGCCGGTTTCGATGGTGGTAGCACGGTCGGGCATAGTAGAGGATCCTTGTCAGTCGGCGAACTATAGGAGAAATGCTGCTGAATCTCAATTGATCCGGTGTGAATGCAACTTCTTACTGGAGGTGTGTCTGGAAGGTGTTGCAAAGTGTTTTTTGAGAAGTTGCACTGGACTGTGCAGCATTAGTTGCAATAGTTATTGCAAATGCAGCTGCACGTGTTGCAAGTATTACCGGACGGGATAGATAGCCGCTGCGGGTTAATTGCTGGATGCGCAAAATCACTGTGTATCTGTATTAAAGCTGATTGTAGTCCGACAACTCGGTGTATCATGGCGTGCATTTATTCTGCTGATGCGCATCAGTTTACGGGTCATTAGTTTCTCTGGCGCATTTTACCGCTGTATCAGGTTTTCGTTGTCGACAGGTGTGACCTGAAGATATGGTTTGATAAGATTACCTGCCGGGTAAGCAGGCGATGCAACTTTCTTTTTCTGGATTTTTTATGGCCAAGCAAATAGCTCTGATTGGTGCCGGACGTATCGGTAAAGTTCATGCGATCGCAATCGATTCGGTCGCCGGTGCGCAGATTAAATATGTCTGTGATGTACACGAGCCCTCGGCAGCTGCGCTGGCGACTCAATGCAACGCTGAGGTTACTGACGTAAGCCAGGTGTTTGAAGACGATTCGGTTGATGCGGTAGTTATTGCCAGCGCCACGGATACTCACGCGCCATTGCTGAAACAATGCGCGGAGCATGGCAAGGCCGTGTTTTGTGAGAAGCCGCTGGACCTTGATCTGGCCAGTGCCCGTGCAGCCGCGGCTGCGATAGAAGATTCAGGGGTTCTGTGCGCACTCGGTTTTAACCGACGCTTTGATCCGCAATTCAGCCGTCTGCAGCGTCGGGTAGCGAGGGGTGATATCGGAGAGCTGGAGACGCTGATCATCATCAGCCGCGATCCGGCACCGCCACCGGTCGACTATATAAAAGTTTCGGGTGGTCTGTTTCGCGACATGATGATTCACGACTTTGATCTGGCGCAGTGGATTCTAAACGAGCCCGTCGAATCAGTTTTCGCTGCTGGCAGTAATCTGGTGGATGCGGAAATTGGACAGGCCGGTGATATCGATACCGCTTGCGTTACGCTGAAAACGGTCACCGGTAAAATTGCCATGATTACCAATAGTCGCCGGGCTGTTTACGGCTATGACCAGCGCATTGAGGCGTTTGGTTCAAAGGGCATGCTGCAGGCGCTTAACAATACCGAAACCAATCTGGTATTTTCCGGCGAGCCCGGCATCATCAGCGAAACTCCGCTGCACTTTTTTCTCGAACGCTATCAGGATGCCTACCGTTTGGAGCTCGAGGATTTCGTCGCTGCACTTGAGTCGGGAAACCAGCCGCTGGCCAACCACAACGACGGTGTTCTGTCCTTGCAACTGGCTGAGGCCGCTGTCGCCTCGCTGCAGTCCGGCGCAACGGAAACTGTTACCAGCTTCTAACCGACAGTCGGTCGCGTTCGCCGCGCGCTGAATTGCATTGCAAACCGCGCAGTGGCCACCGTGTAAATCAGAGCGAATTTTAGTATTACTAAAGCTTGACTTGAGGAGCTTGTTCCCTCAGAGTTTTAGCTATGCTAAAAAAATCTAATGCGCAGGAGCACTCGCACGACCCGCAAGGGTTGGGCAGACAGCTCCGTTCGTGTCGCAAAGAGCTGGGCTTAACGATGCAAGCGGTGGCGGACTCTGCCGGTCTTTCTGTTGGTTTTATTTCTCAGGTTGAACGTGGCATCACTGCACCCTCGCTCGCATCACTGGTGTCTATCGCCAATGTTTTGCAAAAACCGCTTGGTCATTTTCTGCAGCAGCCCTCCAGTGGCACTCAACTGACCCGGCAAAATGATCGAGTGTCCTACAACGTGGTGGGCGGTGGCTTATCGTATGAGCGACTGTCGGCCAACTTCCCCGGCAGTACGCTTCGATCAGTCATTGTGCACGAGCCACCGGGTCATCGCGCAGAGCCCATCAGTCATGAGGGCGAGGAGATGTTTTATGTACTGAGCGGTGAGATTACTGTCGAACTTGAAGGCGAACGCACAGTACTCAGCAGTGGTGATTCAATTCATTTTGATTCGCGCAAAGTGCATTCCACCTGGAATCACTCAACCGAGATCGCATCTATTTTGTGGTGCGGAACGATGGACGTCTTTGGTGACGGTGATCCGGACCCGATTCATAAAAGCAAACGCTAACCAAACCACCCCACAATCAGGAGATTGGAATGATCAACTGGAAGTCATTAATCGCCGCTGCGTTGTTTGCCTCGACTGGCACAACAGCAGCGATCGGTGAAACCGTTTTACGACTTGACGAAGTTGCAGTCGGTGAGCTGGATCCTGCCAAGGCTTCAGACTATGCCGACAGCATATTGATGTTTAATGTGTACGACACATTGGTGCTGCCGACACAGGGTGGTCCGGGTCATATCGGGCATCTGGCGGAAAGCTGGTCAGGCGAGGGCAATGCGTATACGTTTAAGTTAAAAGAAGGTGTGAAATTCCAGAGTGGAAATCCGCTTACGGCTGATGATGTCGTGTTCTCACTCGACAGAATGAAAGCACTCGGTGCCGGCTTGTCCTATTTGTTTGGTGTGGTTGATAGTGCAGAGGCGGTGGACGCTTCCACCGTCAAATTCAATTTGTCTTCTCCGTATGCACCGTTCGTTGCATCGTTGGTGCGGCTGCCTATTGTTGATAAGAACGCCGTCATGGATAACCTCGCTGATGGTGAGGGCGACATGAAAGACTGGGGGCAGGAGTATTTGTCAGCCAATGGTGCTGGCACCGGTGCTTACACGGTGTCTTCACACAATCCTCAGGAAGAAACCGTACTGGCAAAAAATGCCGACTACTTTCTTGGCGTTGGCGATGCGGCGCCAGATACCGTTCGACTCCGCTATGGATTGGAAGCGGCAACCGTTCGTACCCTGATTGCCCAGGGCGAGCACGATATCGCGTCTCAATGGCTGCCACCTGAAGTGGTTCAAGCGCTGGCCAAAGATGGAGCGCAGTTGTTTACCGAAGCGGGTACTGGCGCGTTTTATTTTAAAATGAACACCACCAAAGCACCACTGGATGATGCTAACTGCAGACTCGCGCTTGCCAGTGCATTTGACTATTCCACTGCTGTCAAAATGATTGCCATCAACGATGAAATATCTGCAGGCAGCCCTGCAACCGGTGCGATACCCGTTGGTATGTATGGTTCCAATGACGCAAGTATGGTGATAAAGCAGGACATGGCCAAAGCCAAAGAGTACCTTGCGGCCTGTAAGTATCCTGCTGCCGATATGAACATCGTCGTATCGTGGATTGCCGAAGTACCATTGGAAGAACGCTTTGCTTTGTTGATGCAATCAAACTTTACTGAGTTGGGTATTAAATCTGAAATTAAGAAAATGCCCTGGGCCTTGTTCGCAGAACAGGTGGCGAAACCAGAAAACACTCCGCATATCAGTCAACTGTTCGTGAACGCAGTAACCGGTGATCCGGATACCTTGCTGTATGGCATGTATCACTCATCAACTCCTGGTACCTGGCAGTCACCAGAGCATTTGAATGACGCACAGGTTGATGAACACCTCGAAGCGGGTCGCACCGCAGCCAGCCCTGAGGAACGTGCGGCGGCCTACGGCAAGCTCAATGCGCGATTGATGGAAATTGCTCCGACCATCTACGGCTTTGATCGTCAGTCCGTATTCGCTGCAAGTAATCGAGTTAAAGCACCTGCCCTGACCGATGCCTCGCAGGCATTTGGTCTGGACGGGCTTGGCTTTTCATTTCGTCTGATGGAAATGGTTGAGTAAGCGCAGACACTCCGCAAGAGAGCAGCGCCGGGTGTTTGCCCGGCGTTTATCAAATAATAATAAACCACGATAAACTATGACACCTGTACTGCGTCTATTGGCGCGTCGACTGGGCATCTCACTGATCGTACTGATTGGCGTGTCGATGCTGGTGTTCGGAATTGCCCGCGTTATACCCGGTGACCCGGCCAGAATTGCGCTTGGCCCCAATGCATCCACAGAGCAGATCGCGAAGCTTCGGGCATCACTGCATCTGGATGAATCGATCTTTGTTCAGTACGGTCACTTTATTAAAGATCTGAGCCGCGGTGATCTCGGTATTTCTCTCTATACCAATCGGCCCGTTACAACAGATATTGCACAGTTTTTACCAGCAACACTGGAACTGGTACTGGTGGCGGGTGTGCTGATGATTGCTATCGGCTTGCCGCTCGGTATCTGGTCTGCGCGTTTCAGGGGTCGTTTTGCCGACCATATAATTCGCCTGGTATCACTGTTGGGGGTG
The DNA here is from genome assembly GCA_937957915.1 of uncultured Granulosicoccaceae bacterium. Lineage (GTDB taxonomy): Bacteria > Pseudomonadota > Gammaproteobacteria > Granulosicoccales > Granulosicoccaceae. The sequence continues at coordinate 27,407 of CALGNZ010000172.1, read as the reverse complement.
TCTGCACCCAGTTTTGTCTGGGCGGTTATATTGATGTTGTTGTTTGCTTACTACCTGCCGTTGTTCCCCATTGCGGGGCGCATAACTGATACCTATACAATCGAATCAATTACCGGCTTTCTGCTAATCGACACATTGATTGCCGGAAATTTTCAGGCCTTCCTGAATGCGGCATGGCATATCGTGCTACCCGCCTTTGCACTGGCATTGTCGGGTATTGGTCAGGCCGCAAGGCTGACTCGTGCCAATATGATTGAGACCTGGGATAAACCCTATATCGAGATGGCGCAGGCTTACGGTTACGCCCCCGCACGTATTGCAAACCGCTTTGCCTTCAAGCCTTCGATGATACCGTCGCTCACTATTATTGGCCTCGATTTCGCCGCCATGTTGGGTAATGCATTTCTGGTGGAGGCGGTGTTCGCCTGGCCCGGACTCTCGCGCTATGGCGTCGCGGTTATTTTGCGCAAAGATCTCAATGCCATCATTGGTACGGTACTGATAATTTCGGCGGCATTTTTAATTGTAAATCTGATTATTGATTTACTGATCGCATTTCTAAATCCGCGGATTCGCTACTCACAGCGAGATGTCAAATGAACCGCACAATGGTGATCCTGTTTCGCAACCCGCTTTCGCTGCTGGGGTTGTTGCTGGTCACGCTGGTGGTTGTGCTGGCAGTGTTTGCAGATTTTATAGCTCCGTTCCCCGAGCACAGAGGGGCGGTGGTGGACTTTGTCTATTTCAACAAAGCGCCAACGGCTCGCAACATTATGGGTACTGATCTGGTTGGCCGTGACTTGTTCAGCCGTATAATCTATGCGTACCGCATATCACTGATACTGGGGGTTGTGGTTTTGGCGATTGCCGTTCCGATTGGCGTTATTGTCGGTCTGTTTGCCGGGTACCTTGGCGGTAAGTCCGAATTTGTATTGATGCGCCTGACCGACGTGTTTCTGTCTATACCACCCCTGGTACTTGCCATTGCAATGATGGGGGTGCTTGAACCAACACTGCTTAATGCCATGCTTGCGGTGACAGCTATGTGGTGGCCCTGGTATGCGAGGCTGGTTTACAACGTTGCCCGCTCGGAGCGAGAGGAAGGTTATGTGCTGGCAGCAGAGGTGATTGGGGCATCTAAATATCACATTGTATTTAGAGAAATACTACCTAACTGCCTGCCTGCAATTATCACCAAGATGACACTGGATATGGGTTTCGTCATCATCATAGCGTCATCGCTATCGTTTCTCGGCTTGGGTGTTCAGCCTCCCACACCTGATCTCGGATCAATGGTCGCTGAGGGCGCTCGGTACCTGCCAGACAGTTGGTGGCTTACTGTGTTTCCCGGCCTTGCTATTCTCATTGCTGTTTTTGGCTTTAATCTTATTGGCGACGCGCTTCGCGAGATACTCGGGGCGGAGCAATGAGCGCCAATCGCCCTGGTAGCGGAGAAGATACCGGTTCTGTAAAAAACGGGAGTATGGAGCGCAATTCATCGGGCGCCTTACTTGACATTCGTGATTTACATCTGGGCTTTCGTGGCTACACCGGGTATACCAAAGTATTGCACGGCATATCGCTGTCAATAAATCGAGGTCAACGCGTGGCGCTGGTCGGCGAGAGTGGTTCAGGTAAGTCTGTCACTGCACGAATTGTACTTGGACTGCTGCAGGAGACGAGAACCGCCAGAATAACAGGCGATGTAGAATTCCAGGGCAATGATATGTCGAGTCTCAACGCAAGCCAGCGGCGTGCCTTGCGTGGAACCCGCATGTCGATGATATTTCAGGATCCGACATCGGCGCTGAACCCGGTGTTTACGATTGGCTACCAGTTTACCGAAGTACTTCGCCGTGTTGACGAGAAGCTGAGTAAAGAGGCGGCTTATCTGAGAGCAGCAGAGCTACTGCATACGGTGTCTATTCCTGATCCGGCTCGTGTACTCGATGCTTATTCATTTCAGTTGTCCGGTGGTATGAATCAACGCATCATTATTGCGATGGCGCTGGCTAATAGCCCTTCACTGTTAATAGCTGATGAGCCAGGCACTGCACTTGATGTTACCGTGCAGGCGCAGACACTGCAGTTGATGCATGACATGGTCGCCACCCACAATACTGCGGTGTTGTTTATCTCGCACAATCTTGGTGTTGTGCGTGAGTTCGCTGATCGGGTTTATGTGATCTACCGGGGGCGCATCGTCGAAGAGGGGGCTACGCAATCGGTTTTCGAATCCCCTGGCCATGCCTATACCCGTGCGCTGATGGCTGCAGTACCACGAGTCACCGGCGGCGGAATACCAGACATAGATGATGAGTCGGCAGATTTTCATGACCCTTGTTTCACCCACGACAGTCCGATCGCAGGTACGGAGTCATGAGTGCAATTCTGTCATTAAAAGGCCTGAACAAAGTATTCGGTCGTGGCAGGTCTGCGGTTCATGCGGTAAAAGATGTATCTCTTGACGTAGCGCAAGGTGAATGCCTGGCTATCGTAGGTGAAAGTGGTTCAGGCAAAACCACACTGGCCAATATGATACTCGGTGTGATCCCGGCGTCTTCAGGGTCAATAGAACTCAATGGCGTAGCGTTGCCACACAAGCGCACCCTCGAGCATCGACGAGCGATTCAACTAGTGCAACAGAATCCTTTATCATCGTTAAATCCAAAACGTTCGGTAGGCGCGTCAGTCCGATTGGGGCTCGACGTCTACGAAATTGGTGATCGAGCTGATCGGGAGGGAAAGGTCGAAGCGGTATTGTCCGACGTAGGGCTTGACCCCGAGCTTCGCAAACGATCACCGGCTGCTTTATCCGGCGGGCAAAGGCAGCGCGTTGCAATTGCGCGCGCGCTTGCTTGTGATTCGCGTTTAATTGTTCTTGATGAGCCTACTTCTGCACTGGACGTGTTGGTGCAGGCCAGAGTGTTACGTTTGCTCGATACGCTCAGACGCGAAAAAGGCCTGACCTATCTTTTTATCACGCATGATCTGTCGGTGGTCCGTAATATTGCTGACCGTGTTGCTGTATTCAATGCGGGCTCGCTGGTTGAATTCGCAGATACTGAAACACTGTTTAATTCACCGCAGCAAGATTATACGCGGCAATTGATCTCTGCAGTGCCGGTGCTTAGCGCCGAGGAACTGAATTTCAGATCTGCCCTGCAGTCTCGGGAACACAAGGAATAGCATGAGTAATACGCAGCTGGATGAGCTATTCCAGTCGATAGCGACAGACAGGGAACAACCAATTGCTTTGTTCCGCATACTCGAGTCCATTGTCGACAGTACCGTGGGGGTAAAGCTTTTTACGATAATGCAGATTGACCACCAGCGTGGTGTAGCGTGGCGCAACTATTCCAATATGCCTGACACCTACCCGGTCTCCGGTGAAAAACCGCTTCAGCAAAACGAATGGAGCGACATTGTCGAGCTCAAGCAGCAGACGTTTGTTGCTAATTCCATTGACGAGATTGCAGCGGTGTTTCCAGACCATGAATTGATACTGCAGCTCGGTTGTGAGAGCTGTATCAATGTGCCTGTCGTTATTGCCGGAAAGGTAGTCGGCACACTTAATTGTTTAAACATTGCCGGACATTACACCCCACAACGTGTAGCTGCGGCACAGTCACTCAAGACACCCGGGACGCTGGCCTTTTTAATGGCGGCAGCAACCGGGCCTGCAGGAGCAATTCATGCCTGACGCAAAATCTACCAGTGCGGTTTCAACCAACGTAATAACTAGACGGGTGGCCACCGATGTGGGTGGCACGTTTACAGATTTAGTTTGCTTTGAAACCAATACGGAAACTGGCGAATCGCGTATCGTCACTGCCAAGTCCGATACCACGCCGCCCGATTTTGAAAACGGGGTGTTAAATGTTTTAGAAAAAGGCAAGGTAGATCCTGCCGATGTCGATTTCCTGGTTCATGGCACGACCGTAGTGATCAATGCGCTGACTGAGCGCAAAGGCGAGAAAGTGGGCCTGATCACCACCGAAGGCTTTCGCGACACACTCGAAATAGCACGCGGTAATCGACCGGATTTTTTTAACCTCCACTATCAAAAACCGCAGCCTTTTGTGCCGCGCTATCTGCGTGCGGAAGTGCCTGGCCGCATGAACTACACAGGAGAAGAGCGAACGCCACTTGATTTGTCTGGGTTGCCAAAGATCCTCGAAGCATTCAAAGCTGACGGCGTGCGAGCCGTCGCAATTAGTTTTTTGCACTCCTATGCCAATACTGCACATGAGCAGGCAGCCGCTGCGGCAATTAGCAAACACTGGCCTGAAGTTGCAGTGGTCGCGTCTCACCAGATAACGCGGGAATGGCGTGAGTATGAGCGCACTAACACCACGGTTCTGTCAGCTTATGTGCAACCAGTGGCTGCCACCTATTTGCAAAAACTTGATAAGGGTTTGAAGGCGAAAGGGCTTTTAAGTAACCCTTATATTATGCAGTCAAACTGCGGGGTTGATTCTCTCGAGGCCACATCGCGCACGCCCATAACCATGGTTGAAAGTGGTCCTGCCTCCGGATTTTGGGGAGCTGCTGAGTTAGGCAAATTGATTGGTGAACCAAATATACTGGCACTGGATATCGGTGGCACTACCGCCAAGTGTTCGTTGATTGAGGATGGCCAGGTTCGCATCATGACTGACTACTGGATTGAGCGTTCACGCAAGTCAGCCGGTTACCCCATCATGGTGCCGGTGGTAGATTTGGTAGAAATTGGCAATGGCGGTGGTTCAATCGCATGGGTCGATGACTACGGTAAATTGCATGTGGGGCCGCAGTCTGCCGGTGCTGTACCCGGGCCTGCAGCCTATGGTAAAGGGGGCGATGCGGCAACCACTACCGACGCAAACCTGTGGCTGGGCCGGATTAATAAAGACTACTTCTGCGGTGGCGAGGTTAACGCTGATATGCAGTCAGCAGAACGTGTCTTAAAGACGCTGGGGCAATCGCTTGGTGTGGATACTGACGATGCAGCGCGTGGCATCATCCGCATCGCTAATAATAATATGGTCAACGCGCTCAAGCTGGTATCCCTGAGTCGAGGTTTCGATACCCGTGACTTTACACTACTCGCTTTTGGCGGCGGGGGAGGGATGCATGCGGTGGCACTTGGTCAGGAATTACAGGTTAAGAAGGTAGTAATCCCAGCTGCAGCATCAGTGTTTTCAGCGTGGGGCATGATGATGTCCGATCTGCGACGCGACTTCTTTGTCACCCGACTGGCTGATCTTGCGGAGGGCTCGGGCGCTGTGATTGAAGGTGTATTTGCCGAGGCGGAGAAAGAGGCTCTCGAAACCTTTGTGAATGAAGGCATCGAATCCGGTTCCGTCAGATTTACCCGTTACGGCAAGTTCCGCTATCAGAATCAGGAGCATACGACTGAGGTGTTGTTAAGTACCGGCACCATCACCGATGCAGCGTTGTCTACTATTGCAGATAACTTTCACGATACCTATGAACGCGAGTTTACCTATCGCCTTGATGCGCCTGTAGAGCTGGTTGGTATCCACCTTGTGGCCACCGCCGAGGTGGGCAAACTGACGATGAAGCCGGAGCCGGTCAGTGATCGTCTGTTAACTGATGCAGTCAAAGGCGAGCGTATGGTTGATTTTGCACTCGAAGGTAAGCACAAGGCGACAGCCTACAACGGAGATCTACTGGCACCGGGTATGACATTCAGGGGGCCAGCCATAATTGAGGATTCCGGCACCACCACCGTTGTGCACCCGGACAACACGGTAGAGATTGATGCGTATCGTAACATTCATATCACTCTGAATTCACCGGGGGAGCGACATGATTGAGGGTAGCAACATGCCACAGAGTAACGATCCTATTACGCTTGAGATTATTCAAAACTCATTGCAGGCTTCCGCTGACGAAATGTTCGAGGCGATGCGTAAAACCGCGATGAGTTCCATTATATATGAAGTGCTCGACATGGGTACTGGTATCACTGATGCGCAGGGGCGTATAGCTTCTTCCGGAGCGGGTATACCGGCGTTTATCGGCGTGCTCGACAAGTCGGTGCAGGTTCTGTTGCAAAAGTTCGACGCTGAAGGCGATATCAAACCGGGTGATGTATTTATCACCAACGATCCATACCACGGCGGTGTTACCCACTTGAATGATCTGGTGCTGGCGATGCCGGTATTTGCCGGTGAACAGCTTATTGCGTGGACAGCTAATATTGCACACAACTCCGATGTTGGCGGCATGGCTCCCGGTTCATTGTCCGGGGAAGCCACCGAGATCTTTCAGGAGGGTTTGCGTTTACCGGCAGTCAAGTTGATTAGTGAAGGCGTAACCGAACAGGCTGTAATGGATATCATCACCGTTAACTCGAGGATGCCTGACTTTTTGCTGGGTGATGTATGGGCGGCTATCGCATCGGTCAGAATTGGTGCCAGACGTCTTGAAGAACTGGCCGATAAATACGGCGTTGCCACATTTAGCTATGCCATGAACAGCTTTATGGAGTTTGGCGAATTGACCGCTCTCGCCGAGCTTAAGAAGTTACCCAAGGGTACGTTTGAACTCGACGAAGAGCAAGATGACGGGCGCATCTACAAAGTAAAAGTCACTATAAGTGATGACGAGTTTATCGTTGATCTTACGGATAACCCGGATCAGGATGTGGGGCCAACCAATACCAGCCGTGATGGTACGGTAGTCTGCGCGCAAATGGTTTTTAAATCATTAACTGACCCTGACACGCCAGCCAACGATGGTTCCTTCAGGCCATTAAAGGTGCTCACGCGTGAAGGGTCTGTGTTTCATGCTCAGGAGCCTTCAGCGATTGGCTTCTATTTTGAAACCGAAGTTCGTGTGTATGATTTAATCTGGCGATGTCTTGCACCGCACATTCCGGAGCGGCTGCCGGCGGGGCACTTTGCGTCGATCTGTGGCACATTTATCGGTGGCATTCATCCCGACACTGGAAGGCAATACACGATCATTGAGCCGCAGATCGGAGGCTGGGGGGCTTGGGACGGGCGCGATGGCAACAGCTGCATTTTTTCAGGCTTCCACGGTGAAACCTACAACACGCCGGCAGAAATATCAGAGGCTCGCAACGGATTGTTTGTCGATCGTATGGAGCTTAACACCGCGCAAGGCGGTGAAGGAGAATACACCGGTGGCCGAGGGTTGATACTCGAATACCGTATTCGCACTGATAACGGGTTTATGACGGCAGGCTATACACGTTGCAAAATTAAACCCTGGGCATTGCAGGGAGGGAAAGAGGGCTCCGGTAACTATGTTGAGGTACTCCGTGTGGATGGTACCAGCGAGACCTACTCCTTCGTATCCGGACTCACTGTCCATACCGACGATGTCATACGTGTAGTGACAGCCAGTGGCGGTGGTTACGGTGATCCCGAAAAACGAACAACCGAAGCGGTCGCCAGTGATGTGCGTAACGGCTATATCACGGCTGAAGCGGCGGCAAACCTTTACGGGAAATCATTATGAACAGCGCTTTGGTAGAGTCACGGATTGCAGCGCTCAGACAAAAAATGGCTGATGTTAGCGTTGATTTGCTGGCTATCGGACCGGGGCCGCACATGCAATGGTTATTGGGGTTTCATCCGCATGCTGATGAAAGGCCGTGCCTGTTGTGTGTAAGTCAATCGGGTATAGGTATGCTTATGCCTGCTCTTAATGCAGAGGGCTCCAGAGCTCATACCGAGTTACCTTTTTTCGAGTGGGCTGATGCGGATGGGCCAGAAAAGGCTTTTACGAGTCTGTTGCACGAACTGGCTGCGGACAATGCAGACAGTATTGCTCTTGATGAAACCATGCGTGCCGACTTTGCTGCATTGGTGCAAGACACACTGACGTCAGCACAGAGACAATTCACCGCAACCACCATCGGCGCGTTGCGGATGTGCAAGGATGAATCGGAATACCAGTGTTTAAAGGCAAACGCGCTAATTGCGGATGAAGCCATGCGTACCGGCTGGGCTGCTATGAAACCCGGTATGACCGAGCTTGAAATAGCGGGCATCATTCGCGAATCATTCTCAGCACAGGGCGCGCAACCGATATTTACCATTGTGGGCGCAGGTGGTAATGGGGCGTTTCCTCATCATCATACCGGCCATACAGTCCTTGTCGGTGGCGATGCGGTAGTCATGGACATCGGCGGTGGTATGGATGGCTACTCCAGCGACATTACGCGTATGGCCGCAATGGGTGAGCTGCCGGGCGGCTACGAGGAAGTGCACGCGATAGTCGAGGCAGCCGTGCAGGCTGCGATGGCCGCCGCCAGGCCGGGGGTCATGGCAAAAGAGGTCGACGCCGCTGCGCGCGGTGTGATTAGCGATGCAGGCTATGGTGAATACTTTGTGCATCGCACCGGTCATGGTCTGGGTGTTGAAATTCACGAGCAACCCTACCTGACTTCGGTATCTGAAACGATATTGCAATCAGGCATGGTATTTTCGATAGAGCCGGGTATCTATTTGCCCGGACGATTTGGCCTGCGCCTCGAAGACATTGTTATTCTGCGCGAAGACGGGCCTGAAATATTTTCCGAACTGCCTCGTGACCTGACGGTAATTGCCTAGCTCTGCTGCCTGGCTCTGCTGCCTGGCTCTGCTGCTTACCCGATACCTGTTCTGTTGAATAATTCCGGGTGATTTTTATATACCTGGCCGCTAACGCCGACCAGTAACGACTAACACTAATGACACAAGACATCTTTACACTCTCGGTTATTCAGGCCGGTCTGAACGCTGCGGCGGAAGAGATGTTTACAGTACTCAAAAAAACAGCAATGAGCCCGATCATCTATGAGGTGCTCGATGTGGGTACCGGCGTTACCAACGCAACAGGTGATCTGGTCAGCTCCGGGGCCGGGATCCCCACCTTTGTCGGTGTACTCGACAAAGCCGTTAAACGCATTATTGAACTTCATGGCAGTGCCATTGCAGCCGGTGATGTGTATATCACCAACGATCCAAACTATGGTGGTGTGACGCACCTGAATGATATCGTCATCGCCAAGCCTGTTTTCTTTGACGAGCGCTGCTGTGCATGGACAGCATCAATTGCGCACTGGGCTGACATCGGCGGCAAGGTCCCGGGTTCAATGGCCACTGATGTCACGGAGATCTTCGCCGAAGGTATCAGGCTTCCAGCGATAAAACTGATTGATCGCGGTCGTCCGTTGCAGGCCGTATTCGATATTATTGAAGTGAACTCCAGACTACCAGATCAGGTGCATGGAGATTTGTGGGCACAACTGGCTGCGAGCAATCGTGCTGAAGAACAAATTCGATTGCTACTCGAGAAGTATGGAGTCGATGCGTTTGATTCGGCGATTCTGGCCGCTTTCGCTGAAGGCGAAAAACGATCACGCACCGGATTGGCGACATTGCCGGCGGGTACTTACGAAATTGAAGAAGAGCAGGACAGTGGGGAACGATGGCAGGCAACCATTGCTATAACCCGTGACAGCTTTGTGGTGGACTTAACCCAAAACCCGGACAGCAGCGTCGGCCCCTACAACACAAGTCGCGACGGAGCGGTGATAGCAGCGCAAATGATTTTTAAAGCATTGTGCGATGCAGAGCGCTATGCCAATGCAGGTTCCTTTAAGCCTCTACAGGTAAAAACTCGCCCCGGGTCAGTATTTCATGCAGGTGAAACAGCACCGCAAGGCTATTATTTTGAAACTCGTATCAGACTGTTCGATTTGTTGTGGCAGTGTATCGCACGCGCAATCCCCGGGCGTCTGCCTGTGGGTCACTTCGCTTCTATTTGTGGCACTGTTATAGCCGGTAACCATCCAGACACCAGTCGTCGTTACACGTTGGTTGAGCCGCAGATGGGTGGCTGGGGTGCAACGTCGACGCGTGACGGCATGGACGCAATGTACTCAACCAGTCACGGTGATACCTTCAATTGTCCGGTAGAAATTTGTGAGGCTCGCTACGGCCTGGATGTGTTGTACAAGTCTTTGGGGAAGGCTAACAACCACGCAGTAACGTATCGCGGTGGCCGTGGTGTGTCGCTGGCTTACCGCCTGCGCAGCGATGCTGTTTTGTCTGTCGGCTATACACGCAATCGTATTCCGGTTTGGTCGGGCGATGGTGCACCAAGCGGTGGGTTTAATACCGTGATGGTAACTGGTATTAATGGTGATACAAGCTCGTTGAATTTTGCCAGCGGTTACCCACTGAGGGCTGGTGATACCGTAAGTATAGACACGGCGTTTGGTGGTAACTGGTCTGGTGAGGCCGTATAACTCGGTGCCTGTCTGTCACCGGGGGCAAACAAAGCCACAAGACACTGCTCGCCACGGCGTAACTCCCAGGGAGAGGATCACCAATCAGGGAACTATCCGGTCATCCCCTGTTGATAGTGTTGATCAAACAACACTCTGAAAAACGCTACTCGCAGCCTGCAAATAAAGCCTGTAGATTCGCATTTTGAGACAGCTCTCCAGAGTCCGGAGTTTGATTCTGCATAACAAGCGATTCCGTCAGCAGGATGGCACATCATGTGCGTGTCTTCGCTTCCAGTAATATTTCCGGCAAGAATCTGGTATTTCGGAATTACTGCTGTAGTAAATCCCCCTTTGTGCCGAAGGTATTTGCAGGTCTTCCCATTGTTTGTATGATTTTCATGTAAATACCGGAAGTAGGTATTCTCTAGACTGAGTCTTATATGATGCACCAGGATGTGCGAAATCTTGAGCCAAATCTGCATCACGCAGCTGTTTTAAAGTTGATGGGTGTAGGGGGTGGCGGTTGTAATGCCATAGAACATATGGTCGCCGCCGATATTCACGGCCTGTCGTTTACCTGTGTAAATACTGATGCACAGGCGCTTGCCAGATACCAGCCGCATGATGTTATCCAGCTCGGCAATGCCCTGACCAGAGGTCTTGGCGCAGGTGCGGACCCGCAGATTGGCCGACTTGCAGCCGAGGAAGACAAAGATCGAATTGCCGAAGCGATTGGCAATGCTGATTTATTGTTCTTAACTGCTGGTATGGGGGGTGGTACGGGCACGGGCGCTGTTCCAGTAGTGGCTAAAATTGCTCGCGAGCTTGGTGTTCTCACTGTAGCGGTGGTGACAAAACCATTTGCATTCGAGGGTGAGAAGCGACGTGCTGTCGCCACTGCCGGCATCGAAGAACTGCGGCGGCATGTTGATTCGCTGATCGTTGTGCCTAATGAAAACCTGCTCAAGCACCTCGGACCCAACATTCCGCTTATCGATGCGTTTGCAGCATCGAACGATATCCTCACCAATGCAGTACAGAGTATTGCAGAGCTGATTACAACCACTGGCCTGATCAACGTAGATTTTGCAGACGTCAAATCTGTGATGACTGAAATGGGGCAGGCGATGATGAGCACCGGTCGAGGTATTGGTGAGCATCGTGCCCGGGATGCTGCCATCGCTGCAATTGAAAGCCCCTTGCTCGACAATATAGATCTGAGAGAGGCACGTGGCATACTGGCCAATGTGACTGCGAGCGCTGATTTATCGATGGGCGAGTTTCAGGTTGTCGGTGATATTATTGCCAACATCACTGCTGCGGATGCCAATGTGGTGATAGGTACCGTGTTTGATCCGCGTATGAAAGATGAAATGCGGGTGACGGTTGTCGCTACGGGTCTGGGTAGCCTGGAACAAAAAGTCCCGGTGCCCGAGCAACGGAACAAGCGCAAAAGTAAGAAAAACTTCTTTCGCCCAGGAGTTGGCAGTGTTAACACTAAAAGTGCAAGTGCCAAAAGTATCAGGTCAGAGGCAGCGAGGGATACGACCGCAAGGCGGCAGATAACTGCAGCCACGACGCCTGAAATACTGCGCCCCGGGCTACAGGCAAAGAAAGAACTTTGCTATCTGTGCGAAAACCTGCTAACTGCGCATTCCGAACAGTGTCCTCTCCGGGAGGAGCCACTGGCTCCTGTTAAAAGCAGTAATAGTAAACTCACCAGAGGTGTGCGGCCTGCTGGTAGTGAACGGCCTCCGGGTGGAAAAAGGAATGCGCCGGTGCAAAAACAAAAGCTCACCCGTACTCAGAAACTTAACCTGGCAGGGGTGGCTGCAGGTGTGCTGATACTAGCGACAATATTCTATTCAATTGTGGGTAACACTGTCATGGATGGCTACAGTCAGCTAGTAAGCAACAGCCCGGACAGCCCGGCTCTGACCAGTCGAAAAGAGCGGGATGCAGGTAGTACCCTATCGAGTATTGAGGAATAAGAAACTGCCCGCCAGTTAGCGGCGCGTTGTTGGGTGGCGCAAGCGGGAAATCCCTGCCGGGGGCCTTCAATTTTGAAAGACCAAAAACGAAGCGAAAGGCTTTTTTCGGCCTGACGCAGGGTGGCGGTGAGCGACGCGAACCGCGCGAAACCGTGCCTGAGGCATTATGAGTTTGATCGCTTGGCAGGTCGCATGAACAGTTATCCCTCGCTGGCAGCGTTCTTTGCACCATCAGCGCTAAGCACAAAGAGGTTCACCACAGCGTAGCTATAAAGCGAGTTACCCGCCCACACCGTATCACTTTAGCCTGACGAATATTCCTGACCGGGGCTTTGGATCAAAATACGTCGACTTCGGTGGCATCAGCTGATCTGCGTCCGCTACACCCATCAATTGTTTAATTGAAGTGGCGTAGCAGGTGAAGACTACGGCCCAGCCTTCGTCGTAAGCCTGCCTGATCGCATCGTCACCACCCACACCAGCAACGTAACCCAGTCTGGGGTCGTCCCTTGAATCGTGTATACCAAGGATGGGATCGAGAATGAGGTTTTGTAATATTGACACGTCCAGAGAGTCAACCGGGTCAGACTGATCTACGCTGCCCTGCCTGACTTTCAGTTGATACCAGCGGTCTTGCACATACATGCCAAACTCTCCATGACGTGCAGGGGAGAAAGCACTTTGTTGGCTGCCGGGTGTACTGCTGTTATCAATCGGCTCAACATCGAAATTAACTGCCAATGCCTGTAGCAGATCGCCCAGGCCAAGCCCGTTTAAATCTTTTATACAGCGATGAAACGGTAACAGGTTTAGCTGGTTGTCAGGAAACAGAGCGACAAGCAACTGGTTATAGGGCTCGTGGCCTGTATTGCTATTGGCTTTTTCACGCATAATCTCCGCATAGCGGCGACCGGATGCAGCGCGGTGATGCCCGTCCGTAAGGTAGGTGTCGCTGACGTCCTCGAACAGAGTTTTCAGCTGGGCCAGCTGATGTTCGGCAGAGATGCGCCAAATCGTTTGTGTTTCACCATCGTCAGTTGGAAAATCCAGCTCGGGGGAGCTACTGGTGACGTTGTTGATGAAGTCATCTATAGCATCGCTTTGCGAATAGGTTAAACAGATCGGGCTTGAAGAGGCGCCTACTACCTCCTGGTATTGCGCCAGTAAATCTTCCTTCGATGTACGTGTGTTTTCATGTTTGCGCAGTAGCCCTTGTTCGTAGTCTGCAACCGCTATTTCGCAGACAATACCCGTTTGAATGTGACTGCCAGTACCCAGCCGGTAAACGAACATGCTTGGCTCTGCAAGCTCATTAAACGATCCGTTGGCGAGCAACTTTTGCAGGCGCTCCTTGTTGCCATTGAGTAGTTGCTCGTGGCTGGGTTGTGCATGTGCCGGAAAGTCTTCCTGCAGACGCATGGTGTTAATGAAGTTATCGGGATGAGCATCAGCGAACAGGCGCCGTTGCTCCGGAGAAACCGAATCATAGGCGGGCGACACAACAGCGTGTGCCCGCTCCGGGTTCACCAGATATCCGTCAAATGCTTTGATTACTGGCATAGGTAAAAACCAATTGGCTATGCAGCGTTATTACCCTGAAAGTCATCCATGAACCGGGTAAGTGCTGCGACGCTGCTTTTAGGCAGCGCATTGTAGATACTGGCGCGACATCCGCCAACGCTTCTGTGGCCCTTAAGATTCAGGAACCCCGCGGCGGTAGCCTCGGTAAGAAACTTCTTTTCCAGATCTTCGCTGGGCAAGCGGAAAACCACGTTCATGTGTGAGCGGCTGGCCACTTCAACCGGGCAATTGAAATAGCCATTGCTGTTGTCGATGGTATTGTAGATGGCACTCGATTTTTCAGCGGCGGTGCTTTCCATTGCTGACAGGCCACCCTGCGCTTTCATCCATTTGAGGACTTTGCCGAACATATAAATAGGAAAGACCGGCGGAGTGTTAAACATAGAGCCCTTTGACTCTTGTATGTCATAGCGCAGGTATCGACCGAGGTTCCGGTTGGTATTTTCAAGGATTGATTTGCGTATAAACACAACAGCCATACCTGCCGGTCCCAGGTTCTTTTGCGCACCGCCGTAGACGATGTCAAATTTGTCCCAGGGCAGCGGGCGTGCCATATATTCAGAAGACATGTCAGCCACCATTGGCACGTCGACGTCGGGCCATTCCGCAAAGCGAATGCCGCCGATGGTTTCATTGGTAGTAATGTGCAAATAGCGAGTGTTGTCCTGCAGTGCTATTTCGCTGGTGGCTGGCATGCGGGTGTAGTTGTTGTCTGCTCCGTCCCATGCGGTGTACACCTCGCCGTACTCTTTGGCATCGGTGATGGCGCCTTTGGCCCAGGTACCGGAGTTAACATACGCACCTTTTTGTCCGGGCCCCAGCAGATTCATCGGCACCATTGAAAACTGCAGCAGTGCACCGCCCTGCAGAAACAGCACGGCAAAATCATCCGGTACCTGGAAAACCTCCATCGACAGCGCCATTGCCTCGTTCGCAACATCGTCAAAGTGCTTGCCACGGTGACTCATTTCGATCAACGACATACCAGCACCCTGGTAGTCGACGAACTCGGCCTGTGCTTCTTCAAGCACAGACAGTGGAAGCGTGCAGGGGCCTGCACTGAAATTATGTTTGCGATTACTCATTGACTAAAATCCCTGGTGTATGCCGGTTGATTGTTGAACTGGAATAGGATGCGCCACGATCAGTGAGCGCCTGCCTGAGCCGGGCAATTCTACTCCGTATTTTTCACGCAGTGGCGAGATTATCCTGAAGACAATTGTTTTCACTGAGGATTTGCACTTTGCATGGCAGGAAATTCTTTGTGATAACAAGGGCAAACAGAGAACCTGTTGTTAATACCTGGCCGCTGTGGAACAACACCTATGCCGGATTTACACAGTTGCGAAACTCACCTGCTGCGTAGGCGGCAATAATCTGCAGCGCACCATCTGCAACCGCGACCTGCGCCTGATCTGTGGATGCGCCAATGTGGTGAGTGCCGCATACGTTTGCGTGTGACGCCAGTTTTGACTCAAAAGCAGGGTCGCCGGACCCTGGTTCGTTTTGGTACACATCGAGACCCGCGCGTATGCCTTTGCTATCCATCGCTGCAATCAGTGCCTCTTCGTCGACGAGCTCTCCGCGCGAAGTATTGATCAGCATTGCGCCCGGTTTCATTTTGTTGAGGAAGTCCTGATTGACGATGTTTTTGGTATCCGCGCTGGCTGGCATGTGCAGTGAGACTATGTCGCACTCAGCCAGTAGCTCGTCCACAGAGTTCAGTTGCGTAATGTCGGCGGCGCTTATTCTTTTCTCGGCCTCTGCTGTCCTGCCGGTCTTTTTGACAGCATAAACCGGCATTCCGAAAGCGCGAGCGCGCTCGGCTACTGCAAAACCAATGGCACCAAGCCCGAGGATGCCAACCTTCTGTCCGTATAGGCCGCGTGCCTTTGCGTATTTTTTCTTGTTCCAGGTGCCTTTGTTAAGGTCATAAACGTTGTCTGGAATGTTGCGATCAATTGACAGAATGAGGCCCATCGCCAGTTCTGCCACAGCAACCGCGTTGGCGCCGGGTACGTTACAGACACGAATGTTTAACTCTGTTGCACTGGGCTTGTCGATGGTGTTGGTGCCAGCGCCGGCGCGAATTACCAGCTTCAGGTTTTTGCCTGCCTCCAGCGTCGCTGCTGCAACTGCAGTGCTGCGCACGATCAGGATTTCGTGGTCGGCAATTGCCGCAACGAGACTGTCGCCATCCAAAGCAGGGTTGAAGGTAATCTCGTGCCCTTCCTGAATCAAAATCTGTTGATGTGAATCAGGGAAGCTGTCAGCGATCAGTATTTTCATAGTTCTGCCTTGGGGGCAAATCGGGTGGTCACTTTCGCGCCTCTATGCAGTTCGCAGTGAAGATCGGTTCGAAGTGATGTTCGTGTGTGGCAATGGTACCGATGGCGAATCGCCAGATATGGCGTATTGGCGGCACTCTTTGATAGAAAGAGGCTTCCCGGTATCTTGATTGCGACGTCAAGTTAGTCGGCGCTAATCAAATTGCACTGCGCGCTGTAGAAACTCGGCTATTCGCGCGCGAACTCCGCCACCTGGTAATGGCGGGTTTCTCCGGTTACCTTTGCGACAACCAAGCCAGTTGGATTACTTTCCCGGGACATGGCTGGACACTTGTCGACACAGTTCAAACTAATTGTCAGAGCGCGCGAGCAATGCTGCTGAAAATAGCCACAGATGAGGCGTTCTAAACAGAGGCAGTATTAATGTCAGGCAGGGAATAAATGCGGATGTATAACTGTTGTATTAAGTGAAGGGCACTGGCTGCAGGAGCATCCAGTCACATTTAATCTGTCCAAACACGAAGGATTCGCATGAAACTCAGTAATTTGATTAGCCGAGCTGCTGTGGTTTTAGCTGCCTGCACCCTTTCACCCGGTGCGTTTGCTGACGGGCATAGCCCAACCTGGAAGCTGGTGGGCGAGGAGTCGAAAGTGGCTTTTGGCTCTGTAAAGCTGGACGCTGTTGGCGAATCTCATCGTTTTAACCTGCTGGCAGGCAAAGTTGACAACAGCGGCCGGGCCAGCATCGAGATTGCCCTGGCATCTGTGGATACCGGCATAGAAATTCGTGATACCCGCATGAAACGCCACCTGTTCGAAGGCATGATGCCAGGCGCAATCCTGATAGCCGGTATTGACCCGAAAGTAATAGTCGATCTCGCACCGGCAGCCACTGCAACGATAGATGTTTCGGGGACACTCAGCCTTGGTAGCAAAGACATTGCTATCAGCGCTCCGATGTTCCTGGCCAAGCTGTCTGAAGACAAGATACTGGTGTCGACTGACGAGATGCTGATGATCGGTACTGAAACACTAGGGATCACAGAGGGCGTAGACAAACTGATGGAGCTTGCCAAACTGCCTTCAATTGGTCGGGTCGTTCCGGTGACGCTGCGGTTTATATTTGAAAAAGACTAGCCGGTGTTTCAATTGTCGTACTGACGTTCAACCGTGATCGTCAGTAGCTTTTTCGTCGCGGCATCGATACATGCCCATGCCGGCAAATGACATGACGACGTCACCGTCCTGATTCAAAGTTTCAGTGGAGCTGAAAACAATGCCACGGTCGGGTTTGCTGCGGGAACGCCTGGTTTCTTTTACCGTAACGCGCAATGACAGCACATCACCCGGGCGTACTGGTTTGTGCCAGCGAATAGTATCAAGGCCCGGGGAGCCCATGCTCGAGCTGTCCTTGATAAAACTCTCGTACATCATGCGCATGGTGGTCGATGCTGTCTGCCAGCCACTGGCAATCAGCCCGCCGTAGATGGTTTGCTCAGCCGCAGCTGCATCTGTATGGAACGGCTGAGGATCATACTTGCCGGCAAATTCCAGGATCTCCTGTTCAGACAGCATGATACCGTCGTGCGTCATGATTTCACCAGGTTTGAAGTCTTCAAAATAACGCATTGGAAGCCATCCTTTTGCAGATATGATTGAGTCAGCTCCATTGTAGGCGTTTTTCCTGCATCAGATGCATTGACTTAACCGAATTGTCTGATTCAAGGTGTAAGCCTGACACGAGTCGTACATCCAGTGCAGGTCATCAGAGAGCCAGGTGCAGTACGGATAGGAACTGGTCCTGACAAGCTTTTTTCTGCGCCACTCGAGTGGCGTAAACCCTTATCGATTCAGCCATTATCAGCCTGGCTTCGTATAAACCCAAAGTATCAACCAGCAGCGCAGACATCGATGCACAGCGAGCCCGGAAAAATAGTACTAGCCGCCTATGGAAGCCTTGCGTTTCCGCTGGCTGCGGCGTTTATTGCGCTGCAAGTGTTTGTACCAACATTTTATGCCGAGTCAACCGGTTTGAGCCTGACGGCGATTGGTGTGGTCATGTTGATTGCGAAGCTCTGTGACACTGTTACCGATCCAATCGTCGGGTACCTGTCAGATGCCACGCCAACCTCATGGCGCCGCCGTAAACTGTATGTGGTTTTAGCCACTCCACTGATCATACTGTCTACCTGGTTTTTGTTTAACCCACCGAATGAGGTAACGACCGGTTACCTGCTGTTGTGGACGATTGCTATCTACATTGCTGGCACCTTGTCGATTGTTCCGATGAATGCATGGGGTGCCGAGCTTTCGGATAACTACAATACACGCAGTCTGATTGCCGGTACGCGGGTAGCTTTCGGTTTGGTCGGGTCTCTGGTGGCGCTGTTGTTTGCGGTGGTGCTCGCACGCGGAAACTCCGCAGAGCTTGGGCCCACGTTGTCGGGCATTACCTGGCTGGTTGTAGGCACCATGATCATTGCTACGGTTCTCGCTGCCGTGTTTGTGCCCGATAACAGAAACACCGATTTACCCGAAGATACCGTTGCGGCAGCGTGGAAAGTGGTCAGCAAGCCCACACCGTTTCGGCAACTGCTAATCAGCTTTTTTCTTAATGCTGTTGGCAATGCCATACCTGCCACCCTATTTGTGTTGTTTGTTACTCACGTCATTGATGCAGAGGGCTCAGTTGGCATGCTGTTGTTCCTGTATCTTGCCTGCTCCGCCTGTTCTGTTCCTTTTTGGGTTGCTATGTCGAAGCGCTTTGGCAAACACCAAACCTGGACCGCCGCTATTCTGCTTGCTGTTGCGTTTTTCCTTTGGACGCCGTTTCTCGATAGCGACTCGATTGTGCTTTTTACTATCATCGTTATTTTTACCGGATTCGCCACTGGTGCAGATCTGGTATTGCCGAGTGCTATCAACGCGGACATCATTGAATGGGATGCATTGCAGAGCGGCTATCGACGACCAGGGCTTTTCTTTGCGCTATGGGGTACTGCAACCAAGTTGTCTTTTGCACTGGCGATTGGTATTGCTTTTCCACTGCTTGATGTTTTCGGCTTCAGCGCTGCTGGTAATAACGATGCTGGTGCAATTCAGGGGCTGGCCGTTATGTATGGTCTGCCCTGTATTGGCTTTAAGTTAACGGCTTTGCTGCTGATGCGCGGTTATCCGATAACTGAAGAAAAGCACGCAGAAATTAGACTTAAGCTGCAGCAGCGAGAAGCGAGTTCGTAGCCCGCATGCCAGTGCCTCTAAGTCAGTACCTTCATATCAGTGCCTTTACATCAGGGCTTTTACATCAGGAGCATGAAAGCTGTGAACATGGTTGATGGTATGATTTAATTAGCCTTGTCTTTTACGCGTCTAACGCAGTTCTGTTCGAATGTTGATCGCGACAATTGC
Organism: uncultured Granulosicoccaceae bacterium; assembly: GCA_937957915.1. Taxonomy (GTDB): domain Bacteria; phylum Pseudomonadota; class Gammaproteobacteria; order Granulosicoccales; family Granulosicoccaceae. The sequence continues at coordinate 7,884 of CALGNZ010000172.1, read as the reverse complement.
AAACGCTATTTTGCGCCTGACACATGCTCGGTGCTCAGTCTCTGGTGAGCCGCAATTGGCAGGCTGTGTGAATCTACACTACAACACAATCAATAGGATACGGAGAAGCTGCAATGTCAGCGCTAAAAATTGCAGTGGTAGGTGCTGGCCTGATTGGCCAGAGGCATATTCAGCTGATCAATCAGTCTGATGAATGTGAGCTTGCCGCAATAGTTGATCCTGCGCCAACAGCGGCAGAGATAGCGCGGGAAAGCAGTGTAGCGCACTATGAGGATCTGGGTCAGTTGTTGGGGAAACCGGCATCATCAGATAACAGCACACTGGACGGCGTTGTTCTGGCTACACCTAATGCTTTGCATTACACACAGGCGCTGGAGTGTATCGATGCAAACGTTCCGGTGTTAATTGAAAAGCCAATCAGCCAGACCACCGACCAGGCACGGCACCTTGTAGACAAAGTAGCGAGCCAACAGGCCAGAGTCATAGTTGGCCACCATCGTATGCATAGTGCGATCATGCAGCAGGCAAAGCGTATTATTGATTCTGGCGCAATAGGCAACATTGTTGCGGTGCAGGGTGCCGCACTCTTCTATAAGCCGGATGCCTATTATGAAGCAGGGCCATGGCGAACAAAATCAGGTGGTGGCCCGATCCTGATCAACATGATTCATGAAATAGGCAACCTGCGTTATCTGTGCGGCGAGATAACGCAAGTGCAGGCGATGCCATCGAACGCACAGCGTGGTTTTGAGGTGGAAGATACAGTTGCCATTTCCCTTGGTTTTGAAAGTGGCGCCGTGGGAACTTTCATCCTGTCAGACACAGCTGCCAGTTGTAAAAGTTGGGAACAGACCGCCAAAGAAAATCTCGATTATCATCACGATTCGGACGAAAACTGTTATCACATCGCCGGTACTCGTGGCAGCCTTTCAATACCAACAATGACCCTGCACCGTTTTCAAAACAATGAGGAACCGTCGTGGTACAAAGCTCCGCAGGTAGTAACCGAGCCTGTGGAGGTTTCCGATCCGCTGGTTCGTCAGCTGTCACATTTTTGCAGAGTCATTCGTGGTGAAGAGGAGCCGCTGGTAAGCGCTGAGGATGGTTATCGAAATCTGCAATTAACCGAGGCAATAGCACTCGCCTGTGAGCAGGCAGGTAGTGCCGACAACAGGCTATAGTTTGCCTTGAACGCAGGTTCGCTGGTTCTCGAATTGACGACGAAGAGTTAACGAAAATTTTTTAAATGTCGTAACAAGGTGAAGTTTGTAATGTAGTGCGTTGTTATGAAATTCTGCAAAACCTGTTTCTGCAAAACCTGGCTGCCAGTTGTCGTTTCACTACTTGCTGTAAATACCCCCTCCCTGTACGCGCAAAATAGTGAGCCGGGCGGTTCTGAACTGATACCGGCATGTGATTCGGTTGCCGATGACCCGGATGGCGACGGTAGTGGGTGGGCCCCTCACATGTTTGGCGGTCGTGCCTGTGCGGTTACGGAAGATACAAGGCCTCGTCCGGAAGCTGTTGAAATTAATGGGCAAACCAGCTACCCAGTCAACTCGCTAAACTACTGGGATCCAAACGTCGATTTTGCAAATCGCGAAATTGAGTGTACCAACTACAGCATGAATGATGAGTTGGGTATCTTCGAAGTAGAGAACGTGTTCTACATCACACATCATCCTCTGCCGGATTCCGAGCCCAGGACGGGTAAATACGATATACGAGTAGTCATTAATGGAACCGAGACTCATACAGGAACCGGAAACTGGCAATCCAGGCGCGGTCGTTACCTCAGTGAAAGTTACTTCGTAACACCGGAGCAACCCTTGAAAATGTTCGCTGATCCATGGGGCGAGGAAATACTGTTCAATGATCGGTCAAAAGGCATGCGGTTTTGGTACGGTCATTTGCAAACACAGGGAGACGCTGAAGTTATAGACGGTAGCAAGATGCAGGAGTGCAAGTACACATCAGAAGGCGACTTCCTGCCCTCCGGCCAGTGGGATCAGCCACCAACTGAGTCTGGAGTCCATACAGTAACCGGGGTTGCGAGTGTTGATTTGCTGCTGGTAAAGCCGGTAATTATTAATCCTGAAACAGATGCTTCGGTAGAGTTGCAGCAGTTGAGCTGGAAACCTGAGAGCGATCTCTTTCACAAGAAAATATGGTGCACGGATTACTTTTGGACTGCTGGCTCCTTCGAGTCGACCTATCCTGAGGCAGACGGATACGTGTTCATGCCGCCACAGCCCGGGGATAATCACGGCTACGTCTATGTTGACGCTCGCGGACAAGGTGTGCTCACACCTTACGAATGGTCTATTGAAGCCGGGGAATTAACAACCAGCTCGCTTTTTCCAACCGAAGGGTGGTACGAGCCGGTGTATTCGGGAAGTGAAGACATTCGGGTATGGACAGATAACGCCTACGACTCCTGTGTCGTTGAGCGAGGGTATACAGATCAGAAGTTAGAGGTGGTTGGTGAGGCTAGTGAACAGGCTTCCGAAGAAGAGTCAATCGAGGGGCCGACGGATCTAAACCCGAATGAGCAGGCACCAGAAGAGCAGGCACCAGAAGAGCAGCTGACAGAAGTTGCTGAGCAAACTGGTATCGATGGCACGACGCTGCCGGTCAGCCCGACAGATCAGGAGAATGCCTCAGTGGTATCGAGCGGTGGAGGTTCATTGTTTCCTTTCTTTTTGATCCTTTTGGCAAGTGGGTGCTGTGCAAGGCGAGGGTTTCTATAGTATTTGGTGACTGAAGCCTGGTGGAAAATAAGGCCGCGGTGAATGTTATATTTTGTTTAGAGATGTATTTATGAAAACCGGATTGTTGCAGGCTGTCAGAAAGTACCGTCCCAGAGAGGGTATGGATCCACTTGAGAATTTTGTTACTGAGGCATTTTGCTGGGTACTGAATAATAACCGGGAGCTTGGCAGCAAGTTCGCAGCGCAGATAGCGGATAAATCGCAATTTACCGGTTTTTCTGTGACCGATTGTAACTGGACCACCCAATACAATTTTAATGGTGTGTTTCCAGATATGGTCTGTGTATCGAATAACAAAGCGATTGTATTCGAGCACAAAGTCTGGAGTGAAGTTCACTCGGGGCAGATTAGTAAATACCGATCGTATGCGGCTGAACATTTCTGTGAAAGTAAAATTGTGCTGGTGACCGCTAACAAACACCAGCACATCATTTCAGAGATATCGAACCAGCCGGATCTTTCGATGTGCTGGCAAGAGGTGTATGAGTTTGTCGGTGAGTTCGAAGCAGGCTCTGGCGATGATTACTGCCCGGTTTCTGACTTTAGAGGCCTGTTGAGAAGTGAAGGATTAGGTCCAGCCGCACCTGTGTCGCATCAGGCGATTCGCTACCACTTTGCGACTAATAAGCTTAAAAGAGACATCTCAAACCTGGTGGCGCGTGTTGAAAGGAAAGATTGGTCTCTGCTTCAGCAAACCGGATTGACTCGTGAAGAAGGCAAAAAGAAGCCTGGACACGAATACGCCGAGGCATGGGGCAGAATTGGTATGTATTTCAAGGGCGGACGTCCGGACTTGTTTGTAGGCTTTATCATTGATCCGGATGACCTGTATACGCCCGCAATGGATGAGTCTAAAGGGCCTGATATGAGTTTGATTTTCGGATTCAATAAAAAGACCTTGCGGCAATACAGCAGTAGCCCAAACTACAAGGAACTTATTGAAACCTTGAAAGTAAAAGTGCCTCAGAAAATGGGTGCTGGCTGGCAGCTCTATTTACATCACGAGGACAATAGCGTTGATAAAAAGCACAAAGGTGTTCCTGTGCATATTAGAAAGCCGATGCTTGATGTTTTTTCAGGTTCCTCCAGTGCAGCAGAACAGGAAGAAACGTTTTTTGAAACAGCAAATGCTCTGATAATGCTGATTACCGATGAACCATGCTTTTGGCGCTTACGTGAAGAGTTGCAGGAGTTGGAAGACAAACGTGCGGCCTGAATCAGTGTGAGACAAGGCGAGCAAAAGCAGCGCCCGACACTGGATTCTGGCTGGTAGAATCCAGATAAAAATTCATGATTCAAGGAGTGGTGTGACTCCATGGCTGGATACTCCGACAATGAAGCCGGCGTGTAAGCCCCGGTTTTTCTGTAACCTGACATTGCGGTAGAAACCGTAGTACGACCAAAGCCCCTGGGCAAAAATATTACTTTAAAACAAATCCTTTCGATCTGACAAAACTGCCGAAGTCAGCGCGCTGCGGTACCGCATACTGACGAGCCTTGTCTTCTGACCATCCGTAGTCTTTGGTTTGTCCAAAATGTTCAATGTCGCGTTGTTGCGCATAAGGCTGGTGCGCGCTACGGCGTTGGTCGTAGTCTTCCACCTCCGCCTGCACATCTGTTTCAGTAAAAAAATTGCGATGAACAGTAACCGATAATGGCAAGCGCATGCTGACTTCCGGTGATTGCTTTGGCCAGCCTACTGCCAGACCGGCTATAGGAAACACATGCTGTGGCAGCTGTAGCTTTTCGCTGATAATGGTGCAGTGATTACGTATCTCACTGATGGGACAGCAGCCTAAACCAACCGATTCCGCGCCGGTTACAAAGGCAGACAATGCAATGCCCGCATCAATACTGGCGTTAAAAAATGCGTCCAGGTGGTCGTTTGGAAAAGGCTTGTCGCGCCATTTGCTTAATTGCCGCTGGCGGCGGTTGTTGCCACAAAATACCAGCAACATCGGTGCGCCGGCTATCCAGCTGCTGTCTCCAAAAAGCCGGTAGATTTCGTTGCGCAGGTTTTGCTCTTGCACGATAACGATATCGCGTTGTTGCAGATCACTTTTTGTCGGTGACGCCAGTGCCACCGCGCACAGCGTTTCGATCAGGGTGTCATCTACAGACTTGTCTGCAAATCGTCGGCACGAGCCCCTGCCTGCCATGTGTACTAATTGAGGGTTGGCCGTTGGCACTTGATATGACAATGATCCGAACCGGTCGGTCAGGCTTTGTTGCAATGCTATTTGATCGTCGGTCATCTCGCCGGGCCAGCTGAATGGTTGCCCTTATTGTGACACAAAATAACCCAATACCTTGTTGGTAAAAATTAGCGCGTGTACCCCGGAACTTTCCCGGGTTACTGAATTCTAAAGCGATGAGTTCAACAACCGAGATACCATCATGAGAATGTTCCAGTCGTCCCGCGCTTTGTTTAACGGTAATTCAAAAACGGGTTTTGCTGCTGTTGTGCTGGCAGCTTTTTGTACCATGGGTACAGCAGTAGCCGAGGAAGCTCAAATAGTTGAATTGACCCAGGTCAATTGCCAGTTCTTAGAAAGTGAAAATGGTAAAAACCACGGCTTTGAGTCCACAATGAAATCAGATTGTGAAAGTATCCACGATCAATCTGGAGACGAGCGACTTGCGGCTGCCAAAACGATTGAATTGAAGCCCGGCAAATATATATTCAGAGTGACCAATGAAAATGTTGAATATCCACTCGGCTTCTACTTGCGTGGTGCGAGTTTGCTTGACAAAGCGCGCCTGCCAAAAGTGTCGGGTGGTGGTCTTGAGTTGGGAGTAACCAAAGACTACGAAATTACACTGGAAGAAGGTGAGTATGTTTATTCCTGTCCGCTTAACTCTACACTGGATTACAAACTACGCGTTTCAGGCGGCTAAACTCCGACACTTCGCGCAGGAATGCCTGTAGGAATGCTCTGCCTGAAATTGCTGCTCTGCCTGAATAGCGATTAAAAGCTTTCAGGCAGTGGCGTTTCGATCCGGGTTGGGTCAAAGTGGCAAACATTTGTATTTAGTGATTTAAACAACGCGACTAATAATTGTTTTTAATGTTCCAATTAAAGAGACAATACTGATGGGCAACAACAAAAAATCTTTAGCGAGTAAAACGGTAGCCGTTGGGGCGGCGCTTGGTCTGGCGGTAGTTTCGTATGGAATGAGTGCCAGTGTCTGGGCTCAGGATTCCGAAATGACGTTTTTCATTACCAGTGCAGGCCCCGGAAACGGTGGTGATCTTGGCGGACTGGAAGGTGCGGATGCACATTGTACAAAGCTCGCTGCCGCTGCTGGCTCAAAACTCGAAAACTGGAAAGCGTATCTCAGTGTGAGCGCGATGATTGATCGCTCCGGTGATTCTCCGAAAGTCATACCCGGTGTTGATGCACGCGACCGGATAGGCTCTGGCCCCTGGAGCAACGCCAAGGGTGTGTTGATTGCAAATGATGTCGACGGGTTACATTCTGATGGCAATGCAATCAACAAGGAAAACGGACTGGATGAAAACGGAAATACGGTTAACGCGCGTGGTGATAAACCGAACCGTCATGATATTCTCACCGGCTCCACGCCACAGGGGCAGTATTCTACTGCCGGTGGAGACACCACATGCTCCGGTTGGACCAGCAGTGACAAAGGCTCAGCGATAGTGGGTCATCACGATCTTGCGGGGCTTAGCAATGACCGGCATATGGTGTCCTGGAATTCAGCTCACGGAACTGCAGGGTGCTCAGCAGATGCGCTGCCACGCACCGGTGGTGACGGCCTGTTCTATTGCTTTTACGCTGGTGAGTAGGCAGGTCATGTTGTGCGGCTGATGTGGTGAAATTTCCTTGTGAAATTTGAGTTCACCTGGTGTACAGCCTGGAACATAGAGGCAAGATGTTGCTTTGGAAACTCGTTGCAAAGCGACATCTGATACAAAAATGTTGGTGCTGTCTGTGATGATTTATTATCTCAGAGCACGGTTGCGATTAGCACCACTCACTCAGCACAAGACGCATGGTATGGTCTTGCTACCCCCTAACATGGACCACAGCACGCTGCAATTCAGCCCGCAACCGGGCATCAATCAGCCTGATGCGCAAGCACGGTGTTTTGAAGAGTTGCACAAGCGGCCCGGCTGACTTCAGTCAGTCTCTGCGCATGACATGTTTCGGGCTACTCCCAATCTGTGCCGGTTAATCCTGCTCTAGTCGCCCCAAAAATTGCTCAGCTATCCGTTTGCGCCTGTTTCGTATTTAAAATATGCTTTGAGGATGATGTTATCCTTATCAGGGGGTCGTCGCCGTGGTGCCGGTACCACTATCTGTGCGGGCGACGTTCTGGTAGCTCAGCGATTTGGCTTACAAAATGGCGCCGGTTTTAAATCTGCGGTCTTGAGTATCCAATGCACCTCGCACACCAAAACGTCCTCCTGAACAGTGAGTCATGCGCTCATGATTCGATAGATGAGTCACTGATAACCGTTGGGGCTTTGCTGTGCGCTACATCTTCGTTGGTATTCACTGCGACACCTGCATGGGCTCACTGCTTTGGAATTTGAATGACAATACTTAACTGCCGCATCGATAGCGCTAACAGTCATCAGACAGATTTTCCACTGAATAATCTGCCATTTGGTGTGTACTGCAAAGAAGGTGGCGAGGCGCACTGTTGCACAGCAATTGGTGATTCAATTGTTGATTTGTCGGTGCTTTTTGAAGCTGGTGTGTTTCCGGATATGACGGACAATGTTTTTGTCCAGTCAGCGCTCAATGAGTTTATGGCGCTCGGTTCCGGGAAATGGTCATACGTGCGCAATACGCTTATCGATCTGCTTGGTACTGAGGGTGATATTAGCCCGGCTAAAAGCAATGCCATTGATGCGGCCATGCATGCACAAGCTGATGTTGTTATGTGTATGCCCTTTGCGGTGTCAGAGTTCACTGACTTCTACGCAGGCCGACAACATGCCACTAACGTCGGCACTATGTTTCGAGGTGCTGAAAACGCACTACCCCCCAATTGGCTGCATATTCCAATTGGCTACAACGGGCGGGCGTCAACCGTTGTTGTCAGCGGCACTGATATACATCGCCCGCTGGGGCAGATGAAA
>CALGNZ010000171.1 GCA_937957915.1 uncultured Granulosicoccaceae bacterium | reverse complement strand
GCTGTGGTTTTCATGTTTGTCGGTTGACTCGGCTTCTTTTATCTCTGTCGAACCTGCAGCGAGGTTTCCGGTCGATGACTCGACTTCCATCGTCATGATCAGGCTGCCCTGGCTGACCAGTTCATTCACGGTGACAGCAATGCTGACTACTTTTCCGGCATCTTCGGCTGGTACGTCGAGTGTCGATTTATCGCTTTCCAGCACAATGAGGGTGTCACCTTCCTCAACCCGATCTCCGGCAGTAACGGGCAACTCGATTACTGGTACCTCAGAGAAATCTCCAATATCCGGTACGGTGATTTCTTTAATGATACTCATGACGTGAGCTCCAATCCAGAAGCGGGGATGGTTCGATTCGGGTGTCGCGGCAGGTGGGTTAACATTGTCGTTACCGGTTCCATGGCGCGATGGCATCTGAATCGATGCCAAGGTCTTTAACTGCTTTTGTCAGTACGCCATGAGGTATTACGCTGCCTCTCACCAGAGATTCAATGGCAGCAAGTGCAATGTGTTGTCTGTCAACTTCAAAGAATCGTCTAAGCGCCTGACGATTAGCCGAGCGGCCAAATCCGTCAGTGCCAAGAATAGTTACATTGGCGTCGATAAAGGGTGTTATCTGTTGAGGCAGTGCTCGCACATAGTCGGTTGCAATGATGACGGGTGTCTGCCCGGCTAATAGTGTTTCGACATGGCTTTTCGCCGGTGTCTCAACAGCCTGCAGACGATTGTCTCTCTCCACTGCTACCGCATCGCGGGCCAGTTCAACGAAGCTTGTCACGCTATAGATGTCGCTGCCGATTCCGAAATTGTTTTGCAGTAACTCTGCTGCAGCAAGCACCTCGTTAAGGATTGTACCTGCGCCAAGCAGCCTTACCCGTGGACCTTCGCGGTCGCCTTTTGCAGAAAGCCTGTACATGCCTTTTATGATGTCTTCAGCGACACCGTCGGGCATTGTTGGTTGTGCGTAGTTTTCATTCATCACTGTTAGGTAGAAAAATTCATCACGTTTTTCTTCCATCATGCGCTGCATGCCATAGTCCATAATGATCGCAAGCTCGTAGGCGTAGCAGGGATCGTAAGCACGGCAGTTTGGCACTGTACTGGCCTGCAGGTGACTTGATCCATCCTGATGCTGTAAGCCTTCACCAGATAAGGTTGTACGACCCGCTGTGGCGCCAAGCAAAAAACCGCGTGCGCGCTGATCAGCAGCGGCCCAGATCTGATCCCCCACGCGCTGAAAGCCGAACATCGAGTAGTAAATATAGAATGGCAGTACTTCGGTATCGTGAATTGAGTAGGCAGTGGCTGCAGTGGTCCAGGTACTGATGGCACTTGCTTCGGTGATGCCTTCTTCCATCAGCTGACCATCTCTGGTCTCTTTGTAGTAGAGCATCGAGCTTGCGTCTTCCGGCTCGTACAGTTGTCCTTCCGGTGCGTAGATACCAACCTGTCTGAACAGGTTGTCCATACCAAAGGTTCTGGCCTCGTCTGCCACGATAGGTACCAGTCGCGGCCCGAATGCCTTATCTTTTAGCAGACCACTGAGCATGCGAACAGCGGCCATGGTAGTAGACATTTCCTTGCCATCGGCCTGTAGTGCAAATGTGCCATACGATTCAAGTGACGGGCGTCCGGGGGCACTGACTGTTGCCTGTGCATAGCGTTTTGGTATGGAGCCACCGAGTTGCGCACGCTGTGCTTTGAGATAGTTGATCTCCGGACTGTTGTCTGACGGTTTGTGAAACTCGAGGTTTTCAACCTGACTGTCGGTGAGTGGTAAATCGAAGCGATCTCGAAACTCCAGTAGTGCAGTAACGTCGAGTTTTTTAGCCTGGTGTGCCGTCATTCGGCTTTCGCCAGCGCCGCCCATGCCAAAACCTTTTTTGGTTTTGGTTAATATAACGGTGGGTTGTCCCTTGTGTGCTTTAGCCGCAGAAAAGGCGGCGTAGAGTTTTTTAACATCATGGCCGCCTCGACGCAGTGCGTGAATTTCATCATCAGCCATATGTTGCACCAGTGCGGCGCTCTCAGGGTCTGCATCGAAAAACTTTGCACGATTGTAGTCACCGTCCTTGGAGCCAAGGTTTTGATACTGACCATCAACGGTCTCTGCAAAGCGTCGCAGTAATACGTTGTTTTTGTCGCGTGCAAATAATGGATCCCATTCAGAGGCCCATAGTACTTTAATGACATTCCAGCCGGCACCGACGAACAATGCTTCAAGCTCCTGAATGATTTGCCCGTTGCCGCGAACCGGCCCGTCAAGTCGCTGTAAATTACAATTGACAATAAAGGTCAGGTTATCGAGTTTCTCGCGTGCAGCCAGCGTCAGCCCGCCTATAGACTCAGGTTCATCCATTTCGCCATCGCCAAATACCCCCCAGACGTGGCGGTCTTTGGTGTTGGCCAGATCACGCGCGTGCAGGTAGCGCATGAAGCGCGCCTGACTAACGGCTGACATCGGGCCCAGGCCCATCGATGCACCGGGTATCTGCCAGTAGTCTTTCATCAGCCAGGGGTGCGGATAGGAACTCAGCCCGTTACCAGGTACCTCCTGGCGATAATTCGACAGGTCCTTTTCTGTCAGCCTGCCTTCGAGAAACGAGCGGGCATAAATACCGGGTGCGCAGTGCGCCTGGTAGTAGACAATGTCGCCGGTAAAATCATCTGTGCGTGCCCGAAAAAAATGGTTAAAACCAACCTCGAAGATTTCCGCTGCGGAGGCGTAGGTGGCGATGTGCCCGCCGAGTTCGCCGTAGGCCTTGTTGGCGCGCATCACCATTGCCAGCGCATTCCATCGAATGAGGTTGTCGATGCGCTGCTCGAGCTCGATGTCTCCCGGGTAAGGTGGCTGCTCTCGAACGGGTATCGTATTGCGATAGGCAGAGTAGGGCAGGCCATGGGTGGTGACTCCCAGGCGCCGCGCTCGATCCAGTACCTGCGATAGTACATAGTGTGCCCGCTTCGGGCCCTGTACCTCGCTAAGTGCTACCAGCGCTTCTATCCATTCACTGGTTTCCAGTGGGTCAGTATCCAGAGGGACACTGTCGATCGCGCCGCTAGCATCAGACTGGGCCCTGGTTGCCATACGAGTCTCCATTGGTTGAGTGGCGCTTTGTCTGTGAACAGCACAGCGCATGGTCGGTAGAGCAGTTTGTAGTGCAGAAGTTATGCTAACGCTGGCTGTTGAGGGATATTCGTCAATCTCAGCCACAAAATACTCACAAAATGGAGTATTCAGCTAGATTTTGGTACTGTTATAGTGGAAATGGCTAATTCAGGTTACCTATGCAGGCTTCACTTGATCAGATTGATAAGAAAATTCTGGCTGAACTACAGAGGAATGCCAGGCTCTCGCATCAGGAGCTGAGCGAACGTGTCGGTTTGACGCCGACGCCGTGCGCACGCCGCATTCGCAATCTGGAAAAAACGGGCATCATCGCAGGATACTCGGCCAATATCGATGAAGCCAGCGTTGGCTTTGCGTTCAGTGTGTTTGTGTCAGTGCGTCTCGATCATCAGGTTGACGACCGCTTGCTCAACTTCGAACGAGAAATAACACTGATGCCGGAAGTTATCGATTGTTGGTTGATGACCGGCAATCGTGATTACATGCTGCGACTTGCGGTAGCCGATTTGAACGAGTTCGAGCGCTTTCTGGCCGGTCGATTAACCAAAGTTGAAGGTGTGGCGTCTATTGAATCGTCGATTCCGATTCGGCGTGTCAAGCAGCAGATGGCGAGGCTGGTGTAGACGCCTGCAGCGTATTGGGTTTGGTTTTTAATGGGTTTTTGCAGGTATGACATCCCCGTCGGGGGCCTTCATTTTTGAAAAGAACAAAAACGAAGTAAAAAGTCTTTCCGCGACCGGGTGTAGGGTGCTGGTGAGCGACACGAATCGCACCAATCCCGCAGGTGCCCGCGATAATTTGAGATCATTCATCCAGCAGGGGCTGCGCGAAATCTTCCCTTGCGCGCCGCCCCCCTCCTTGAGAATTCTCAAAACAGAATAAAAGAGCGCAGTTCAACAGCAGTAAGATGCTTACGAGCCTGCCGCCTGAAGGCTGGTAATCTACAACGAGATAAGTTCGCTTGAGTTTGCCAGGTATTGCCGATAGACTGTATATCTATACACTAATCAGCATTGGGCCGATATGCAGCACGAGTCACCCCTTTTGCGCCGTGGCAGAGGTTCACTTAGCAATGCTACCGGCAGGTTTGAACAGGATCGGCACCTGGATGTTGACGATGGGTGGAGCTCGTACACAGAACCGGAAACACGAGTACAAACCCAGTGGCGCGATGACTGCAATCGTACCATCATTACCCGCAATCAGTCGCCGGACATTCACTTTGACAGGTCTATCAATCCGTACCGGGGTTGTGAGCATGGCTGCATCTATTGTTTTGCCAGGCCATCGCATACTTATTTAGGGCATTCCGCAGGGCTCGATTTCGAAACACGCTTATACGCCAAGCGCGAGGCCGCATCCCTGCTGAGAAACGAACTGGCCAAACGCAGCTATACCTGCGAGCCGATAGCTATCGGCGTTAACACAGATGCCTATCAACCATTAGAAAAAAAGCTCGGCATTACCCGGCAGGTGTTGCAAGTGTTACTGGAGACGCGGCACCCGGCCTACCTGATTACCAAGTCCTCGCTGATTGAACGCGACCTCGATCTGCTTACTGAAATGGCTCGGCGCAACTTAGTCTCTGTCTGTATTACTATCACCACGCTTGACAGAAAGCTCGCGCGCAATCTGGAGCCAAGGGCGACCACGCCGAGCAGGCGATTGCAAACATTGAAAACACTGAGCGACGCGGGTATTCCAACGCGTGTTTCTGTGTCACCGGTAATACCAGCGCTCAACGAAGAAGAGATGGACAACATTGTTAGCTGTGCCGCTGACGCAGGTGCACAAGCGGCTTATGCCATTGTGCTGCGGCTACCACATGAGTTACAGCAGTTGTTTCCGGAGTGGTTGGAAAAACATTATCCGCTAAAGGCCGCACGCATCATGAAAGCCATTCGCTCGGTACGCAATGATCAGCTAAATAATGCGGAATTCGGTGCCCGCATGATTGGAAGCGGTCCACGCGCTGATATCATCAGGCAAAGATTCGAGCTTGCCTGCAAGCGGGCTGGCCTGTCTGTTGGCCGTGATTTTGAGCTCGATTGTTCGCAGTTTATGCCGCCTGCTGCAGCAGGTGGTAGCCAGTTAAGGTTGTTTTGAGTGCACTGATGGTTTTACATAGTGAGTTCGTCCGAAGGCCTGTGCGGCTGATGCTGTATACGATCGCGCTTTTAATATAATTTGCCAGGGTCTGAGTCCGGGGAATTGCGCAACGCGATAGTCAGATGCACGGACCATTCAGGGTGCTTCCGTTGTGGTCCGGGCATATGCGTCTGTTAAAAATGCGCGGGTTTGTGAGCACTAATGAAACTGCATGGAAGCAGATCGGCCTGAGTATTTGAATAGGTAGTATGCACAGGATAGAGCCAGTCCGAAATCTGCGATACCGGATAATTCGTAAAACCAATCGTTGAAATCGCCGGAATTAAGGAGCAGTTCAATACCTGCAGGGTATCCTGCGTCAATGGCGTAAAGTAGTAGTTTAACGACGTGTGCCCAACCTCCGTGATAAATCCCCGGTATTAACACTGCCATTGTGACGATGCCAATAAAAGTCCATAAGAAAGCTTTCCGATCTTGCTGAAGATACAGCCACATCAAGACCACCGTCACGGGTACTAACATGATATTTGTAACGACGGCATGCATTGCAGTTTCGTGGCCTAATGCCAATGCTGCGTGCAGGTGATGGATGGTATCTACGATGCACAGCACAAGATAGGAAGTCAGTAACTTTTTAAGAGGCGGATGTCCTGCGACCTGTGTGACAAAATTCATCGGATGCACCCTGGTGATTTTTTTTGGAAAGTTCGATAACACTTTAACTTCGCCACAAACGCCATAGCTGCGTTAAAGAACTTCGTCGTAGGCTCTGCTTTGCCTGCGTTATTTCGCCTTGCTCTGACGTCTGTGGCTGTGAAAAGTTTGTTACCGAACTTTTCGCACGACCCACTAGATTTGCTGCAATGGAATAAATACTGTTCATAATTGTCATTGACCGAGTTGTGCTACCGTACAGTTCTCTGGCGAGTGCGTATGTTGTGCAGGGGGCATTATAGGTATTGTTGTTTACTGAAATGCCCCCGTTGTTTATTTGGCTTGAATGGTTGCACCGTATGGCTTGGTATGCCAGATCATATGTTCAGTTGGCGCCGTCAAATATGAAGAAACTTAACACGACAATTAAAAGTGTTCAGTAGCAGAGGAGGCACAATGGATCAGCGAGTCCGTCAGACGCGTGATGCGCTACAGGCAAGTATGCGAGAACTGCTTGGCACAGTTACGTGGGATACAATAACCGTCAAAATGCTGTGCGAAAGCGCATCCATATCCAGAACAACGTTTTATGCAAATTTTCGCGACAAGATCGATTTGCTCGAATCATTGTTGCTCGAGTTTGAAAACGCTATGCAGTCTGACAACAACGGTAGATCGCTAACCAGCACCGAGAGCTTTCATTTTTTGCCGCTGTTACTCAACCATGTCAGTAGCAACCGACAGTTGTTTGCAAAAACAAACACTACTGTGGAGGGTTATCCGGTGGCAGATAGATTCAGGAAAATGATTGATCGCCTCACGGATCTCGAAATGCAACAGGCATACGGGAGGCACGCGTCGATAGCATCTGCCAGCTTTATAGCCGGTGGCATTTACCATGCACTGGTGCGATGGAGCGGTACTTCCCGGGAGGCCACACACCTTGTGTTTCTGGCTGAGCTTGATCTGATCATTAAGAGCCATCTGTCTGTGGTGCAAAATACAACTGAGTGACAGGTTATGCAGTTTTGCCTGTGGCCGCCAGCATTTGTACAAAGCCCTGGGTACGCCTGGAACTTTCGAGTCGCCACTTAAGTATTTCGTCGATCAGTTTTTGCCGCACTGCACTGTGATTGCTGTCGGACCACAGGTTTATTCGTTCCTCCGGGTCATCTTCCAGGTTAAACAATTGTCCGTCATCACAGTCGATGAAATGTACCAGTTTGTACGGTCCTTCGCGAACCATCGTGACGAACTTGCTGCCGGTCATGATTGCGTCATCTGATTGTTCAGTAAACACACGAGAGCGCCCAATATCTGTTTTGCCCTCAAGTAAACTGCGCAATGACTCTGCTTCCATCCATGCTGGTATGTCAGCGCCTGCGTAGTCCATAATCGTTGGTCCAAAATCCATCAGAGATACCAGCGCAGGTATTTTTTTTCCGGCTTCAATCTGTCCAGGCCAGCAGACCACTGCAGGAACATGTACTGATTGCTCGAACATGTTCCACTTTTGCGAGTGACCATGATCGTTGAGGCAGTCTCCATGATCTGAAGTGAAAATAATAATGGTATTGTCGAGAACGCCACGTGCCTTGAGGGCAGCGACTATCTTGCCAACCTGATCATCGATCATGGTGCAATTGGCGTAGTAGTGTGCACGCTGATGTTGTAGTTGCTCGTCTGTCGGGTTTTCCAGATGTACAACCGCATCGTGATCGTTATCAAGGTGGTTACGTCGCAGTTCACGCAGAGGTTCGGGTTGGCTGTCGAGATCGTAGTCGCGTATCGCAGTGGGTAACTCCCGCCCTTTGTACTTCTCGAGATATTCCTGAGTCGGGTCGTAAGGTGGGTGCGGACCAGGCAAACCGACCTGCAGAAAAAACGGTTCGGTGCCAGGGTAGCGATCAAGCCACCAACACGCGTTGTCTGCAACAAATACATCCGGATGCAAATCTTCGTCATGCGCCCAGGTGAATGCACCCATAGCGTCTTTGTGATCGGCACGTTTGCGATAGGTGACCCGCGACGGCTTATAGGCGCCTCTTGTGTGTAGCGCTTTGTCCCAGTTGTCCAGATAAAATGGCAAGCCGGGACTGTCGCGATCCTTGTTTTCTGTGACGTGCCTTTCATGAAAGCCGAAGGCACCTTCCACTGGCCAGGTATGCATTTTACCGACGTTAACGCAGCGATAGCCTGCGTCTGCCA
This sequence comes from uncultured Granulosicoccaceae bacterium, assembly GCA_937957915.1. Taxonomy (GTDB): domain Bacteria; phylum Pseudomonadota; class Gammaproteobacteria; order Granulosicoccales; family Granulosicoccaceae. Next base: position 27,454 of record CALGNZ010000171.1, on the reverse strand, counting down.
GATTGCCTACCCAGCACCATGGCCAGGGTTCATCATTGCGAAAGACGCCATTGGTATGAGGGTAGGTACCACTAAACAGTGATGCGCGCGATGGCGAGCAAACCGGGGCGGTCACATACATGTTCTCAAAGCTTGCACCGCGCTTCACCAGATCATCCAGGTGCGGGGTGATCATATGTGGATGCCCGTGGGCTGCAATGGTGTCTAAACGCTGTTGATCTGTGATGATAAAAACGATGTTAGGCCGATCAGTTGTTTTTGTGTTTTGGGGTGAAACGCCGGGCATAATTATCCTTTAACCGCACCGCCCATTGACTGGACGATATATTTATTAGCGAAGATAATGACCGGCAGGGTGGGCAAGGTCAAGACGACGCTGGCAAGCGCTATGCTGCCCCAGTCGACACTGGCATAGGAGACGAAATTCATCACGGATACTGGTGCGGTAACGGTGTTGCCGCGCGTGATAATCAGGGCGAAGAAAAAGTCGTTCCAGGCGATCAGAAATGCCAGTACGCCAGTTGCAATCAAGCCCGGCCGCGCTGCCGGAATAACCACCTTAACCAGCGACTGAAACAGGCTTGCCCCATCAAGTAATGATGCTTCAATGAGTTCGTCGGGGATCTGCGCAAGCGATGTCCACGATGACCACACCACAAGTGGCAGCGTCAGTACCATGTAAGCGGCGATCAGTCCCAGCCAGGTATCGAGCAATCCGATGTTCAGATAGATCAGGAACAGCGGTATCACAAACCCGACCGGAGGCGCCATGCGCAACAGCAACAGGGCCCACGATGCAATAAATCGTTTTTGAGATCGACCCTTTGCCAAAGCAAAGCCGCCAGGAACACCAATTAACATAGCCAGCACAGTTGATGTGCCTGCTGTAACCAGACTATTCAACAACGCGTGCGGAAAGTCAGATCGCAGCAAGGATCGAAAATTCTCCAGCGTAAGCATCGTAGGTGATTGCCAGATTGGCTCGAACAGGTGAGAGGCCGGTCTGAAGGAAAGTATCAGCGCCCAGGCAATTGGCAACAGTGCGAAGCCAAAGAACAACAGCATCATCAATATGCCCAGCAGTCGCCTGGGGTTGCGGTCTTGCCTAGGCATCGTTGATCCTCGCGTTTGCCCGTGCCACGAAGAAACTGATGATGGCGGCAAACAGAAACAGGAAAACCGCTATCGCAGCGCCGTAGGAAACATTGGAGTTTTGAAAAGTCTGGATGTAGGCAAAGTAGTTGGTTGCCTGTGTTGATCTGCCTGGACCGCCTTTGGTCATGATGTAAATAAGCGGGAAGTGTTTCAGTGTTTCGATAAAGCGAAACAACGCCACCATCAACAGCGCCGGTATGAGCAATGGCAGTGTTATTTTAAAAAAGATCTGAATTTTGGTTGCGCCGTCGAGCGCTGCGGCTTCATCCAGATCACTGGAAATACCCTGTAGTGCGGCGAGAATCAGCAACATCACAAAAGGGTATGACGCCCAGGTGTCGGCAATCACAATCGCGGTAATAGCCCCGTACTGCGTTGTCAGAAAAGGTGGCACGGTGATATTGAACAATTCGAAAAAATCGTTGATCGGGCTCAAAGTCGGCGTCAACAGACTCAGCCAGATCAGTGCGACGGCAACCGCCGGTACCACAAACGGCACCACGAAGATGCCGCGCATAAATCGCCAGCGAGGAATGATTTTTTCCAGACCGACCGCAATCAGCGTGCCCATAACAACCTGAAAAAAAACGCCGAATACACTGAGTAACAACATCACCTCTACAGAGGCGATAAATCGCTTGTTGTTGTAGAGTTTGACGAAGTTGTGAAAGCCGATGTCCTGATCCCATTTTTTAATCAGATGAAAATCGGTAAGAGAGAGCGCGAACATACCGATGAGTGGAATGATGGCGAAGATACCTACCGCCAGTACTGCGGGCAGCAGCATGCGCTGATAAGTTTTCTGAATTCTGGGTTGGACGCCAGGAGTTTTTGTTTGAGAGTGCACGTGGATTAGATGATTGGTTGAAGTGCCACCGGAGCTGGAGCGCTCCGGCAGAACCCATTGCCAAAGTAGCAGCTGATGCTAATGTTGTACGTGCTGTCAGCTGCGACAGAAAAGTTGGCAAAGGGCATTATTTATTACTCTTCCAGAATTTCTATCATCTCCTCCTCTGCTGCTGCCAATGCTTCCTCGTTCGACATCAATCCGTTGATTGCAGCGTTGATATTTTCCCCGATTGCTGCACCGAGTTGTGGCCACTGTGGCAGCAGAGGTCGGTAGTGACCTATCGCGTCACCCAGCATTTGAACTTTGAGATCAAGGAATTTTGGATGGATGGATTGGTACTTGGCAATTACTTCTTCATTTGACGCGACTGACGCTCGTGTGAAATCTGCGAACGCTTCGTTTATCGCAATTTTTGTTAGTACTTCTTCACTGGTGGCCCACTCAATGAACTGGAATGACAGTTCAGGATTGGGTGCACCTGCAGGGATACCTAAACCGTGCACAGCGATAGCTGGTGAACGGCCTTCGGGGCCAGTGGGGATTGGAGCCAGGTCAATTTTGTCAGCGTACTGGCTTTTTTCCGGATCGAGTGTCCAGGCCGCGACTGCGGTGCCGTCGAAGATCATGGCGACCTGACCGGTTTGCATGGCGGCGGCTACTTCGTTGTAGTTAAAGTTGCCGATACCTGGAGGGCCGTAGTCATTCATAAGCGATGAGTACACCTCAAGCCCCTTGAGACTTTCAGGAGAGTTGATAGCGGGTGTCAGGTCATCAGGATAATTGGCAAAAAACTTTCCACCGTAGGCGCGCATGATCATCGGGAACACAAACATATTGAAGCCCTGACCCGGTGCTACTCGCATTGCTGCACCTGCGACGCCGTCTTTCTTAATAGCAGCTGCGGCTTCCAAAACCTCTTCCCAGGTCGCTGGCGGAGTTTCGTAACCCGCTTCGGCCAGCAGATCTTTGCGATAGGCCATCATTCCGGCTTCAGCAAAGAATGGCAGCGCCCACTGTTCACCGTTGACTTTGTAGGCATCGAGGGGTCCCGCCAGTATATCGTCCTTCGTATCCATGCCCTCGACTGATTTGGTCATTGGTTGAAGCCAGTCGGCGGCGACCCAGCGCTGCAGCTGTATGACCGGTGTGTGGACAACATCGAGGTCATCCGTTTTACCGGTGAAGGTTAGCGTGATGCGGTTTTCGAAAACGTCTTGCCCTACGACTTCAATATTAGCTTTGATTCCGGTTTTGGCTTCAAAGTCGTCAGCCAGTTTTGCCAGTCCCTGGGTGTAGGACATCGAAAATAATACGACGTTGATTTCTTCAGCTGCCTGCGTTGGCATTGCGAGTAAAGTGGCTACACCGACTGCGGTTGCCCTGAAGAGATTCTTCACAGGGTTTTTGAGTTGCATCTGTATCCTCCGTTAAACGTAAAAGACGCGTTACCCGATTCTTGCCATGGGTGCGGCGTGTGTATCGGTGCCGTTAGCGGACTCCGATGTAATGTGGGCTTTTAAGGTTGCCCGAGCTTCAGTTAATACTTGCGTCAGTTCGGCTATGTGAGCCTTGCGATCACGCACCGGGGTAGCGGCCTCTGCAATGCTAAGCATGTGCATGAATCGACCGCTATCGTCATCGATAAGCGTTACAAAACGGCGCACACCAAGGTGATTGCCGTCGAAATCGAAGTCGATCATTTTATCTGCGGCACTTTCAATTATTTGTCTGGCTTCTGTGGCGTCGACGATATCGCGATTGATATCGTTGCGGAAAAACCCGCCAGGCAGCAAGGCGCTGTTGATGTCTTCCCACGCCATGCGGCTTAGGTACAGGCGTGCCAACGGATCGAGTTCAGCCAGTGTGCGTCGAAACCCGGGTCGAGCTTTTATTGCGATACTGGCGTCGGGGAACTCGGTGCAGGAATGCCAGAACAATTCGAAACCGGTTACCACGACCGCTTCGACACTCACCGCATAATTTGCAGAAATGTCGCGCATGAGCTGGTCGAGACTTGCCAGGTAAGGCTCAGACATGGGCACGTTGCGCGACAAACGAAAATTGCGTACGCAATACTTCTCCGGTGTCATCAGCACGTAGCCCTCGTTTGCAAGTGACCGAACGATGCGGCTGACCGTGGCGGGTGACAGCTGCAGATCACGAGCTATCTCAATCTGTTTTACGGGTTTTTGCCCGGCGGCCATCAGGTATTCCATCACTCTCAGCAGTCGAAGACTGGGATTCAACGTGGATTTCTCTTTTCAATATTTCAATAATGAAATAACATTATCCAAATATGAAATTCTAGTCAAGAAATTGCGAAGGCTGCCAGCGCATTACCGGCATAGCAAAGCAATTACGGGGAGGGGCAATGGCAGATGTTCGTTTGCATGGCATTACCAAGTCGTTCGGCACGGTCGATGTGATTCACGGGGTGTCAGTCGACATTGAGCATGGCGAGTTTGTCGTATTGGTGGGGCCGTCCGGTTGTGGCAAGTCAACGCTGCTGCGCATGATCGCGGGCCTGGAAGACCCGTCTGACGGGACAATCAGTATTGGCGATACAGTGGTCAACGACCTGTTGCCAAAGGAACGCGATGTCGCCATGGTGTTTCAGTCGTATGCGTTGTATCCGCACATGACGGTGCGTGAGAACATTTCTTTTTCTCTGGAACTACAAAAGCGACCCAAACAGGAAATCGAGGCAGCGGTCATTGAGGCCAGTAATATTCTTGGTCTCGGGGATTATCTTGATCGACGGCCAAAAGCGCTGTCTGGCGGCCAGCGCCAGCGAGTTGCTATGGGGCGGGCTATCGTACGCAACCCCAGGGTCTTTCTATTTGATGAGCCGCTATCGAACCTTGATGCGAAATTGCGCACTGTCATGCGCAAAGAAGTAAAGCTTCTGCATCAGCGGCTCAAGACAACGTCTATTTATGTGACCCATGATCAAACTGAAGCGATGACCATGGCAGATAAAATAGTGGTGATGAATGACGGGTTGATCGAACAGATTGGCTCTCCAATGCAGCTGTACAATAGCCCCGACAATCTGTTTGTCGCCGAGTTTATCGGTGCGCCGCAAATGAATCTGCTCTCGGGTGTTGCACAATCACAGTCAAACCCGACGTCTGTTCAATTGGCGATTGGCGCTACGGTCAGCATTCCCGATATCCCACTTCAACAGGAGCAGTCTGTTCAATTAGGTATCAGACCCGAGCATCTGAATGTTGTGCCCACCGGAATACTGAGTGCGGTTATAGATGTTGTCGAGCCAATGGGCAACGAAACCCATCTCTCCTGTTCAACCAATAGTGGCGAACTTAGACTGGTTGAAGATGCCTCGGTCAATTTCAGGCCGGGAGATAATGTGTCGCTTGGCTTTGATGTGAGTAAGGCACATGTCTTTGACCGCCTCACCGGTAAGCGACTGTTGCCGAATGTGATGGTGTGACTTTTCCTCCGCTGCGGCGAAACCCTGTACCAGACAGTTGCGCTGCTGTTTGCGCACCAATATAGAGAACGCAATAGAGAACGCATGAACATTATTCTCGTTTTAGTCGACAGCCTCAACAAGGAAGCACTGAGGACTTACAACCCGGACACGATATGTGAAAGCCCTAATCTTGAAGCTTTTGCTAAAAAGTCGCTTGTGTTCGATAACCATTTTATCGGTAGTTTGCCATGTATGCCTGCGCGGCGGGAGATATCGGCTGGGCGTAAAGAGTTTATGTGGCGACCGTGGGGACCGCTGGAAGCGTTTGACCCAAAGTTACCAAAGGAAGTGCAAAAAGCAGGTTACACCACTGCTATTGTGACGGATCATTATCACTACTGGGAAGAAATGGCTAATGGCTATATAGAGTGGTTTAACACCGCCGAGTTCATTCGTGGCCATGAATGCGATAACTATCGCTTGCCACAAAAAGGCCCGGTCCCGGCCTGGGTTGATAAAATGTCAGAGTTCCGTTCGGAAGGGCACATGCGTCAATACTATGCAAATGTAAGTCATCGCAACGGAGAAGAAGATTTTTTTCCAGCGCTGACTTTCACGGCTGCTGCGCAGTGGCTTGACGACAATGCTGCCAATGGGCCATTCTTTTTGCAGGTCGAGAGTTTCGATGTGCACGAACCGTTTCATGTGCCCGAGCCCTACGCTTCAATGTACACAGATGGTATAGAGGGCAATGCAGACGACTACAATATTTGGCCGCCGTATCAGGTCTACGATGACCTTGATGCATTTATGGCACAGACAACTGCTTCGGAACTGGCCTACTTAAAATCGCAGTACTACGGTAAAACCACGATGGTAGATAAGTGGTTTGGCACGTTTATGAATAAGCTCGACGAGCTAGATCTGTGGCAGGAAACAATGGTAATTTTTACTACGGATCATGGCCACGATCTGGGGCAGCGCAATATCTTCGGCAAGCAGTACCCGCACTACGACAGTCATGCAAATATACCCATGATGATCTGGGATCCTCGCAGCGAAGGCCATGCCACCCGTACCAGTGCCTGGACGCAAACCGTGGATTTGTTCGCAACGGTCATAGAAGCTTCCGGTGGTATGCCACCGGAATCCACCAGACACTCAAAAAGTGTTCTGCCGATTTTGCAAGACAGCAAGTCGGCTATTCGTCCGGCGATTACTTACGGCACATTCGGGCAGGGGGTTTGTGTCAGTAACGATGACTGGACACTGTTTAAGTCACCCGTTAAAGATAAGCCACTCTATACGTATTCTACTGCAATCTATCAGCCACTGATCGTCGATAATCCGATTGATGGCAGAGTAGGGGCCATGCCAAATCAGCCGATCGATAACGACCTTTTTGATTCGTCGGTGCCTTACCCGATGTGGAAAACACCGGTTACGATTGACCCCAGAAGCTATGAAAACTTTTTGTTTAGTCGCAAGGATGATCCCGAGCAAAAAAACAATTTGTGGGACAGCCACGTTAGCGAGCGGAATGAGATGCTCGTACTGCTTAAACAATTGCTCAACGAGGAGGGGTATCCTCCAGAGCAGATGGAGAGGTTGGGGCTGGATGCAATCTCTGTGTGATGACTATCGATTCTTAAAAAATATGCTTGTAGTAACTCGTGCAGGTGCGCGGCACCCCTACACGAGGAATTCAATATTACTGAGCACACTTAGTAGAGTGGCGGGCAACAAACTACGAATAGGTATTGCAGGTGAAGTTGGCGATCTGCCATCGCCTGCGGTTGACTATAACTGTCCATCAAGTGTTCCATCGAGGTTTCGGTCAATACCCATCCACTGACCGGTGCCGGGTGGCACACAGGTGAAGGTTATCTCGCCGCCTGCCTGCAGGGCACGATCTCGCAGGTCAGAGGTGTTGAGCAACTCGGCGGTATCACTCATGAACTGATCGTCTGCTTGCAACAGATAGCCGATGGTCTTTCCTTCAACGACGCCCTTTGCGATTAAATCACACTCTGGTCCGGGTGTATCGACAAGTGCGCGTTGCATCAGGAGTTCAAGGCGGCTGTCTGTATCGGGGCCGGTGGCACTTGATAGGGTTATCTGTTGGCCTACTACAGGTGCCAGGTTTGTATCAAATGCCATGACGAAGTCAACGACCTCCTGGCGCATGGTTTCATTGAGCTGCGGATCAGTGGCGAAACTGAATACTTCCCCTTTGAAAAAGTTATCCAGTGTGTCCATATTGCCATCGTGCATAAATCCATAGCCACGTATTTGTGGACCGAAATCACCTTCGGTGCCCGAGAACCTGCCGCTGTTGCCAAATTTTCCGACTTTCTGATACATATTGCGGAGATGCGGTACTTTAAATTCCTGTGATATATCGGAGCCTTCAACTGAACTGTGGCCACTGGTGCCGAAATGGCCGTTGGCTGGGTCCAGCGTATGGCAGTCATTACATGTAAATATTTCTCCGGTTGTGGGCTTGTTCATGTAGGTGTCCAAACCCCGCGCCTGACTCGCTGTCAGGCTATTATCCAGTGCACGTATCGGGTTAGGTGGGTAGTGTATGGTCAATGCGAATTGCGCAAATTTCTCTATGTCTTCAGCGCTTAACGGTTGTTCACGACCCAGTAATTCCGGAAATGCAACGTTAAAGTCTTTGAATGCAGCTAACTCCAGGGATTCATTGTTTTCTGCGCTGATGCCAGTTCGATCACCGCGCCAGTGCATTGGGCCTGCGTTTGCCAGTCCCCTCAGGCTTTGGGTTGTCATTGGTCCTTTGAGCGGATGGAATACAGCAGTGTTATCAGGTTTCAGGAAGTTGTTTACAAACGCATTTGGGTTAGTCTGTACGCTGGCGTCAGGATTGCCGAGATCCCATGCCAAAGCGTCAGTATCGCCAAATACATGGCACAAACCGCACGAAGAGTCACCATGCCCCGACGTGTTTGATGCATCGTAAAGGAACTCGCGCCCGTCTTTCACTGTGATCGGTTCAGGGTTGTGCAATGCAACTGTGTCTGTCTCGGTCATTGCATCAACATCGATTGTTGAAATACTGTTGTTAAAGCGGGTAAGCACGTAGAGCAGCTTACGTGATCTATCAAGCACCAGTCCGGTAGGGCCACCACCGCTGAGAGCGACCTGGTTTGCAGCAGTGTTTTCTATGGCACCCGCGGCAAGATCTTCCGAGTTATACGCTACCACCTTCTTTGACGCAAAAGCAGCAACATAAAGCGTGCTGGCGTCGTCTGATAGCACCATTCCAACAGGCTGTGCCACAGAAAGGGAGCGCTCACTGGCAGTGGCTTGTGGTTGAGCGTGATCAAGATGTGGGTTCAGATTGCTTACCGCCAGGCTGTCGCTATTGATGGTGGTAATTCGGCTTTGTGCAAAGTTGCCAGTCAGTGTTGATGCTGTCGTGCTATGGCCCTCGAATCTATTGACATTCAGGGCTTCTGTGTTGCTGACATACAGTGCGCCGGAGACCGGGTTGATCGCCATATTAAATAGCGTGGTGCCGACACTGCTAATCTTGCGCAACACGGCTGGATTGCTTTGCGCCGATAGCTCGAAGACATCGTAGTCTGGCAGAGAAAACGGCACCAAAGAGTTATAGATTGTGCCATTAAGATCTTTGTCACTGGCAGTTTCGTCGCGCCAGGTGTCGCCGTCGAACTGAATGATAAGGCCCGTGTCCGGTTGCAAGGCACCATCTTTACTTGTCGTTGGCCCCGGTTTGGCAAGTTGGTTTTCGCCAATTGCTGTCGTTTGGTTGCCGGAGTGCATAACCGAAGCGTATATTTTGCTGCCATCAACACTGCTGACCAGTGCCCGCAGGGAATCGCCGAACAGAGTGGTTACCGACAGCGGATCACCACCGAGTGAGGCGCCGGTGTTTGTGGCATCAAAAACCCATAGGTCAGCGCGGCCGACGCCGGAAGTTTCGAGTTCCGGGTCTATCGGCGTGTCGTCAGGGCCATTTTGCCCGCGATGTGTGGCAGTGATAAAGGCAAGCTGTCTGTTTGTACTTGCAAAGACGATATCTCGTGGCTCGTCACCAACTAACAGTGTTTTGGTGACTCGTGCCGGTTCTACGGATACGTCAACAACGCTGACGCTGTCCGAGAGGTGATTAACAACCCAGACTTCGTCGTTACCGTAAGTGGCAACCGCTACCGGCTCCAGCCCTACAGGTATCGACTGGATTTGCGCGAGTCCGTTGTCACTAACTGCGAATATGTCCAGCGTTGCATTGGGTGTGTTGGTGGCGTACAGCCGGGTACCGTCGGCTGATAAAGCCAGAGGCCTGACCTGACCTGACTCAAAATTGACAAAAGCATCGCCGACTCCGTTGTCTTGCGAAGCGCCATTGTCAGAGTTCATCGTGTTGCCGCTTGAGCCGCCGCAAGCTGTCACAAGGGCGAAAACGCATATTATTGCAGCTACGTTAGGAAAAGATCTTTTCATCTATTCGACGCCTTTGTTGGTTCTATTGGCAGGGTTGAAGTAACTTATATACAGCGGTGCATGAGAAACGTTACCGATCAGGATTGGTAAATTTTATGACAGGTATTGAAGCTGGTTTGTATCAAAGTGTATTGTGGCGACTGTGTTGGTGCAGTGGGCCACGGTCCGGGTGTAGAACAGAACTCACGCTGCAATTGTGGCGAATCGCTGTTATCGCTGGTTTGGTATGTCGCGGGTTGGCCAGAACTGTGAACCAGGTCCGTATACCAAGTGCGCTGGCAAGTACCGTATTCGGGCGGTGGCTATAACCAGCACAAAGCAGGTGTTAATAGTTTTTGCCCACGCCCCTTTTTGAATGACCCCAATTTATTATGACTCAGACCAGAATCCATTTCGTCGACACACTACACTTGCTCAAGAGGTGGATATTTGCCTTACTGCTGACCGGGTTAATCAGTGCTTGCGACAGCGGAAAAACGTCTTGTTCAGTTGCACAAGAATGTGTTGTGCAGGAATCCAGTGATGGCGGAGGCGAAGCCGGAGATATCTCCGCTGGCGGAAGTGAAAACGATGACAGCACTGGCAACGACAGCGATTCTGACACTGACACCGAATCAGGCGCCGGTGACAATTCTGATTCAGATAGCGCCGACAATACCGCAGTGCCGGTAGCAACTGGCTTGTCTTTACTACACCGGAATGGTCAAACATTTATCACCTGGAACGAGCCAGCTTCAAACCTCGGTTATAACGTGTATCGATCCGGTTCTCCGATTACCACCGAGAACATCAGTTCAGCTACCTTGCTCACCTCTCGCTGGGGCCCGCTTGACAGTGATACGTCCCTGAACAGAAATGCTGTCACCGATGTGCCGCCCTATTTTATTATCGAAGATCTTGGGGCGCCGTTGTCTGACAACACCGGGCTTTTTGTGCATACCGTTGAAAATTCCGGTACGGCTTATTATGCGGTGACAACACTGCAGGGAATTTCTGAGAACACAACGGTTATCGCAAACCAGAATACGAATGTTGTGCAGGAATCTCAGGCGACTCCAAAGCCTGTATTGACACTTTCAGTCAATGCAGGCAAGGGGCGGCTGTATACGCAGTACATGGACTACCAGCAGTGGAACCCGACGCTGAATGGTTACGCGTTTAACTACTTTGTCGCGCTTCCGTACAACTACAATTCAGCGCAGTCGTACCCACTGCAGGTTGAGTTGCATGCGCACGGATACTTTCCTACGTTACTGCAGGAAGTTCGTTATCAGTGGCAGGTAATTCAGCTTCGACCGCTGGACCCGGGTGCGCTATCCAACACAGTCCATACCTGGTGGTATGGGCATGCCAGAGATCATGACTATAAGCGCGACGGAGATATACCCTCGCAGGGTGCGATCGAAAATTTCACCGAGCAACGCGTAATGAAGTCGATTCAGGAGGTTGTCGCCAACCCCGACTTTAACATCAACACCAGTCTGACCCACGCCTATGGTGCTTCGATGGGGGCGTCAGGATCGGTCAGTCTGGGCTTGCGGTATCCGTCGGTATTCACCGGAATCTATGCCAGTGAACCGATGATGAACTACAAAACCAGTCCACTTTTCACTAACGAATTTGCGAAGCTGTTTGGTGCTGTCGATCGCAATCTGCCAATCGTAAATCGTGGGTTGTACTCGGAAGGCATTCGACGCTACGGGGAGGGCGGTAGCCAGCCCACCGGGGTGTGGGACTGGATGAACCACCACGAGCAGGTGAAGCGGCGTCGTGCAGACGATTTTTCTTTCCTGATGATAGATTTTGGTAAGGCAGATACAATAATCGATTGGCAGACTCAGGGCCGGCCAACGTTTGCTGCCTTATCCGATGCCAGAGTGGCTTACACCGCTACGGCGCGTGAGGGAATCGCACATACGTGGCGAGGGTTCGATGCAGTCAATGAAAACCTGTTTCGGTTTGAAGTGCCGGGGTGGCAGTATCGAATAGATCTAAGTTATCCAGGCCTGCACAATGCTTCCGGTTCGGGCCGGATCGATCCGCCATCCAGTGGCGACGATGAGTATCAAACCACACTTGAATGGTCGACACCGCACTATGCATTCGGCGAATCCATTGTCGATGAGCCCGGGCAGTATGCAATAACACTCAGATCACTATCATCTGCACAAACAGTTGATGTGACTCCGCGCAACACGCAATTGTTTGATCCGCCTGCCGGAACCGTATGCTCCTGGTCTGCCTCGCAAGTTGGTAATGGTCAGGTGGTGAAAACCGGTTCGGTGGCAGTTGACAGCAGTGGCCTGGTAACAGCGGTTCAGGTTCCGGTAGACACCGGTAGCGGGACGCGATTGAATGTTAGTTGTCAGTGACTCACTCGAGTGGCCAGCATCGAGTGAAGCTCAGATGAGTACCGGGGCAGGGTTTTATCCCTGACGTTTCATGTTCCCCGGTGTTGCTCTGATACCCGGCGGGGCTAATTCGCACCTGTTGTTCAGGCAGCTTTCTTTGACTCACCGTGCTGCTTGTTCAGGCCAATGATAGCTGTGGGAATGTCTTCACTTGCCACAGGCTTTGAATAAAAGAACCCCTGTACGACATTTATTCCCAGATCCGCTACCTGCACGAGTTGTTCATCAGACTCAACTCCCTCTGCGACAGTTTCGAGGCCCAATACATTTGCGATGGACGCAATGGTAGCGGTAACCGAATTCGACACACCCGGTTGATTGCTGAGCTTGGATATAAAGCTGCGATCTATTTTCAGGGTGTTTATCGGGAGATCCTGCAACTGACTTAAAGAGGAATATCCGGTGCCGAAATCATCCAGTGCGATCTTTAAACCAGCGTCTCGGAGCTTGGTCAGTGACTTGACCACCCAGTCGGTATCAGCCATAAATACGCTTTCAGTGAGTTCTATTTCAATAGATTCCGGGCCAAGCTGATTTTTGTCGAGCGTTGACAGAACGTCGTTCACAAAGCCTGGCTGCATTATTTGCTGAACCGATACGTTAATAGCGATTCGCAGATCGAATTCAGTGCCTTGTTTCCATACCCCTGCCTGACGACAGGCTTCGGTAAGAACCCATTTCCCGACCGCGGGCATAAGACCGCATTCTTCAGCAACGCTAATAAATTCGAACGGCGGTACCTGACCCCGGGTTGGATGATTCCATCGAACCAGTGCCTCGACCGCATCGACGCGGTTTTCGTCAAGATTAAACTGAGGTTGATAGTACAGCTCAAACTGATTTTCTTCGATGGCGACTGCCAGATCACGTTCCATTCTCAGGCGGTTTTCAAATTCATCCGCCATTTCACGGTTGTATAGTTGAAAGCAGCTCTTGCGTTCTTTTTTGCCGTCACGTTTGGCAAAAAACATCGCATGGTCCGATGTAACCTGCAGGTCTTCTGCATTGGACGCATCCTGAGGATAGTAGCTGATCCCAATGCTGGTCCCGATGTTGATGATTCCCTCATCGATCACAAATGAGTCTTCGATTGATTTTATGATGCTTTCACTAAGACGCACCGGCTCGCTTTCGTCTTCGGGGGCAAACAGCATTGCAAACTCGTCGCCTCCCATTCTGGCCACGCACATTCGGTCGTCTGCACACGCGACCAGCCGGTCGGCTACCATTTTCAGGAGAATATCGCCGACTGCGTGACCCATGGTGTCGTTGATTGACTTAAATCGATTTAGATCAATAGTCAGGAGCGCGAGTTTGGTAGCTGACTGACCACTGGTTTTACTAATCGATGATTGAATGTTGTGTTTAAAAAATCGTCTGTTGGGCAGCTGAGTAAGATCGTCGTGTGTAGCCTGATGCTGTACCTTTTTAGCGATGCCGGTTGACGAAATTGCCATGCCAATACACAGCAGAACCAGTAGCGTGTCCAGCGCCAGCGTTCTAATTGCCTTGTGTTCAATTGCGCGTGCGGTGTCCAGGGTTCGATTGACTGAGTCAATTGCTAGTTGCTGGATATAGCGTCTTGTGGAGTCGGCAACAACTCTCCATTCTTCCAGAGATATTTCGCTGTAGACGCCTTTGGTCAGGTCCTTCACCAGCTTGCCTTCTATCGTTCTGTACTCACCGGAGAACTTGGCTTTAAACGATAGCAGCTGGTTTTCCAGTGCGGTTTTTACTTCGGCGTTTTCCGAGAAGTCTCCAATCTCGAACATAGCCTGATCAGCAATTTGAATCTGCTGATAAATTCGGTACAGAAGTCCGTCTCTGTTGATACTCGAGAAAGAACCGTCTCTGCTTTTAATGAGGTAGCCGTCGAGCAAAGGGCTGATTTGGCGTACGGATTCGTTGATATCCCAAATTGCGTTTTTGAGACTGTGCGCCGAAATCACTTCCTGGTAGTGTTTCTGTGGCAGAAAGTGTGTTCTTAACCTGAGGTTGTTGACTTGCTCAATAAGATTGCCGTAAGCATCGAAAATCTGCATTCTCATCGCGTCGTCGCGCGCTGATGGATGAATGGCTGTTTGCAATATAACAATCGAACTATCCTGAGAAACGCGATCGAAGCTCTCGTTCAGGTTAGACAGTAGTTTTTCGATAGTCTCATTGTCATATCGGTGGGTAACAAATGCTGACTCAGATTCTCTGGATGCGCGAATCTCTTCTGCGACTGAGTCCATGAGATTCTTTGATTCCAATGAAACTTCGTATAACGAGTCAAGTGTTTCCGGAGCCGGCTTTTTTTCCGCCAATATGGTGTGCAGCAGAGAGCGCTCGGTACCGAGGTTCATTGCCAGTTTAAACAATGTCTCCTCAGGCTGAGTGGACATCTGCAGCTGAGCTGCTCCACTGCGTTGAGTATAAGCATCCAGCCAGAATATCGCGCTTAACCAGAAGATCAGGAGCGTGGAAATCAGGCTGATTGCTATCAGATTTTTATTTACACTCGCGTTTATTTTCACAATGCCCGTCATGTATATTCAGTATTGCGGTAGCTGCGAATTTTCCACCAGCAGTTAATAAATGTCCTTTCCCCACTTGCCATTCCATTTCCCGGCAAGTCTATCTCTCAAACGTAGGTGTTTAGCAACTACTCGATCAACCATGCCAGCATTGGCAAGGTAACCTTTAATTCTAAAATCAGACTGCACACCTGAGTTCAGATAAGACAAATCGCTCAATCTTATCCGGATTTTGGTGACTTGCTAATACACCTTGCTACTAGTAATACCTACTCTTGCAAAACGCGCTCAGAATTCAGCGGTATTCCCCCTGGGTCTGCCTGTGCGCTTTGCTATGGCTTAGGTAAGTCGAACGGCACGTGTGGATTTTTTTTTACATTATTGTGTAATTGCATGTCAGTAACGAGGATTTGTGCACGCATACGAGCAGCCAATTCAATTACTGCGTCTCGCAGCTAAAGAAAATTTGTTAACCCCGTCGCATTCAACCTGGCTGTAGTGCACTGGCAGTGACACTGCGCTCTGTTTTATGGCGGGTGGATACCCCGGCTCGTTCTGTTTGCGTCAAAATTGACTTAAGGCTACCCGACAGCTCAGTTGGCATCTGGTTCATCCACCACTTATAAGGCGTGCTTGCAGGGTATTTGGCTCGCTACCTTGCGGGCACCTGCGAGTCTTCCGGTCTACCACACTGGTAACTGTTTGTGTCATTTTTCCGTCTTGCTTCTACACCAATAGTAAGCAACATCCAGCAGCAAGCCTGCTAATGTGCAAGTGTCTCGGAGGGCTGGTCGTGCGTTGCGGCCTGTCATTACAAAAAGTAACGTTCGCCTGCTGTCGTCGGTAGTTAAAGTGCTGTGCTTATCAGTTCAATTTTGAAGCTGCGCTTTTGAGACCGTGTTATTGGACTTGCGTTGTTAAGCCTTCGCCATCGAACCCTGTTTGTCGAGCCTAAGTGTTACTCGGGTGAGAACGCTACTTTTGGTCAGGCTGTGGCCCGCGGCTGGTTGGTGAATAAACCCTGACTTTACTGTTCGCTCCGCGCAATGTGTGTTCACCGAGTGATTCCCATTCCGCATCTACCAGGGCTGCGAAGTCCTCGCTTGCAAGCACTCTGCGCTGCAATTTTTTAGTCAATGTCTCTAGTCTGGCGACCTCATTTGCAGCTGGGCCGACGACAGAAAATTCAAGCCTTTCTGCAATACCGATATTGCCAAATGTCAGTTTCCCAATATGCAGGCCCAGTCCAAAGTCGACTGTTTGAAGTCCGTCAGAATTTCGTTGTGAATTCAGTTTATGCAGGCGTGCTTCAGCATCTCTCATTGCGCGCTGTGCATCGTTGGCGGCTCGGCGTGAGTTCGCAGGGTTGCTATTTTTTATCGGGAATATTGCCAGTACTGCATCGCCTATGAATCGCAGTACCTCCCCGCCATTGGCAATAACCGCACCCGCTGTGCATTCAAAATAGCTATTCAATAGAGACAGGAATTCGTCAGATGCAAGTTCATCTGCCCATCGTGTTGAGTCCCTCATATCGCTGTACCATACGACAGCTTCGATCTGTTCGCCGCTGTCACGGCGAATATTCCCTTCCATTACCCGATTGCCTGCGTCAGGTCCCAGATAGGCGTCGAGTACGTTTTGGGTGATTGCCTCTCTTATCTGCATTTTGCAGGCGACCGCCATGCGACTTTGTACACGCATCAGCCATTGTATTTCCTGATCTGTAAATCCGTTGGGGCGCTCTGTTGTCCATGAGCCGATAATACCGTCTTCGTACTCGTCCTGATCGGCGTCACTGGCAAACGCAACTTTGTACGCCAGATAGTCACTCGCACCCTGTTCCTTAAGCTCCTCGAGTACGGGGAAATCCAGCAGTGCGGTGTCACCTCGCAATCGTCTTCTCAAAAAAGGCGTGCGGGTGGTTGAAAGGCGGTGAATAGGGCTATTGGTGAACTCACCCGACGAAAACGCATCCTCGTGGCGGGTGCGTGAAGAGCGAACATTTTCACCGCGATGCCAAAACATAATTGTAGACGCATAAAGCGGGTGGAGGGTGCGAAAGAAAATCATTGCTCTTGCCACCGGTAAACCCGCAGCGTCGAGTCGCTGGCAACAGCCGTCAAAAATATCTTCGATTTCGGCTTGCCCTAATGCCTGTTGCATTAGCCAGTCGGTTACTGCGGTGACCAGTATGGCGCCGCCAGTGTTTTCGGTATGATCATTCATCGTTGATACAGAGCATAGTCGTTACAGAGTATTGTCGCTACAGAGCATTGTCGCTACAAAGCATTGTTGTTACCGGGCTGTAGATGCATTTAGAGCAAGGCGGGCATGTGCTGTCTACTATACAGTGAGCACGTTGGTAAAAGAACAGACGGTGAGTGCCGGTTTCTATGTTTTTCCTGACTGTGTGGTTACAGCCGGTGTATAGGTGTATCCCTATCCGATATCAATGAGGATAGTCAGAGCAGCGCCTGACCCGTTGGAAACACCCTGTTACAAACTGAAACCCCATTGCAATGCAACTGCGGGCGGGCACGCCGATACTGTAGCTATCAGATAGAAATACAGTGAGGGGCCACGTGAGCATACATCAGGGAATACAGGGTTTTCTTCCGGTACACGCAGGAATTGGAGCGAATGTTGAGCGGTTACCCACAGGTAAACGCGATGACTCAGTCACACAGGCCAGCGCTGATGTGAGCAGCGCTGGCTGGTTAACAGCCAGCCTTTTAGATAAAAGAACGATCCCTGCTGAGTGCGTTCGCTTAATTAGTGCCTGGTGGTGTCGATCAGCGGTATGCACTGCGGGGAGTCGGCGATCGGTAAGTACGCTTGATGATCATACGTTGGCGGACATCGGGCTGTTACGTGCTCACGTTATGCCTTGCGATAAGTAGTATCTCTAAGTTTGTACGTGTAGCCCATTTGTGTTTGGCTCTGGCGAATATCATGGGGGATAGCAAGAATCCGGTTTTCCGGAGAGTCAATCACCTTGTGTTTTTGTAGCGTTTCAACACAGCGCGTAAATTGCTGTCGATTTACCATAATTTGGGCTGACCAGTGTTTCTATGGCTTAGGGGGTCGGATCGACGCTACCGGTTGGTTCTTACCGCTATAACAGTTATTTCAATCAGCCAGTGTCCGCCCAGGTCGACACCCAGGCAGGCACGTTGTGGCCAGTCAGCGGGGTTGTCTCCAATCCATTTGTTCCATACCTCGTCCATAACCGGCTTGTCGTTGATGTTTGCGATAAATACCTGCGCCGACACAATTTGAGATTTATCGGAGCCCAGTTCAGCCAGACTCTGGTCAATACTGGTGAGCGTCTGTGAGGTTTGGTCAGCCAGATCCAGGCTCTCGTCGCTTGCGGTCGCGACAGTCCATACCAAATCTTTATAGGCGGATGCTTTGCTTCTGCCGTGTGGGTACCCGCCTGCAAATCTATCGATCATTTTGTGCTCCAAAATAGGGCTCGGTATATTCCCGCGTTAGCCAGCAGCCAGGTAGTTTGTGCTTTGGCAAATGGCGGTAGATTTAGTGGTAGAGTCTCAGATTGTACAGTTTATTCAGATAAGCTGTGTCTGGTTAGCAAGCAGTGTTTGAGAAGTTTTAACTGAGGGGAGGGCGCCAGCTTTTTAGTTGTTTTTTACCCGTGCGACCAGCTTACTAATGTCTTCTTGCCACTGTGGCAGGTCGGTGCTCAGTACAGTTTTATGGCCAGCCAATGGGTAGCTCGAAAACTGTTTCCAGCCATTCAGCTGTCGATAGACGGCATCTGCCTGAGTTGTTGTTACCCGTGGATCCTGTTGACCGTGTATCACCAGGGATGGAGCAGTGACAAACTGTGCATAGTCAACAGGGTTGTGTTTGAATGCATTGAAGCCAGATTGCCAGCCACCCCAGAATACCAACAGGTTTGCCAGTGGTGTCGCTGGTAGTCCCATTGAATAGAATCGATTTTGAACTGTACTTAGCATTCGATCGAATGTTGCTTCGAGCATAACGCCGTCGGGTGTAATGCCATCAGTTGCAATCGATCTAAGCAGGGCAGCACCTCCCATTGAATATCCATGCAAAATCACTTTTGATTGCGGCCATTTTTCTTTTGCGTAGTGGAAGGACTTGCTAACATCTCTCGATTCCATATACCCGATAGTCGTTCGATCTCCGGTGGAACCCCCGGACCCGTAGAAATCAACGAGCAGTGTGCTGAACCCCAGTTCGTTAAGCTGTTTGGCCGTTAGCAGCAGCGTGTCTTTGCTGTCAGCGTAACCGTGGAACAAAATAATCAGAATGTCGTCATTTGCCCCAGGTATTGACCAGGCCTCCAGCGTATGGCCCTCGGCGCCCGGGTAGCGGTGAGTATCATAGGGCAGCCCTTTATCAGTGGGTGTCTGTTTGTTTTCGGGGCGAGGTAAATTGATGCCAAACAACAACACCTTGAACTTTGCGCCCAGGCTAAGCTCCTCAGGGCTTTGTGTTCTGGTATGTGAATCGGTGAATTCGACCATTGCGCTGGCATGCATATAAGCCATTGCGTTCATGCTAATGAAACCGACAATCAGCAGAACTGCCAGTAGCTTTAACCATGTTCCTGCTCTGATAGCCATATACTTCTACTCCGCGCAATCTGAATAGGATTGCTTAATTACGTACTCTTTGAAGATACTACATTCCTGTATGCAGACTCCTAGCTACCAGGATTAGGCGTTCCGTCAAATTTTCGTTTTAGATTGCTCCAGCAATCAACATAGTCATTCTGCACGGTGTCGAGTTCTGCTGCATAGTTCGTCATATGCTGAGGAAACCTGGTTTCAAACATAAACGCGAGCGTATTGTCGAGCTTTTGGGGTGCCAGGTCAGCGCTGGTTGCTTTCTCGAAACCTGCATAGTCTGGCCCGTGTGGCAGCATCATATTGTGCAGGCTTATGCCGCCGGGTATAAAGCCCTCTTCTTTCGCGTCGTATTGACCGTGGATAAGGCCCATGAACTCGCTCATGATATTGCGGTGGTACCATGGAGGTCGAAAGGTATTTTCTGCTACCAGCCAGCGCGGCGGGAAAATAACGAAATCCACATTAGCCGTTCCCGCCTCATCGGTTGGTGCCGTGAGAACAGTAAATATCGATGGATCAGGATGATCAAATAACAGTGCTCCCACTGGTGAGAAGTTGGCTAAGTCATATTTGTACGGTGCGTAGTTGCCATGCCATGCGACGACATCAATTGGTGAGTGATCTATGGTGGTTTGATACAAGCGACCACACCATTTGATGGTTACCGTACAATCGGTTTCCTTGTCTTCGAAGCACGCCACCGGTGTTTTAAAATCACGTGGATTGGCCAGGCAATTTGCGCCGATGGGGCCTCTGTCAGGTAAGGTTAGTTTGGCGCCGTAGTTTTCACAGATGTACCCGCGTGCTTCTCCGTGTGGCAGGGCGACTTTAAATGTGACCCCGCGTGGTATGACGCACATCTCTCCCGGTCCAACATGCATTTTACCCAGCTCGGTAAATACGCTGAGCGTTCCCTGCTGTGGAAGTATCAGCATTTCACCGTCAGCGTTAAAGCAGTAGTCATCGACCATATCTGTGTTGGCGACATACACATGAGAAGCCATTCCGCTTTGAGCCATAACATCACCTGCCGTAGTCATGGTTCGAATGCCTTGCAGAAAGTTGGTTTTATCTGTGGGCAGCGGGGTAGGGCTCCAGCGCATTTGTTGCAGGGACAGCACAGCTTCATGGTTGGCAGGGGCAGAGCGCCACAAGGGCAGTTCGGTGGTGCTAAAGCGTCCGGTATGGCGAACGCTTGGTCTGATGCGATACAACCAGCTACGCTCGTTGGTACCGCGCGGTGCCGTGAACGGCGAACCAGACAGTTGCTCTGCATATAGTCCGTAGGCGCAATTTTGCGGGCTGTTCTGCCCTCGGGGCAATGCACCTGGCAATGACTCGGTTTCGAAGTCGTTGCCGAAGCCGGGCATATAGCTGAGGTCTGATGCGTCCGTAACCGGCTCCGCTGTGTTTGAGCTGCTCAATGTTATTGCTGCCTGTTGTTTTTGGCTAATAGCAGTAGTGTAGTGAGCGATGAACCTTTATTGCAATAGCAGGTTTCGTCCTGTGTGTAACTGTCTGTGTTTTTGTTGCCATACCAATCTGCCGGTCGGGCAACACGTCGCTATGCTGAAGCATTCTGCGCCAATTTTCACGAGGCCCGTCGAGTGGAAAGTTCACCGTTTCGAATTTGCTCTTCCTCGATACTCTCAAACAGCGCTTTGAAGTTTCCTTCGCCAAAGCCCTCATCGCCTTTGCGCTGAATAAACTCAAAAAAGATGGGACCGATGACCGTTTTGGAGAATATCTGCAGCAGTATTTTCGTCATGCGGTCGCCGTTCACTGTGTCGATAACACCTTCACCGTCTATGAGAATGCCATGCTTTTTCATGCGTTCAATCGGCTCGCTATGGCCGGCAACGCGATCGACACTCATGTCATAGTAAGTATCTGGCGGACCGGGCATAAATTTCAAACCGCGTTCGGCCAGCCGATCGGTAGCGTCGTAGAGTTCCTCTGATCCAACGGCGATATGCTGAATACCCTCGCCTTTGTACTTATGCAAATACGCTTCAATCTGGCTTTTATCATCAGTGCTTTCGTTGAGTGGAATCCTGATTTTGCCGCAGGGTGATGTGATTGCCCGGCTGACCAGCCCTGTCATTTTGCCGGCAATATCGAAAAAGTGAATTTGCTCAAAGCCGAACAGATCGCGGTAGAAGTGCCACCAGGTATCCATGTTGCCCCGAAAAACATTGTGTGTCAGATGATCGAGATAGTAGAAGCCCAGGCCTTGCGGATTCGGGTCAGGCTCACCCAGCCAGTCAAACTCAACATCATAGGCTGAGCCGCTGTCGCCATACGTATCGACAAAATAGAGCAATGATCCGCCGATGCCGACCACCGCGGGCACGTTGAGCGCGCGATCATTGTCTGTATAAGGCGTGGCACCCTTAGCTACCGCATGTGCAAAGGCCTGCGTCGCATCGGCAACCCTCCAGGCCATCGACGGCGCGCATGGACCGTGCTCCTCCGAGAAGCGGACTGCGTGGGAATCCGGCTCTGCATTTATCAGATAATTGATACCACCCTGGCGCCATACGCTGATCGCTTTGTGCTTGTGGCGCGCCACCTCCTGATAGCCCATCTGCGTAAAGAGCGATTGCAGATGCTCCGGGTCAGGGTGCGAAAACTCGACGAATTCAAAGCCGTCAGTACCAACTGGATTGGTTTCGCTGATGACAGAGCGTGGTGCCTGGTGCGGATAAGGTCCCATGTTCGGGCTCTCTGAGTTAATTGTTGTGCACAAATATATCGATAAATGCGTACAATGTGCGTGAGTTATGGGTATGTATAGGTGATTTTTTGCAAAAAATGGTCATGAAAACAGGTTTATACACAAATATGTTTGATGGTGACGATACCGATCGACAAATTCTATTAGCATTGCAGCAAGATGGGCGCCTGACTAACAACGATCTTGCCGATCAAGTGGGTTTATCGCCGTCGCAGTGTTCCCGGCGACGGAGCCGTTTGGAGGAGAGCCAATTTATTCGGGGCTACCATGCGCAGCTCGATATGGAGCGCGCAGGGGTCGGTATGATCTGTATCGTGTCGATTACGCTGGCCTCGCACAACGCCGACAATGCAAAGTTGTTTGGTGAACTGGTGGCGAGTTTGCCGACAGTGCTCGAGGCGTACTCATTAACCGGTGAGATGGACTATCTGCTCAAGGTAATAACCAAAGATTTAAAGTCTTTCTCTGAGTTTATCAATACCGTATTACTACCCCACGAATCCGTTGCGAATGTTAAAACATCCATTGTGCTGGACACGCTGAAAGATACATCTGCGTTACCGCTTGATTGATGTGCATCTTGCTCTATGGTTTGCTTTGACTGTTAATCACACAGAGTTCCGCAGCCAGGTTGGTTAATCCGGAATCTGAAAACTATATTGACTAAAAATAATTTCTCGATGCCTGGCACACTTCAACCATTCCAGATAGTAGTCAGCCGCATCGGGAACATGAGACCAAAAGCCTGCAGATAGTTTCGAGGGATTTTCTATGCAATCCAGATTCCAGGTCAGCAGACTATCCAGCGCCGGTATATATTCTCTCTTGTGAATCAACTCAGCCAGGAAGGCAATCCGTTACACCGGCAACCGTCGAACCTCCTCATCTGCATGTTTCAGGTGGCCGCATTTAACCCATACTTTGGCTCCATGATCACCGGTTTTAGCGTTAAACGAAGATCCTTCTGGTACTCGCATCCATGACATTGCTTGTAAGGCGTCGTCACCCTCACTAAAGCTACCGTCAAGCACGAGTAGTTCTGCACCTTCACTGACATCGAGTGATATTTCACTGTTGGCTGTCCACTGTTCCAGTCGCACAGTTTCACGATCATCGGCAAACAACGTGCTGACTTGTACATTGGCGCGAGTTGCATCTGTAATGGTGCCCGCCTTATCCATATGGGCTCGTACATGGGTACGGTCCTGCAGGTTAAACTGCCATAGCTTGACAAAGATAATGCACCCTTCGTCGGAGCCTGGCGTGTGACTGGACTGTGGTGGGTTGCGAATATATGACCCGGCAGGAAAATCTCCGTGCTCATCCTGAAAGACACCTTCAAGCACAATGAACTCCTCTCCACCGGTATGAACATGTGGTGAGAATTTACTGTCTGGCGCATAGCGCACTATAGAGGTTGCACGAGCGACCTCGCCACCGACTCGATCAAGCATCCGTCGGTGTACGCCCTTCATTGGAGATTCCTGCCACTCAAGGCTGGTGCTGTGCACGACAACCCTTGCTGAAAAATCGGCGTTAAGTTCCATTCTACTATCTCTGTTGAAAATGCTGCGGTAAGTTATACCCGTAGCCCATTCAGTATAAAGCCGAATGGGCCATCAGGGTATGCTAACGCTCAGGCGTCACTGGATACAGTGTTCATTGCCGAGTGATAAGTTGCTGCGTGATAAAAGGCCGCTGTCGCTGCAATGTGTCTGTTCGCCTGTAGATATTTGTCGCCTGCGTTGTTAAGCGGCTATGCTGGGCCTGGATGCAACGCGTTGTCTCCACGCTGCAAGGTTAACCAGATCTGCGGGGATTTCGATTTTTGAAAAATCGGCAAACCCGAGACCGGCAAACAGTGTGATATCAGCCATCGAGAAGTCATCGCCTGCCACATAATCTGACTGTTCCAGCACAGAGTCAAAGTACCGCATGCCTTCTACTGCACGCTGCTTTTGCGCTTCGCCCCATACCGCAATTTGATGGGTTTCGATTTTTGGTCCGAGACCGGGGGTGGCGTGGTGAAAATAGTTGCCAACAGCATCCATTACACCTTGTTCCGCACGTCTCTGCATCATATGCACTACGGCCTTCTGTTTAGGCGTTGACCCGGTAAGCGAAATACCCGGGTACTGACCGTCAATGTATTCGGTGATAGCCGTGCACTCGGATATGCAGGTGCCACACTCCAGTTCGAGTAGTGGCACAGCCGCAGACGGATTCTTCGCCAAAAATGAATCTGATCGGTGCTCACCGTTCGGTACGTCCACTGGTACAAACTCTACCTGTTCAGTTATTCCTTTTTCGGCCAGTGCGATGCGAATACGTGCCGGATTCGGAAAGCCTTCGAAGTCATGAATTTTCATATTGTGTTCTCTGTCCATCGGAATTGCGGAATGATTGTTGGTCGGTTACAGAATGTATCTATCAGTAGATAGATAAGGTGATTCTAAAGGCAGTTTTGACAATGTCAACAACGATTGTTGTTGTATTTAACAACCCCCTGATCCGCGCAGGTGGGATGAAATTCAACAATATGCTGTTAATTCAATAGGATAGGGTATTCTGGATTGCCTTGAGAATAGCCATTTGGCCACTGGATCGGTTGTGGGAAAGATTGAAAACTATGAAAAAGTATCTATTAGTAGATAGATTTCCTGATATCCGGGGCCTGTCGAAAATGAAGGTTTTCGCTTTCATTAAGCCAGTGTGTAACATAGGGCACTGGCATCACCTCAAAACGAATCCCTGATCAGCAGGGGGCAATGAGCTTGGTAGAATCAGGTATGACCGATAAACGCGAACATTTGCAACAGATTGCACAGGTGCATGTGCAACGTGGTGGATTAAAGGCGCTTAGTTTTCGCACGCTGGCAGATGACGCTGGAATTAAGTCTTCGAGCGTGCACTACTACTTTCCAGAGAAAGCAGATCTGGCGGAAGCGTTGATCGAGCGTTATGCGGCTGTGTTGATGAATGATCTTGAGCAAATTTCCAGTCGGCGGAATTGGTCATTGAAAAAGAAGGTCAGCGCCTTCGTCAGCATCTTCGAGTCTGTCGCCAAAGACGAAGCCGTTTGTCTGTGCGGCATGCTCGCGGCAGAATATGAAAACCTGAGTGACAATAACCGCAGTCAGTTGAATGTAGTGTTTCGTGATATGGAAAAATGGCTGGCCGGTGTGCTGAATACACATAAAGCAGAGTTGAACACCAGCGTTCCTACACTGCAACTGGCGCGATCCGTTATTGCCGGCCTGGAAGGGGCGCTGATGATTGATCGAGTGGCTGGCAATGCGCAATGTATCGCGGCGCAGAAAGTCGTCATATTGAGCCTGATTGCATAGCCTCAATCCACAGGCATCATCGGAGCAGCTGAATCTATCGATTCATTTTTATGCAAGCTTGAACCTATGACGTGTTGTGTTGCTGATACGCGGCTTCGAGTTCCGCTCGCAGAAAGTCGCCGAAATGTATCGGCTCAAACCTGGCTCCCTCTGCTTTGTCTACACACTCATCAAGTGGAGCAATCACTGATTCAACATAGGGGTCGAAAAAGAAAGCACAGGAGTAACGTTCGCGACCGGAGAGGTTGATGACACGGTGTGGCGTCGATTTTAAAATGCCATTGCTCCATCGATGCAGCATGTCGCCAACGTTGACAATCAATGCGTTGCTGTCGGGCTCAATGTTGAGCCAGCTACCTTCCGGGGTTTTTACCTGCAGGCCTGCTACGTCGTCTTGAGCTAACAATGTGAGGCACCCAAAGTCGGTGTGCGGGGCAGAGCCGTACAAGTCTTTTGCGGGTGGCTGTGGCGGGTAGTGCAAAAGTCGAAGCCAGGTGGTCGGGCATTCAAACGCCGGGTGCAATCGCGATGGTATAACGTTTAGAGCGACACAAGCGACATCTAGTAATTGCCTGGCGACAGTTGAAAATTGCTCGTTCGCCAGTGTCAGTGTTTCGCGAAAGCCGGGCAGTACCGGCCATTGATTGGGACCGGCAAGGTACGCACTGGATTTCACGGGCATTGAATCAGGCTTGTCTTCACGCATGATCATGAATGACTCTGACTGATTGGGCCGCTTTACATCGGCCAGCGTTGAATTAACATCGGTCGAGGTGTTGATCGGAATATAACCTCGATGCGCCTTGTCCAGAGCGACCTGCATTTTGACTGCAAGCGGCAAAGCATGGAATTGTCTTGACGCATCGAATAGATCGTTAAGTAATGATCTGGAGATGCCATGATTTATAACAGCGCCAAATCCGATTTCTGTATAAGCGTTTCGAAAATCAGCAGCAACAGATTTCAGCCCGTCGGTGTGAGCCAGTTTGCCGAAATCTATAATTGGTAACCCGTTCTGCACTGTATTGTTGATCTGTGGCCGCGACTCCGGATTCTATTATATGATTGAAACAGGGCTGTGCCTACAGTGTTTTTGGTCGAGACAGATCAGGCGCAAACAGACAGCAATTTCATGCAATTAACCGCAGAGGTGTTATTTTGATATGTAAACAACCCGTCACCAGTGCGGCAGCCTGGAAGGGGGCAGACCTGGAGGGCGATAGTTCCTGGATACATCATTTGTCTGAACAGGAGATAACAGAAATTGATGCTGCGCTGGCGTCCGTAAAGACTGGCGGCAAACGGCATCCTGCAATTACCGTCAGTGATTTTCCGTTACCGGTATTGCGCACAAGGCTTGCGGCTTTTGCTGACGAGCTGGAAGCGGGGCGGGGCTTTCTGCTGTTACGAGGCTTGCCGGTTCAGCGTTACAGCGACGATGATATAAAAATAATCTACTACGGGCTCGGGTTGAATATGGGCCAGCCGGTCGGGCAAAACCCTAAAGGTGACTTGCTAGGGCTGGTAATGAACGTGGGTGACATTAGCAAGAAGACCACGCGGGTCTACGAGACTAATGCGTACCTGCCTTATCACACTGATCCCTCTGATGTTGTCGGTTTGCTGTGTTTAAGAAAGGCGAAAACAGGCGGGCTGAGTAGTCTGGTAAGTTCAGCCTCTGTCTATAACCGCTTGCTGGCAGATCACTCCGAGTTTCTGGCGTTGTTTTATCGACCAATGTATTACGCACATTTGGGCAAGGATGAGCCGGGGTTGTCACCAATATTCAGTTACAACGAAGGTAAGCTGAGTTGTCGATACCTGCGCCAGTATATAGAGCTTGGTTACGAGATCATGGGGCTGCCGCTGTCACGCATAGAAATTGA
>CALGNZ010000170.1 GCA_937957915.1 uncultured Granulosicoccaceae bacterium | reverse complement strand
TGTCATCGACGATCCGCACCGACAGCACCGGAGCAAGATATTCGGTCGACCAGTCTTCATCTGTCGCTTCGATCGCGTTCGAAACAAGCGCCCGTGTCTGGCCACAGCCCCTTATCTCTACCTGTTTTTCCGCCAGTTGTTTCGCGATTGGTGGCAGAACCTGCTCCGCAATAGCAGATGCCACCAGCAAGGTTTCCATCGCGCCGCAGATTCCATAACGATAGGTTTTGGCGTTGACAGCAACGGCCACTGCTTTATCAGTATCGGCAAACTCATCAATATAGACATGGCAAAGCCCTTCTAAATGCTTGATAACCGGTACCCTTGCATCGTTTGCAATGCGCTCTACCAGCCCCCTGCCACCGCGCGGCACAATGACGTCGACGAAATCGCGCATCTGTATTAACTCAACCACCGCCTGACGGTCCGTTGTATCGACGACCTGTACTGCTGTGTCCGGCAGACCGGCCACAGAAAGCCCTTTGCGGATGCATGCAGCTATCGCACGGTTAGAGTGCTGTGCCTCTGAGCCACCGCGTAAAATCGCCGCGTTGCCGGCCTTCAGGCAAATGGCGGCAGCGTCAGCGGTTACGTTGGGCCGCGACTCATAAATGATTCCGATAACCCCGAGCGGAACCCGCATTTTGCCAATCTGCAGCCCCGACGGTTGATACTGCATATCGGTGATAGCGCCGACCGGGTCTGTCAGATGTGCTATCTGGTCCAGACCGGCAGCCATGCTTTCAATTCTGGCGGGCGTCAATTCCAGTCGATCAAGTAGCGCCTCGGAGAGCTGAGATTGTCTGCCAGCTTCCATATCAAGCGCGTTTTGCTGTTGCAGCGCAGATGCGGAAGCTCTTATCTCCGCCGCAATCGACGTCAGCGCGAGCGACCTGACCTCACTGTCTGAACGAGCCATTACAAGGCTTGCCTCACGTGCGCTCTGGCCAACGCCGCGCATATACTCGGTGAGATTTTTCCCGATATCTACATCAGTGTTCATCAATCATTCCACGGTTTGATAATGATAAGCATAGTGAGCCACGCGGCCGTTATACGACGTCTGCGGCGCGCAGTAATGGCCAGCGCGTTCCACTGAGACGTGTGACAAAGGCACTGATTTCAGTCCACAAATCACCGCTAGCCATCCCCTTTGATAAACGATCAAGATAGCTGCAATCAGACGCCGCCCGCAACCAGAACAATCGTGGCCTGCTGCGAATCACCTGACTTACCAGCGGCTGTCGATTTTTCCAGACACCGGATTTAAACATCGCCTGAGATGGATTCTCGCCACCGTCGATACGCGCAATGACGCTGATAATCTTGCGAACTTCGCTGGACAGGTGCCAGCACACCAGCACCGGAGAATCACCGGCGGCCTTCAAGCCATCAAGTACTTTCAATGACCGCGCAGAGTCGCTGGCCAGAGAAGCCTCGATCAGATCGAGTATGGTGTATCTCGAACTGTCAGTGACACTGGCTACCACATCTTTTGCCGTGACACTTTGACCTCTGTGCAGAATTGCCAATTTTTCAATTTCCTGCTGGGCCGCGAGCAAATTCCCCTCGACCCTGTCGACCAGTAAACCAACAGCCGTGGCGTCTGCCTGCAACTCGCAGACGGTCATTCTCTGTTGAATCCAGCTGTGCATTTTTTGCGCAGACAAGGGCCATACCTGCATGGTAACACCGACTTTGTCGATCGCCTTGAACCACGCGCTGGTTTGAAATCGCCCTTCGGGCTTGCCTGCAACAATCACAAGAATCGCATCGTCAGGCGGCGATTCACACCATTTTTTTAATGCAGCAGCGCCTTCCGTTCCGGGTTTGCCCGAAGGCATATGCAGATTCACCACCTTTTTGTCGCCGAACAGTGACATGCTGTTGCCAGACATCGTAAACGCCTGCCAGTCGAATGAACGTGCGTTGTCGACGTGGAAACGTTCACTTTCCGCAAAACCAGCCTGCTTACAGACGTTACGCACCAGATCGGCAGCCTCCATCAATTGCAGGGGCTCATCGCCACTGAAGAAATAAACAGGCATCAGCTTGCGCGCTAGTGTTTGCTTTAGCTTGTCTGGATACACATTCATTGTATTGGTCTCAAAATGCTCCCGGATCTGCCGGCCGACATATCAGTACTGCACTGCAGCACCAGGTAAGCGTCGCCTGTACAGTTTACCGCTATTTCAGTCCGCCGGTTCAACTGGCCATCCAGCTTTATACCATCACCGCGCTAATTGAGAATTGTCTGCTGCGATGACACACTGGCACCCCACTCACAAGCGACAACAATATTTTGATTTACTCATTGGCAAAGCCCTTGTTATTCCAGCTGCCGCCAGAGGTCTCCCACGACCTTACTCTGGCGACTGTGAAAAAAACCCCGGCAAGACTACTGCGCAATTTCTGCGACGACTCCATTGCAGACAAGCCCGCCACCGTGATGGGTCTCAACTTTCCCAACCCTGTGGGGTTGGCTGCCGGTCTCGACAAAAACGCAGACTACTATCAGTCACTGGCGGCACTGGGCTTCGGTTTTATCGAAGTCGGAACCGTTACCCCGCGCCCGCAACCGGGTAACGACAAACCAAGAATGTTCAGACTAAAAAAGGAAAAGGCTCTGATCAATCGAATGGGCTTTAATAACAAAGGTGTCGATCATCTGGTCAGGCAGATTTCACAACGCAAACACAGTGGCGGTTTTGACGGAATACTGGGGGTCAACATTGGTAAGAATCTGACAACACCTTTGTCATCGGCGCACGAAGACTATCTTGCCTGCATGCAAAAGGTCTACGAACACGCCGACTATATAACAGTCAACATCTCGTCCCCGAATACACCCGGATTGCGCGACCTGCAACTCGGTGAATCGCTGGAATTGTTGTTAACAACACTGAAAACAGCGCAGCAGGAACTATCCCAACAGCATGGTCGATACGTTCCACTAGCAGTAAAAATTGCCCCGGACATGGACAGCGAGGATATTAAACTGTTCGCCGACACAGCGAAACGGTATGAGATCGATGGCATTATAGCCGGCAATACCACGTCATCGCGTCAGGCCATAGAAGAATCAGAGTTTGCATCAGAAGCCGGCGGTCTCAGCGGCGAACCACTAACTCATCGTGCCCGTCAGGTCATTTCACTTCTGGCGCAGCGGTTGCACGGTGAAATTCCGATTGTTGGCTGCGGTGGCATACTTGGTTCGGATGACGCGCTGGCGCATCAAAAGGCCGGGGCCTCACTGCTTCAGGTCTACACAGGCCTGATCTACCGCGGGCCTCAACTAATCAACGATATTCGCCGGGCATTGTCAACATAGGCATGGCGAGAGAGCGCATTACCAGCACCGGTGGAATGTGCTCTATCAATCAAGCTAAGCCCGGTCGACAACAACCTCGGATTTAACGGCAAATATGGCTGACTACGACGTATTCAACGGTGATGCAGACGGTATCTGTGCGCTGCTTCAACTGCGCCTTGCTGAACCAAGACAGTCGGTGCTAATCACCGGAGTCAAACGCGACATCGGGCTACTGGAACAAGTACAGCTGTCCGCTGACCCGTCCGCAGATCGAGTGACGGTACTCGATATTTCCATGGACAAAAACAAAGAGGCACTGGCGGCAACACTCGCCAGTGGAGCGTCAGTGCAGTACTTTGACCACCACTTTCCCGGTGACATTCCCAGTCACCCGAATCTGCAGGCAACGATTGATACGCAGGCGGAAATTTGCACCGGTTTGCTGGTCAACAAGCACCTGCAGCAGGCATTTCCGTTGTGGGCAGTGACTGCTGCTTTTGGTGACAACCTGCATCAATCCGCCAACAGTGCCGCAGACGGCCTTAATCTGTCAGCAGACGAGATGGAAAAACTCGAAAAGCTCGGAACACTGCTGAATTACAACGGTTATGGCGCGACCGTCGATGATTTGTTCTTTGCTCCTGATGAGCTATTCAAAAAACTGCTGCCCTACGAAAATCCACTCGATTTCGTTAATCAGGACGATACATTCACGACTCTGGAAAATGGCTATCAAAGCGACATGAGCAACGCGCGAGCAGTGGCAGCGCAACTGGTCTCGGAAAACTGCGCCATGTTTGTCTTTCCAATGGAAAAGTGGTCGCGTCGGGTGGGTGGTGTGTACGGCAATTTACTGGCACGAGAAAACCCAGATCGCGCCCATGCCTTGCTCAGCGCCATCTCCGACGACAGCTATCAGGTGAGTGTGCGGGCGCCTATCAACAGACGTGAAGGTGCCGATGAGCTGTGCCGACAATTCGCATCTGGCGGAGGGCGTAAAGCGGCTGCGGGCATTAACGTTCTGCCAGCCAGCGAGGTGGACAATTTCAGTACCGCGTTTGCAAAACAGTTTGCCCTCTAAAGCCTCGCGTACCGCGTAAGACAAGCCAGCTTTTATTGCCGGTAGCGTTTATCAAAGGCTACCGGAGTTTTATCAAAAGCAACGGTGCTGATCACAGCAGCTCTTTGACATGAGCTGCTGCACTTCGGCCCAGAGCCGGCAGGTCGTAACCCCCCTCCAGCATCGATATGACGCGGCCCTGTGCCGTCTGTCCGGCTACTTTTACCAGCTCACGGGTGACCCACGCGAAGTCATCCTCCACAAACTCCAGGCCCGCCAGCGGATCGTCCTTGTGGGCATCAAACCCCGCTGAAATAAAGATCAGATCTGGTGCGAAGGCGCGCAACGCGGGCAGGCACTCGGCCTCCATGACTCGCTTCAACTCAGCACCATCGCTGCCGGCAGCAAGCGGTAGATTTATTTTCCTGCCAGGCACATTCGGTCCGTATTTGCCGGGGTACAGTGGATACTGAAAGGTGGAGCAAAAAAAGATATCAGCATGGTCGCCGATCAGATCTTCAGTACCGTTGCCATGATGTACATCAAAGTCAATAATTGCCGTGCGATTGATGCCCGGCTTTTGCAGTGCATACAGTGCTGCGATCGCAATGCTGCCAAAAAAGCAGAAGCCCATCGCTTCACTGCGCTCAGCGTGATGTCCCGGCGGTCGCACGCAGCAAAACACGGTATCAAAGTCATCATCGACCACCAAATCAACCGCTTGCAACCCTGCTCCGGCCCCAAGCAAGGCGGCGCGAAGGGAGTGTTCATTCATTGCGGTATCAGCGTCAAGCTGCACGCTGCCGTGGCTGGGTGCTACATCAAACAGTTGATCAACATAGGTCTCGGAATGTGCAGCCAGCAAATGCTCGCGGCCCGCTTCGGTGGCTTCAAAGCGGTGCAGCATTTCGAACAGCCCCTGCTCTACCAGCTGATCAAGCACGGCCCCGATTCGCTGAGGACGCTCTGGGTGGCCCGCTGAAATTTCGTGCAGGGTGCAATCCTGATGAGTGATCAAGGCACTTTTCGGCATGGGTTAGTCCCGTTTTTATTAGTAGTCGAGCGTGGCACGACGTGCACCAGCGGCGCTCATATGTTGTGTCAGTGTCCTGACAAATGCAAACTGCCCGCAACAACACGGTGTGCGCTCTTATTTTCGACCGGTACGCTGGTATCTCGCAGAAATCACCGCGCGCCAGCCATCGCTGCCAAATAAACCACGTCATCGCCCAATCCGATACAATACCCGCCCCCGGTGCTCTCGCACCCGAACACGAATAACGGTTACCTTATGTGGTTCAAATCAGCCAGCCTTTTCAGTTTTCAGGAAAAATTCGAAACCTCTGCCGAAGAGCTGGAGGAAATGCTGCAGGAAAAAGCATTTACGCCGGTCAACAGGCGGCAGCTAAACAGCTACGGCTGGGTGCCGCCAATGGGCGCCGAGAGCGAACAATTGGTGCACAGCACCAGTGGATTCATGCTGCTGAAGGCGCGCCGGGAAGAGAGGATATTGCCTTCCAGCGTAATCGCCGAGCATATGGCGGAACGAATACAGGAGATGGAAGCCAAGCTTGACCGCAAAATCCGCGGCAAGGAAAAACTGGATATCCGCGATAACGTGGTGATGGAACTGACACCACAGGCATTTACCCGATCGACCTACGATCAGGTGTTGTTTATGCCGAAGCAGGAGTTGCTGGTGCTCGACAACACCTCGCCCAAAAAACTTGACCAGTGTACTTCACTGTTACGGGAATGCATCGGTGATTTACCCGTAAAGCCGGTACAGACAGAAACCAGCCAGGCTGCATTATTCACACGCTGGCTAAAGGGCACGCGAAAGTTACCTGCCGACATGGAAATGGGTGACGAGTGTGTTTTGCAGGACGAAGACAACATCGCCGGATTTGTTCGCTGCAGCAAGCAGGACCTGGGCAGCGACGAGATTCGAAATTTATCGACCACCGGCAAAATGGTTAAAAAAATAGCACTGGAATCCAATGAAACAATTTCCTTTGTGCTTGACGACGAGTTCGGCTTCAGCAAAATTAAATTTCTCGACACAAACCCGGACGATGGCTCCGACACCGCAGATCTCGATCCGCGCGCGGTGTTTGACACCAACGTAACACTCATGGCACTGGAGTTTTCAACCCTGTTTCCACGCGTTGTCGAAGTATTTGGCGGTATGAAGAAAGAGTGAAAAAGTCATTGCTTGTTGTCGCCAATACACCATCGAGCAATACCCTTGCTCTGGCTGAAGCTGTGGTGAGAGGAGCAAACCATCCGGATATCAATTCAGTTATTGTCAGGCATGTTGCACCGCTCGTTGCGTGTGCGGATGATGTTATTGCAGCCGACGGCATCATACTGGGTACCACAGAAAACTTTGGCTATATGAGCGGCGCATTAAAGGACTTTTTCGACCGCATATACTATCCGGTGCTCGAGCTTAAACAAGGTACACCCTATGCTCTGTATGTTCGCGCAGGCCTGGACGGTACCGGCACTATTAGCGCGGTAACACGCATCGTTACCGGCCTTAAGTGGCGACCAATTTGCGATCCACTGCTTTGCCACGGTACCTATGACAATTCTTTTATTCATCAGTGCGAAGAGCTCGGAACGACAATGGCTGCAAGCCTTGATGCAGGCATAGTTTGACCAAACCTGTTGCCCTGACTTCCCCTACCAAGTCAACACATAGAGGCTGCGAACAGCGCACCAGATTTTTTTTGCGATAGATTTACTCAAACAAAGTTACGACTTGTTGACAGTGAAATACCTGTAAATAGATTTGCTATAGCGATAGCCAAAACAAAAATACTTCTTCCGAGTGAATGACTCAACATCAGTATCGCAGTTGTTTTTAAAAGTGTATTATGCGCCTTGAATTGTCAGGACGGCATGAACGATAATTCCACTACCCGGGCCGCCAAACAGACGAATTAAGTTACTTACAGTCTGCGGCATTGCCCGCAATAAAACACGCAAAACAAAATACTCACGGCGAATTATCCAAAGCGAAACATCCTATGAATCGAGGCTGTCAGTCATACTGCAACAATCCGCTGCACCCAGCTAACAACCGATTAGTATTCAGGGGTATTTTTTGCAGTCTTACGATGTTGTTGTTCGCAGGCTGCGCCAAACCTGTTGATCCTGCGAACCCGGACATCAGCGCTACCGACAATGCTCTAGAAGCTGCTGATGGCAACTCGACTTCTGCCACTTCTGCCGGCCAGTCATCGCGCCTCATTCCGCCGAAAAAACCTGCTGACACCGCGACCGTCAGCAACGAACTGATCGTCGCTGACACTGTTGTCAATCAGGAACCCGGGGTTGGTCTTGACTCAAGTCGTGACCCGGGGAATGGTCAATATATCAGCCAGGAAACGGATAGCAGCCAAACGGTTGAACTGAACAACCTGACCACTCCTCGTGCTGCAGGCATACCGATGCTTGCAGCAGCAGCGCCACAAGACAACAAAGCCGAATCGCTTGCAGACAAACTTGAGCAACTCACGATACTGGCTATATCCGGCGACAGCGACGCCCAGCTTGAACTGGGCGACGCCTATGCCAGCGGCCTGACCGCTGAAGCTGGAATTGACGGGGCCGACATTGATAACGCTGCAACCGAAACCATTGACAGTGAAGCGGAGGCACACCGCTGGTATCAACTGGCTGCAGAACAGGGCAACCACGTCGCACAGTACAAACTCGGGCTGCAGTATTTCAGTGGTGTTGGTACCGCTAAGGACTACGCCATGGCACGAGAGTGGTGGCTTGAATCAGCAACCCTGGGCAGCGCTGATGCACAGCAAAAGCTGGGGTATCTTTACAGCGAGGCAATAGGCGTTGAACGCGACTACAACCGCGCCATTGACTGGTATACGCGAGCCGCAAATCTGGGTCATGCAGAGGCGCAGACTCTACTGGGTTCTCTCTATCACGAGGGTAATCGTGTTCCACAGAACTATCGCGAAGCCTTCAAGTGGTACAAACTGGCCGCTGAGCGCGGGCATCCGCATGCCCAATACACATTGGCCACGCTCTATCACGACGGGCTTGGTACAGAACAGAATTTCGTCAGATGTATCGCCTGGGTAGATGTCGCTCTGGCAAATGGTTACACCGATGAGTTTAATGCGCGCGATGAGTGCAGCAAGTATCTCGACGATTCCGACCTCGAAGAAGCGGTAGCGCTGGCTAAGCGCTGGAAATCCAGTTACGTCAACAGACGCGGCTTTAACTGACGGACCAGACAGTCAATCAGCGGTAGCGTTGTAAACTGACGACGGTTGCGAGCTTAGCTGCCGGACTCAATAGCTGCCCTGATATGCCGTGCTGCAACGAGCGGACTCTGCTGCATATAACAATGTCCGCCAGGTACTATGGTTGACGTGATATTCGATGTGGCCAGTGCAGCCTTCCGAACGGCTTCTAATGCAAATGGGAACGAATCCTCTCCCATAATGCAACGAGTTTGGCAGGCAACCCCGCGCAAGGCTTTCCAAAGCCCTTGCGGCACCGTTGCAAAGTAACGGGCCTCTGTCTTTGGATGGCACCGCAACTCTACACCGCCATCAACGTCGCCTTGCAATGCGTAGTCGACGTAAGCCTGTAAGGCATCGTCTGTCCAACCAGCGTAGATTTTTCTGCCACGCAGATATTCGCGAGCACTATCAGCTCCCGACCACTGCCGCCGACGTTTCAGGGTTGGCCGTACCAGCGGATGAATGAGTGGCGTAAGTTTCAGTAGTTTGGCGGCCCGCATCAGCAGTAACAGGCGCTGCGGAAACAATACCGGATCAAGCAACACAATTGATTTGAATGTATGCGGATGACGATAGGCCGACAACAACGTTAGCACCCCGCCCAGGCTGTGACCCACACCGAAAGTGGCCGTTGGAGCGAGCACCTGCAGTTGACGTGTCAGCGCCTGGTGCATCAGTTCAGCCGCCTGATTCCAGTTCACGTCGATTGAATCACTAACCCCGTGACCAGGTATATCCAGCATCAGCAGATCAAAGTCTTTTTGCAACTCCCGGAGCATTGGCAAGTAGACTGGCCCGCAAAAACCATTTCCATGCAAAAAAAACAACAGCGCTCGACCAGACCCCTCACTACGCCAGCCTCTGATCGTAATACCAGCATCAACGGTTTGTTCAACGGGTAGTAACTTCAAGCAAATATCCTAAAAAAGAGGCGATGAATTGCTCACCATGCAGCAGGGCGTCGTTAGTGGTGATAATGGCGACAGGCCTGTACTGAATCCGCAGTTTTTTAAATGGGTTGATGGCTAATCAAAAGATTTGCCGACCAGTTTATTCATCACAATGGCCGCCGCAACAAAGCCGAAGGTTGCAGTCACCGTCACCAGCGAGCCATAACCTGAATCACAATCGAGGGTGGCGCCCGGCACACCGGGCTTGTTAAAAGCGACCGAACCATCACCTTTCGGATACCGCGCCTGCTCGCTGGAAAATACACAGTCAACACCGAAGCGCCGACGTGGATTTCTTGTCCATCCATGTTCCGATCGCAGTCTGCGACGTACGTTCGCCGCTAACGCGTCGTTCCAGGTTTTACTCAGATCAGTAACGCCAACCTTACCTGGATCTGTACGACCGCCAGCACCACCTATGGTAATCATCGGAATTGCATTGCGTTTGCAAAAGTAAATCAACGCGACCTTGAATCTCACTGCATCTATTGCATCTATCACGTAGTCGAACTTATCGTCGATATACCTTTCAATATTGTTGTTGACGAGCATATCGTCGACGGCGTTACACACACAGGCAGGATTGATCGCTTTGATTCTTGTCGCCATAACCTCAACTTTTGACAGCTCAAGCGTTGAATGGTCTGCGTGCACTTGCCTGTTGATATTGCCTTCAGATATATCATCGTGATCAATCAGTGTAAGTTGGCCAATGCCACTTCTTGCCAACGCCTCCGCAACCCAAGACCCAACACCGCCAATACCAACCACGCACACATGCGCCTTCGCCAATCGTTGCAGACCGGTAGCGCCATAGGTTCGCGCCACAGCCCCAAGCGATGGCGACACACCCGACACTGAGTTGCCGTTCTCGACTGAATCACTGCCAACGGTATGTGTATTCGGTTCGGACATCACTAACTGATAGCTACAGAGGTTTGCGCCTAGCGCGTTCCATATATGCGATCACCAGCATCCCCCAGGCCGGGTACAATATAGCTGTGATCGTTGAGACACTCATCGACAGCGGCGGTATAAATGGGTACATCCGGATGTGCACGATGGAAAGCTTCTATTCCTTCCGGCGCTGCCAGCAGACACAGAAATCTAATGTTCCTCGCCCCGCCTTCTTTGAGTCGCGAAATAGCGGCAACGGAAGAATTGGCCGTGGCTAACATGGGGTCGACAGCAATGACCAGTCGCTGATCAAGCTCGGACGGCATTTTGTAGTAGTACTCTACGGCCTCCAGTGTTTCCGGGTCTCTGTAGAGCCCGATATGACCCACTCGGGCTGATGGTATCAGCTCGAGTATGCCTTCGAGCAGACCGTTTCCCGCCCTTAAAATAGACACCAGACACAGCTTCTTGCCATCGAGCATCGGGGCCATCATTTTTGTCAATGGCGTTTCAATTTCCACATCCTTTAACGGCAGGTCTCGAGTCACTTCATAGGCCAGTAAATGGCTGATCTCTTTTAACAGTGCTCGAAAGGTACTGGACGATGCCTCTGTACGCCGCATTAATGTAAGTTTGTGCTGAATCAGCGGATGTTCGACTACAGTTACGGAAGTTGGCATGTCAGACGGCTCCGATATTTTACGGTGATGAGCAATTGGCAGGGTTACGCGCCAATTCTAACCCGTATCTGCCGCTACACCGAAATATCAATCCGATTAATGCGGACTAAATCTGCGCGACGTTGTTTTGGGTCCACTGCCTTTAGCAGTCACGAGGCAAGCGTCTTTCACTGTCAAAGCGCGCACAGTCAAATCGCGCACCGTCAAACCGCGCACAGTCAAAAGCGCGGCAGTCGCTGATACGACTCACCGGGGTAGAAGATTGGCCGATCGGATAGGTATCCGCCGACATTCTGAGACTGCATAACATACGCGGCAGAAATAAAAAGACCTGCGGCGCAAACCCCTGCGATTGCAATTTTGATGATGCTGTATGGCCGCTCTCCGCGTGTCTTCCCGTTGCGTCCGTTGACAACAAACCGATAGGTTTTTCCACGAAAATTAAATGCTGCCGTCCACAGTGGCAGCAACACATGCTTGAACGTGGTGTCATCGTGATTGGTGTGAAGTCTTTGAATACGCTGCTGGTCGCCACCGATCGCACGACTGACGTCCGTTCTGATTATTTGCGCCATCACACGTTGGGCGTGTCCAAAGCCCTCGTCGAGAGCAACCTGATAGACCTCACTCTGAAAGCCGCTCAGATAATCCTCGGTGTAGGGAA
Source organism: uncultured Granulosicoccaceae bacterium (assembly GCA_937957915.1). Taxonomy (GTDB): domain Bacteria; phylum Pseudomonadota; class Gammaproteobacteria; order Granulosicoccales; family Granulosicoccaceae. The sequence continues at coordinate 17,479 of CALGNZ010000170.1, read as the reverse complement.
TGAGATTTTCGAGATCCCAGGGCTCCAGCCAGTCGGTGATCTTGCGTGGCAAGGTCCGCGTGGCGCCAATCAGCACATCGTCGAAATGCCTATCTGTTTTACCCTGCACATGCGTCCAGCGTATCTTCGGCACCATGCGTGATCGGCGCACTGACCGACCATTTTCGATGACTCTGACAGTCTGGCGAACGTAGTACACGTCTCCACGCTGCCCACTGTAGGAAGTTCGGGTATCGCTGTCATACGTCCAGTACGGGATATAAACGCCTTTCAGCGATTGTTCTTCTCGCGCATAGTCCTTCAGCTTTGAGGGCGCAAACCACCTGCCGCGAATCCACTTCGCAAACGCTGCCCGGGCTTCATCAGATGACACAGCAAACGGCAATAAAGCCTGCGGAGAAAATTCCTGCACATCGCCGGTGCTGGTGACTACTGTCGTGCCGCAAAAAGGACAATCGCTGGCATGCAGGTGCTTTTCAAGACTGAACTGTGCCGCGCAATTAGGACACTTCAATCGACTTTCGGTCGAGCCCATTCGACGGGTTTTTTCCAGTCGATCCAGGCCATGCGGTAAATCTATTTCTTCTATTGCTGTATCAGCAATATCGATGCTATTGCGCTTGCCGCAATAGTTGCACTCCATTTCGTTAGTGCCGACAGCATAGGTGAGCATGCCGCCGCAATCGGTGCACGGAAATCGTGTCTCGTCTTTGGCTACCGGAGCATCCACTGGAGCGGACGAATCACGGCCCTGTGGATAAAAGATGCTCTCCAGATTTTGTTCGCGCGGACTATTCAATCACAACACTTCAAGTTGGTTCAGAATCTATGCTGGCAGACCGCGATCGCTGCGCTATCTCTTGCAGCGATCACTATTCAATCGCGCGCCTTCGCGCAGCTAAACTGACTGCCCCGGGCTAGCTTGCCGGAAGTGGCGGTGGTGCCTTGGAGGCAAACAGATCGGCAAGATCGCTCACTCGCCCTGCCTCTGACCAGTCTTCCATTCCAACTGTCCACACCAATGTGTCGGACCGCAGCGAGCCGTTTTGATGTTGTTGCTGCAAGCCGGCCATTGAAAATGGTCCGGTTGCCACGCCATCGACCGCCACATGATACTCCGCTGCTGCTTTCAATGGCGGTGGCATTGCAGCAGCAGAACCAGCTGCAGATGAACCCTGCATGCTATTCGCCATTTGCTGACCCATCGCAAGACCGGCTCCCATACCTATGCCGGCACCGGCTGCGCCACCCGGATTGGCCGCACCAGCTTCCATAGCGACCCCGGTCTGGTATTTCATGTACTTATCAAGGTTGCCCACCATTCCGGCACTGGTACGTTTGTCGAGCGCCTCTTCTACGGCCGGCGGAACAGATATGTTCTCCACCAGCAGGCGTGTCAGTTCAAGCCCGTACTCACCAAATTCAGGTGCTATGCGAGTATGAATAACATCCCCAAGCTGTTCGTAGTTAGCAGCCATATCGAGTACCGGAATACCAGCTGCGCCAACCGCAGATGAAAAGCGAGAGGTAATCAAATTGCGCAACTGATTGCTGATCTCCTCGACCTGGAAATGACCGTCGGTACCGACAATCTCACGCAAAAATTTTAATGGATCACTTACCTTTACCGCATAGGTGCCGAAGGCTCTGACACGTGCCGCGCCAAATTCTGAATCGCGAATCATCAGCGGGTTTTTGGTGCCCCACTTCAGATCAACAAAACGACGGGTATTGACGAAATACACTTCCGCCTTGAAGGGGCTGCTAAACGCGTGATCCCAACTGAGTACAGTAGACAGGATCGGCAGGTTCCGTGTTTCGAGTTCGTACATACCCGGCCCGAGAACATCCGCGACCTCACCCTCGTTCACAAACACAGCAGCCTGGCCTTCGCGGACTGTCAGTTTGGCACCGTATTTTATTTCATTGCCATATCGCTCAAAGCGATAAACCATGGTGTCGTTGGAATCGTCGGTCCATTCAATTACATCGACGAATTCGCCAAACAGTTTGTCAAATAATCCCATCTCAGGCTCCCGTAGCCGCTTCGGGCCTGCGCGCACTGGCGGAGGCAAGTTTGGTTTTTAAATCAGTTTCAAGTTCTTCAAGGGTGCGCGCAGCCTCATCGCGTTTGCGCTTGCCTTCATCGGCAATCTGCAAACTCTCCTCGATGGTGGCAATGAGGTTTTCATTGGCTCGTCGCACCGATTCGATATCAAACACACCGCGCTCCATCTGTTCACGCACTTCACGATTTGCGGTGCGCAGCGTCTCGGCGTTTTTCTCTAGTAGATCATTGGTCAGATCAGTTGCAGCTTTGACACTTTTAGCCGCTTCCTGAGACCGGAACACAGTGACCGCCTGCGCCAGTTGCTGACGCCACAGCGGAACCGTATTCACCAGTGTTGAATTGATTTTAGAAACCAGACCTTTGTCGTTTTCCTGCACCATGCGGATGCTGGGCAGACTTTGCATTGCCACCTGGCGTGTGAGCATTAAATCGTGAACCCGGCGTTCAAGATCGTCGCGAGCGGTGCGCATGTCACGCAAGTGTTGAGCTTGCAATACATCATCAGAGTTGGAGGCGGTTTGCTGCATGGCCGGAATTTCAACATCGTCCAGATACTTCAGCTTTTCCTCACCAGCTGCAATGTACAGTTCAAGCTCGTGATAGAAGTCGAGATTCGCATCGTACAGGCGATCAAGACTGGCAATGTCGGTAAGCAGCTTTGTTTTATGGTCTTCAAGATTGTCAGTGATCGTGTCTATCTGACGGCGTACGCCTTCGTATTGCTGAATAAACTGAACCACTGGTCGCGCCCGGCCAAACAAACGCGCAAAAAAACCGCGCTTTTTGGTTGGATCAATTGCACCCACATCAAAGCCGCGCAACACCGTGACCATGTCATTGAGATCCTGACCGGCCGGGCCGACATCCTTGTTGCGCACGCCCTCGAGCATGTTGTCACTGATCGTGGTCAGTCGTTCCTGAGCCTTACTGCCGTAAAACAGAATGCTGTTGGAGTCGGTTAATTTGATGTCATCCATCAACTCACCTATACGAGCGCGATCATCGCTGCTGGCAGTCTCCATGGTGATCATTTCATACTTCAGATCAGGTGCCAGCATGGCATCCAGTTTTGCCACATCTTCCTGTAATGACTGGTCTGCAGTGTCGACTTTACTGTCTGACATTCTCACTCTCCAAAAGGTTTTTTACTCGCCCGACAGGCAGCACCTGCGGGAATAACAATATTCTGAAAATGCTTCATTTGCCGCGCATAGTTACTCATAGGCACCGAAAATGATCGATAAAACGCACCCCGGCAGGGCGCGTTCCCCGTGTTTGCAGAAGGTGGTGGAGATTCTGCCGCGCAGACTCCTAGACACCTTCCTTCTCAAGCTGCAATTGTAACACCTCGATCTGCACATCAAGTTCTGTCAGGTTATTTTCACGAAGCTTTTCTTTCTGCTCGACAATCACTGTCTCAATGGTTGTCAGCACACTTCTGAATTTATCTTCCAGTTCGCCCTCATCACCGTATTTGTGCATATCTGCATACCCTTCAGTGACACGTTGCGCGCCGTCAAGGTAGGTGCGCAGAAATTTGCGAGCTCGCCGTAAATCGGCCGGATCATCTTCAACAATGCCCATGATTTCGCGAACACCGGCTACGATACCGCGCAGGCGATCTTTCAGTTCCGCGTTGTGAATTCTGCCCCGCGCATCTTCGATCGCTGCGATTTTTGTATCTGCTTCATTAAGGATTTCGAGCACCTCTTCAGAGGTTACCCCCACTGCTGAGTATTCATCTTTACCGCGCGCCGGATCACGTCCATATACCAGCCAACACCCAATACAGGCGGCCGCTGCGAGAAGTATCGATGCCAGAATAGAATACCTGGCGCCAAACAAAGCACCGATAAACATGGCAACACCCAGCACCGAAGCGCCAAACGTTTTGTAGGGCAACGTGCTGCTGCGCCGGACAATTTTTCGACGTTTCGCCTCGTGTTCGATATCGAGACCCTTACGAACCAGCGTTGCTGCAAACATCGCTAATGCAAAGGCCGCTGCAATAGCGATGGCATGAAATGAGTGACCACCTGTCATCGCGATCAGACAGGCGACCAACAAGGGCAAAGGCAGAATGTAGAGCAACAGGGCCCTGGTTGGCGCCAATCGGTGAGATTGTTCGTCACCAATCTTTCTGGCCCCGCCTGGTCGCGGCTCCGGACGGGCACCTCCTCTTGAATCATTCACTTGACAAGCTCCACATTGCCGCTGCCATTGGTTGCAATCCACGTGTTCAACATGGCATCACAAGAGACCCCGCCTACCGCTATCAGCAGAACAACGAGTCCTATCATTTTCTTAAGCTTGTCCGGCATATTTCAATCATCTAACCCGTTAGCGATGCTAAAGATGCTGTCTTGCCCTCTATAATTCAATTGTTTAGTCAATTGTGTCAAAGTATTTAACATTGGCTGCGGGCAACGGCGAACCCGCTAATTTACCATTATTTGCGGACCATTTTGCTAACAACAGTAACTTCAGACACCAGGCAGGCGCGAGGGCGGCAATATTATGCCCCAAAACTAAAGATTTCGAGCTTACTCGCCGTTGAACGATCATCCGTATCCGGTGATTGGCACGGTGCAGCGTTGCACACGCACCTCTGGTTTTTCCGATGGCGCAGATACCCCACAGCAGCGGTACGTGCATTGCAACCAGCGGGTGAGCGTTGCTGCGCGTCAGCGGTCGCATGCCGCCAGAACCCTGGCAGCGCAGAAATTGCAATGTCTGGATCAAACAGGCCCTTGAGTCTGCGATTCAGTTATATTTCAGATTAGCTGGGTAGGCCAGCGTGTAAGTTTAATACGAGGCATCTATGTCCAATGGAATTTTGGTAACCGGCGGCGCCGGTTACATTGGCAGTCATACCGTCAAGCAACTCGGCCAGCAAGGCGAGAAAATTGTCGTTCTTGATGACTTATCAACCGGCTTTGAAGAAAGCGTATTGTTCGGCGAGCTGGTTGTTGGCAAAACCGGCGATCAGGAACTGGTTGATCGGGTTTTGCGGGCGCACAATATTGACACCGTAATGCACTTTGCCGCACACACCATTGTGCCCGAATCTGTCGAAAATCCATTGAAGTACTACGACAATAATACCGCCAGCACCAGAAACCTGCTGGACTGCTGCCAACGCAACAAGGTCAGCAACTTCATTTTCTCGTCGACAGCCGCGACCTACGGTGATGGCGACGGCAACCCCTGCTCAGAGGAGACGCCGACCGCGCCGATCAATCCGTATGGCATGTCCAAGCTCATGTCTGAATACATGCTCGAAGACCTGGGCAAGGCTTGCGATATGAAGCATGTAATACTTCGCTATTTCAACGTGGCAGGTTGTGACCCGGATGGCCAGATCGGTCAATCAACGAAAAAGGCCACTTTATTAATCAAAGTCGCGGCAGAAGTTGCGGTTGGCAAACGTCCGGAGATTTATGTTTACGGCACGGACTACCCCACCGCCGACGGCACCGGCGTGCGCGACTACATCCATGTGGCCGACCTTGCGTCAGCCCATATTTCGGCGCTCGACTATTTGCGCAAAGGCGGAGCATCTACTCGCCTCAATTGCGGGTATGGCCATGGCTACAGCGTGCGAGACGTGCTGAATACCGTGCAAAAGGTTATTGACGGCCCCATCAATATCGTCGAAGAACCAAGACGTGCGGGTGATCCGCCAGAGCTAATTGCCAATGTCGATAAAATCCACAAGACGCTTGAGTGGACGCCCAGATACGACGACCTCGAAGTAATCGTATCTACCGCGATCGATTGGGAACGCAAACTGCTGCAGAAAAACGCTGCCTGATTGACCAGGCTTTTTTCTGCAAACCGAAAAAAAGGGCGCCCGATAAAACGGGCGCCCTTTTTTTATTCCGCTGCTTACGCCGAACCCGGCCAGCTTTCAACGATTACACAGACTACTCGAAACGTTACAAAGCAAGATCAAGCATCAACTCATCAGTCGCACTAACCCGGCGCTGAACAATGCTGTTAGCAATCATTCGATAGTGTGGCAACTGCTCAGATTCCGCCAACGCAGCAACATCAGCCGATGCAACCTTTAGCGCGACGATATCGGTCATCACATCAATATCGGCGAGGCACTTGTCACCGCGCACGAAGCCCGCTTCGCCAAAGCAATCACCCGGCCCAAGTACCGAGCTAAGTCCGCTGCCATCGCGTGTACTGGCAACCCCTTCCAGAATCACATACACATGATTGTCGATGGTGTGTTTGGCAAGTGCAGTTTTCCCGGCTCCAAACCGTGCCAGACTGCTAACCGAGACAAATCTGGCAACGTCCCGTGCGTTAAAGCCACTGAAAAATCTGAGATCCTGCACCAGCGGCATCCAGCTCTGCAATTCCGGCGGGATCAGATCTGGTGGCGCCATCTTGTCAGCAATAGCACGCAGTGCCGTTGCCATATCAGAACCACTGGCGAACCGTTGGCGAGGATTTTTCGACAGGCACCTTGCCAGCAATAGCTCTAATTCTGCGGGTAAATCCGGTCGAATCGATCGCAGCGGAGGCGCTGTTTCTTTGATAACCGCACGGAACAGTTCTTTTACCTTTTCTGCCTTGAAAAGTTGTTGGCCGGTCAGCATCTCGAACATTACTGCTCCCAGCGAATAAATATCGCTGCGGGGCCCCAGCTCCTTGCCGGTTACCTGCTCTGGAGACATGTAATTAGGCGTACCCAACGACGGTGTTGCGCTCCCCAGGTTGTCGCTGGCGGAAGTACTAATGGCAATGCCAAAATCCAGCAATTTGACGTCACCAGTGGTGGAAACCATGATATTCGCCGGTTTTATATCGCGGTGAACGATGCCCATTTTGTGTGAAAAATCAATCGCCTCACACACCTTGGCAATGATATTAACTACTCTGTACGGTGGCAGTTGGCGCTTGCCTCTGCCGTACTCTTTAAGGGACATTCCCTCAACGTATTCCATCGCCAGGTAATTCAGCGACCCGTCTACACCTGCTTCGTACACAGTGACGATATTGGGATGCGCTAGCCTGCCCGCGGACAAAGTTTCAGTGACAAAAGCCTTCTGGGCACCTGGTATTTTGCCCGAAGTTTGATCCAGCGTACCGACCGGAGACACTTTTAACGCAATATCTCGCGAGAGAATCGCATCATAGGCTCGGTACACAATACCGCAGGTACCACTACCGATGCGCTCGAGCAATTGATACTTGCCCACCTTTGCCGGTACACGAAAATCTTGACTCACTGAAGATGTTTGTTCTTGCCCCATCTCTTTTTTCTTTTGGTTGGCCAGAGAAGAATTGTCATACGACAACGGCATCTGCAACTCAGGTCGCAGCTATTTTATTAAGCATAGTCAATATTTGGCCATGTACACCCGCAAATGACCCATTTGACATACAAACCACAATATCTCCTGCTGAAACCACTGCCTGCAGCCGCTCGAGCAGGCTGTCGATATCTGTAAACTCCATGGCTTTGTGTCCTGAGTTAGCTGCATTCGCGGCCTCGACCAGGGCCGACAAATCAAGCTTTGTAGGCTGCGAGTTGTAAAGCATTGCAAGATCAGCGTCTTCGAGCGATGCCGGCATTTGCTCGAGATGTGCTCCCGACACCATGCTGTTTGAACGAAAGTCCACCAATGCCACCAGCTTGCAGCCAGCCCCGAGTCGCGTTTTCAAGGCTTTTAAGGTAGCCGCTATGGCGGTCGGATGATGCGCAAAATCATCGTAAACCTCGATACCACGGACCGACCCGATACACTCAAGACGGCGCTTTACCCCCTCAAAACGACACATAGCCTCGACCGCGACATCGGCAGGAACACCGGCGTGGCGAGACGCTGCGATCGCCGCCGTTGCATTAGACAGATTATGCGCACCCAGGATCCCGTCAATCTCGAACTGCCGACCGTCGGTTGCCGGGGATAAAACACGGTTAGCCTGTGCATCAAACCGCCACTGCTGTAACTTCTGACCACGACTCTCACTTAACACTTCAAATCGCTGTACTGGCAACGCGGTGTCAGTAGCGGCCAGTGCTGCAACAGCATTTGGCAGAAAAAGCTCAGTGTCACTCCAGCATCCCTGCTCTAACACATCCGCCAGATTCGCATCTGCTCCGTTGACGATCAGCTTGCCGCTGCCCGGTATTGTTCTGACGAAATGGTGAAATTGCTTTTTAATGGCCGCGAGATCATCAAATATGTCTGCATGATCAAACTCAAGATTGTTGAGCACCGCTGTACGCGGACGGTAATGCACAAACTTCGAGCGCTTATCGAAAAAGGCGGTGTCATATTCATCAGCCTCAACGACAAAAAAAGGCTCGTCTCCCGCACGGGCCGAAACCCCGAAATTACCCGGTACACCGCCTATCAAAAACCCGGGTTTGAGGCCAGCGTACTCCAGAATCCATGCAATCATGCTGGATGTCGTGGTTTTCCCATGCGTGCCAGCAACGGCGATAACCCAGCGATCAGTTAGAAAATAGTCGCTCAGCCACTGCGCACCGGAAGTGTATTTGAGACCCCGATCGAGAACTGCTTCGACCTCGACATTACCCCGCGACATAGCATTGCCAACAATGACCAGATCTGGCGAGTGTGAAAGATTGTCGGCACTGTAGCCTTCAGTCAGTCTGATTCCAGCAGCACGCAACTGTCCATCCATCGGCGGATAGACATTAGCGTCAGAGCCGCTGACCTCAAACCCGGCAGCGGTTGCAAGCTGGGCAACACCCCCCATGAAGGTGCCGCAGATACCAATGATATGAATTCGCAGTGTAGTGACCTCTAATCAAAATCGAGGGGACGGTGTACCGATTAATCTCTTAGCGTTATGCCTGTGTCATTGGCCGGCATCCCGGTCGCGTAAACAAGCACAACGTTAGCTTTTTGTAGGGCAACGTCTGCTAAAGCATTGCCATCATCAGACCGGAGTTGTCAGTCAGCAGAGACTGAAGTTCATCGTGTCCGGCAGACGCCGGTACAACCGCCTCAATCGCGAGCAAAGTAAGTATCATCAAGCCAAGTGCGAGACTGAACCCGGTTGCCATTCCAACATCAAAAGTGTGCTTAAAAATGTGAGCTGTGATTAACAGCATCCATACGTCGAGCAATAAAATAACCATTACAACCAACTTGCCGGACAACGTATCGACACTCGCGCCAAAGAACGTTGGCATCAGTGGCAGTGCCAGCACATAGACCACCGCAGATGCACCGCAAATAGCTGAATAGCATTGCAGAAAACGCGATGGCATACGTTTTATCTGCAAAGCCACGTAGAGAATAATGGCTGGTATAGCGATAGCTGCCAAACACCGGATCAGCGCATCGTCAAAGGGATAGGCAAACAGTAATCCGGCAAAACTTGTTATGAAAACCAGTCCGACAGCAATCCATAACACCATCGCGAAACCAGGCAGGTCCTGTGGACTCGCACGCAACAAGGCAATCTGCACAAATTTATGGAGTAAGCCGCTCATTAACCCGTCATAGTAGTCTGTTGCCGGAATCTTTAGCCCGACAGGTAGACAAGTGTCCCAGCAAGTAGTCTGCGAATCAAAGTACAACGCGGCAACTTGTTTGAATCAACCAGATCAATCACGCAATACAATCAGTGATACCATCGTTGCCCCTGCGATAGTGCCCAGAGCCGTTTGAGTTTATATTGATGAGATCCTATTCAAAAACCGCCGAATTTCAGGAAACGGATGACCACAGATAGTTACACCGCTGGCGGAAAAACACCGATGCACCTTCGATTCAGAGGATTTCTACCTGTAGTCGTAGATGTCGAAACTGGCGGTTTTAATGCCCGAACCGATGCGTTGCTCGAAGTGGCAGCCTCGATAATCTCCATGGATGAAGAAGGAAAACTGGTGCCCGAACCGGTGATTAGTACGCATGTGATTCCATTTGAGGGTGCCAACATGGATCCGAAATCAATGGAAATAAATGGTATCGATCCGTACCACCCGCTACGCGCTGCCCGCAAGGAAACCGATGCGCTCGGCTATCTTTTCTCACCCATTCGTCGAGCGGTTAAACAGGCCCAGTGCACACGCGCGATTCTGGTTGGCCACAATGCGTTTTTTGACCTGAGCTTTATCAACTCGTGTGTAGAGAGAAACGGCATCAAGCGAAATCCTTTTCACCCGTTCAGCAATTTCGACACGGTATCTTTATGTGGTATGGCACTGGGCCAGACGGTACTGGCGCGCGCGGCCCAGGCAGCCGGCATGGAATGGAATCAGGCGGAGGCTCACTCAGCGGTTTACGATACTGAAAAAACCGCTGATCTGTTTTGCCATGTCATCAACCAGTGGGAAACACTGCACCCGGGATAGGCCCGGGTGACGAGTTTAAGCGCTGGCCGCCTCATCGACAATTTTCGCCAGCTCGCCAGACTCGTGCATTTCCATCACAATGTCACAGCCGCCAACTAACTCGCCCTTGACGTACAATTGCGGGAAGGTTGGCCAGTCTGAATACGCCGGCAGAGACTCTCGTATCTCGGAATCCTGTATGACGTTGACGTACGCAAACTCTTTTCCGCACTGTTTCAATGCTTCGGACGTTTTGCTCGAAAAACCGCACATCGGCATTTGAGGCGTGCCTTTCATGAAAAGTACCACCGCGTTTGATTCGATGTGATCTTTAATTCTGTCGTTTACGTCCATCATTTGGTCCTGTTAGGTTGAGTCAAAATCTTACTTCAAAGTATGGCGAAAATAGAGCCAATAGTGCCCAGATTCAAGTACTGAGTTGCGGCATTTCCGATGGTGACCAGCGCAGCCTAACAAAGTCTCGAGGTCGTCTCGTTGATTTATCCGGCTCAGTCTCATAACCTACAGTCGCTGCCCGCCAAGATTACCCCGTTTAACCTCCACGAAAACCTGAACAAACAAGGAAAATGTCGATGGCTGAAGCCGATTGCCATTCACCACTGGTCAACTCATACAGCCGCCTGCCTGTGACATTCAACCGCGGTGAGGGTGCACGACTGTGGGACACGGAAAACAATGAATACCTTGACGCGCTCGGCGGCATAGCGGTATGCGCTCTGGGTCATGCTCACCCGGCAATTACTGAAGCCATCACGCAGCAGGCGCAAACCCTGCTGCACACATCTAATCTTTTCGGGATTGAAAATCAGGAGAACCTGGCAGCAAAGCTGTGTGAATTGTCAACCATGGACGCTGTGTTCTTTTGCAATTCCGGCGCTGAGGCCAATGAAGCGGCAATCAAGATCAGTCGTCTTTTTGCACGCAGCAAAGACATTTCGTCACCGAAGGTAATCACCTTTGACGGCAGCTTTCATGGCCGCACGATGGCAACGCTTAGCGCGACAGGTAATACCAAGGTGCACGATGGCTTTGCTCCGCTGGTCGATGGGTTTATTCACCTGCCGTATAACGACCTCGCGGCGATAGAAGCGGTAGCAGGTAAACACGATGATATCGTGGCGGTGATGGTCGAGCCCATTTTGGGCGAAGGCGGCGTTGTGGTGCCGGACGATAACTACCTTGCCGGTATCCGCCAGATTTGCGACAAAAATAACTGGCTGTTCATCGCAGATGAAATTCAGACCGGCGTCGGCCGCACCGGCCAATGGTATGCAAGTCAGCACCTGAAACCCGATGTCATTACTTCTGCCAAGGCCCTCGGTAACGGCATTCCTATCGGGGCGTGCCTCACACGCGGTGTCGCAGCCACCTTGATTCAACCCGGACACCACGGCACCACTTTTGGCGGTAATCCCTTCGCGACCCGCGTCGGACTTACCGTACTTCAGACGATGGAAGCAGAAAATCTTCCTGCCCGGGCCCACAGCGGTGGCGAACGGTTAAAGAACAAGCTCACTGAAGCGCTGCACAATAGGCCCGAAATACTGGACATACGAGGCGCGGGGATGATGATCGGCATAGAGCTCGATCTCGATTGCAGCCGCCTGGTAAGCATTGGACTGGAGCATAAAGTGGTTTTCAATGTTGCAGCTGGCAATGTCCTTCGAATGCTTCCGCCCTACAACCTGAGCGACGACGAAATTGATGAAATTGCCCGACGAGTGGCGGATTCGATCAATGAACTCTGCCATGACAATCAAGCACAAACCACGGCGAACGGGAGCCAGCCAAAGCCGTGAACAGACATTTTATAGAGGAGACAGATCTTACTGCCACTGAGTTCAGGGAAATACTGACAAACGCCATTGAATTGAAAAAAAGCTGGCAATCCGGAGCCATCCGCGACTCGCTGCACAACAAAACGCTGGCCATGATATTTGAAAAAGCATCGACTCGAACCCGCACTTCCTTCGCTGCCGGCATGGCTCAGCTTGGCGGGCATGCGCTGGATCTGTCACCTGCCAATTCTCAACTGGGGCGCGGAGAGCCAATCACAGATACGTCTCTGGTGCTGTCAGAGATGGTCAATGCGGTAATGATGCGTACCCACAGCCACAAGACAATTGTCGATTTTGCCAGTGTGTCTCGCATTCCCGTGATTAACGGATTGTCCGATTTTCTGCATCCTTGCCAATTGCTGGCTGACATGCAGACGTTTGTAGAGTTACGCGGCGAGGTTGGCGGTGCTCGCGTGGCGTGGATAGGGCCCGGCAACAACATGTGTAATTCCTATATAAAAACCGCACAATTGCTGGATTTTACGCTGGCGATAAGTTGCCCTGACGATGTCCTGCCGAATGAGCAGCTACTGGCGTCGTGTAGCGCACATGTAGAAATGTGCGACTCTCCGGAAGATGCTTGCCGACAGGCAAATCTAATTACCACAGACGTATGGGCCAGTATGGGTGAGGAAACGGATGGCGACCGATTGACAGCGTCGCTGCGCCCTTATCAGGTTGATCAGGCTCTCCTGCAACTTGCTGCCAGCGATGCCGTATTTATGCACTGCCTGCCAGCACATCGAGGTGAGGAAGTAACAGCTGACGTTATTGATGGCGATCAAAGCGTGGTTTGGCAACAAGCCGGAAACCGCTTGCACGCGCAAAAATCACTGCTGGAGTTCCTTATTTTGTAAAACCGGCACTGATGTTCCTGACCGGCGGGCCGCCGGTCAGAAACGGCTATTCTGTCGCCAAAAATCCGGAATCGATGGAGCGCATATTGCAATCTCTGTCGAAGTTTAATTCCGAGCAAACATATTTACGGTCCACCTCTATGAAACTTCCTTCTGTCACTCAAGCATTTATTTTGCACTTTGCCATCAGCCTGGCGGTTTTCTGTGTGCTTGTTGCCGTGATGGTTATGTTCTGGTTTCCCGGCAATCTCTTTTTTATGGAAGGAGGCTGGGAGGGGCTAAAGATAATTGCCCCGATTGATCTGGTACTGGGACCCGCTTTGACGTTAGTGTTCTATCGACCGTGGAAAAAGAACGTCAAATTCGACATGAGCGTAATTGTTGCACTACAGGTCGCCGCACTGGGGTATGGCGTTTTTACTGCACTCAACCAACGCACCGCCGCCATTGTTTTTGCGGAACACCGATTTGAAACATTGTCTTACAACGAGTTCAAAGCAGCTCAAAAGGAAACCGAAGCAAAAGGCCTCCCGACCAAATCAATAGAGGAACTTGGAGGCAAAATGCCAATCCTCGTGTACGCCGAGCCATTCGAAGGTGCTGCGTACAAGGAATACCTGGAAGGCATTCTCAACGACGGTGACCCGGAGTTGCGAGAACGAAGCGATCGATATCGAGTCCTAAGCAGCTCCCTGACAGATAAGCTGGAGAAATATCGCATTACGGGTACGCCAAGTGAGCATGCCGATAGCAGCATTACGGAAATTCCTGCTTCCAGCAAGCCATCAGATGAATCAGAAGAAACAAACGAATTGAGATTTCCATTGGTAGCGCGGTATAGCAAGGGCGAAATAGTTCTCGATCCGAAGACCTATGAAATAATCCGCATCACTCGGGAAGAATGAGCTTGTGCAACCGGGGTAACTGTACGGGGTCGACAGTCCATTACATCAAGAACACTGCAAACCGGCAGTGAGCCCAACGATGGTAGACTATTTGCTGCTTCCTTTGATTCAAATATTCGCCCATCGCATGTTTCGTTCAGACAGATCACAGATCTCATGTATCTACAACTTAGCAGCACATTTATCCAGGAAACTATCGTAGTCGAATGAACTATCTATTTTTAATAGCGGCCGCGACGATGATCAGCCTGGCGGTAATCCCCATCATGGTCCGTCTCGCACCGAGGCTGGGGATGATGGATTTGCCAGACCAGGATCGGAAGGTGCACTCCAATCCAATTCCCCGAGTAGGTGGCTGGGGGATTATCATCGGTGCGTTAATTCCCGTTGTGACGCTTACCGAAATGGACCAGACAGTCCTGTGTTACCTCTTCGGCAGCCTGACACTCCTCGCCTTTGGCGCTATGGACGACAAACGGGAGATGGGCCACTACACGAAATTTATCGGCCAGATCATCGCCGTAATCCCGATGATCTTTTTCGCTGACCTTTACGTCACCAGCTTTCCATTTACCGACTATCAGTTCCCGAACTGGCTGTGTCAGGCCTTCACCATGGTGGCCATGATTGGTGTAATCAACGCAATTAATCACTCAGACGGACTGGATGGCCTGGCTGGTGGCGAGGTACTTATCTCACTTGGCGCTATCGCGCTGATCTCCTGGTTCACACCAGGCGGCGAACTAACGATAACTCTGGCGCTTGCAGCTATTGGCGGGCTCGTGGGTTTTCTCCGCTACAACACGCACCCGGCAATGGTATTTATGGGTGACGGCGGCAGTCAGTTTCTGGGCTTTACCATTGGTTTTCTCGCGGTGTTAATCACCACTGGGGAAGCAGGCGAGCACATTAGCAAAAGTGTCGTTTTGCTGTTGCTGGGCTTACCAGTTGTCGACATTCTGATCGTTCTGAAAAAACGGGCAATGTCAGGCTCAAACATCTTTCGAGCAACACGCAACCATATGCACCACCGCCTGCTGGAGATCGGCTTCGCACACAAAGAATCCGTCGTTGTTATCTACAGTATCCACTCATTTCTGGTCTGTTGTGGCATTTGGCTGGTGGCTGCAAACGATTGGCTGATCACAGCCCTGTACCTGATCGTCTGTGGTGCTACCTACTACTTGCTTAACCTGGCCGAGCGAGGCAACTGGCGACCGGGCAAAACCCGTCTCTTTTCAATACTGTCGACCAGTCTTGCAACAATCGAAAAACACCAGATTCTGATGCATGGCTCCCGCCTGTTTCTGGAAATTGCTATTCCCGGCTTCTTGATCGCACTGTCTATCTGGATCAACGATGTGCCGAGGGATTTCGGTATTGTTGCGGCGATACTTGCGGCACTGCTGGCACTACAGAGCTTTAGCATCTACCCCTTTCAGGTCAACACACGTCGAGTGATTATTTATATCACCGTAGTATTCGTCATCTATCTGTCGACAATCGACCGCATAACCTGGCTAAATCCGTGGGCAATCGGTCTCGAGATGATCTTCTATGCGATGGTTTGCGTGGCTATCTTTCTCGCTATTCGCTTCTCTCCTGGTCGCCGCAAGGAAGAGTTCAAAGTCACCTCGTTTGACTATCTGTTGTTGTTTTTGATTATTGGTGCCCTTTTGTTCGCGAAAAACCCACTGTTGTTCGGGACATTTAACGTAAACGTTTTCGTTGTGGTGCTGGCTATTATTCTCTATGCCTCAGAACTGTTATTGGTTGAAAGACGGGAAAGAAGAGACTTTCTGGGCGGCGCCGCGTTGATTACACTACTGGTAATTGCTGTTCGTGGATTCGATTTAATTGAATTCAATATTGGCCTGCAGCCCTGACCTGCCACCAAAGCAATACGGCGACGTCAATTATTCGACGTCGCAAGCCCGGAAAGATGTGCCGGGTGCCTGCATTAACAGCAAACAACCCAAAAGGAGCGTCGCGGCTAGACCGCTGCAATAGGCGAGAGGCTTTGTCGTTTATCGTTGATGACATCGTGAATTAAGTCGTCGCCAATCGTAGACAGTTGTTCTGCAAATCCGAATAAAAGCGCTGTATCGCACAACAAATTGATGATGCGTGGAATGCCTCGACTTGCTTCCCATATAGACGGGATCGATGCATTGGTAAATATCTCGTGCTGTGCTCCTGCGACCATCAAGCGGTGCCTGATGTAGGCATGTGTCTCATCCAGATCGAGTGGCTCCAGGTGACAATCAACAGCGACCCGATGAACAAATGGCAGCAACGCTTCCTCAGCCAGTGTTGCCCTCAGTCCGCTTTGCCCGACAAGCACCAACTGCAATAAATCCATTTTATCGACATTCAGATTGGACAGCATACGCAAATGTTCGATCATTTCTGCGTCTAAGTTATGTGCCTCATCAATGATCAGGATTGGCCGCCTTTGCTGTATATGCTGCTGCGTCAGGAAATCGCTAAGCAGCTTGTACAACCGCGGCGCGCTGGATTCTGCGCCTGCGAAATCAACATCAAACGCCAGTAAAACCCATTGCAGAAACTCCGGGTAAGACTCTATCCTGGTATTGTTGACAACACCGACAGCCAACGATGAGTCGCTGCTTTGCAACAGTTTTCTGACCAGACTCGTTTTTCCAGAGCCTATTTCGCCGGTTATCACAGCGAAGCCAGATTGACTCATAAAAACGTATTCAAGCATCGACAGCGCTGCCTGATGTCCCTTGCTCAAATACAGGTAGTCTGCATCGGGACGCATCAGAAAAGGTTTTTGGGAAAGACCGTAGAATGCTTCGTACATGAAAGGAGTCCATTGAGGGCGCAGCAATTGGAGCAATTTGTGTGGCTGTCATTAATCCAGCACTTGCCCGATGTTCAGCCTTATTATAGTACCAATGCCTGCCTCGCGTTAAGACAACTGCTGGCGATCTCCCTGCATCGATGAATCTTCTGATTCCCTGATAGTTATATCCTTAGATATGCCACACAACCTGCGCGGGTTAACTCTCACAATCACTGCGCAAAAGAAAAGTCTTGGTTATCAGTGAATGTCTACAAGGGCGCAACTGCTGCTAACACCGTATCTGTCTCTGTTACAGTCACTATCTGCGTTGCTGTTCCAGTATTCCCGGATGCGTCCGTCGCACTCCATGTCACGGTAGTCGGACCCACCGGGTAAGGTCCAGTGATATCCGCTATCGCTACAATTTCTCCGTCTACCAAATCCGTCGCCTCTGCGCTCCCGATATCGGCCACCGTTGCCGTTGATGACACTGTGATGTCCGCTGGCGCTACAACCTCTGGTGGTGTCGTGTCCTCTACCGTCACTGTCTGCGTCGCTGACCCTGTATTCCCTGCAATGTCCGTTGCACTCCATGTCACTGTCGTCACACCCAGCGGGTACGGACCAGTATTGTCTGCCGTGGCGG
>CALGNZ010000169.1 GCA_937957915.1 uncultured Granulosicoccaceae bacterium | reverse complement strand
TGTTTGGCCAGGGCCAGCAGCATATGGTCGGTATGACGTGCGCCGACCAATGACAGTCCGACCGGCAAGCCGTTGCTGGTACCCAGTGGCAACGTTACCTCAGGCAATCCACCCAGGCCTGCGATACTGAGCAGGCAGATTGCCTGATAGCGATAGGTTACTTCCACGGTATCGGTTGAGGTACCTTTGAGTGGTGCCACTCTGGGTGATGTGGGCAGACAAAGAATGTCGCCAGGTGTGATTAGCGTATCGAGGTGTTGCTGTATCTGTTTTCTGTAATCGCGTGCAGCATCTGCCTGTGACGAAGTTACTGCTTTTGCGCTGCTAACCCGTTCCCTGATTCCGGGGCCAAATTTTGGGTTTTGCTGCTCAATCCAGGTGCCGAGGCTTTGCCAGATTTCGTAGCCCTGAATGGTTCGGAAACATTCCATGAACGCGTCCAGACCCGAACCGTCCGGAGCAACGGTCACATCAGCAGTCTCCGGAATATACTTGGCCACGGTGGCAACGGGTTGCTGCAGGGTGGTGAAAATTTCGCTTTCAACGAGTTCAAAGCAGTCGCGCGCGATCAATAGTCGCTTTGGCTGAACATTGACTGCAGGATCATCTTCGGAGATGTCGAGCAGCACCTGACCGGCCTGCTGCAAATGTTTTGCGCTGCGTGCAAACCAGCCAACGGTATCGAATGACGGGGCAAAGGGTATGACACCTGTCGACGACACGGCTCCGTGACTAGGGCGCATCCCCAGAATGCCGCAATAACTTGCAGGTAGTCTAACCGAGCCGGCACAGTCGGTTCCTATGGCGATATCTGCCAGATTTGCCGCCACGGCAACCACCGATCCGCTGGAAGATCCGCCGGCCACTCTGGTGGAATCGACAGGATTGACCGGGGTGCCATAGTGCGCGTTTTCGCCAGTCAGGCTATAGGACAATTCATCTGAGATGGTGCGCCCGATAATACTTGCACCGCTGTGCAGTAGTTTGTCGACCACGACCGCATGGCTGTCAGCCCGTGAATGGGAGTGCAGCCAGTCGGGTTGGCCAAAACCGGTGGTGGTGCCGGCAATGTCCATAACATCCTTGATCGCGACGGTTAGACCGTTTAGCGCGCCGGACCCTGTAGCCGCGATTGACACCGGGTTTGCAGTGCAAAATGCACCAAAGTTATCCGCTTTGAGGTGGGCGGTCATAGTGCAATCTCTGGAGTGACAATAAAACCCGATTTACCGGGGGCCCGGATTCACATTATACGTGGAAGGTTATGCAGGGGGAGTTGAAACAGGACGTGGGCAGATTCAGGCAGCTGGACTGGTACAACCGGATTCAGACAACCGGATTCAAACCACTGGCGAGGACGACGCTGAAAATCAGTTTCCCCCGGCAGCCTTCGAGTCAGGTGTATACTTGGCTGGTAATCGTAGCCGTGTGCGTTTTCGGTGTTCCCTTCCTTTTCCGGGTGCGTCTGAAGTGTCTACTACTCGTGTCCGCCGCGCGTCAACCCGGTGATTGGGTTCGCAATTCTCAAAGTTTTCAATTCCCGGATGTTAAAACATTTAGTATGGGCGCCCGTGCAGGGTGTCTCACGCCCCGCGAAACTTGTCAGGCAGCAACTCAATACATGAAATTTATCGACCTGGGCCTCAGTCAGCCAATCCTCGACGCCATTGAGGAACAGGGATACGACACCCCCTCTCCCATTCAGGAAAAAGCGATTCCGCACGTGCTGGAGGGCAGGGATGTCATGGCCGCGGCGCAAACCGGTACAGGTAAAACAGCTGGTTTTACCTTGCCCATATTGCACCGCTTAAGCAATATCCCGAAGCCCCATGATAAGCGTAATCAGGCACGTGCGCTGATTGTGACACCTACTCGAGAGCTGGCAGCACAGGTTGCGGCGAGCGTAGAGACCTACGGGCAAAATTTGAACATTAAGTCTGCAGTGGTATTTGGTGGCGTAAAAATAAATCCGCAGATGCAAAAGCTGCGCGGCGGAGTAGATATATTGATTGCCACGCCGGGCCGCTTGCTTGATCTGCAAAGCCAAAATGCCATTCAGCTCAATAAGCTCGAAATACTGGTGCTTGATGAGGCGGATCGAATGCTCGATATGGGCTTTATTCACGACATTAAGCGCATCATGAAGCTGTTGCCGGTAAAGCGTCAGACACTGATGTTTTCAGCGACGTTCTCGCCCGAGATTCGGCAATTGGCGAAAGGCATGGTGCACGAGCCGGTTGAAGTATCGGTGAGCCCTGCCAACAGTACTGTTGATTCCGTAAAGCAGCGCATGGTTACGGTTGAAAAGGCGGATAAAACGGCAGTACTGGCTCATTTGATCAATGACAATAACTGGTTTCAGGTGCTGGTTTTTTCCCGTACCAAGCACGGTGCCAACAAGCTGGTGAAAAAGTTAATTGGTCAGGGGATTGAGGCCGCAGCGATTCATGGCAATAAAAGCCAGGGGGCCCGGACCAAGGTGCTGGCTGAGTTCAAACAGAGCAAAGTTCGGGTACTGGTTGCGACAGATATTGCTGCGCGAGGCATCGATATTGACCAGCTGCCGTACGTGGTCAACTTCGACCTGCCTAATGTGCCTGAGGACTATGTGCATCGAATTGGTCGGACGGGCAGGGCCGGCGCATCCGGTGAAGCTGTCTCACTCGTCAGCCATGACGAATTCAAGCAACTGAGAGACATAGAGCGGTTGATCAAAAAAACCATTCCCAGAGAGGTGGTTGAAGGCTTTGCACCATTGAATAATGTGCCGGAATCAAAGGCAGATTTTCAGGACCGCAAACCGAAAAAACTCAAAAAACCGAAGACACCTGGCGGTGACAGCAATAGTGGTGGTAACAGAGGCAGTGCCAGTGCTCGCAGTGAAGGCGCGCCAGCCAGGAAACGTTCCAGTCGGCGTCGTGGCAAAAAGAAGGTTACCGGCAGATCTGCTGACAACGGTGGTCAGACCCGTGGTGGTCAAACCCGTGGTAGTCAAACCCGTGGTAGTCAAACCGGAGAAAATCAGGGAAATGGCCGCAGGGCCGGTAGCAGCTCTAAATCACGAGGAAATGCGGTCGAGAGTTGACGCAGTTTGACTGGCTCCGGGATGTTCCTGCAGCGGTAACTTAAGCCAGTTGTGAGGTTATAGATGTACCGCGCTGTCAGGTAAATGTTGCTCGCGTTTTTAAGGTTCGTGCTGCCACAGATTACTCTCTGCCAAAATCACATTGCAGGTGGCGGGCAGCGCCTTAACCCTGGGTGAGAAGCAGATTTTCTGTTACTACTCGGTATCCAGTAATTCGGATAGTACTTCTGAATAGTACTTTTCGATTGCAGGGTCTTCTCCGGCGTATTCGACATTGCCAGATCTGTTTTCCGGCTTTGCAGAACCGGTATATTTGAATACGTGATACTTCAATGGATCTGTCTGTTTTGACTGGTAGGCATGGGCCACGACGCCATTCTTATTCTTGGCTTTGTATGAGATATAGAGATCGATATAGCCATCTCCAGAGATCATAGTACCGCCGGTTTTGATGCCATTCTTTAACGTATTTTTGGTTAGGTCGTACTTGCCTGATACGGAGTTATAGAGTTCCTCCAGATATTCGCGCGGTCGTGCATCTACCGGTCCAAACTTGGCTTTGGCTTTCCTTGGATAGGATTTGCGCAACTCCGTTTCCACGGCTTCCATTATTTGCTCTCGGTCTTGTTCAGTGATCGAGTCGTATTTCTCGGTGTTGCGGTAAAGATTGACCAGTTCCTTGTCATCATATTTACCACTTTCAATGGACTGGATTAGTTTGGGAATGTCTGGCATGCGCTGTTCCTGGTTTTTGGTAGTACTTGACCGGGAAGCTCCCCGGTATTCGTGATCATGCCTGATGAACGGGCTTTTTACCTGTTGACAGGCACTATGTATCCACGAATGCCCGAGTCTTGATAATAACTGAATTTACACAGTTATTCTTGTTAAGTACTTATTCGCAGAAATCCAGAGGCGCCTGTGCTCGAATTTAAAAGAGTGAAAAACTCGAGCGGACGTTTTTTGTGTAGCGAAAGAACCGATTGTCATATGCTGTGACTTGCGGGCTAACGCTCCGTCCATTGTCCTGAGAGCGACCGTAGTTCATCAATCAATCTAACAGTGTTATCTGTGTATTTAACAATGGATGAGCTGACGGCCTTTACTATTGTGGGCCATACGCCGAACTGTCACTAATGGGGTCTAAAGGGTCACTGTGCTTTTACTCTCAGATGACCATGAGTCCTTTCAATCAGGTGGATCGTTACGAAGTATTTGTCCAGTTCGTTGCCAGGTTTTGCAGAGAGGGAAAAGCCTGCAGGTAGAACAGTTAATGTGATCTGGCGGATAACTGGCTCGCCTGCCAGCGTTCCCGGGAATCTTCGATTAAATAGAATCTGTGGAAGCGCAGATACCACAGAGCCATTTTAAAGAGCCATTGTAAAGAGCCATTGTAAAGTGAGGATGTGGAGTCGAGTGTATTTATAGTCGTTGGCGGTTAGCCAGGCCAACCTTGCATCGACTCTAGTCAAAAATATTGACATCATGCCCCTTTTCTCTGATGGCTTCAGCTCTGGCGGAAATATAACGTTGAAAGTTGCTCTCCTGTTGCCATGCATCAGATGCTACGTAGTCCATCATAGACTGTGTATGAAAGCGCTTGAACCAGCTCTCTGATCTGATGACTTCTGTCTTTTTCTCACCATCAGATGCGTAGAAAATTAGAGTGGGGGCGTAAGATACACCTAAGGATTTTGCGAGTTCTCGCTCTGTCATTTGCTCGCCGCTAACACCGGACACAATTTGCTTACCCCACATGTTCAGGCGAATGACATTAAATGCCGACAGGAGCTCGTTAGTTTGCTCGAGCTTTAGTACTTTGTTGTCAAGCTGCTGGCAGTTGCTGCAATCTGCCTGCTCGAACAGCAGAATTATTGGCTTGTCTTCTTTTGCTGCGCTTGCCAGCTTGTCGCCGTTACCGGTTATATAGGGTCGGCTGGACAGGTCATTGTCGATGGATTCTGTTGCTGGCGCTTGCTGGCGAGATAAATACTCATTAAACGACTCGCTTTTATCGTGTTTACCTATTACAAAGTCAAGCGCATGACGGAATTTTTCAGGCGGATAGTATCCGTTAATGCGTAACGCGAATTCGCCTTCTTCATTATAGAACAGCACCGTGGGCGTGAACTGGACTTTCAACTGTTCGGCAAATGTTTTTTCTGTGTACTGGCCGCCTTCTATGTTGGTGACTTCCAGATCACCCCATAGATTGATTTCAATGGCGTCAAAGTTCTCTCGAACCTTTTGTTCGATATCTTTCTGTGCGAGATTTCGCTCAACAAATGCGTTGCAGTACGGGCATCCATCCTGATGGAAAACCAGCATCAGCCTTTTGCCTGCCTCGCGAGCTTCGGCAACGTCTTCTTCAAGCTCCAGAAAACTGGTTTTAAACCAGTCGGGGTAGACCGTTTCAATTGCACCTTCATAGGAACCGCGTTCTTGAGTTTCAGTGGCTGAGGCGGACAGACTCGAGCACACGGCTATAATGAATAACGACAATGCCGGTAGCAGTGCCGCTGTCCCGAAGACCTTTTTTCGGAGTTGGGTAGTTGCATCAGCTGGCAATGCGGAAGTTACACCTCTAGTAATTCTCAATGGCGACGGGTATTGAAAAAGTATCATGTCGAGTGCCTGCTTATCCGGGAAGGGGATGTGGGTCCGATACCGGATCAGGATAGCAAATAGCGTTGTGCTATGCCAAATGCGCTGCCGCCGTTTGCGATTCAATTGGCCATCTAAAACGTATCAATCCAGATAGACAACCGGGGCGAATCCACCTCCCGGCGTGCGGAAATTTGTGGTTTGTCCCTGATAGACCCGTGCAGCTGACAGCAATAGCTTACCGCTGTACGTATATAGCCTCAGGTCAAATTTCATGAGTGTGCTGTTGTCGTTTTCGCCGACGATTCTTAGTGCCGGGGGCTCAAGGGATTGGGCTATGTAGCCACCATTGATAATGTGTTTCCAGACTTTACGCGTTAACTTGTCTCCTCTGTATGCTGCTTTGCCACCATAGCCGGCGTTGGGTTTGAAGAACAATTGCTTGCGGCGCTTCCACAACAGTGTTTCCTGATCGCGGGTTACCTGCTGTGTTTCCGGCAGGTTTGCTAAAACTTCCGTGGTTAATTTGCCGGCGCCAAGGCTTTGCATCTGGTTGCGCCAAATAGCGAGATTACGTTTATCTGCGAACAGCGCATGATGTGCCGGGGCCGGGCTGACTACCGCATAGTTGTTCAGTAAAGCTTCATTCAGGGTTTGCTGTGCAGGCGCACTCAGATTGAAATCGGTACTGCGGTTGTACACGAAGTCTATTTTACTTTTGTTGTTGTATAGATGTCCTTTGTGGATGCTGAGTGATTCGGGTGAGCAAATGAGTACCTGAATGTTGTGTCGTTCAAGCATCGATTTGGCAAGCTGCATATCGGGATACAGGAATTGGCTCTGTGGATTGCTATCGACAATGGCAACAGTGGCGGGTGTGCCCGATCTGCCTGCGAGTTGCCACTCGTGAATAAACATCTTTACCAGGTCATTTTCGATGGATTCGGGATTGTCCAGTGTGTCGTTGCTGCAGGGTGATACTCGTCGCCAGATACCAGACAGCATAGAGTGCATGATAAATGCGCCGCCAGCATTGGTATTAACTTCGATGAGACGCGGGCCGTTCGGTGTAAGGTGAAAATCGTAACTCATCAGTAGTCCACGTGTGCGTGACTGTGCGGTTTGCAGATCAATGTCGCCTCGCTTGCAGATCAGGTCACGATAGCGTGGCAGTGCTGCAGAAGCTTCGATAGCGTCAATCTGTAGTTGCATGGTACTCAGTTCAGATTGAGTGACGAATACCGCTGTGCTCGCAAACATGTGTGACGCAGCCAGGGGCGGTTGCGTCTCTGTTTCGGACGGGCGGGGAGATGGGTGTTGGCGGTCGCTTGCGTTTGCAGGGTGTGGGTAGCTGTCGAGTGTTCCTTCGCCATTAGCTGGCGGATGATTCAGCGGGGTGTCTACAGTGTTCAGTGAAATGCATTGGCACGTTTTGTTAAGTAACAGCAGTTGATCTGAACTGAGTCCTCGGCAGTCAATTGGCAGTGTTTCCATAACATAGTTGTCCTGGTGGGTTGGGCGGGCTATTGGTTTAGCTTTTTTGTGTCTGCTTATTTGTCTGGCGCGCTGGGTGGTATGTCGTGTTCTGTCTATCAGTCAGAGGGCTGGTTTGGTGTGCAGCAGCTTTCGATCGCACTTTGCAGCTCGGGGACCAGCGGCATGCAGATATCATGGCTGGCGCTGCAGCAGTCGAGCATCAGGTATTTCAGCAAACCTGTCATCGATTCGTAGTCTGCCCGGTAGATTATTTGCCGACCGACGCGCTTCGACGTGGTGAGCCCGGCATTGGATAAAATCAGCAGTTGTGCGGAAGCTGTTGGCAGTTTGGTTTTGGCCAGATTGGCCAGCGTAGTTGCTGGCATTCCATCCGGGCCGGCTTTTATAAGCAGCCGCAATAAAACCAGCCGGCCTGCATGTGCGATAGCCGATAACTGTTTGACCGCGTGCTGTAGCTCGTCAGGCTTGTTTATATATTCCATACTTCATGAATACATGAAATATATGCCAGGTGCAAGTTTCATCTGATGATTTATTGCAATTAACCGTCGTGTCGAGTGCAGTTTCCATTGCGGTAAGTTCTGCCAGGGCTTCGTTGTTGGTACGGCCGGGTACCGCCGATGGTCAAGTGGCGGGTCGCGTATCGTTTTTTATGGTTTCGAGCGCCACCAAAATTGCCTGGTGACAGATAGGTCAATTTCCCCTGTGAGCTCGGTATCGG
Source organism: uncultured Granulosicoccaceae bacterium (assembly GCA_937957915.1). Lineage (GTDB taxonomy): Bacteria > Pseudomonadota > Gammaproteobacteria > Granulosicoccales > Granulosicoccaceae. The sequence goes on along the minus strand of CALGNZ010000169.1, from coordinate 7,589 downwards.
GTTGACGGTCGCCGGTGGGTTTGTAAAAAAGTTTATGATTTGTTGTGATTTCCTGCTGCTGAAACATCCGTGGCGCTGCATCTGAAACCGGGGCGCAGAAAGGCTGTGAACCTGGAGACCACATCAGCCGTAGTACAGTGAAGAGAGTTGCAAAGGCAAGGTGGTCTCTGGCCCACCTCCGGGCTGCCCGACTGGTACTGCCGTCGCGAGCGGGATAATAGTAGTCTTCACGCCGGAGCGGTTGGGGTTTATCAACCATCCGCACAAAGCATTCGAATACTGAGGTCTGAGGTGCCGTATTTACCCTATAATACGGTGGCTAAACATCTTTATTTCTAAAGCTATATTGTCTGGGCCTCTCGTACCTGCGACGATGCGGCCTGTTTAACCGCGCGAACTAACCCTCTGGGACAGCTGTTCAAGCTGGGACAGCAGGTTTGACGACAGTTGTCAGAAACTCCGAAGGATTCACCACATGTTAATTAATAATCCGTTTGCCGAGCTGTCGGCGTTCCTGTCGCCGGGGGTGATGAAGGGCTATGTTGTCCTGATGGTCCTGCTGGTTATCGGCGGAACCCTGCTCGACATCCTGCACAAGCAAAGTGCCCGGTATTTTTTTGAGAATTCGAAAAAAGCGCAAAAAAGTGCCAAACGCAAGGTCGGTGGTGGCAAGAAGGCTGGTCTTGCGGTCAAGACTGTGGCTAACGAAGTACTCACTTCTTCTGAATTTTGCAATAGCCGACGCCGGTTGTCACACCTGTGCACTATGTACGGCTTTGTGCTGTTTGTCGTTACCTCGGCGATCCTCATCTTTTCCTACGCGTCGAACCCGGATTCGCCAGTGGTGCTAAACCTGTTATGGCACCTGGGTGCGATTCTGCTCTGTGTAGGCGGTTACTGGTTCTGGTTTTCGATTCGTGTTGATGTGGCATCGGAAGGTGTGAAGTGGAACCAGTTTAACGGACGCGGCGATCTCTTTATCCTTGGCTTGCTGAGCATGGCAACTTTCGGGTTGCTGTGGTCGTTTTCGCAGCTCATTGGTGGCGGCATTTCACTGTTTTTCTTCGCACTGTTCATTCTCAGTACAACAGTGCTTTTTGGCAGTGTGTACTGGTCCAAGTTTGCACATATGTTTTTCAAGCCGGCTGCCGCTTTCCAGAAGAAGGTTGCACAAGCCGATGGCTCTAACGAAAACCTGCCCGAAGATTTCGACTTGTCTGATCCTGCTGTGCAGGAGCGATTTCCCGATATCCCGATGTACATGGGTAAAAATCCACCGAATATGGGCCTTGGCATCAAGCGCGAAGCCCCACGTCACTTCTAATTGACTGTCACAGGTCTGGAGATACTACTATGCCAACATTTGTATATATGACCCGTTGTGACGGCTGCGGTCACTGTGTCGATATTTGCCCGTCCGACATCATGCACATCGACAAGACAACACGTCGCGCCTACAACATCGAACCCAATATGTGCTGGGAGTGCTATTCCTGTGTGAAGGCTTGCCCTCACCAGGCCATTGATGTTCGTGGCTATGCTGACTTCGCCCCCCTGGGGCATTCGGTGCGGGTTAAACGTGATGAAGAAAAAGGTGTCATCGCCTGGCGTATCAAGTTTCGCAACGGCGAGAAAGAGATGGATTTGCTCGCGCCAATTACGACTAAGCCCTGGGGCAGTGGTACTCCACAGCTACGTGAAGTCGAAGCACCTTCAAAAGAGCAGCGCGACAGCCAGTTACTGTTCAATGAGCCTAAGTACATTCGCTTCGATGAAGGCGATATCCACACCCTCGAATCCAATGGATTGAAAATGCAGCAAGGGGTGAACTACTGATGAAGTACGACACTATTGTCGAGGACGATATTGATATCCTGGTCTGCGGTGCCGGACTGGGTGGTACCGGTGCGGCCTTTGAGGCCAGATACTGGGGCCAGGACAAAAAAATAATCATCGCCGAGAAGGCAAATATTGATCGGTCCGGCGCGGTAGCGCAGGGTCTCTATGCGATCAATTGCTATATGGGCACCCGTTTTGGTGAGAACAACCCGGAAGATCACGTTCGCTATGCGCGGATCGATTTGATGGGTATGGTTCGCGAAGATTTGTTGTTTGATATGGCGCGTCACGTTGACTCGACTGTGCATCAGTTCGAGGAGTGGGGCCTGCCACTGATGAAAGATCCGGATAGCGGCAACTATTTGCGCGAAGGCCGGTGGCAGATCATGATTCACGGTGAGTCGTACAAACCGATTGTTGCAGAGGCGGCGAAGAAATCGGCAGACAAGGTGTATAACCGTATCTGCGTTACCCACCTGTTAATGGATGACTCCAAAAAGAATCGAGTTGCGGGAGCCGTTGGTTTTAACGTTCGTACTGGTAACTACCACGTCTTCAAGTCAAAGACAGTTGTGGTCTCTGCCGGTGGTGCATCTAATATATTCAAGCCGCGTTCGGTTGGTGAAGGTGCTGGTCGAGTCTGGTATGCGCCATGGTCGTCAGGCTCGGCTTATGGCCTGCTGATTGGCGCTGGTGCCAAAATGACGCAGATGGAGAACCGTATTGTTCTCGCGCGTTTTAAAGACGGGTATGGTCCGGTTGGCGCCTACTTTCTGCACCTGAAAACCTATACGCAAAACGGTTTGGGTGAAGAGTACGAGTCAAAGTGGTGGCCTTCGCTGCAAGAGATTGTCGGCAAAGAATATCTGGATCCTGAAGTCTCTCACCTGACGCATCGTCCGATTCCCACTTGTTTGCGTAACCATGCGTTTATTCAGGAGGTCAATGCGGGTCGTGGTCCCATTCACATGGTCACCATGGAAGCCTTCCAGGACCCGCACCTCGAAGAGATTGGCTGGCACAACTTCCTCGGCATGACCGTTGGGCAAGCGGTGCTGTGGGCGTCTACCGATGTCGACCCAAAGTACGAAAACCCGGAACTCACGACCTCCGAGCCCTACGTTATGGGTTCACACGCCACTGGCTGTGGTGCATGGTGCTCAGGGCCTTCCGATCTTTCACCGCCCGAGTACTACTGGGGCTACAACCGTATGACTACCGTCGAAGGGCTGTTTGGCGCTGGTGATGCTGTCGGTGGCACGCCGCACGCGTTCTCATCTGGGTCGTTTACTGAAGGTCGTATTGCTGCCAAAGCAGCATGTCAGTACATTGATGATGGCAAAGCGGAGGGTATCAGTATCTCTGAAGAGCAGATCGAACGCCGCAAGGAAGAGATCTACAAGCCGATGGATACCTACAATGTCTATCGCAACGAGATCACCGCCGGTTCCGTGAATCCGAACTATATCAATCCACGTCAGGCACTCGATCGACTGCAGAAACTGATGGATGAGTACGCAGGTGGTGTGACTGTGAGCTACATGACCAATGAGAAGTTGCTAAACATCGGTCTTAAAAAGCTTAAGTTGCTGGAAGAAGATCTCGAAAAAGTGGCGGCAGAAGACATTCACGAACTGTTGCGTGCCTGGGAGATCAAACATCGTCATCTGACCTCTGAAGCAGTTGTACAGCACACCTTGTTCCGTAAAGAGACGCGCTGGCCCGGATACTACTATCGTGGCGATTGCATGAAACTCGATGATAAAAACTGGCATGTGCTGACAGTTTCACGCCGAGACCCGGAAAGCGGTGAGTACACGATGGAAAAGGCGCCTCTGTATCACTTAGTCGATGTCGACGGTAAGGGCAAAGAAGACGCTGCCTAGTCAGTGGTTGCCTGATCGGCCAGTCTGTATAGCTGACAGCACGGTAGAATCTCTGCCGGTGGCTGCGGCTATGAGCTGCAGGTTTGGTGGTCACTACTCGTTCAATAATTGATTTTCGTGACGGCTGGCGTGGTTCAGCCGTTTGAGTCGTGCTTCAGGCGGGCCGGTTTACGATGACGTTATCGTCTTGCGGTTTTTGCGGCTTGTGCTGAGTTGGCAGCGTTATTACTTTGCGCTGATGGCGCATCGTTAGCCTCGTGCAGTGTTGCGCAGTGCCGCATGAACTGGCAAAAGCCATAGGTTATGGCATGAACTGGTGGGTGCACCTCAACCGAATCCGTGTATCCGACGTAGAAACCCTATGAATATTATTGACCAGTCTGACGACGAAATTCTTGCAGTTGCCCATCCGATGTGGGACGACCTGATTCGTTACTCCAACGAAGGGGAGTACGGCAAATTTATTCGTAAATTTTCCTACGAGCTGTTGTTCGGGCTCAACGAAATTGAAGTAGGTAAGCAGTTTGCGAAAAGTGAACTAACCCGAAACCTCGATACTAATTACGACTTCCTGGGGTTAATTCGTCGAAATCAGCATGTGACGGTGCTATATCGTGTGCGCAGTACCAAAGCCAGTGGTGAGTGGCTGGGGCGGCTCGTGCTTGGCTACGAGAAAGATGACACTGAGGGTGAGGTAAAGATATTTGGCGCCTCGATTTTCTAGCTCTATTTTGTTCTGCCCCGTGTATCCTGACCTGTTTTACCCAGACCTGTTTTACCCAGAATAGTTTTCTACCTGAATCAGCTCGCTGCCTTAAAGAGCGGTATCCGGCTCGGACTTACCAGACCCGTCGTGTCCGAAACGGCGATAGCCAGCCTTTTGCATTCAGCAAGTACGCCATGGAGTCACAGTATGAATGACAATGCGATGGAAGATCCGGTCACCGACGGGAAGCTCGTTGAACTAACCTATAAAGTCATTGATGCCAAAAGCAAAAGTGTTTTGACCGAGGTTGAATTTCCTATTGGCTATGTGCATGGCGTTAATGAGATTCTGGCGCCTCCGGTCACTGCCGAAATCGAAGGCAAGCTGCCGGGTGACGTTATAGAGGTGCCCATTGACTGTAACAAGTTGTTTGGGCCTCGAGACGAGTCACTGGTTATAACCGACCGCATTGAAAACGTGCCAGAGGAGTACCGGGAGGTTGGTACATCGATACTGATGGAGAGTGAGCAGGGCAGTACGAAAACATTCATTGTGACTCGGGTGGACGACGAGTCAGTTACCATCGATGGTAACAACCCGCTCTGTGGGCGCGAGGTGATTTTCAAGCTGCAAATTCTGACGGTCCGCGACGCAACCGAAGAAGAAATGACGCTTGGCGGGCCGGTTAGCGCCGAGCCTGATATCAGTGAGATTGTCGGGTCTGATCAAACGGTGAAGCCGATCAACCAGGGATAGAATTTCGCTATGCCTCAACATCTTTTTGCAGAAACGCTGTTAACACCGGGCCTTGGCGGCTGTTTTTTGTGGCGATTTCAAAACCATGGTCGTGGCTTGCTTGATGTAGTGGATCGCGAGTCACCCGTGTACGGTGCGTTATCGCAAGCGATAAACCGATTCGAAAATACTGTCTTTGAACTGGCGCTCAACAAGCCCTCATTGATTGAGTGGGCAAATTCGCAGGAAGATCTGCAGGATGCAGCCGACCGACGTGAGCTTCGCTTGGGCGGTGCGCATGTTTTTCAACAGTCGATTGAGCTCTTTCAGGGGATGCAAATGATGATCACCCGCGAGGAAGATCCGGTCAGGCTGTCTGCCATTCACCATAACATTGGTGATGTGATGGGTTTTATAGGTCAGCGCAGTGGCAGTGTGCACTTCCTTGAGCAGGCGTCGTTGTCCTACGAGCAGTCGCTCGAACTGCGTACACAAGACAAGATGCCGCTGGAATGGGCGCAGACTACTTATAACCTTGGGTTGGTGATACAAGCCATTGGCATTTTGGAAGATGACAATCGCATGTTAAAGCAGGCACATCAGACATTCACGCAGGCGGCTACGCAACTTCCTCGCGCAACGGCTGCTGAAGACTGGTCAGGTGCACTCTGCAGTCTGGGCACGGTGTTGTATCAGTTGGGAGTACAGCGGCGCGGCGCACGCACACTGGAACAGTCACTGGTCGCGTACCGCAATGCACTGGGTGAGCGCACTCAGGAAAAGAATCGATTTGCCTGGGCAATTACCCAGAACAACCTGGCAGCAGCTATGCAGGGACTCGGTGAGCACGAAGAGGATATCGGGTCGCTGGAAGCGTCTATCCCTGCCTATGAAGCGGCATTGAAAGTGTTAACTGCCGATACAGTGCCGTTGGTGTGGGCTATGGTAACTGCCAACCGAGCGTCTGCACTGTATGCACTGGCTGCCGAATCCGACTATCTTGACATGGCTGAAACGGCTGTTTCAGAGTTTGACAGGTTGAGCGAGCTATTCAATGGCACAGAGTACATTGACTATCAAACAAAAGTGGCGGAGCGCAAACAACAGGCGACTGAGCTTGTTGCATCTTTACAGGTATAATCAACAAAACCAAAGAGGGTAATTCCATGAGTGCAGCAAATAAAGAGCGTCCGGTAGTGCCGGAAGGTAAGGCGTCCTACGTTGTCACCCGCCAAATGAAGGCTAATGAAAAGGGCTTTGTCGGGTACGAAACCGAATGGAAGGCGTTTCAGAAAGAAGTGAAGTACGAGACTCCTAAAAAGCCTTAGCGCCGGGGCTGGTGCTGTGTTTGGTGCCGGGTTTGGCACAGCGTTCAGCACAGGAATTGGCACAGCGATTAGCGCAGGGCTCGGGTTGTAAGAGTTCGGTCTCCTGCTGCAAAGGCTGGGGTGGAACCTTCCAGCCTTGCTGGTCCCGCGCGCTATTCATGTCTGTGTTTTATGTGAATTGATTCATTGTGCACGCCAGTAAAGGCAGTGCCCGCTATTGGTCAGACTGCGATTGTCGGATAATACCCGCGTACCGGTAAAACTGTGATGGAACCACTTCGAATTTCTGCATTTTCTGATGGCGTGTCAGGGGGGAACCCCGCCGGTGTTTGCTTGACAGAGGCAATGCCCGCTGCAAGTGCAATGCAGCAGATGGCGGCCGACATAGGGTATTCGGAAACCGCTTTTGCCAGTCCGTGTGATGGAGGCTGGCGAGTTCGATACTTCTCGCCACTGGCCGAGGTTCCGTTCTGTGGTCACGCCACTATCGCTCTGGGGGCGGCGCTGGCCCGCCAGCACGGGGATGGCGTTTATAATCTGATGCTAAATGACGCTTCAATCACAGTTGAGGGCTATCAGCAGGCTGAGTTATATGCCTCAGCGCTGCAGTCACCACCCACTCGTTCCAGCGTATTGCCAGACCAGTTGCAGTCAAAAATACTCGACCTGTTTGGTTATGCTACTGATCATCTGGAGGCCTCAATACCCCCGGCGCTTATCCATGCCGGCGCCGATCATGTCGTGATTGCTCTTCGCTCTCGTGAAGATCTCAAAGCAATGGCCTATCCCTTCGAGCCGGTCAAATCACTGATGATCAATGCCGGTTTAATCACCATCATGTTTGTGTTTTCGGAAGGTGGCGGTGTCTTCCATAGCAGAAACGCATTTGCTCGTGGAGGTGTCGTTGAGGACCCGGCTACCGGTGCCGCGACGGCGGCATTTGCAGGCTATCTGCGAGATATCAGATACCCCCACACTGGGCGGATTGAGTTGGTGCAGGGTGAAGATATGGGGTCCAGATCTCGGTTGACCGCCGAATTCTCGGATGTGGCTGGAAGCTCGATAAGGGTATCCGGGACAGCACGATATATGTAG
>CALGNZ010000168.1 GCA_937957915.1 uncultured Granulosicoccaceae bacterium | reverse complement strand
GCAGTCAGGAAACAAACAGCCATCAGCCAGTAGACAGACGGGAAATACAGCAGTACCAGCCCGCTGGTAAAAATGACCAGCGCGATTGTCATCACACGCACACGGCCACCAGCATAACTGGCAAGTCTGCTAGTGTTGGAGGCGATTACAATTCCGGGTAAGTAACCGGAGTAGACCAGGGATATAGTCGCTGCTGTGATGTTCGGGTCAAGCGCGACCAGCCTGAACGGAAGTGCATTGAGTGTTGCGGAAAATGCAAAAAAAGTAGTAAAGATCAATCCGAAACCAGCCAGAAAAGTTGGCTGCCGAAGGAGGCCTGCTATGCCTGAATTATTGTGTTGTGGCCGTGCCGGTTTGTCTGTATTAGCAAACCATAACAGGATTGCACAAATGCAGAGTGCCACCGCCATCACCTTAAAAACGACTGTCCAGTGAAGCCAGCTTGCCATGAATCCGCTCGACAAACGGCCAAGGTAACCACCGAGTATGGTAATCGCTATGTACAGTGATACCCGCGATGCTATTCGACTTTGTGGGCCTGCTTTACTGCAATAAGTGACCGCCGCTGTAAACAGTGCCGGATACAACAGCGACTGAATAGCTCGACATAGCAGTAGCTCGTTAAACGAGTCTGCAACTGCGAACCAGTATTGGCACAGCCCGAGTGTGATCGATGCGAGCAACAGCATGTTGCGAGCACTCCATTGCTGTAATAGTGCCCCGAACGCTATCGGTGCAATGCACAGACACACAAACGGGATGGTTATTAGCAGTGCGGTATCCGGTGGCGATACCGAGTAAGTATCTGCCAGGTACGGCAGCAATGGCTGCGGTGCATAGAAAGAGCAGAAGGTGAAAAAAGTGGTGAGCAACACTGCTAGCAAGCTGTAGTTCAATGTGCCAGGTCTTGGGAGTTGGTGTGTAACAGGCGCGCCTGCAATACCAGTTGCTTTGGGCAGGCCGGGTTAGATAACAGTGTGGCTGGCCCGCTAAAGCGCGAGGCCAGCTCGATTTGGTCGGTCGCCTTGTGAATAGTGAAGGCTAGCAGCCCTTCCAGTTCGGAGCGCGCTTTTCTGCGAAAGCTGTCGCGCCTTCAACACCGTCTTCACTGTTGAATACAGTATCAATTTGCGCCTTTTGATATTGCCAAAACTCTGCTTCTGTGCGGCCCTGCATTTCACGGATCAGTTCTTTTGATGCAATCAGGCCCAGCGGGGCGTTTTTCGCTATACGTTCGGCAAGGTTGATAGCAGTGGCCAGCGCCTCGCCTTTTTCGGCTAACTCGGCAACCATGCCAAAATCATGGGCTTGTTCTGCGGTAATAGGGGCGCCGGTTAGTGCCATTTTCATCGCTTGTGCATAGGGCAGTACTCTGGGTAGTCTGAGCAGGGCGCCTGCGCCTGCGAACAAGCCAACGCCAACTTCCGGTATGCCGAATTTTGCACCTTTAGCTGCAACAATCAGATCAGTTGACAGTGCGAGTTCGAGGCCACCTGCCAGTGCAAAGCCCTCGACTGCAGAGATAATCGGCTTTTTCGAGCAGCGTTCTGTAATTCCGCCAAAGCCACGATCACCTACTTTTGGCATGCCTTTGCTGACGAACTCTTTTAAGTCCATGCCAGCGCAAAAGCCGCGACCAGCGCCGGTTAGAATGCCGACAGACAGATCAGCATTGCTATCCAGAGATTCCAGTGCGGCGGCGAGTTCTTCTGCCAGTTCCTGATTAACTGCATTCATTGCATCAGGTCGGTTCAGGGTGATCACCATGATGCGATCCCGGATTTCAGTGGTAACTGCAGTTGCCATAGAGCTATTTCTCCTTGAGAAGTTGACTGGTTTTATTTACTGCGATTGAAGCCGTGTGGGCGAGCATAGCTGAGTGTTGGTCCGAACTGTTAGCAACGGTCTAGAAAGCTGCTGCACGCTGCCTGAGTTCGGCATAAAACGGCTCGCAAAGTTCTGCTACTTTTTGTTGATTGTTGTCGAGACAAATGGATCGTTCGGTATAGGGTGCAAACCCGGTTGATTTCTCCACATTAGCATACCAGTGTTTAGCCCAAATGCCGTCGCTGTCTCGTGAGCCTGCGGGCCACGACAACATCTGTTCATCAAATTTGATATTGCAACGCTCGCATATGGTTGTCAGCACCGCGCGCGGATTAGTCAGTAAGTCTTTCGAGTTTATGATCAATGGTTCGCTGTCGATATAATGTTTTACATGTTTATACAAGCGATGCTGTTGTTCAAAACCGAGGTCAGCGGGTGTCAGATCGGGTATGACTTTAGAAAATGACGAAACGACCTCAGCCGGGCTTCGCAATAAAAAAACACTATTCACACTTGATAGCCAGTCAAGGCTGATAGAACTCAGCATGTGTTGCGTCATGTGCTTTTGGTAGTGAACAGTGTGGCTGCCATCGGTAATTGAAGTACAGTCGTGTGCCACTTCTTTCCAGTCGGTGGACTGGTTCGCGATTATCTCTTCACGTCCCGGATGATCGATATCGTTTTGCGTCAGGTAGAACGCATAGAAGGGTTCATCGCTGACAAAGGTATCAGCGCGGTTTTCCCACGACCGCATCAGTGCCGTCGAAACGTTCCTGGGTCCGGACCACATTGCAATCCGGGTGATGTTGTTTTCGCTGTTCATTAAAAATGTTTCTGGCTATAGCCGGGCTCCAGACACGGGGCTCCAGAACTGTGACCTTAGACTCGGCTGATGCCTGCTTCAATATCCAGCAATTGCACATAGAGTTGCTGAAGTTTTTTTGTAATCGTGCCGCGTTTGCCGGTACCGATTTGCCGGCCATCTATTTTGCGCACCGGAGCAACACCCGCGAATGTACCGGTAACGAAAGCTTCATCGGCGCTATAGGTTTCGGTTAGGCTGAAGTTCTTTTCATGTACGGGTATGCCATGCGACTTGCACAGATCAACCACATTGCGCCGGGTAATACCATGCAGGCAGTAGTTGCCGCTGGAGGTCCACACTTCGCCATTTTTAACAACGAAAAAGTGCGTTGAATTACAGGTTGCAACAAAGCCCTGTGGGTCAAGCATTAATGCTTCGTCCGCTCCGGCCTTGGTAGCCTGTATACAGGCTATGATGCAGTTTAGCTTTGAATGACTGTTGATCAGCGGGTCTTGTACATCAGGGTTGCCGCGTCTAACGTGCACGGTAAATAACTCTATGCCACGTGACAGCGTTGCCGGTTTGGGTGACTTATACTCGGCAATGATAACAATCGTCGCTGGTGTGATTGTTACCCTCGGGTCCTGGTACGGGGTTGCCTTAACGCCGCGTGAGACCATCAGCCTGATATGAACATTGGTAGTCATCTTGTTGGCTTTGAGTGTTGCATTAAGCCTGTTAACTAATTCTTCTCTGCTGATACCCAAATCAAAGTCCAGCGCCTTGGCACCTTCGAGCAAGCGATCAATATGCGCATCGAGGAATACCATCGTCCCCTCGTGTACACGAATACCTTCCCACACACCGTCACCAAGAACAAAGCCACTGTCAAAAACAGATACCGTGGCTTTCTCTCGTGGAAAAAGCTCACCGTTGACGTTAATTTTAATATTCGCGTTGCGGGTGTCGTCGTCGTAGTCGTGTGTGCCTTTGGCCATGCTGTTAGTCTTCTTTGGTGTTAATAGCTGTGTTGTAACTGTAAAATTGGACAGATGCAGGGTGGCACCCTGTACCTTACAAGCACCTGTTTACAATTTTGCAAATGCATTGCTCGCGGCTTCAACGGTGGCGGCGATGTCTTCATCACTGTGTGCCGCAGAGATAAAACCCGCTTCGAAAGCAGATGGTGCCAGATAAATACCCTGCGTGAGCATCAGGTGAAAAAACTGTTTGAACTGTTCCGCATTGCATTCCATCACCTGGGCAAACTGGCTTACTTTTTCCTGTGTGGTAAAGAACAGGCCAAACATGCCTCCAACCTGATTACTGGTCATGGGTATGCCCGCGTTTGTAGCTGCCTTGACCATGCCGTTGACCAGTTGCTCGGCTTTTTGTCCCAGTGATTGATGAAAGCCGTCTTCGGCAACAATTTCCATTGTTGCCAGTCCGGCTGCCATCGCTACCGGATTACCTGACAGCGTGCCTGCCTGATAAACCGGGCCCAGTGGCGCCAGGTGGTTCATAATTTCTCGTTTACCGCCAAAGGCGCCTACCGGCAGGCCACCGCCAATTACTTTGCCCAGTGCTGTCATATCTGGTGTAACACCGTAGACTTCCTGAGCGCCTCCGCGTGCAACGCGAAAGCCGGTCATTACCTCATCGAATATAAGCACGCTGCCATGCTCGTCGCAGCACTCACGCAATGTCTGCAGGAAGCCGGGTTCCGGTGGTATGCAGTTCATGTTACCGGCTATTGGTTCGACGATGACACAAGCGAGTTGATCCCCCAGTGATGCGAATGTTTCACGCACAGCGTCAGCATCATTGAAAGACAGCGTGAGGGTATGTTCGACCACAGATGCTGGCACGCCGGGTGAGCTTGGCACGCCCAGCGTCAGAGCGCCGGAGCCGGCATTGACCAGCAGGCAGTCAGAGTGGCCGTGGTAACAGCCTTCGAACTTGATGATCTTGTCGCGCCCGGTAAAGCCACGGGCGAGTCTGATCGCACTCATCGTGGCCTCGGTACCGGAGTTGACCATTCTTACCATATCCATCGACGGCACCAGTTCGCAGACTTTGTTTGCCATGCGGGTTTCAATTTCTGTGGGTGCGCCATAACTCAATCCAGACTTTGCCGCCTCCAGCACTGCGTTGATAACTTTGGGGTGCGAGTGACCCGCGACCATCGGTCCCCATGAACCGATGTAGTCAATGTAGCGTTTGCCTTCGCTGTCATAGAGATAGGCGCCATCAGCTCGACTGATAAAAAGCGGCGTGCCGCCAACGCTTTTGAATGCGCGCACGGGAGAGTTGACGCCACCGGGAATGTGCTGCTGTGCCTGTTGGAACAGTGTTTCTGAGCTGGCCACAAAGGCTCCTTGTCATTAAATTGTCGTGTTTGGTTTGGCTCGTAACCCGTTTATTGCCTGTTACTAATCGCATGAGCGAGCCTTGCTCACGCATAATACCCTGACCCCGCAGCCAGAGCGGCAGAAATCTGTCTGGCGAAAGCCTGTACCCGTTAGTCAGGTTGGCCACAGGTGATCAGTCAAGTGATTGGTGGTCAGGGTCCGAACATATGCAATACGCCTTCATTGGTTTTGTGATTGCCGAGTGGGTCGCTTCAAGGCGTATTGCAGGTGTGCTCGCCGGTATCAGTCGAACTGCAGGTGTGGGGCGCTTGAACGAGTAACCACCTCAGGGCCGGCAAACAGGGCCAGCAAACCGGGTTGCCGACATGGCAACGACTGGAGTATCAATTGTCCTACAAAAAATACATGTGTGTTGTGTGCGGCTGGATCTATGACGAGGCGCTGGGTGCGCCGGACGACGGGTTGCCCGCGGGCACGCTGTGGGCCGATGTGGCCGACGACTGGGAGTGTCCGGATTGCGGAGCCACGCGGGAAGACTTCGATATGGTCGAAATCTAGCATAAGAGTATCGGTTAAGACTGCAGCCCGAATCGGGCTGACACTCAATTAGCACTCAATTCAGGAACAGATCATGTCGCAGCGAACGTCTTTTTACAAATTTATCTCAGAGGAACAGCGCGAGCACCCGTTTTCCAGTGGCAAGCTGACGGGTCTGTTGCTCGAGGTTATTTCCGCCTGTAAAAAGATCGCGCATTTGACCGGCAGTGGCGGGCTGGCGTCGCACGCAATGGGAGCAGCGGATTCCGAGAATGTGCAGGGTGAGCAGCAAAAGAAGCTTGATATTCTGTCAAATGAGCTGTTCGTTGAATCAACCCAGTGGTGTGGCTATCTGGCGGGGCTGGCCTCCGAAGAGCTCGATCATAGCCAGCCGGTACCCAAAGAGTATCCGCGTGGAAAGTATCTCATTACTTTTGATCCGCTCGACGGCTCATCAAATATCGATATTAATGTATCGGTCGGAACCATCTTTTCGATTCTTGAAGCACCCGACGAGGGCGACATACAGGATGGCGACTTTCTACAACAGGGCTTAAAGCAGGTTTGTGCCGGGTATTGCCTGTATGGCACGTCTACCATGCTGGTATTGACTACGGGTCGTGGTGTTAACGGCTTTACTCTAGATCGTACAACCGGTGACTTTGTGCTTACCATGCCTGATATCCAGATACCACCGGATACCAGTGAGTACTCAATTAACCAATCATATAGTCGGCACTGGGAGCCACCGGTCAAACGCTACGTCGACGAATGCCTGCTTGGCGCTGAAGGGCCGCTGGGTAAGAATTACAATATGCGCTGGGTTGCATCCATGGTGGCAGATGTGCATCGCCTGTTGTGTCGTGGCGGGGTGTTCATGTATCCAATGGATGCGCGAATGGCGGCAAAGGGAGAGGGCGGAAAGCTGCGTCTGTTGTACGAGGCCAATCCGATGAGTTTTATTGTCGAGCAGGCGGGTGGTGTCGCGCATACCGGTTATGAAAGAATTATGGAAGTACAGCCTGACGCGCTGCATCAGCGAGTCCCGGTCATTATGGGGTCGCGCAACGAAGTCGAGCGCATTGTCAGCTATCACAAAGACGCATGAATCTGCGATGACTGATAAAGAGGCTGATCAGGGTAGTAATGAATCCATCGTAAATGATGCAGCGGACACTGCACATTCTGCTCAGCCTTTTTGGCAAACCAAAACGCTCGCGCAAATGTCGCGTGATGAATGGGAGTCACTTTGTGATGGATGTGGCAGATGCTGTCTGCAAAAGCTTAAAACTGATCATGAACATTTGGTTAGGTATACACGAGTGGCGTGTCGGTTGCTTGACGTAAGCAGTTGTCGATGTAGCAATTACCGTCAAAGAAATGCTCTTGTACCGGAATGTATAACGCTCGACGCTGACAATATTGATCAGTTTGCGTGGCTTCCAAAGACCTGTGCATACCGCCGGTTAAACGAAAACAGAGGGCTTGCCGATTGGCATCCTCTGGTTTCCGGAAGTACTTCATCTGTGCATGAGGCAGGTATATCGGTGGCGCCATATGCGATGAGCGAAACCTATATTCACCCTGACGATTTTCCGACACTGGTGATCGATTTACCGGGTGATTAAATTTCGTTTATCGGGGTTCCTCAAAACGAAAATCAATGTACACTGTTTCAAACAATAACAAGCTGAATTGGTACTGCGACATCAGCAGCAAACACTGTGCAACGGGCACTGTCTGTAGTCTTCTGATAGCACGAAAATCGTACCCCCAAACCTGGAGAATCCAACATGACAGCTGCTGCAAAAACACAGGATAGACGTAAAGATCTTGGCGAAACGCTCGAGGCGTTAAAAGAACATCGCCAACAGACACTGATGGCTTACTGCAACCTGACCGGCGTGTCTTCGCCTGAGCAAAGCGATTCGGGTGTTACTAAAGATATTGCCCCGGTTGCACTGGGTGAATTCCTGAACGTTATGGTTGACTACATTGCAATGGGTCACTTTACCGTTTACCAAAGAATTATCGAAGGTAAGGAACGTCGTGGTGCGGTACAGGATGCAGCAGATCGCGTCTATCCTTCGATCGGAGAAACCACCGACATAATGGTTGAGTTCAACGATAAGTATGAAAACTTCGATGGCTCTGAAGAAGATCAGGCAGCACTGAGAGAAGACATCTCAAGGCTTGGCGAAATGCTTGCCATACGCGGTGATCTGGAAGACGAAATTCTACAGGCTCTTCTCAGCTAAAAAGATCAAGGTAGTAAAGCCGGGTTTTAACGTTCGGGCTATTAACAGTCACAAGCGATTGTCGTAGTCAGGCAGTCAAAGTCGTTATTGAAGATGAGGCTGTGCAGTCATAAAGTCTGTGCAGTAACTCCACTGAATAGAGTTTCCGATTGTTTTCCATAACAATGATGTGAGTGAATGAATCACTCCGTCAGAGGAAGTGAGTAACTAATAGCAGCCGCAGGTGCTGCTAAGGCTAAAGCGGCATGCACGGCGACGACAGCAACGATGTTGCAAAAAGCAGTAGTACAGCAAAAAGCAGTAGTGCAGCAGAAAACAAAGCTGCACAGAGCGACCAGACCGCTCAAAGCAACCAGGCCGAAATAGCAACTGCAAAAGCCTATCTGCAAAACCATAATGTACTTTGCCTGGCTACCTCTTCTGCAGACAGTCCGTGGGTATCGCCGGTATTCTATGCAATCCATTCCGGGCGGCTGGTATTTCTTTCCGCACCTCATACCCGGCACAGTACGAATATAAAATCCAATCCCATTGTTTCGGCCTCTGTGCAGGATGATTACAAGAACTGGGAAGACATCAAAGGCATACAGCTTCAGGGCAAGGTTGAGAAGTTGACCAATACTGAGTCAGTGGTTGCCGCTTACTCCATGAAGTTTCCAGTCATGGGCCCTGATGCTCCCCCCCAGATTGCGCGCGCAATCGATAAAATAAGCTGGTATGCGCTGAATGTCGATTTACTGTATTTCATCGATAATTCCAAAGGTCTCGGTCATCGTGTGGAACTTGACCCCGCATTGGTTATCCAAAGCTAGAAAGCTGTCCTGCCACTTATGATCTGATGCAGAGTCTGAGCGCTTTGGGCGCTGCTTCTTGCAGGGCGGGCGACGATGCGGCCGTAGCACCTGTGAACGGTACAGGTCAGGGTCCGCGTGCTTCCCTGGTTACCACATAGAAGATGAAATTCAGCATGACTCCAACTCAGTTAGCCCTCATAACCTTCTTTGGCAGAGCGCTCATCTATCTCTCCCTGTCGCTTTGCACAACCGCGTTGCACGCAGCCCGGATTCCAGTGTCAGATAAAACGGTCACGACGCAAACGCGAGCGTTATCTGCCAGCAATGATAAGCCGTTTGAAAAAATCGAGATTGCCCGGTTCTCCAATGGTGAGCTTGATGATTGGGAGGAGAAGTCGTTCAAGGGGAGCACACGCTATCGAATAAGGACTGATGATGACAAGGGTCAGGTATTGCACGCGCAGAGTAATGCCGCAGCGTCAGCAATCGGCAGACGTGTTCAGATAGATCTGACGAAAACCCCTTACCTCAATTGGCACTGGATAATTAATAACCGACTTGAAGGTATCAATGAGGCTGCCAGATCCGGAGATGATTTTGCAGCAAGAGTCTATGTGGTAAAAACCGCGGGTGTATTTGGTCGCAATAGCAAAGCGCTCAATTATGTCTGGTCGAGCAACAAGCCGCAGGGCAGCGTTTGGAGCAACCCGTTTCGGCCAAAGAACTCAAAGATGATTGCCGTCAGAGGCATTGAACATGCACCGGGACAGTGGGCATCGGAACGGCGTAACATCGCCGAAGATTTTATTAGACTATACGGCACCAAAGTTAACCTTGTGGACCTGGTGGTAATCATGACTGACACAGACAATAGTGGTCTTAGCGCCAGTGCAAGTTATGGGGATATATTCTTCAGTAGCCAGTAAGCCCATCAAGAGCGGCGCTGAATGCTTCATGCAGGGTGGACAAGCCTGCGCATCCACCAGCAACATGCACCTGACTCGCACAAAAGAAATAGCTTCGTTCAATGTTAAAAAGTCTACTGTTACTAACTGTAGATAACCGGCACCTGTCACCAAACTAAAAACCTTCAGCGCGTGTACGGCCCCAAAAAAACTCAATGAGTGATGCATTTAACCGGAATTTGAATGCCACCAACGGCCATTTAACACAACACTGCGAACAGATATATTTTCACTGCCTGTTCTTTGCTGGCCGCTCGAATCGGTATAGTCGAATGTTCCTTTATCGACAGACAGGATAGCGGCGTCTCCGGCAGATCCGGGTTTGAGGTTGCCAAGGTCAGGGCGTTGCAAAATGTTGGACACTGTCTGTGTGCTTCTTTTTATCACTTCTTCAAACGACAAGCCCAGTGCCATAAACTTGGACAGCGTTGTAATTTGATCGAATACTGGCCCGTCAATGCAAAGTTGGTGTATGTCTGACGAGATCGAATCTGGATAGAAACCGTTTTCGAGCATTGCCTCAGCCACCTTAAACGAAAACGATGCCTTGCCGTGACCAATATCAAAATAGACACCCCGATCGCGCGCGGCCAGCACTTCCGGACGCACTTTCCCGTCAGGAGTAACCGGCGTGTTCGGAAATGGTCGAAAGCAGTGAGTCAATACATCGCCTGGCCGAAGGTTACTCACTACCTCGGTATACGAGGGAGGGGGCTCATCAATATGTACCATCAGCGGCAGGTTTACTTCTTCTGCCACTTGCAATGCGTAACCGAAAGGCGTCATGCCATGTATGCCCGACGCGTATCTGCCAAGGCGAACTTTTATACCGATGATCGTGTCGCGGTTGGCCTCGACAACTTCTACGGCGGTACGCGGATCCATTAACCGCAGTTCTTCACTTTCACCTACCATTACTCGATTGGAAAAGCCGAAGATACCTGCGTGAGATATATGCAGGTAGGCGAGAATGCGAACCTCTGATGGTTCAATAACGTGCTTGCGAAATCCGGCAAAATTACCGGGGCCGGCAGACCCGGTATCAATTGCGGTTGTAACCGCGCTCTTGCGGCAAAACTCTTCTGCATCAATGCCAAGTGATGTGCCTCCCCAATAAACGTGCGTATGCAGATCAATCAGGCCAGGGGTGACATAGGTGCCGGATACATCTTTAACCGTGGTGCCTGCACCGCCGGTAATCGAAGGCTCGACAGCAACAACTTTGCCGTCATTAAAGGCAATATCTCTGACGTCGTTGATGCCCTGAGCCGGGTCAATGACATGACCGCCTTTGAGGATCAGGTCGGGTGATGTTGAGCCTTGTTCTGACATATCGATACCGTTCTATTTCAAAGTTGGCAGAGAGGTATTGCTGGCAGCAGTCACTACAAGCAGGCTGAAATTCCCCCGTCGACAAACAGAGTGTGTCCATTAACGAAACTTGCCGAATCACTCGACAGAAAGATACATGCGCCGACTAACTCGGGTAACTGACCCCAGCGTCGTGCAGGTGTGCGGTTTTCCAGCCAGGCGCTAAAGTCCGAATCTGCCACCAGCGCGGCATTGAGTGGTGTGTCGAAATAGCCGGGAGCGATGGCATTAACCTGCAGGCCGTGTGGGGCCCAGTCGGTCGCCATGCCTTTGGTTAGATTGGTTACTGCACCTTTGGTGGCAGTGTAAGGTGCAATACCCGGTCTTGCCAGAGCGGATTGTACGGAAGCTATGTTTACGATTTTGCCGGCTTTTCTTGCAATCATGTGCTTCGCGACTGCCTGACCTACATGAAAAACAGAGGCAACGTTGGTCTGTAACAGTTTGTCGAACATGGCCGGGTCAAAATCTTCCAGCGGTGTTCTATGTTGCATACCGGCATTGTTGACCAGAATGTCAATCGCACCTACATCGCTTTCAATGGCATTAACGGCGTCGGCCACGGCTTTGTGATCCGTGACATCGAATACCGACTGCTGAGTGTTGATGCCCTCTTTTTTCAGATTCGCGGCGGCGCTGTCGAGCTTTGCTTTGTCACGTCCGTTTAAGATAATTTGCGCACCGGCACTGCCGAGACCTGCAGCCAGGGCGTAGCCAATACCCTGGGACGAACCGGTGATCAGCGCAGTTTTGCCGGTCAAATCAAAAAGTGATGTTGCGTTAAACATGATATTCCTCGTTGCTTTACACTATTATCCGGTAATTGCTGACTGATGTCTCGACCAATTACGGCTCAGGCCCGGGCATGTTCAAAGACAAAAAAATGAATACGATTGACGGTTTGATTGTGGTGATGGGGGTTGCAGGGTGCGGAAAGTCCAGCGTAGGGCTGCGGTTGGCGTCTGAACTCGGGGCGGCATTTATCGAAGCTGATGAGCTGCATCCGGTTGCCAATGTTGAAAAAATGCGCCAGGGCCACGCACTTACCGATGAAGACAGATTCCCCTGGCTCAGTGCTATCGTCGAGCGGTCAATGCACTGCCTTCAAACACAATCCGCTTGCATCGTGTCGTGCTCTGCGCTGAAGGGGATCTATCGCGACAGGCTTCGTACCGCGCACCAGTGTACAAGATTCGTGTTTCTTGACGGGTCTCACCAGCTCATTCTAAGCCGAATGCAAAAACGCGAAGGGCACTTTATGCCAACGTCACTTCTGGAAAGCCAGTTTGCGGCTTTAGAAAGCCCGACAGGCGAGCCAGATGTTATTTCTGTGAATATCGATCAGGGTCTGGAAGAGATTGTGCAAACGGTTGTATCGAGTTTGTCCTGAAGCCGAGCCCTTTGTAGAGTTAATGTGATGTTGCAAATTTCCAGTAATGTGTCGATTCCGGAGTCAGAGATTGAGCTGCAGTCAATCCGTGCGCAGGGATCAGGCGGGCAGAAGGTCAATAAAACCTCTTCTGCGGTACATTTGCGCTTTGATATTTCGGCGTCATCACTGCCAGACTTTTACAAACAAAAGCTGCTGGCGCTACGAGACAGCCGCATCAGTAAAGAAGGCGTTTTGATTCTAAAGGCTCAGCAGTATCGCACTCTGGAACAAAATCGGCAGGACGCACTAGACCGGCTGTTGCAGTTGATCAAGGATGCCACGGCCGTCGAAAAAGCGCGGCGCCCCACCAGGCCAACACGAAGCTCGCAACGAAAACGCATGGACAGTAAAACCAAGCACAGCAGACTAAAGCAGTTACGTGGGCGCGCGGACTATTAGGGCCGTGCCTTAGTAGCTATCTGGTTGGTCGGCTAACAGGCCTGTGATAGTGTTATTGAACTCAAGTCGGAGAATGCAATGGATCGTCGTTCATCAATAAAACTGTTAGCTGCGGCCGGTATTGCAAGCGTAACTGCAGGGGGATACCTCTGGCTCAACAAACACAGAGATCATCCCCAACTGGCTATCGATCTGACACTTGAGCGACTGAGCAAGCTGAATATAGACGCGCTTCACGCATCCGGTTCGTGGGATGTTGCCAGAACGTTTAATCATCTGGCGCAGAGCATTGAATTTTCAATGGCAGGCTTTCCGCAAATGAAATCACCGGTGTTTCAGAATACTGTCGGGCAACTGGCGTTTTCAGTGTTCCACGCCAGAGGCAAAATGACGCACAATCTGGAAGAGGCAATACCCGGCGAGAGCATTCAGACAGCTAATGCAGATCCGACAGCATCATTGCAACGGCTGGTAGAGTCACTGCAGAAATTTGAAGCGTTTGAGGAACCGCTGCAACCGCACTTCGCCTATGGCTCACTGCAAAAGAATGAGTACGCGCGTGCTCATGTAATGCATATCAATAATCATCTTGAAGAATTTAAAATGACCTGACCTGCATGGTAAGTCCTGTCACCAGGCCTGAAGCAGGGTCTGAATTGCGGTTCGGTCTGAATAACGAAATAGTCTTGTTTGAGTGGTTATGACGAAAAAATCTAACATTGTAATCGTTCGTCATCACCACGGTGATCTGGATGATATTGCGAGTGTTTATCTGGCCTCACGTGGTTTCGGTATTGAACATTGCTATCCGTTTGAGGCAGATGAGCCTGATTATGGTTTAGTTGACATCAGTTCATCTAATGGCATGCGTGGTGCGATTATTATGGGTGGAGCACAGAACGTAACCGAACTGGATACCCTCCCTTATCTGCAAAAAGAAGTCGACTGGATACAGTCCTGTATTGCTGCCGATATACCTGTAATTGGTATTTGCCTCGGTGCACAGTTGCTCGCGCATGCATTGGGCGGAGAAGTTAGTCAGCACGCAGAGGGTATGTGCGAGTTTGGTTATGAGCCGGTCTATCCATCAAACGCAGCCAGCAATAGCTGGATAACTAAACCCCTGCATATGGTACAGGCACACTTTCAGGGCTTTACATTGCCGCCGGGTTGTACCGAACTTGCGACTGGAACCCGATTTCCGCATCAGGCATTTCATTATCGCGAACAGGCTTTTGCATTTCAGTTTCATCCTGAAGTATCACAGGCCATGTTCAGTGAGTGGCAAAATGCAGACTGGGCTGGCGAGTTTTACAACGCTGACGGTGCGCAGTCAAAAGAGCAGGCCAGTCGGTATAATGAGTTGCATAATCCTGCGCAAAAGGAATGGTTTTGTGGTGTGCTTGACCGTATTTTTACCAACCGCTGATTACATAGCGACAGTCGTTGTTATAGATAGAGATATTACTCTGTTGGTGGATGCGCAGGCTTATCCACCCAACGGTTAATTCGAAACGTGCATTGAATGTAGTCAGTGTAGGGTGGATAAGCTTGCGCATCCACCGTGTGTCATACACAGCACTAAATCCCCACGCCATACTCTTCTTTCATCCGCCCAATCCTTGCCCGGAAACCGAATCCAAAGAATTGGTTAACACAGCCCGGGTGATTTCGTCTGTCGGATAAAACGTTTCGATGCGAAGTTCGTTGGCGGTAATATCCTGCGTTGTACCAAAAGACGAGATTACAGAACACAGACTCAGGGATACTTCTCCAAGTACAAATTTCAGTGGCATCATTGGCAATAACTCAACGGTTGGCTGGGTGTTCGGTATATCTACCATGCTCTCGAGTTGCTTGTAGCGCTGCACTACCTTTGCATCACCCGAGTCGGTCGCTTCGTTTTTCAGGCGCCGCATAAACTGCCCGATTATAGAATCCCAGTTACTAATAAACTGTCGCAAGCCATTCGGATGCACC
Organism: uncultured Granulosicoccaceae bacterium; assembly: GCA_937957915.1. Taxonomy (GTDB): domain Bacteria; phylum Pseudomonadota; class Gammaproteobacteria; order Granulosicoccales; family Granulosicoccaceae. The sequence continues at coordinate 14,001 of CALGNZ010000168.1, read as the reverse complement.
GTTAGCAGTGCGATGTTACGTTCGCCGGTATCACCGACAGCATCCCAAAGCGCCTGTGGATCCCCGGCAATTGCGAACAAGCGCTCGGCCGATACATTGAGCATTTGAATATTCCAGTATCTATCCAGAACAAACGCCGGGTAGGGATTGTGGTGCGACAGAATATCGTTGAGTACCTGCCTGACAGATTCCATAGACGGTTCATCGAGGCCGCTTTCGGTGTAGATAGCAGCGAAACCTGCGGCATTGAGAATTTGATTGCGGTCTCGCAGTGGTACTTCCATCGCATCGGCCAGTCGCAGCACCATGTCGCGGCTGGGTTGGCTGCGGCCGGTTTCTAGCCAGCTTACGTGCCGTTGTGAGACATCCGCGGCAACCGCCAGATCAAGTTGTGACATCTTTCGATAGCGCCGCCACTCGCGAAGACTGCTGGTAAATTCACTTTGCTGGGTATTCATCAGGCCACACATTTTCGAGTTCGCTGCTGGCTGCAGCTCAATCATTAAAGCGGCAAAAGTGGCAGCATTCAATAACCTTGCGGGTAATTGAATGGATAACGGGTTTGGCTCACAGTCGTATCAGACCCGTTTGTTCCTTTAGCCTCAATTTAGAGACCATTATGACTAAAAAGACGATTGCCATCGCAATGCTGATTCCGTTTACGGTGTTGAGCATTTACGCGGTTTACAAAGTGGGATACGTCGGTGTGATCGACTATCAAAGGCATAGCCCGGCCGGCTGGCAGGTGTTTGCGGATCTGGTGATCGCCTGCATTCTGCTCTTGATGTGGATTTTTCCGGATGCAAAAAAACGCGGTCGTAACCCGTGGGGGTATGCGGCGATTACCCTTGTACTGGGCTCTTTTGGCCCGTTGCTTTACTGGGCTCTGGGGAAGCCGACTACGGAGGACTCGGAACCATAGAAGCGCTGCCACAGCACCGATAACTATCAATTCTGACGCTGTCAGAGCACGCCTGGTTCAGAAGCTCTGGCAGCGTTAGTAGTGTGGCGCTAACTGCACATGGACTATGCTATGGTGCAGCGGCGAGAAATGGGGCAACACGTCGTGCTATCCATATCGCTACCTACACAGGTGACTCCAGTGACAACAGCGATACCGCCAACGATGAATGCTTTTGTGCTGACCGGTCATGGTGGGCTCGAGGCACTTGAGTTCCATGAAGACTGGCCCACCCCTGAGCCGGCAGATCATGAAGTGCTAATAAAAGTTGGCGCCTGTGGTCTCAATAATACTGATGTAAACACCCGTACCGGATGGTATTCAAAGACAGTATCCGAGGCGACTACCGGCGCTGCTTACGATACCGTCGGTGAAGAAGATCCGTCATGGGGCGGTGCGCCTATTACCTTTCCACGGATTCAGGGTGCGGATACGGTCGGGCAGGTAGTCGCGTGTGGAAGTGCAGCCGATCAATCGCTACTTGGTAAAAGGGTCCTTGTCGATTGCTGGCTGCGCGACTGGCAAGATCCACTCAATAAAAACAACACTGGTTACTTCGGGTCTGAATGCAATGGCGGCTTTGCGCAATACACCACCGCGCACTGGAAAAATGTTGGTGCCATCAACAGCGCTCTGACGGACGCCGAGCTTGCTACCTTCTCGTGCTCTTATACGACAGCGGAAGGTATGCTGGAACGTGCCGAAGTCGCTGCGGGCGACACAGTCCTGGTGACCGGTGCGTCCGGGGGTGTCGGATCGGCAGCAGTTCAGCTGGCCCGGCGACGCGGTGCGCGTGTGGTGGCACTGGCTTCAGAAGCAAAGCATGCAAGTGTAAAATCGCTGGGCGCTGATGCAGTGCTGCCGCGAAACCCTGAAAATCTTGCAGCAGCGCTGCAAGAGTCCATTGGTGCGGATACCGTCTCGGTTGTGGTAGACATCGTTGGTGGAGACTATTTTGGTTCTGTCATTGATGTGCTGGAGCGTGGCGGTCGCTATACCTGTTCCGGTGCGATTGCCGGGCCTATTGTCGAGCTTGATCTGCGAACCTTCTATCTGCGTGATCTCACCTTCACCGGGTCCACAGTCATACCCCCGACTATCTTCACCAGCCTCATTGGCTACATAGAACAAAATGAAGTGAAGCCGATGCTGGCTGCGTCTTATCCGCTGGCACAGTTACATGAAGCTCAGCAAGCGTTTATCGATAAAAATCACACGGGAAACATTGTTGTCGTTCCATAAGGATATCCCTGCCCGGGGGCTTCATTCTTTAAAAAGACCAAAAACGAAGCAAAAAGTCTTTTGCGATCGGAAGCCGGGTGTCGGTGAGTGACGCGAGCAGAAACAATACTGTGGGTGTCCTCGGTACCTGTTCGTTACAGGCTACTGACCCTTTGACTGAAGCTTGCCCGAGGCGGTTCGATTCGGAAACTCCTCCTGCCTGAAGCATTTTGACACCTGACATATCACCGGGAAGTGTGCTCTCGCCTGGCGGAGTTTCGGTCAGACAGGCAAATTACTTGCAACTTGCAATTTGAAAGTAATATGACTACTCTTCCCGCAGGAGGGTACCCATGGCTAGAAATTCCCGGAGATCTGACTGTCCAATTCACTGTGCACTAAACGTGCTGGGTGATCGATGGACTCTAGTCATCATTCGTGACCTTCTTTTTTCATCACGTGCAACGTTTAGTGAGTTACTCAATTCACCGGAAAAGGTCGCCACCAATACGCTGTCCACTCGTCTGGCCAGTCTTGAGGCCGCGGGCATTGTTGAGCAGCTCGCTGGTGACAAACGCTATCTGCTGACTGAGAAAGGACTGGATCTGGCGCCGGTGCTGATTGAGCTGGTGTTATGGAGTACCCGTCACGATCAATCAGTATCTGATGTGGGCGCAGATCTTCAGTTGTATCTGGCACAACCACAGCAATTTATCGAGCAAATAAAGACGGCAGCCCGACAAAGACGTATCAACGTCTGATTGTCTAATTACTCACACTCGCACTTTTCCCAAGTAACCACTACCAATAAGGCCCCCGCCTGCAATGATTAAACTGACTGTTAACGATGTAGAGCACTCGCTTGACATAGAACCCGACATGCCGCTGCTGTGGGCGCTGCGCGAAGAAACCGCGCTGCGTGGAACCAAATTTGGTTGCGGGCTTGGTCTGTGTGGCGCCTGCACGGTGCATATCGATGGTGCCCCGGTGCGATCGTGCTCTTATCCGGTCAGCGCTGCTGTTGGCAAGAAGATCAACACCATCGAATCCATCGGCACTGCAGATGCTCCTCACGCGGTGCAGCAAGCCTGGATAGAGCATCAGGTGCCACAGTGTGGCTATTGTCAGTCAGGCATGCAGATGGCGGCGGTCGCTTTGTTGAACAGTAATCCACAGCCAACTGATGAAGACATCGAAGCGACAATGACCAACCTGTGTCGTTGTGGCACTTATGACCGGGTTCGTGCTGCAATTAAGTCAGCTGCAAAGGAGTTGGTGTAATGGGGCTGACCAGACGGCTTTTTATGATTACCGGGGCCACTGTCGGTGGCGGCCTGTTACTCGGCGTTGGTGGGCTCGGCGCACATTTGCTGACGCACAATCGGCTTGGCGTTCAGCGTGATGGCCATGACGCTGCGGATTCAACACATATCAATCTGTGGATGCGAATTACCGCCGACAACAAAATTATTGTTGTAAACCCGCATACCGATATGGGGCAGGGCAGCGCCACCGGGCTGATGCAAATTGTGGCAGACGAGCTCGACGCTGACTGGTCGCAAATGCAGGTTGAGCAGGCGCCAGCAGACCCGGCCTATTCCAATGGCAAAGTCTTTGAAGGCTTTGTGCGCGAAATGATGACACCACCCGATTGGGCCAGCACGCTGTTGGAAAATGGCTTCTATCGCATGGGCGATTTAATGAAAGCGCAAATGACCGGTGGTAGTTCCGCGGTGCGCTTTACCGGGTGGGATGCCATGCGCAACGCCGCTGCGGCAACACGACACATGCTGGTGAGTGCGGCAGCAAAACAACTCGGTGTATCTGAAGACTCACTAACCACAGAGGCCGGTATGGTGGTACATGCTGAGACCGGCAAATCGCTATCCTATGGCGAACTGGCCGCAGCTGCAGCTAATATAGATAGCCCGGACGACATAAAGCTCAAGTCACCTGAAGACTACCGCTTTGTTGGTCAGCCAATTGAACGTGTTGATGTACCCGCCAAAGTAATTGCCAATGCGGATTACGGTATTGATGCCGACGTGCCCGGAATGCAATACGCCGCAGTTGTAACCAGTGGTGTGTTTGGTGCACAGGTTAAATCAATAGATAACATTGATGAGGTAAAAGGCAGCCGCGGTGTTAGCGATGTACTAATTGTGCCCGATGGCGTGGCGGTAGTCGCTGACAATCCATGGCGCGCAGAGAAAGCCGTGCGTACCGCTAAGTTCACTCGTGAGAGTCACGAGAACGACAACATGAGTACCGAGTCATTAATCACTAAACAACGCGATGCGCTCGCCGGTGATTTAGTCAGCGGTATGAATGTCGGTACACCACAGGATATAAAAGCAAGTCTGTCGGCAGAGTATCTGGTGCCTTACCTGGCACACGCGAGCCTTGAGCCGATGAACGCCACCGTATGGCAGGAAGACAATAAGCTGCATATCGTGGCTGGCGTGCAAAACCCGCTAATGGCAAAAGCACGTGCAGCAAAAGAAGCCGGTGTCGATCTGGATGACGTGGTTTTCCATGCACGCCAGATGGGTGGTGGTTTTGGCCGCCGGGTGGCATTTAGCATGTCGGGTGACGAGCCGTTGAGCTGGCTGGTGCAGGCGGTGCGTATCGCGGTGGATACCGGCAAGCCGGTTAAGACGATCTGGTCACGTGAAACTGATACTCGCAGCGATGTATACCGACCCATGGTGATGGCGCAGTTTGAAGGCGCTTTAGCTGACAACGGTAAACCTGCACTGTGGCGCTCACGAAGCTACGGCAAAGAGATGAACGTTAAAGCCGTTGCACCACCCTATGGCATCGACAACGTCGATGTCAGCTTTGCCGATCAGGGCCATCCGGTTCCGGTCGGGTTCTGGCGCAGTGTTGAACACTCGCAGCACGGCTTTTTTGTTGAAAGCTTTATTGATGAACTGGCTGTAGCGGCCGGCGTTGATCCGCTTGAATATCGCCTGAGTCTGGTTGACGACAATACACCTGCAGCCAGAGTGCTGGCCAAAGTAGCCGAGATGTCCGCTTGGCGCTCCGGTGCAGATGAGCAGGGCCGTGCAATGGGTGTTGCGATGGTGCACAGCTTTGGCTCCACGGTAGCGCAAGTGGTCGAGGCATCTATTACCCCTGCAGGTCCCAGGGCACATCGCGTGTGGTGTGCAGTCGATTGCGGCGTGGCAGTGAATCCACAGGCTATCGAAGCGCAGGTGCAGGGCTCAGTTAATTTTGCCTTGTCTGCTGCTTTGTACGGCAAGTGTGATATTGCAAACGGAGGTGTTGTGCAAAGTAACTTCCATGACTACCGGGTAGTCGGCATGGCGGATGCGCCGCGTATACAAGTGGAAATGGTTGCGTCTGACAGTGCGGTCGGCGGTGTCGGGGAAATAGGTGTGCCGCCATTGGCACCTGCGTTCTGCAATGCACTCAGTGCTATTGACGGTGAGCGCCGACGAATGTTGCCGCTGGTGTAGATGCATCTGTGTAGATGCGTGAGTAAAAACGGTGTGTGGTGTAGCCTCTTTGAGGTGACCGCCATCATCGTTAATGCTATGAGGTAATGCGGTTAGTGAAGCAAAAGTGCACCGGTCATCACGCTTGATGACCGGTTTAAACAGAGAGTGCGGGCAACGTATTGATCACAACGTATAGATCAGGGCAGGTAAGTGGTGCCCATCAATTCGCGGTCAATCTCGCGAGCGGCTTCCCGGCCCTCATTGATCGCCCACACAACCAGTGACTGCCCGCGCCGGCAATCGCCTGCTGCATATATGCCTTCAACAGAGGTATGAAACTTTCCATGCTCTGCCTGGTAGTTAGAGCGGCTGTCGTAGTCAATTTCCAGAGGATCAGAACAGTGGTGTTCTGGCCCGAGAAAACCCATAGCCAATAACACCAGATCAGCTTTCCAAACCTTTTCGGTGCCTTCGCGCTGCACGAACTTACCGTCTTTAAAATCAACCTCAACGGTTTTAACGCCGGTCAGCTTGCCATTGTCGCCGACAAACTCGAGTGATGAAATCTGATACACCCGAGGGTCGTCACCAAACGTGGCAGCGGACTCTTCGTGGCCGTAGTCAGTGCGATAGATTTTTGGCCAGGTCGGCCACGGGTTGTCATCTGCACGCGTTGCGGGTGCTTGCGGGAACAGTTCAAAATTGACCAGGCTTTTGCAGCCGTGGCGCAATGAGGTGGCGATGCAGTCTGTACCCGTGTCGCCACCACCAATAACAATTACATCTTTGTCTTTGGCGGAGATATAGTTGTCGTCACTGTGGTTTGAGTCGAGCAGGCTGCGTGTGTTTTTGGTTAAAAAGTCCATCGCGAAATGCACACCGCTTAACTCTCGTCCGGGTATCGACAGATCACGAGGTACTGTCGCTCCCGTGCTTAACAGCACGGCATCGTAGCTTTCTTTTAATGATCTGATATCAACCGTGCCATCGCTGCCGTCGCCGATATCCTGGTTCACCAGAAACTCAACGCCCTCTGTGCGAAGCATTTCAACTCTGCGATTAACGACAAAGTCTTTATCGAGTTTCATATTTGGAATGCCATACATCAACAGTCCGCCTACACGATCAGCGCGTTCGTAGACGGTGACCAGATGACCGGCTTTATTCAGTTGTGCAGCGGCTGCCAGACCAGCTGGTCCGGAACCGATGACGGCGACTTTCTTACCGGTTCTGGTCAGTGGTACCTGCGGTATTACCCAGCCTTCAGCGAAGCCACGGTCAATGATCGCCATTTCGATGTTCTTAATGGTGACGGCCGGGTCTGATATACCGAGCACGCAAGCGCCCTCGCACGGAGCCGGACAAACTCTGCCAGTGAACTCAGGAAAGTTATTGGTCTGATGCAGGCGATCGAGCGCGTCGCGCCACTGGTTGCGATACACCAGATCATTCCACTCCGGAATCAGGTTATGGATTGGGCAACCGTCGTCAGACTGGCAAAACGGTACACCGCAATCCATGCAGCGGGCACCCTGTTGCTGCAGCCGCGTTTGCTCGTGATCGGTATAAATTTCGGTGTAGTCGAGCGTACGCTCAAGTGGTGCACGGTATGCCGCTACCTCACGCTTGATTTCGATAAAACCGGTATGTTTGCCCATGATGTTTTGTTCCCGACCCGAACCGGGTTCGTGTCATTGCTTGTGTCATCTGCAACCGTTTGGCTGCGTTCACTCAGTGCCGTGATTAAATGCTTTCTGAACGCGCTTGCGTAACAAGCTGCAAGCGCAGTTTCTAAAGCGTGGCCTGTATTGCTGGTCAGGCGACCACTGGTTCAGGGTTCGGCGCCGCCGCAGCTTTAGTTTGTAGCAGTACCCGTTTGTAGTCGCGTGGCATTACCTTGATAAAATGGCCTACCTGGTTGTCCCAGTCTGACAAAATGTTGCTAGCAACCGATGAGCCCGTGTAGTCGCGGTGTTTTTCAATCAGGCTTTTCAGATCCTGAATGTCTTCTGCCTCTACCAGTTCGTCAAGATCTACCATGTCCATATTGCAGCGCTCTTTGAAGCGGTTTTCAGTATCCCAAACGTAGGCGATACCGCCGCTCATGCCCGAGGCAAAGTTGCGCCCGGTACGTCCAAGAATAACAGCACGGCCACCTGTCATATATTCGCAGCCGTGGTCACCAACACCTTCAACAACTGCGCTGGCTCCGCTGTTTCGAACACAGAAACGTTCGGCAACAATACCGTTCAAAAAGCACTCTCCGCTGGTGGCACCATACAGAATGACGTTGCCGGCGATTACATTTTCTTCCGCTTTAAAAGGACTTTGTCTGGACGGGTAGGCGACGATGCGACCACCTGATAATCCTTTGCCTACAAAGTCATTGGCGTCACCTTCCACTTCAAGCAAAACGCCTTTCGCAAGCCAGGCACCAAAGCTTTGTCCGGCGCTGCCCTTAAATTTAAAGTGGATGGTGTCGTCTTCGAGCATCTGTGGGCCGACATCGCGAATAATTCGATTCGACAACATGCCACCGACTACGCGATTGGTGTTGATCAGTGGCAATTCCTCGTACACCTTTTCGCCTGACTTTAATGCGGGTGCTGCAAGCTCAATCAGTTTCTGATCAAGTGCCTTGTCGAGACCATGGTCCTGGTTATGTACCTGATACGAGCCGAGGAAGTCTTTTGGCTCCTCAACTTGTGTCAGCAGTGGCGACAGATCAAGGCCTTTCGATTTCCAGTGTCTTAGAGCATCGTCAACCAGCAGTGCATCGACGCGACCAACCATGTCGTTGAAGGTGCGAAAGCCAAGCTCTGCCATAATCATGCGCAGTTCCTTGGCAACCATAAACACGTAGTTCACAACATGTTCTGGCTGGCCGGTAAATTTCTTGCGCAGTTCTTTGTCTTGCGTGGCGATACCAACCGGGCAGGTATTCAAATGACATTTGCGCATCATAATGCAGCCCAGAGCAATCAATGGTGCTGTGGCCAGCCCGATTTCTTCAGCGCCCAGCAGAGCAGCAATGGCAACATCGCGGCCGGTTTTGATCTGACCGTCTGTTTGCAACACCACTCTTGAACGCAGGTTGTTCAGTACCAGTGTCTGGTGAGTCTCGGCAATGCCAAGCTCCCATGGCACACCGGCGTGTTTTATCGATGTCAGTGGGGAGGCACCGGTACCACCTGAATCACCTGCAATGACGATGTGATCTGCCAGTGCTTTGGTTACCCCTGCGGCGACGGTTCCAACACCGACTTCAGAGCCCAGTTTTACACTGATACGTGCTTCAGGATTGGCGTTCTTTAAATCATGGATCAGCTGCGCCATATCTTCGATAGAGTAGATATCGTGATGTGGCGGCGGGCTGATCAGGCCAACGCCGGGTGTCGAGTGTCTGAGCTGTGCGATGTAGTCATCAACCTTGCCACCGGGAAGCTCGCCACCTTCACCTGGCTTGGCACCCTGAATAATTTTGATCTGCAGTTCATCGGCGTTTGACAGATAGTTGATAGTGACGCCAAAGCGTCCGCTGGCTACCTGCTTGATGGCGGATCGCTTGGAGTCGCCATTGGCCAGTGGTATGAATCGCTTGGCGTCTTCACCGCCTTCACCAGTGTTTGATTTACCACCGATACGATTCATGGCGATGGCGAGTGTTTCGTGTGCCTCGGCGCTGATACTGCCAAAGCTCATTGCACCAGTGGCAAAGCGCTTAACAATCTCTGACGCAGGCTCAACGTCATCCAGTGGTATTGAGCCGCCATTGACCGATGTGTTGAATTTAAGCAGTCCACGCAGTGTAGCGTTGCGCGTATTTTCGTTGTTGGTTTGCTCGGCAAATTTCCAGTAAGCGTCTTCGCTGTTGGTGCGTGCAGCGACCTGCAGGTTGGCAACTGATGCGGGCTCCCACATGTGAGTCTCGCCATGCCGCCGCCAGTGGAAGTCACCAGGGTTGGGCAATATAGAAATCGATGCGACATTCTTTTCAGGAAATGCAGCCCGATGCCGCAGCTGCATTTCTTCTGCGATAACTTCGAGATCAGCACCATTCACCCGGCTTGCCGCACCGACAAAAGCGAGGTCTACCACTTCAGGTGCAAGACCGACAATCTCAAATATCTGGGCGCCCTTGTAGGACTGCAGGGTGGAGATACCCATTTTGCCCATCACCTTCAGAATGCCTTTACCCGACGCTTTTTTGTAGGCGGCGACGATGTCTTCATCAGAGTTGATGTGCTCAACGTCGTTGAGTTGGCCTTCGGCTCGTGCGTTCCACAAGGCTTCGTAGGCGATATACGGGTTAATTGCATCAGCACCAAAGCCTACCAGCAGGCAGTGATGGTGCACTTCACGTGCTTCACCGGTTTCTATTACCAGGCCAATGCGGTTGCGTTCGTGCAGCGCGTTTAAATGATGATGTACGGTGCCTACGGCGAGCAGAGCACTAATCGCAACGCGATCTGCGCTGACGTTTCTGTCAGACAGAATAATCAGACTTTTGCCGTCATTGATTGCCTGCTGGGCCTGCTCGTTGACTCTCTTAAGGGCCTCTTGCAAACCAGCTTTGCCGGAACCCGAAGGAAAAGTGATGTCGATTACCGTAGAGCTCCAGCCGCGATAATCCAGTTTGCGCAGTGACGCGAGTTCCTGATTGCTTAAAATCGGGTGAGGAATGTTCAGCCGGTGCGCGTGTTGCTCGGTTGTTTCAAGCACATTGCTCTCGGGCCCGATGTAGCAACCGAGCGCCATGATAACTTCTTCACGAATCGCGTCTATAGCAGGGTTGGTTACCTGTGCGAAGCGTTGCTTGAAGTAGTCGTACAGCATACGTGGCTTGTGCGACATTACAGCCAAGGCGGCATCGTTACCCATTGATCCGACCGGATCGCGGAGCTCGGTAACCATCGGTTGCAGCATAAATTGCAGGGTTTCCTGCGTATAGCCAAACGCACGCATGCGCTGCATCAGTGTTTCAGCATCCAGACTATGATGCGGATGTTGCGGCAGTTCAGACAGCTCTATACGCTGGTTTTTAAGCCACTCGCCATAGGGTCTGCGGTTGGCAACCTCGAGCTTGACTTCGTCGTCAGGAATCATTCGACCCTGCTCGAAATCAATCAAAAACATACGGCCAGGCTGCAATCGGCCTTTTTCAATAATGGTCGCAGGGTCAACATCAACAACACCTACCTCTGACGCCATGATGCACTTGTCGTCTGATGTGATGTAGTAGCGCGAAGGTCGAAGACCGTTGCGATCGAGTATTGCACCAATAGTTTTACCGTCAGTGAACGCTATTGAGGCAGGGCCGTCCCACGGTTCCATTAAGCAGGAGTGGTACTCGTAGAAGTCGCGTTTGGCCTGAGGCATAGTTGCGTGATGTTGCCAGGCTTCCGGAATCATCAGCATCACTGCTTCGTGTAACTTGCGACCATTCATCAACAAAAACTCAAGCACATTGTCGAAGGTGCCGGAGTCAGAGCAGTCGGGTGCAACAACCGGGTAGAGTTTTTTTATGTCATCGCCAAACTGTTGGCTGACCGCTATACCTTCGCGCGAGTTCATTGCATTGATGTTGCCAAGCAGAGTGTTAATCTCTCCGTTGTGGCTCATGAAGCGATTGGGTTGAGCGCGTTCCCAAGAGGGGAATGTATTGGTGCTAAAACGCGAGTGCACAATGGCCAGATGCGTTTCGAAGTCGTCGCGTTGTAGATCGAGGTAAAAAGGAAACAGCTGATCAGGAGTCAGCATGCCTTTGAATACGATGACGCGAGAAGACAGCGAACAGATATAGAAAGAACTGTCGTCAGACAACGCCTTGTCGAGCCGCAGGCGGTTAGTGGTTCGCTTTCGAATCAGGTAAAGTTTGCGCTCAAAGCTTTCCTGGTCAAAGCTCTCCTGATTAAAGCTCTCCTGATTAGTGTCAGCTGAAGCGTCTGGCCCTGCGCCAATGATGAGTTGCTTAAAGACAGGCATTGCACCACGGGCGGCAACGCCAATGTTTGCTCCTTCCGGGTCTGTTGGCAGTGTACGCCAGCCTATCAGTCGCTGACCTTCGGCGGCAATTTCTTCGTCGACGATTGCCATGCAACGTGCCTGTTCGGCTTCGTCGAGTGGCATAAACACAATACCCGCTCCATACATACCGCTCTCTGGCAATTGAGCATCGAACGCTTCGCGCACCAGTGTTTCAAGTTGTTGATGGGGTAATGCTGTGAGTATGCCCGCGCCGTCGCCAGTGTTGGTTTCGTAGCCAACACCACCGCGATGTTCCATACAGCAGTTCATGCGCTCGGCATCGCGCAAAATTTGATTGGAAGGTTTGCCTTTTATATTGCAAACAAAGCCGATACCACAACTGTCTTTCTCCAGGGCTGAATCGTAGAGTCCCTGAGGTGCGGGGAAATTTTTCGGCATATTGTATGACCCTGAATGAAGCGGTCTGCCGTTAAGATTCGTGCCGGGTTAGCACCGGCTGCAGACCTAGTCGTTGTTGCGGCCCGCTTTAGCCGGGCCCGTGCTCACTGTGCTCGACAGTATTGTTTACTGCTCTTTTTTCGTTACTTGTTTGTCGCTACTTGCTTTATCGCTACCAGTACGGCTGCCAGCAGACATCTGTTTTATACGGTTTCGGAGCCCTTCCGGCCTGCCAGTTTAGCATGGGACGGTCGAATTCAAACAAAAAAGCGTCGAATTTGAGCAAACATGAGGTTTGCTTGGCAAATTGCTGCGAAACCACTTGCACTAACGATTGTTACGCGCGTTTGTGCTGACTGAAGTATCGATTCAACGGCGTACAAAATCTGCGAATCTGCGCTCCAGGCAGCGCTACTGGCAATGGTCAGCGGGTTGGGAAAAAACCTTCTCAAACCGCAGACCGGCCGTCCAGTCTATCATAGAATCACCCTGTTTCGCTATCTTGATGTTTGTGCAAAGTACTTTTCCAGCAGCCGAATCGGGGTTAAATCTATCGGCAGATATGCCAATATTTATTGCAATTGTGATCAGGTCGATTGAAAGTAACCGCCGTATAGATCTTTATTTGTGTCTGTAGTTCACAGCAGTTGTGCAGGTAGTAGTAGCTTGAAATTCCCTATCTTTGTAGTGCTTTGCAGTATTTCCTCTCCGCTGGTTTCTGACGATGGTTTTGTCACATCGACAAATACAGCGCTGTCATTAAATACACCGCTTGTAAGTCCGTCTGATCGAGCAGTCGTCGGCCCGGGTAGAAAACCGCCTCTGTCGCTGGCGCAAACCTACCGCGATGGCACCGTTGTAGCGGATTTTCTGGTCAGCGAAAAATATGATGGCGCCAGGGTCTGGTGGAATGGTCAACAGTTACTATCGAGGAGCGGCAACATCTATCACGCGCCGGCCTGGTTTACTGATGCCCTGCCTGATGATCTGGCGCTTGACGGCGAGCTTTGGATTGGCAGAGGGCAATTCCAGAGGCTCATGCAAACCATCAGAGACGAACACCCTGATGATGACGCATGGCGCTCAGTCCGTTTGCTGGTATTCGATGCACCGCAGCTCGACGGCGGGTTTCAACAGCGTCAGGCGCAGCTAAATGGAGTGCTCGCCGGTCAACAACCCGCCTGGCTTGAACAGGTAGTTCAGCATCAGGTTACCAATACCGTGCAGCTGAAAGACATGTTGGCAAAGGTAATAGCGCAGGGTGGTGAAGGGTTAATTTTACAACGGGCTGATCAACCGTATTTCGCTATGAGACATAGCGGGTTTTTAAAGCTTAAGCCGCATCAGGATGACGAAGCGATAGTCACGGGCTACAAACCCGGTAAAGGTAAATACAAGGGAATGACCGGGTCATTAATCGTAGTTGATACGCAGGGCAGAACCTTCAGACTGGGGAGTGGATTGTCCGATGCAGATAGAAAGTCCCCGCCACCAATAGGTACGCAGGTGACCTATCGATATCAGGGCCGCACGGAATCCGGTAAACCACGCTTTGCAAGGTTCTTAAGAGTAAGGCCCAGGGAATAGCTATATGCGATTTCAGAGCGTTCTTAGATATGACATGCTCGCGGATCGGTGATCTGCTCCCACGGCGTGCGGGTAGTTACGCTGAGGAGGCTGCGGATGCTCGTGGCCTTAGATCTCTGGAGTATATGGCAACCCTCAGCGTCAACACGGCTGCATGCAGATAGGGCTCGCTGACGCGTCGGGTTTCCAGTGAGCTTGCTCTTGTAGGGTGATGGTATGGACGCTCCCTCCTTTACCGGCATCAATGTGCCAAAATGGAAGGCGTGTAATCAACCATTCACCAGAGGAAGCGTCCATGAAGGATTGTAAAGTTCTCAGTATCGATTTGGCAAAGAATAGTTT
>CALGNZ010000167.1 GCA_937957915.1 uncultured Granulosicoccaceae bacterium | reverse complement strand
ACCGAAGAAGGTACTGATATCAGTCAATACAAAAAGGGAGACAAAGTCTCATTCACCGTTGTTGAGAAAGACGGAAAGATGATGATTGTCACTATTGAGAAATCAGAGTAACCAACACCTGACTGATTGAGGATATTCCCATGAAGAAATTCGCAAATATTTTTCTGCTTGCGATTTGCACAACAGCCGTTACGGCCACCTATGGACACGGCAAAAAAAAGCATGAAGAGGCCTCAAAGGCTCTCGAATACGACGCTGTGACCACCGAGTTTGGTTCATACGATCCGTCACTCGCTCCCGATCGAACAATTGAGGTGAGCATGAATGACAACATGCGCTTCACACCTGACGCCATTCAGGTGACAGCTGGCGAGACTATTAAGTTCATTGTCTCCAACCATGGAAAGCTGCAACACGAGTTTGTTCTCGGTACTGCTGATTCGCTGAAAGACCACGCAGCTATGATGATCAAGTTTCCGAACATGGAACACGAAGAGCCCTATATGGCTCACGTTGATCCGGGAATGACAATGGAAATTATGTGGCAATTTTCTGAAAGCGGCGCTTTTGAGTTTGGGTGTCTGCTGCCTGGTCACTATGATGCGGGAATGAAAGGCGCTGTATCTGTAGCAGAATAGCCGTAATCCTGTGAAGTAACACAATGCCCGGCAATTTCACCGGGCATGTTTCTGGCCTGCAGAACAAAGCATTAAACTGTATAGCTATCGTATTCAGTTCCGGTACAATCCGGGCAAGGTAATTAAACTAGTGACAAAACGACTTACAACTGCAATAGCATTTATCTTTTTTGCCACTGTCGCGTCCGCCTGTACTTCGGAACAGACAACAACCAGTGCACAGATGATTGTTTATAAGAGCCCGACCTGTGGATGCTGTCAAAAGTGGGTAGACTATATCGAATCATCCGGTATAACCGTAAGCACAATTGACAGCGACGAAATGGACTCGATCAAATCAAAACATGGCCTGCATAACAATTCGCTGAAGTCCTGTCACACCGCAATTATCGATAACTACGTTATTGAAGGGCACGTACCTGTCGACGATATAAAAAGGCTGCTTGCAGACCGCCCCGACATCGTCGGCCTCACCGCTCCGGGTATGCCGATGATGTCGCCGGGCATGAACAGCCTGATACCGGAGGGGTATGATGTACTGGCATTCGACAAAAATAACGATACCAGTGTTTTCAGTTCGTATTAGTACACTTGCGCGATTCAAGCCCTGGGAAATCTATTGGGTAGGGTGTTAGTGAGCGACGCAAACCGCACCAGCATAAGCAACACATGCTACTCTCACACGTCTTTGGTGCGGCTCGCACCACGCGCTACACCCTGCGAACCTACGCGTTAATTCACGCAATTCAAACCAAAGGGATTCTACCTCCGTAGAGTGTTGGTGTTCTTGCCTGGCCTCGACGCACATTCATTCTCATTGCACTCAGTACGCTCCCCGGACTGGCAAGATCCCCTTGCCAACCGTACAATGCAAAGTAACTTCAGACAGGTGGCCGGCAATGACAGCCGATGACAAAGTTTCCTACATCAGACAATATTTTGAACGAATGACCGCCTCCGATATCAACGGCATCATCGAAATGTTCGAGCCTGATGGATACGTGCTTTCGCCATTTTTGGGCAAGATGCTGGCAGCTGATTTTTTCAAAAAGCTTGGCAATGCATCAAACGCCAGTAAACTCACCGTGTTTGATGTGCTTCTCGGTGAAAACAGCGACAGTGGTGCTGCACACTTTGAATACGACTGGATACTCGCCAGCGGTGAGCAAATTGTGTTTCAGGGTATCGACTATTTCAAGTTCAGCAAAAATTCGAAATTTGAGTCTATGTCCATTTTTTACGATACGCACGCGCTGCGCGAGGAAGTTGGCGACAAATACGCAAACGCCTGACAGGGAACACCGCGTAACGCACGCCTTTGCATGAACAGATCGACGCATCGTGGAAATGCAGGCTGGCATCTGTATGGTGAAGCGTAGTAATTCGTGCAGGCAATTGCAATGGATGGCAGGCGAGTGTTTAACTGCACTACGCGCAGAGATCTGTTTAGTACGTCAAAGCTGCTTTTCAGGCCTGCTAACAGCCACCTGCGCCTGACTGGAAAACAACCCGTAGCCCCCGCGACGCTTCAGTGTCCAGCCATAGGTGCCATCGAGAAAAAGCTTTTTCTTCACATAACTCACCTGCGATTCTACCCGCCGGGTTTGATACCCCTGTTGCAAGCCCCAAATTTCCAGTAGCAAATCTTCCTTTGGAATAGTGCGTCCATTGTTTGCAAACATAAAGTGAGCAAACGAAAACGATTTATGCCTTAGCCGTATTTCCTTTTTACCGATAGAAACGGTTTGAGTGTGCACATCAAATGCGTAAGGCGCAAAGCACATCTGTCGATGATCAACGGTTAACAGAGATTTCACCAGTGATCGAAAAATTCTGACACTGCAGGTGGGCAGTGATAAAACCCGATCGGCCCCTTGCTGCAACGCCCCGACAATAACGGGCTCCGCTGTCGACTCGGTGAGCGCTACGATGTGCGGGCAATAACCGACATCAGTTAAAGTGGAGCGAACCCGTTCGATGAATTTTTCAGCCAACAATGCGCGGTCCAGTGCAATAAATACGACAGGTGGTCGCTCACTGATTATTTTTACCCAAAACGATGCAGATGTTCTGACCGCACAGACCGCGAACAATGGCGCCGCAGTCCAGCTGCACACAATCTTCTCCAGGGACACTGAATTGGTATAAAAGGGTAAGGTGTACACGCTAGTCCGCATTACCCATGGCAGTTCGCCATTTAGTGGATATAGCGCAGTACTGCTTGCAGATCAGGTGGGCGACATCACCTGCTTGCACTGCAAAAGAGACACCCGGCCGAATCAGGCGAGGAGTGATGTAATGCCTTCGTATGAAGGTAACCAGACACACGGCTTGTCTGGAAAAACCGCCTGTATATTTTTTTATAACGACATACATCGCCTTATTATTCCATTTCCCGCGCCACTTCGAGAATGAAGCGGACCAGCTGTTGCGCAGGCTATCAGGAGCCTGACCTTGTCTATACAGTACCTTCTGTTGGCACGCGAACCTACCACTGTTCCACCTATGAAACATTTGTTTGCACCAAGTTGACACCATATTTGCGAATGGCGAAGCCACTACCCAATGCCACGCACAAGTTCAACCGCACAACCGTATTCGGCACCACCGATGGTGACACAACACTTCACGGTTCATCACTGGTAAACGGGATAACAGTATCCATCAGCCAGAGCATAAAACCAGTCACAGACTGTGGCCCGAATGGCAACCCCGCAGGCGCTTGCAAAATATCACCATGTTTGACAACAGATGTGAAACAGCGCCTTGCAATGAACCCGTGAATACAATCTAATCTGTCGGATATTTTGTACGCTGAGGTTTATAACATGAAAAATTCCCCTACTCTTTTCCGCGCTACGCTGGTAGCAACAGCAGTGGCCGCGTCGATAGGCACCGCCAACGGCACCCCCAACAACCCACCAACTTTTCAGGCTGGTGTAGTACCGACCGCTACCCCATGCGACGGTTTGATAGAAATTCCGGGCTGGGCTCAAAATGTGAGCGACGGCGACGGAGAAACTTCCGGAATGAATTTCCGAATCACCCATGTATCAAACCCGGAGCTGTTTGTGCAATACCCGTTCGTGAGCTGGCCATCGCTTACTTTGTCGTACCGGCTAATGCCCGGCATTGAGGGGCACCAGTCAGCACATGTTACCGCTGTGCTAATAGATAGCTCTGGTACCGGCCAGGGTGGATCAGACACATCTGACCCGGTTACCTGGGAGATTCCGGTGGGTGCATGTGTTGACGTTGACGGAGACGGTATTGACGATGCTGTAGATCCGGACATCACTGTGATTGATTCTGACGGTGACGGAATGCACGACAACGTCGACCCTGACGACGACAACGATAGCTTGTCAGATGTGGACGAGGGTAACGGTACCATTGATACCGACGGCGACGGCATTCCGGATTCACTCGATCTGGATTCCGATAACGACGGGATCCCCGACGCCGATGAAACCGGTGACGCAGACAACGATGGCATTCCCGATTCTCAGGAACCAGAGGGCACAGACGTCAGCACCGATACCGATGGTGACGGCATACCTGATGACACCGACCCGGATGACGACAATGACGGCCTGACCGATGAAGAAGAAGGTAACGGTGAAGTTGACACCGACGGCGACGGCATCCCCGACTCGCGTGATCCAGACTCCAACAACGACGGCATCGGTGACAATGAAAACCCCATCGTCGACCCACAAACGGGAACCGATACTGCCGGTGAAGTTCTGACCGGCCTCAGAGGCAGCGGAAGCGCTTTTGATCCGTTCCTGATATTGCTGGCAACAGTTACAGGCGGCGGACTGTTTCGTCGCAAGCAGCTACGTTCGCGAAACGCAAAGTAAGCAAATAGTCAGGAGCTGGTAAACACATCGAGCTGCCAGGTAAAACAAACTGGCAGTGTTACTCTGCCCTGCTGCCGATACAGCAGGGGAGAGCTAAGATGGTGGATGCGCTTCGCCTATCCCCCTACAAAACAAGCTCACTGGCTATCCGACGCGTGAGCGAGACCTATGCCGTACGCAGACTTGCTGACGCTGCGGATTTCCAAACGTGTCAGTGCCACATAAGTCAGCTATACCCCACGTGGGACCAGATCTCCGATCCGGGAACTCCCTGCATTGGCTCCTCCCACGATATAAAACACGATTCACAAGCACGACAGGTTCGCGCAACGGAGTTGTTCTCCCACAGCAATGCACGTAGTGCTTATATGTAACATGGTGGATGCGCTCCGCTTATCCACACTACAAAAGCGTGCTCACTGGAAACCCGACGCGTGAGCGAGACCTATCTCGCAAGCAGCCTTACTGACGCTGCGGGTTTCCAGATACATTAGACATCCAGGCCGCCGGACACCCGCAACACCCTCAACTCTGGCCTATGCGCCCGACAAAGCATGTGCACTACTACTTTGCCAGCTCAGATAAAACGGTCCGCCACTGGTATGGTCAAGGGTGGTTA
>CALGNZ010000166.1 GCA_937957915.1 uncultured Granulosicoccaceae bacterium | reverse complement strand
GCAAAAATTGATCGACAGTCTGTTCCTCGATCAAAATTCAATCAGCCTCAAACTGAAGGACCCGGTGGTTGAAAACTCGATTGGCCTTGCCACGCTCGATCACGAGCTGACATTGCCGGCGATTGAGGTGCTGCGGCAAGTAATTGGCCTTTCGCAACAAGGGTGAAATCACCGCGTAACGGTTAAAAGTCAGATTCGATGCAAAAAAAATTCTCGCAGGCCAGCAACCTCCTTCTGCCCTTGCGCTTAAACGCCTGCGTTCAATCTGTCATAAGCAAAACAAATTGCACCATTCAAAAATACTATTTGTTTTTATTGCTCTGTTAGGCTGAACTACCGCCAATCCTGCGGAAATATTCCGTGGTGTAGCGGACAATAGGGCAGCAAAAATGGTAACTGCGGTATTAAAACCGGGTGTCTGGAAATCTGGTAAGGGTAAAGGACGCGCCACGCCAAAAGGGCGTCAGCTGGATACGGAAGCGCTGACGGAGGTTCGCAGCCTTCTCGGCGATAAGCCCCGCAGTGCCGATTTATTAATCGAACACCTGCATCTGATTCAGGACAAATACGGCCATTTGTCTGCAAGGCACCTGTATGCGCTGGCTGAGGAGATGCGCCTGTCCCAGGCAGAGGTGCATGAGGTGGCTACTTTCTATGCCCATTTTGACGTCATTGCAGAGGGTGAAGCAGCGCCCGCCGCCACTACTATCCGCGTATGCGACTCGCTCGCCTGTGAACTGGCTGGCGCACAGCAACTGCTTCAACAGCTGCGCGATGGTATGGATCCATCACAGGTTCGCGTGTTGCGCGCTCCCTGTATGGGCCGCTGTGATACCGCGCCAGTGCTGGAAATTGGTCATAACCATATCGATCATGCGACTGTTGATCTGGTCAATAAAGCCATTGACTCCGACGACACCCATACACATATGCCCGACTACGAAAACTACACGGCCTATGTCAGTGCTGGTGGTTATGAAGAGCTGGTGGCCTTGCGTAGTGGAAAAAAGACACCTGATCAGGTTCAGGACACTATTGCTGAGTCCGGTTTGCGCGGACTTGGTGGAGCCGGCTTTCCATCCGGTAAAAAATGGTCGTTTGTGCGTGCAGAAGCGGGCCCGCGGTACCTTGCGGTCAACGGTGACGAAGGTGAGCCAGGCACTTTCAAGGATCGCTACTATCTTGAACGTACCCCGCACTTGTTTTTAGAGGGCATGTTAATCGCCGCGTGGGCAGTTGAGGCCGATAAATGTTTTATCTATATGCGTGATGAGTATCCGGCTGTGCTGCAAATACTGCGCGATGAAATAACAGCACTTGAATCCGCCGGTGTTGTCAGCCAGGGCTATATTGATTTACGTCGCGGTGCCGGTGCTTATATTTGCGGTGAAGAAAGTGCGATGATTGAATCAATTGAAGGCAAGCGAGGCCTGCCACGACATCGCCCCCCGTATGTTGCACAGGTTGGCATCTTCAATCGACCGACGCTGGTACACAATGTTGAAACCCTTCACTGGGTAGCGAGAGTGTGCAGAGAAGGGCCAGAGGTGCTTAACGCGACAGAGAAAAACGGCCGTGTAGGCCTGCGTTCTTTTTCGGTTTCCGGTCGGGTCAAAAAGCCGGGGGTGCACTTGTTACCAGCGGGTTCAACCATTACTGATTTGATCGAAGCCAGTGGCGGCATGCTCGACGGTCATACGTTTAAAGCGTATCAACCGGGGGGGCCATCGGCTGGTTTGTTGCCTGCGTCAATGAACGATATCCCGATGGACTTTGACACACTGCAACCGCACGGTTCGTTTATCGGTTCCGCGGCTATTGTGGTGTTATCCGATACTGACAGCGTAAAAGATGCCGCATTAAACATGCTTCGATTCTTTGAAGACGAAAGCTGCGGCCAGTGCACACCTTGTCGTGTCGGTTGTGAAAAAGCCGTCAAGTTGATGGAAAAAGACACCTGGGATCAGCCCCTGCTTGAAGAGCTTTGTCACGTCATGGTTGATGCGTCGATATGCGGCCTTGGCCAGGCGGCACCCAACCCGATCCTGCTTACAATGAAACACTTTCCGGAAGAGGTGTAACCATGAGTGAACTCATCACATTCACGCTGAACGGCAACGAAGTGACTGCACAGCCTGATGAATCCCTTTGGGAAGTAGCAAAACGTCACGACACGCTGATACCGCATCTCTGCCACAAGGATGCGAGCGGCTATCGGGCTGATGGTAACTGCCGCGCATGTATGGTTGAGATTGAAGGCGAGCGGGTTTTGGCGGCATCATGTATCCGTACGCCAACGCAGGGCATGGTGGTTAACACAGCAACACCCCGAGCCGAGTCGGCGCGTAAACTAGTGGTTGAAATGCTGTTAGCGGATCAGCCGCAGCGCGAAACAACGCACGACAAGTCATCGCACTTCTGGAAGATGGCAGAAATGCAGAATGTTTCTGAAAGCCGTTTTCCGGCGATCGAAATCGATCGAGTACCGTTGCTCGACGCTTCGCATCTGGCCATGAGTGTTAATCTTGATTCATGCATTCACTGCAACCTGTGCGTTCGTGCCTGCCGCGAAGTACAGGTAAACGATGTTATTGGCATGTCCGGTCGCGGACACGATGCAAAGATTACCTTTGACTTTGATGATCCGATGGGTGCGTCAACCTGTGTTGCCTGTGGTGAATGTGTGCAAGCTTGCCCGACTGGTGCATTAATGCCCGCCAACGTGCTCAGTGAAACCGGCGCCGGCGACAGCGCTGACTTTGATCGTGAAGTGAAAAGCGTTTGTCCTTACTGCGGTGTTGGCTGCCAGTTGTCCTTTAAAATCAAGGACGAGAAAATCGCCTGGGTCGATGGCATCGAAGGGCCGGCTAATGAAAACAGATTGTGTGTTAAAGGGCGCTTTGGTTTTGACTATATCGCACACTCGCACCGACTGACCAAACCACTGATACGCCGTGACGATGCACCTGCCAAAGGTCTGAACGTCGATCCATCCAATCCGCTGACTCACTTTCGTGAGGCCACGTGGGAAGAGGCGCTGGATGCGGCAGCTAATGGATTAAAAACACTCAGAGAAGATACCGGCAAGCGCGTAGCCGGCTTTGGCTCGGCCAAGTGCTCCAATGAAGAGGCCTACCTGTTTCAAAAATTTATTCGGCAGGGGTTTCAGCATAATAATGTTGATCACTGCACGCGCTTGTGCCACGCATCATCAGTCGCTG
The DNA here is from genome assembly GCA_937957915.1 of uncultured Granulosicoccaceae bacterium. Classification (GTDB taxonomy): domain Bacteria; phylum Pseudomonadota; class Gammaproteobacteria; order Granulosicoccales; family Granulosicoccaceae. Next base: position 2,103 of record CALGNZ010000166.1, on the reverse strand, counting down.
CATTGCTTGAAAATGTAGGGTCCGGTGCAGTCACCGCTACGTTTAATGAAATTGAAAATGCTGATGTGGCGATAGTTATCGGCGCTAACCCGACGGAAAACCATCCGGTGGCAGCCACCTACTTTAAGCAGTTCTCAAAGCGTGGTGGCGAGCTGATAGTGATGGATCCGCGTGGCCAGGGCCTGAAACGACATGCCGCACATATGTTGCAATTCAGACCCGGTACTGATGTGGCCATGCTCAACGCCATCATGCACGTCATCGTCGAGGAAAAACTGTACGACGAACAGTATATCAAGGGGTTTACGGAAAACTGGGATGCTATGAAAGCGCATCTGGCTGGCTTCCCTCCGGAGAAGATGGCCGATCTGTGTGGCATTGATGCAGATACTCTGAGAGAGGTGGCTCGCACGTTTGCCGGTGCACAGGCCGCGATGATCTTTTGGGGCATGGGAATCTCACAGCATATCCACGGTACTGATAACTCCCGTTGTCTCATTTCACTGGCACTGATGTGTGGCCAGGTGGGTCGACCCGGTTCCGGTCTGCACCCGCTGCGCGGTCAAAACAATGTGCAAGGCGCATCCGATGCCGGATTAGTGCCGATGTTTCTGCCTGACTATCAATCAGTCACAGATGACGGTGTTCGCTCGGCATTTAATAGTGTCTGGGGTTCAGGAGATAGCATAGACAGTGAAAAGGGCCTTACCGTTGTAGAAATTATGGATGCCGTACACGATGGCGTAATCAAGGGCATGTACGTGCTTGGCGAAAATCCGGCTATGTCAGACCCTGATGTTGAGCATGCGCGTGATGCACTGGCGAAGCTTGATCATTTAGTCGTACAGGATATCTTCCTGACCGAAACAGCAAACTACGCCGACGTCATACTCCCGTCTTCTGCATGGGCCGAGAAAACCGGTACCGTTACCAACACCAACCGTCAGGTACAGATGGGGCGGCCGGCCGTTCCGCCTCCGGGTGAGGCAAAAGAAGACTGGTGGATAACTGTAGAACTGGCAAAACGTATCGGACTCGACTGGGCGTACACACACCCGAAACAAGTGTTTGCCGAAATGAAAATGACGATGAAGTCTCTCGATAACATCACCTGGGAGCGGCTCGAAAAAAGTGCCGTTACCTATCCATCGCTGTCGGAAGATGATCCGGGTCAGCCTATTGTGTTTGGTGACGGCTTTCCACGACCGGAAGGGCGAGCGCGCTTTACGCCTGCGGCCGTTACAGCACCAGCTGAAGTACCAGATGATGAGTACCCGATGATCCTGACCACCGGTCGCCAGCTCGAACACTGGCATACCGGTTCAATGACCCGTCGAGCCGCAGTGCTTGACTGGGCGGAACCCGAGGCGAACGCATCGCTGCATCCTAAAACACTGAGAAAAATGGGTGTGAAAGCGGGTGAGTTGATTACTGTTGAAACCCGACGAGGTGCGATTACGATTATGGCGCGCGCCGACAGGGCAGTGGCTGAAGATATGATTTTTGTGCCGTTTGCCTATGTTGAAGCGGCTGCGAATGTACTGACGAATCCGGTGCTCGACCCGTACGGAAAAATACCGGAGTTCAAGTTCGCTGCCTGTCGAGTAGCCAGGGCAGATCAGTCTGCACTCGAACAAGCGAGCTAGCGCTTAAAGCAGTACGTTCTAATGGCTAGCGATGAGCCTTGCGATTTTTCGCAAGGCCCGTCACGGTCAATCAGAGTATCATCAGTTATGTTTCAAGAGCCTGTCCAGAACCAGAGGGGCGTAGCGGACAGCAAATAACGCCATTACCTGCTCGGAGAACTGCGTGAACTTGCATGAATATCAGGCTAAGGCGCTGTTGCAACAGGCGGGCCTTCCGGTGCCAAAGGGGCGAGTGGCTGCAACGGAACTCAGCGCGCGCGAAGCCGCGAATGCAATTGGTGGTACCAACTGGTACGTGAAAGCTCAGGTGCTTGCCGGTGCCAGAGCGGCAGGGCACTTTGCAAATTCACCAGGCAGCGAAGGTGGTATTCGTCTGTGTGAATCACCTCAATCGGTGGGCACGGTATCTGGTGAAATGCTGGGTCAGACACTGTTTACGGTGCAGACCGGCCCAGGT
>CALGNZ010000165.1 GCA_937957915.1 uncultured Granulosicoccaceae bacterium | reverse complement strand
GTCCGTGGGCATTGCGCTGGTTAACGTCGGTGTGAAGGATGTGATTTTGCCAGGTGATATGAAAGATATTCTGAACCAGGTAGTCACTGCCGAGAAAACCGCACAGGCTAACAACATCAAGCGGCGAGAGGAAACAGCAGCGACGCGATCCCTGCTGAACACCGCAAAGCTGATGTCAGATAACCCGGTGCTGATGCGCTTAAAGGAGCTTGAAGCTCTGGAGAAAGTAACAGCCAGGGTTGATCGAATCACCGTGTTCGGTGGTATGGACGGTGTAATGAAGGATCTGGTAAAAATCGGTGACTGACAACACCAACTGCAAAAAGACTCCCCGCACTGGGGCGGGGAGTCGGAATACCAAGGTGACCTGGTTGAAATTCTTTAGGTGCCAACATTGCTTTCTTTGTCAGTGGCTATCACCACTCGAGCCATCTGCTAGCCGTTAAATACCGACTACTTTATTTGTACTGATCGCCGACAGGGCAGCACAAGCGACCTCACCTTAATGTCAATCGCTGTCGAAGGTACCCGGACACTCGGTACGCTCTACATACCGAGTTCTCTTTCTTCTTCAGTTAACTCTGACCACCACTTAGCATAGGGGGTATCTGCAGGGTGCTGACCACTGTAATCAACGGCGCCATCGGCCCACCAAACCGGGCCTGCCTCACCGAGCTTGATCTTTGCGTTCAGAACGGCAGCTTTGTCTTTTGCCATTCGCGCCTGCATTAGTTGCTTAACAGCCTTGCGTCTGGAGCTATCATCGATTGCGGGGTTGGTGCACCGTTTCAGTACTCCTCTGGACACCAGGTAGCGACCATCGTCAGTATGGGGGCGATCTTTTCTGGCCATCTTGTGCAGGTACCATTTAGCGTGTAGATCTATGTTACACACTAAAGACCGGACACTGAAACGACGCCGTGCAGACTGTGCACTATTCGTAGCCAGCAACTACAGACACCACCCGTCACCATTGCAGCAACGGGCCAGTGTCTGATATTGGAAATAAACGCCTTCGAGTGTACCAGCGAGCTGATTAACCGCCGATCTTTGATAGCAAGGCCGGATTAACCACCAAATTTCTAACCCCGTGTGCATGATTTTCTTCGAAAACATTATCAGCAAACCAGTTACCAACCGTTCTGATATCTACTTTTGCAACTTTGGGCCGAACGCTCCATGAGACTTGAAACGGAGATCCCTGCTCGTTATACCCGGGTCCAGTGGTAGAACCTGCGTACTGCACCGCATCACCGGTGTCAGTCGGAATGTTTACCGCTTGCTGAAATCCGTTCACCTCGTCTATTTCAGTCAAGCTTACAAAATCCAGTGCACTCTCATCATTTACCAGTACATAAACCTGGGTTTCAACGCGAAGCTGCGGGTTTTTTATCGACTCGCTGAGACAGGCTCCGAGGGTTGGCCCCGGCTTCACCTGTGCGGTGGAGTGTACATAGTGCACCTCGATGGTATCGCCTGGTTGAAGCCCGCCAAATTCACCTTCAACCGGTGCCAGTTCTGCGTCTGATAAATCACCCGAATAGGCGAAACCGGTTCCGGTACCCTTGCCATCACCGTTACCGGCAAATGTCGTGAATTCTCCGCCCTTGTGCTCTGCACTCTCGTGAAAATGAATATTACACAGATTCATTTGTGTGTGACTGGGAGCCATCTCAAACTGGCGCGGGTTTTCGCCTGCAGCTGAGTCGATATCACGAGGAGACTGAGGACCGAAGCCCGCACCATTAGTAGTTTTTGCAAGTGTCGCACGCTGCTCCGCGACCACATCGTCAGATACCACGGTTGACGAGTCTGTCGCCGCGAACGAAACCGCTCCGGCCAATGCAAGCCCTACTGTTGAACCAACAATGTAAGTTTTTTTCATTTAAGCCTCTGTATCTAGTCTTTGTATCGATCAAGGAGTTCGTCTGTATTAGTGAAAGTCATTGGTGGGGCACCCTGCTTTCACTGCTATAAGGTAAGGACTCAGTTTGAAAATCCGCTTTCAGAATTCTTAACTGTTTTTACACATTAGATGAACAAAAGCTAAACAGGTACAACTGCAACTGATACGACGAAGGTCATCGGTGGACTCACCCTCTCGGCTCGCCGACTATCAGATTCCGCGATCTGCCTCACAATTTCAAGCCGCAGACTCCCAAAGACCCGCGCACTAACGCCTGCTGCTCTGACTTGCCCTTCAGGTCCGCACATAAGCGCCGATTTGCCAAAGACAGCCCCTTGTTGATGTGCGTGCAACACGCTCCGACCCGCAGGCGTTACACCATCCGGCAATTAGTGAATTGCCGATCCAACTACTCTGAGAGTGATAAATGCGAGCAAGATTTCCCGTTGCAAAAATGTCGCGCCTTTCGCTACTACCGGTCGTTGCCCTGATGTTGGCATCTTGCGGGGGAGACGGATCTGTCTTCTATGCAGAGCCAGGCGCGCCAAGCGTGGATGCCGGAGACAACAACGCCATTTCGACGGTTTTCACAGAGTACACTGCAGGCGAAATTGAAGGTTATCCATTGCCACAGATGCCTGCAACCGACGCTGCCACCCTGACCTGGCTAGTGGCAGAAATTAACGGTGATCAGTCCCCGCCAGACCTCAAGGAACGAATACAAACCACCACCGATCTGTTTAACCGCTACGCAACTCGGCAATCCCGTGGCGCGTTCGAGTTTGCAGACAACCGGGTCAGTCCTCCGCTGCAAATCGATGTTGCAGACGAGAGCCTTCTGTCACTTACCGAACTGCAACAGCAAATCCAGGTTACTGCAGACGCAGCAGGCTTTCAATACGATGATAAATATGTCGCCTATCTGATCGTTAGAGACGGCGTCGAAACCATTGCCAGCGGCACTGGTGACGGCGGCACTGGCATACTGACCGTCTCCGCAGACTTCACACCGACAAAAACTGTGCATGAAATGCTTCACATGCTCTCCATCGGCAATGCTGATGCAATGGAAGGCGGCAACGCTGTTTTCCCTGGTGAAAACGTAAGAGATGGCGACCCGTACTCTTTCCAGGGAAATGAGGCATCAACAGAAGACTGCCTAAACGGGTCGTCTCCCTGCGAGATAGCCGCGCCCCTGTCGATACCGCATAAAGGAATGGTGGGCTGGCTTGATAGCAGTGAAGTAGTGGTGTCTGACAATACCGGCACAGAAAAGGTATTCAGACTCTTTAACCACGACAATATCGAGCGCAGCGAAACGCAGCCACTCACTGTTTACCTGACCGGCTATGATGCAAACGGCTTGTTTGCCGTCAGCTACCTTGCACCCGCACAACTTGAAACGCTGAGTAGCGTGCAAAGCAGTCGAGTGACTTCAACCGGAATCACAGTGCACTATGTACCCTACGACTCGCCTGCTGATTCTCACTTAATAGATCTTACACCTGACTCGATAACCAGCAACGACGAGCAGTCAAACGACCCCGCACCTACCGCACTGCATGATTTTGGCGATGCAGCTATTTCGGCGGGCGCACTGGCCGATGTCGGAGGTTTGTTTTCCATCGAGGTGATTGATACTGGCGAGAGTGGTACGGATGAGAGCAGCGAGCGCGAATACTGGGCCGATATTAAAATCAAACCCTCATCGTGCATCTATCCGGCTCGTGAATTTGCAACCGATGACTTTCTCGACCAGCAAACCACACCCGCTGAAGGCTACTGCGAGACCAGCTATAGCTTTAACTGGGGAGTTAAGGCTGCGCGCATTGGCGAGGTGTCAACCACAGATATTTCTTTGCAGTATCCTGATCTGAACCTCACAGGTAGCAGTCTGACACTGTCCGTCGACGAAAGCAGAGCCGACTCACTCGGTTTGAGCCGCCCACTGTCTGCCAGCTACACAGACGGAGACACGATCTGGATCAGCTACCTGCTACAGCCACAACAACTCGGCGATGGTCACATGCTGGTGTACCCCGGCTCCACAGTTGACGCTGGCATCGGTAAACAATGGGGAGATCAATTCGGCATCGGTAACGAAGCAGCATTGAACGGCGAATACCCGGTAGCAAACGAAGTGACCTGGCTTGTGGGTAAATACGAATTGCTTGAAGGCGCAGACACCATCACACTCTGGATCAACCCGGATGCGACTGCCGAGCCGGCAGCATCGACAGCATACGCTGTAAGATCAGATATAGATGTCGGTGACATTAGCAGCCTGTCAATCAACCTTAATCATACCGGCAGTGGTGTCTACAATATTGATCGAGTGTACACCGGTGCGCAATTTAGCGACATTGGCAACGTGCTCGCACCCGCAATACCCGCTCCGATGATCGCCTTACACTACGACGTCGCACCTGATCTCGACGATCTGCATGCAATTGCTGCCGGTGCCAATCTGTCTGACAAATTTGGTGTTGAGCCCGCTGTAGTGATAGGCAGCTATGGTATCGCCGGTGAGTTTGCACATGGTGGAAACCCACCGGAAACGCTTTACGACCTTTACCACTCGGCCACCAACATGCTGGGCCAGGGCGCCAACGACGGCGAGACTCGCCGCCAGAAAGGCAGACAGGTTGCCGACGCCGCCTACGGACCAGGCGGGTACCTTGATACCGGCGACGGATGGGAGACCGCCGTTAACACACAGGCAGAAAAATTCTGGGCATCACTGCAGAGTGGTCAGGAAGTGCTGGTAGCCGACGGTGGTCCAATGGACTTTACCGCTGACGTTTTAACACGACTGCAGTCACACCATGGCGCGACCGACGCCGAGTTAAAACGAGTGTCAGTGATTCAACACTCGCTGGGCTTTAATGTCGTTAATACCTTGCCAGCGAACCTGCAAAAAATACAAGACCTGGCTACCTATATCACCATTGATAATGGCAATGTCGGTGGCAATGCCACAGCAAACCTTGAAGACAGCGAGTCCAACACGACAACCAGTGACTTCGC
>CALGNZ010000164.1 GCA_937957915.1 uncultured Granulosicoccaceae bacterium | reverse complement strand
CAGCGGCAAGAGCTATCTAGTTCGTTAGCACGCAGAAACGGAGATAAAATTTTGCGAATGAGGGCGGCTGGTTCGTTACCGAGTGTACAGCAACAGAGTAGCCGGAAGAAGTTACAACTGATCGACTAAGCCTCTAATTTCCCTGCCATTTTTTGCGTTTCAAATTCGAAACATATAATTCAAAATTGCTACACAAACAGGCCAGCGGCGATTGACTTACGCTTCAATCTGCCAACTGCTCTCTGGGCCCGAAACACAAGCACTTAAAGGCAGGAAAGCCAGGGGCAGGCGAACTAAAGAGAGGCAGAAGTCAGCGTTGCAGGCACCCCGGGGGCACCTCGTTACTCAACACGGAATAAAAAACATTCTTGCCACCACCCTTTCATGGCTGGTTGGCGATCGCAGCGGTGCCGCCTTGCCCAAAATAGCGAGCAACTTTGCAGCAGCAACACGCTGCACGAATCAAAGAGGCATAAGCACTGCCAGGAGTCTGCGCGGTGGAAGTCCGCGTAGCGAGAACGCGCCATGCCGAAGGCCCAGCTCCAGAAACCACGGGTACGATCATTTGCGGCGCATAGTTATTCATACGCAACAAAAAATGATCGATAAAAACGCACCGGCAGGGCGCGTTCCCCGTGTTGGCAGATGGGAGTGGAGGTTCTGCCGCGCAGACTCCTAGCTGTCAGCATTATGCCGCTCAATTGCTCTTTCAATCATCTGCTTTGCAGCCGAGCTATCGCCCCAACCATCAATTCGCACCCATTTGTCAGGCTCTAAATCTTTGTAGTGCTCGAAAAAGTGCTGGATTTGGTAACGCGTAATCTCAGGTAAATCTGCGCTCTCGCGCACGGTCACATACCGGCGAGAAATACTCTCTGCTGGCACAGCAATGATTTTTTCGTCCTGGCCTCCATCATCCTCCATCACCAACACACCCACCGGCCGACAGTTCATCACTGCCCCGGGCACAATTGGACGCGTGTTGCACACCAGCACGTCAATCGGGTCTCCATCTTCGGACAAGGTATGAGGTACAAATCCATAGTTACCCGGGTACCTCATGGGCGTGTAGAGAAACCGGTCGACCGTTAGCGCCCCGGATTTCTTGTCAATTTCATATTTTATCGGTTCGCCGCCGATGGGTACTTCGATAATAACGTTAACATCTTCAGGCGGATTGATGCCGCAGGCAATTTCGTTGATATTCACAGAGCTTCCAGAATCGGCGTTCGAGTGTAGGGTAAAAATTGAATAGTATGAAAACTGAGAGGGCACAAACCGCGCCGTCGTCAATGACCTGACGCAGTGGCAGAGAAGCTTACCTGCTTACAGGTACGCCCCGGATTTCAGCAGCACAGATTTTACATTGATCTGGTGTTAGCGTCACACTGTCTGTTTAAATCGAAGTTGGCAGCAGGCCAGCTTTAACGTGACGGTAATCGGCGCTGAACGACAAGGCAAAGGTGCGGTCCAAACCATGACGCAAAAACATCGACAAACAGAACCACGAGCGCTCATCTCCACAATACCCGAATACCCCGGAAGCCAGCAATGACTAACGACAGGCACGGATGTTGAGCCAGGTTAACACTCATTTTTTGACGCTATAATACTGCCCGGATAAGCTGATTGGCCACGAAAAAAGTTCAGATACCTGAGCAGATTCGCGATGCGATTCTGCGACAACAAGACGACAGTGAAGTAATTATCAGCTGGGTCCAGCTGACGATCGTTTGCCTGTGGTCACTATTGTATCTCGCTTCGCCTAAATCCTATCCAGTCGATGCTCCATTTGTGCCGGTTCCATGGGCACTCGGCGCCTATGCCGCCTTCACTGTGTTTCGATTGCACCTAGCCTATAAAAGAAAGCTCAGTGATCGCATATTAACGCTCTCTGTTATCGTCGACATGGCAGTACTGACCGCCCTGCTGGTGAGCTTCCCCGTGCAATATATGCAACCCGCGTCATTTGCTCTAAAGCTGCCAACCATGATGTATCTGTTTATTTTCATCGCCATCAGGGCATTACGCTTCGAAGCCCGCTATGTTTTACTGTCGGGGGGTATTGCATCTCTGGCATGGCTTGGCGTTGTGATATACGCAATAACGCAGAGCCCAACCGAGTCGGGGGTTACCACGGATTTCGTCGACTACATGACCAGCAACCGTATTTTAATCGGCGCCGAAATCGACAAATTGATCACCCTGGTGTCCGTAACCGTTATTCTGTCTCTGGCTATTCGCAGGGCTCGCAGCCTCATGATAGAAGCCGCATCAATCAAAGTTGCAGCAACAGATCTATCGCGCTTTGTCCCATCAGAAGTGGCGCGCCGTATAACAGAAGTGGGCGGTGCTTCCGCTCACGACGTGCAAACCACAGAAGCGACAATACTTTATCTTGATGTAGAAAATTTTACCGCAATGGCCGAACGCGTTGAGCCTGAACTGGTGATAAAAAGTTTAAACGAGTTCTTTGCGCTGGCGGTAAAGCCGATTGAAATGTATGGCGGGGCTGTTACACAATTTCAGGGAGATGCCATACTCGCCAGCTTCAACCTTCCATCGCCAGATCCCGATCATGCTAAAAATGCCGTTAGTGCCGCGAAAGAAATATTAAAGGCACTGGCAGACCAGCAGTTTCAATACGACATGATCTATCAGGTTCGTATTGGCGTTTCCACCGGACAGGTAACTGGCGGACTGGTGGGCGTCACTGACCGTGTCTCATATACAGTTCACGGCGACGCAGTCAATCTGGCGGCGCGACTGGAATCTTTAAACAAAACCCTGGGCACACGCATACTACTTTCAGCCAGAACCGCCAATCGCCTGCACGAAGAGGACTTATCACTGGTTGAAACCATTACCATTCGCGGCCGTCAGGAACCGGAGCCTGTGTATACGTTGCTATAGCGCGCGAGCGCAGCTTTCCTTTTGCGTGAAGTTCACTCAACCTGTGCGTGAAGCTCACTCAAGCTGTGCGCGAAGATCACTCAACCTGGTAGAGCGCAGCCTTCGGTAACCCTGGCTGAGTTTTGAACTTACGATGAAACCAGTAGTACTGCGCCGGATCAATAAGGATATGTTGAGCAATCGTTGCATTGATAACAGTGGCGCAGGTTACTTCGTCTGCTGCCGCAAGGTCAGCGGAAACAGGTGCCAGGCGCACCGTGTAACCACTGTCATCTGCATTGCGATGATTGGCAACAAAAATAGCAGGCGCGCCTGTCATTCGGGCAAACTTACCGGTGGCTGTAATAGTCGCCGCGTCATGTTTAAAAAACGGTGCAAACACAGACATCCGGGCCCCCATATCATGATCCGGTGCAAACCAGACAATGTTCCCCTGCCGAATTCTTCGAACTACCTGTCTGACGTCATGGCTGTCTATCAACTCCACACCAGCGGCTGAGCGACCCTGCTCCAGCGCGTAATTCACCAGCGCGTTTTTCTGCCGTCGGTAGACTGCGTGAATCTGGTAGTGCTTGTTGATCAGCTTGGGCCCGAGATCAAGGCTGGAAAAGTGCGCACCGATCAGAATCACCCCCTTACCCTGCGCTATCGCCTCGTCAAGATGCTCGCGCCCCTCAAAACTGACCATAGGGTGAATTTTGCTTTCATTGGTCCACCAGCCCATCGCGGTTTCCATCAAACCCGCTCCGAGATTCCGGTAACACTCGCGAATCAACGTCGCGTGTTGTTGCGCGCTCAGGTCGGGGAAGCAAAGTTTGAGGTTGACAGCAGCAATGTGGCGCCGCCGGCGCAACACATAAAACAGCAACTGACCGAGTCGCTTGCCAAATCGAATTTTGATTGAAAACGGCAGTAGGTTAACCAGCCACAAACAACCAAGACCTGCTGCTGCAGGCCAGTTTCGTGGATTGATAATCAGGCGAATTAAATTTGAATCCATAGACCGTAGGGCTAAATGCAGCTAGCGGGTGCATTATAGCAGCACACACACTGACGGTGGCAGAGCGACCCTGTGACAATGGCGGATTTCCGAGAAAGCGGGCCGGCGCGCCAGAGGTGGCGCACTGAGCGCCGTCAGTCTGCGAGGGCTGATTCGGCTCGCTTCCGCAGTCAATCTCAACAATGCCGAAGGCACCTTTGGGCCTGTTGCACGACAGCACACCACTCGCCAGAGTAATCTCGTTGTGGGTTGTACGTCGCAATGGCCGGTTTAACAGCCGACCAAACACGAGTCAGTCTGCCACGTCGATATCATCGAAACCCTGATCGAAAGCCTGATCGAGAGGCGGCCGGATACCATTGAGCAAATGGTTGGTGCGCGCCGCAGTCGAGACAATACGAAGTAATTCCGCATGCTCCGCATCCGTCATTCCGCGCGCCTTTGCTGCTGCGGTGTGCGAGTGTACACAGTAGTCACAGGAGTTCGCTATCGACACGGCCGCGTAGATCATTTCCTTGGTTTTGAAATCGATCAGCGTCTCTTTGGCCATGACATCACGAATGTCGTACCAGACTTCTTCAAGCAATGCCGGATCGAAAGCCAGATAGCGCCAGACGTTGTTGATAAAGTCACTGCCGCGAGTCTTGCGAATATCATCGAAGACCGCTTTCACTTTGGGGTCAGACTCAAGGTCTTCAGGCAGTTTAACGGTAGCCACATGCTCTCCTGTTTTTTTGCGCTTGTTGTGTCGCACCATAGTGCTACCGATGACCACGTTCTGCCATTACAAGCGTTATACTCGCACTCTGTATTTATTATAAAGGTTCCAACTATGCATGAACTGCACGGAAAAGCGGCAATCGTTACCGGTGCAAGCCGCGGGATAGGCGCAGCTACTGCCGCCGCCCTGGCTGACGCAGGGGTATCGGTAATACTCGCAGCACGTTCCGAATCGCAAATTCGCCACAACGCCGATGTAATAAGAGAAAAAGGCGGTCAAGCCGAAGCAGTCACATGTGATGTGAGTAAATACAAGGATGTCCAGGCCCTGATCTCTCATTGCGAGTCAACCTTCGGACGCATGGACCTGCTGATCAATAACGCGGGTGTCATCGATCCGATTGGGCATTTGTCCACCTCCGACCCCGACACCTGGGCCGACGCGGCTGACATCAATTTCAAGGGCGTCTACTTCGGAATGCGAGCAGCTTTGCCAATCATGATGTCGCAAAATAAAGGTGTAATTGTAAACGTCGGTTCCGGAGCCGCTCACAGCCCACTTGAAGGCTGGAGCCATTACTGTGCGTCCAAGGCGGCCACACATATGTTAACGCGCTGTGCAGACAAAGAAGTAGCAGAGACCGGAGTGCGTGTTGTATCTCTTAGCCCGGGTACCGTTGCCACAGAGATGCAGGTGCTGATAAAAGCGTCGGGTATTAACCCTGTCAGTCAACTGGATCCATCAGATCATATAGATCCGCAGTGGCCGGCCAAGGCAATAGTGTGGTTGTGCACAGAGGATGCGGCCGAGTTTTCTGGTACGGAAGTATCACTGCGAGACCAGATTATTCGCGACAGAATAGGTTTGGCGTAACTTTTTTATCCGGAAGCGTCTGCGGTTTGTTTTAACTTAAGCGGTTTGCTTTATGCCGTTGCTCACGCTCTGCCCGCGTTCAATCAGTATCAAAAATGAAGGCTCCCGGCAAGGATGTTTTAATTGCTCGCCCTATATAGGGCGAGCGGTAAAAGGCGAGCAACCTCAAGATCCTGCTTGTTGGCTGCGCGACAGCTTACCGCTCGCCGGGGCGTAGGCGCCTAGCTATAAAGTGCAGGCACGCCAAGCTTCTGGTGAATAGCGTTGCTGGTTTGCTGGTCGATATTCATGCCTTTGGCAAGCTGGTCAAGGTACTGCGCTTCAACCTGTGTATCCAGATCGATAGCCAGCAATGACATCAGATAGACCTGCTGCTCCATACCCTGCGGTACGGTTCGTACAAAGCTGTTGAGATCAGTCGGGTTTGCCATTTCATTGCGAATGAAATTGGCTTCTTCATCACTCATGTTACCGAGTTGACCAGTAATCTTTTCCTGCTCTGCCGCATCAATTTGACCGTCGGCACGAGCAGCAATCAGCATTGCCCTCAAGCAGACTTCAGCCTGTTGTTCAGCGGTGGGGTTAGTGGCAGGTTCCTTACCTTGCAATGCAGAATTGAGCAAATCTCCAAGGCCACCACCGCCCTGACCGCCACCAGATTGCTGGCCACCACCAAGTGCATCCAGTAAACCACCCAGGCCGCCGCCGGCGGCGCCACCCTGCTGTGCACCACCACCCAGCGCTGCACCGAGTAAATCGCCGAGGCCACCGCCGCCCTGTGCGCCACCGCGCTGACCACCGCCGAGTGCGGAGCCAAGCAGATCGCCGAGTCCGCCGCCACCCTGGCGTTGCTGCCCAGTCGCCCCGGCAAGCAAATCACCCAGACCGCCACCGCCCTGCTGGCCTTGTTTGCCACCGAGCGCGGCCCCGAGCAGTCCGCCAAGACCACCGCCGCCACCGCCGCCCTTGAGCGCTCCGCTAACACCTTTCGCCACCATGGCACCAACAGCAACCTTAGCTAATGTTCCTACTAAACTCATGAATTTTTACCTTTATTTATACGGGTTGATCCGGATCGGACACACCTGACACTGAGATATGGTGACTGACCAACCAAACCAACGCAAGCGATGTAATATATTGTGCCATACTCAGCTGACTGATTCCCTGCAGCATAGGCTCTGACGGCGTGACTACAGCCGCTCATGGGCACGACAACCGCATCAACTTGACACAATCAGATGACCAAAAACACAACTTTTGATAAACCTTTCACCCGTCAGGAACCAATACCTGAAGCAGGCATTGAACAAGCCGTTGAACTGATGCGCACAGGCAAATTGCATCGATATAACACCGACGCTGGCGAAATATCAGAAACCGCAAAACTGGAGCAGGAGTTTGCCGACTACCTTGGTGTGCCCTACTGCCTGGCTTGTGCATCCGGTGGCTATGCGTTGCACATAGCATTGAAGGCCGCAGGCCTGAACGCGGGTGATAAGGTTATCACCAATGCGTTTACCCTGGCGCCGGTTCCGGGCGCAATCCACAACGCCGGTGGTGTGCCCGTACTGGCCGAAATCGATAACAACTATTGTGTCGACCTGGTTCACCTTGAAGCTCTAATGCAAAATGGCGATTGCCGATTCTTTATGATCTCTCACATGCGTGGCCATATTGCAGACATGCACGCCATCACCTCTCTGTGCGAACAATACGGCGTCCTGTTAATTGAAGACTGCGCACACACCATGGGGGCGAGTTGGGATAATCAGGCATCCGGTACCTTTGGCACGGTGGCCTGCTTCAGTACACAAACCTACAAGCACATCAACAGCGGTGAAGGCGGGTTTCTTACCACACATGACGAGCAGATCATGGCGCGCGCAATCATGCACTCCGGCTCCTATATGCTGTTCGAGCGCCATGGAGCCGCACCGGCCAAAGAGGTGTTTGATCAGATAAGACTTGAAACCCCTAACTACAGTGGCCGCATGGATAACCTTCGAGCAACGCTATTACGCGCTCAGCTTCCATTGCTGAGTGACAATTGCCAGCGCTGGAACCAGCTCTACGAAATCGCTGAGGCGCAATTGATTGATACGCCCGGACTGGAGCTCCCGCTGCGTCCCGCAAAGGAGACTTATGTTGGCAGCTCAATACAGTTTCGAGCAAGCGGACTGTCTGCAGAAGATATACAAACCATGGTGACTGCCTGTGCCGCACGAGGCGTCGAACTTAAATGGTTCGGCAATCTTGATCCTCAGGGGTTCACCAGCCGCTACGACAGCTGGCGCTACCTTGATACGCCACCACGACTGCAGGCGACTCTCGATATATTGGCCACCACTCTGGACATGCGAATTCCACTCACTTTTGATGCCGACGATATGAAAACAATAACGGCTATTATTATCGAGGAATACTCAGCACTGACAAACAATCTTAAGCAGGCAGCGAGTTAAACTCACCGTCAGCGGACAAGGTTTGTCACTCAGTAAACAACTACAACGCAATTCGTCGCAATGGATTCAACGCAATCACCCGCACTGGTTCTTTACCTGAACACCGAAAGAGCACAGTGGTGGAAAGATCATTTGCAACATCTGTTACCAGACATCGAATGCCGACTCCGGGACACTAATGATAATCCGGCGGACGTGCTGTACGCCGTAGTCTGGCGACCTCCGGAGGGCTGGTTAAAACAGTTTGTTAATCTGCGCTGTATCTTTTCAATCGGTGCTGGCATCGATCACATACTCGAAGACCGTGAGCTTCCGCCAGAGATACCAATTGTTCGAACAACGGGGGCTGACCTGACCCAACGCATGCGCGAGTATGTATGCCTGCATGCACTACGACTGCACCGACGCAGCATGGAGACAGAAGCAGCACAACGCGAGCGACGCTGGTTCAACCAGATCATACCCGTTGCAAGCGAACGCACTGTCGGAATTATGGGGCTCGGCAATCTTGGCACGGCTTGCGCCACGGCACTGGCTTCACTGGGTTTCAATGTCGCAGGCTGGGCACGCAGCGCGCGAAATATAGACGGGGCTAGCTGTTACGCGGGTGATGCAGAACTGCCAGCCTTCCTCGCCACAACTGATATTCTGGTTTGTCTGCTACCGCTAACCCCAGCAACTGAGAGCATTCTATGCAGCGCCCTGTTTCGGCAATTACCCACTGGCGCTGCCATCATCAATGCCGGTCGCGGTGCGCATCTGGTTGAAGAGGATCTGCTGGCAGCACTGGAAAGCGGCCAACTCTCCCACGCCACTCTGGATGTTTTCAGACAGGAACCCCTTCCAGACAACCATCCATTTTGGCTACACAAAAAAATAACCGTAACGCCACATGTTGCATCAATGATTGACCCTGAATCCGGTGGCAAGGAAATCGCCGCCAATCTGAAGCGATTTATCAACGGGGAGCAGATAGACGATTTAGCCAGTCGTGAAGATGGCTATTA
This sequence comes from uncultured Granulosicoccaceae bacterium, assembly GCA_937957915.1. Classification (GTDB taxonomy): domain Bacteria; phylum Pseudomonadota; class Gammaproteobacteria; order Granulosicoccales; family Granulosicoccaceae. The sequence goes on along the minus strand of CALGNZ010000164.1, from coordinate 11,057 downwards.
ACGCATCGGGGGGTTGCGGATTTATCGGCGCGCCGTTCCGGATTATACGGATAAGGCGGTAGCACCTCCGGCAAACGGATGGGAAGGATCACTGACTCCACAAACCATACCCGATTCAGGGTCACGACTTACACCTGACGGACAAGCATAGCGTTTTGGAAAAACCTGCAATGGCTCAACACTGACGTCGCCGTTTTTGTCACTACCGCGCTGCAACTCGGCAATGACATCTTCACCCAGCCGCGGGTCAGCCGCCACCCGGCCATTGCCGTCTACGTCGAGTCTGGCGGCGTTGATCGCCTGCTCCAGCGTTAACCCATAGTCGAGCATCAGCGCTGTAATTAACGTGGTACAGGGAACAATGTAATTAGCCCCGCTGGCACCGACCGAAAAAACAGATTGCCCATCTCTCGTGGCTATTATCGGGCACATATTACTGGCGTTAATACGTTTGCCGCCGACCATACTGGTTGGATAGTTCGGTCGCGGATCAAAATAAGATACCGCATTGTTCATTAATACACCGGTTGAAGGCAACAACACTCCGGATCCGAATCGATCGAGCAGGGTAAACGTTAGTGCAACCATATTGCCGTGCCTGTCGACGGTAGATAGATGACTGGTGCAGCTGCCCACTTCTGTCGCGCGCCCTATCCTCTTGTTGTGGTCAGACCAGGCCTTCTTTAGTGCCTGCGCATACACACACCAACCGGCCGGACCCGGTTCAGTAATGGTATCAGTGGCAGTGTTGTTAACTGCACTGCTATCAAGACCGGTTATATCAAGATTGTTCGCGACATAATCAAGCGATTCTATAAACCGCGGACCTCCACTGGTTGGGCCCGCTGTATGCAACGTTACGCCTCGATGCACAGTAGTCAGCGATGCCGATTGCTGCACCTGGTAGCTGGAAAAATCGGCCAATTCTATACAACTACCGCCGCTGATCAGATCAGTGACAAATTGTTCACCAAGGGTGCCGCCGTACAGGGAATCAGGTCCATCAGATGCCAGCACCTTCATCGTCTGTGCGAGCGCTGGCATTTTTAAGGTAGCACCTGGCTGCAAAGGAACCCCGTCTGGCAGAAACAACGATCGCGCCGCTTTGTCTTTTAGCAGCGTGCGTGCAGCCAGCGCTATTTGCAGGGTAGTGAACCAGTTGACCTCGACGCCTTGCTCCGCTGCCGCAATCGAAGGCTCAGCTAAATCATCCAGCCCAATTGATCCAAATTTTTTTAGCGCTTCCGTAAAGCCCTTGATCGCCCCCGGTATCGCGATTGACTGATAACCGACGCTGTTGCGATTTTGTACAACACCGGGGAAACCCATTATGTTTGAGGGTAAGTGTGGGTCGAGTGGATAGTCTGATGCATCGGTTCCTTGTGCTAACACACCCTGAAAATCAAACACTGCTGCTCGCTTTTCAGCTGCATTCCAGACAACCATATATCCACTGCCACCAATGCCGCACATCCACGGTTCAGTGACCCCAAGCATCAACCCGGCTGCAACTGCTGCGTCAACTGCGTTACCACCCGCCGCAAGCACATCAGCACCGCAGGCTGCAGCCTGAACCTGTTGGGCGGCCACCGCACCTCCATTTGCACAAACGGCGCTTTTATAGAGAGTCCACTGTTCCTGAAGCAACGTTATTTCCGTTTTATAGTAGAGGCGTCACATCAAACGTGAAATTCAGACGGTCCATAACAACACGTAGAAGCTTTACTGGCGAACTATTGTGACAGGCTCACTGACAATGACCGCATCGATACCATCGATCTGCATCATTGTCTCATCACCGAACGTGCGCAACCTGACATGGTAGCTACCCGCAGCAGACATATCATAGCTTTCAGCCAAATCTATAACTACTTCCCGACGTTCATCAACGGCAAGCGTTTCGTAGTCAGCTTCAACCGGTGCTGCGCGTTTGATCATTATTCCCTGGTACAACAGGGAGCCGCCATCGAAGGAGATGTCAAAAATATCAGCGGTTAGCTCTCCTTCGAGTGGTGTGTTCCACGGCAGAAAACGAATCGGCTGTGCGCTCTTGTTTTCAAGGTAAAACAGCACTTCCGCCCTGTCCTCTGGTTTTATGGTTTCAACTACCGATCTCAATCCAGTTTGCAGGTCTGCCGACTGTTCTTTTTGACTCATGGTATCCGCTATACACCCGTAAAGAAGACATGTGCAAAGAATGGCCGCAACGCCGCGCAGAGAAATTAACATCGTGGGTCACTCAGCTTTAACTGGCGAGGCAGCCAGTTGCCGTAGTTGCGCAGCTGATCATAGACGGATGAGCAGACACTGCGGCGGCGGCGAATCAACCGCCTAAACAGCGCCAGACCTGGCGCTAAAAGGAGAACCGCTATGCCCATAGACCCGCCACCGTCGGAACTTCCGGAATTGCCACCCTGCACGGTGACTATTCCCGAGCGCGCGATAATCCGGAACTCGCTGTTACTGTAGGCAAATACTCTTACAATTGCGGTGGTCAGTGTTTCCACATTACAAACATCCACGACTGCAGTGGTTCTGGACTGGCAAACTGCATTTTGATCATCAAATGAGCTGTATACATATAGATCGGCATCACCGTTAACGCTGGTTAACTCAATCGACCGCGCACCGGTAACAGAAAAATACTGCGACTGCTGTTCTCCCAATGAACCACTTTGCTCGACATCAAGCTCCAGCGCAGTAATGCCGGTTTCTACATCGGCGATTGCCAGCGCAGGCGTGTTTTCAGCAAAGTACTCATAGTTATCTGCATTAATCACGGCCTGATCAGGCTCACTTACCGCCAGCAACGCGGTGTCCTTCTGACCATATTTAAAGTCGGCCGTGCCAACAACCTGATTAAAATGGGAAAGCTCGTGCACGATAGTGCCTGCTCTCGAGTCCCGGCCATTTTCGGGCGCCGGCCAAAACGCCGGACACAGATTTATTTCAAATGGTCTGGCTCGATTGACAAACGCGAATGTTGCGTCACGCAAACAACCACACACAAATTCGATTTGGCTATTTTCGAGTACTGATCGAAGGTTGTTAAATCCTGCGTTGACGAAATTGAAACGTGTTTCACTATAGGTACCGAACCACTGTACATAACGCGGCGAATTGCTTCGCTGACCAATCTCGAGACCACCGAGCGCTATAGAGGCATTGCGTGCAATGGTTTCGGCTGACAGTAGCGCAGATTGCAGATCAGCTTGTTGAGATGCAGAACAAGAGGCGAAATCAGGAGCTACTACTGCTCTGGTTTCAGGCGGCACAATCAAGTCAAGTTCCACCGAGTCAGACAACAAGGAGACCGTCGCCAGCCCATGCCGAATTGACGATTGATCAGCAAGATCTGCAATATTGGTGGTGTAGTTTATTTCACCCCGATAGTAGATCTGATAAGAGGAATCAGTATCGATCGCATAGTGATCAGCGGGTGTAACGCGAGCCGTAACAGACTGACCGGCATTCAGCGTAACCAGATTGTGGGCTCGTGGGTCTCCGCGCTTCAGTAGCAGGCCGTTATAGGGAAGTTCCTGGCGCAGTGCCGGCAATACTGCAGTATCACGAATACTCAATACATCAGCATCAAGCACATCGCCAAACGGTGTACCCCATGGCAAGAAGGCTATAGGTGCAAGGGTGTCGTTGACGAGTGTGACAACTACAGCCTGTTCCGCCGCCATCATTTCCACTCGCAATGGCTCGACCAGCGCCCCCCTGTCGGCAGCAGTGTCAGCAATCGCAAAGCCACCTGCCGTTAACAATCCAACAGCAAGCACGATCGCTGCGAGCCGCGACGCACACAGCGATGCTGACCGCGGTACAGACCACGATGCAGACCGCGATGCAGACCACGATGCAGACCACGGGCGCGTCAGCGTATTGGCGCCATCAGGGAAACGCCGCCTTAGCCGCATCGATGCAATCATTTTTTCCAGATTAATCATTATTTCGACGGACGGATTAAGGTACCGAATTTATCAACTATATTTAACGGAGGTAAAACGCACAACCTTCCGCAGCGCACCCGCAAGCCGCAACAGATTCGCTGCCGCCACCATTACAGGATATATGAATTTCCTACACGCTGTAGCTTCCTTCTGGCGAATACATTGCTTCAACGGGCGACTCCTCAGACCAGTAATACCGGCAGTTTGTTTCCTGATGCTGCCAGCTATTTTTGCTCTGACACCGCAACCAAAAGCAGAACTCGCTGGCGAGAAACCTGACCATAACAACCGGTATCAGGCGAATACCGTCTCAACCCGACAGCCAGTTGTAAAGTCAATGGCACTAAAGATCGAGTTGCCGGGACACCGTAGCAACTCAAGCAAAACGCTGCCTGACCGCACAGTGGCCACTCTCGCGCCGTTACAAAATGATACCCGGTCAGATATGCCGAGTGACCCTCGACGCGACCAGCAGTGGAGTTTTTTCGAGACACGTCACTATAAGGGAGCGTCAGCATTATTCGCGGCGCGGGCACACAATTCTGGTAATTTCCCGGTCGTTGTTGGCGTGGTGGATTCCGGCGTAATGCTCGGTCACGAAGACCTGGAACTGCTTCCGGGGTACGATTTCGTCAGCGACAACCGGGTAGCGAACGATGGCGACGGTCGTGACGCCGATCCATCAGACCCGGGCGACTGGGTGACAGCCGAAGAAATCGCCGTAGACCCTGTTGCCGGCTGCACCGCCACCCGGAGCAAATGGCACGGTACTGCGGTCAGCGGCACCATCGGCGCAATCAGCGATAACCAGCGGGGAATCACCGGTGGCGCCCCTTCGGTACTGCTGTTGCCAGTCAGGGTCACCGGTAAGTGCGGCGGGTACATCAAGGATCTGGTAGACGGTGTTCGCTGGGCAGCCGGCCTACCGGTAGACGGTGCTCCGGCAAACGATTACCCGGCGCGAATTATCAACTTGAGCGTGGGTTTTTCCGGATCGTGCCCGGCATCACTGCAAAACGCCATTGACGGCGCTGTCGCCAGCGGTGCTGCTGTCGTCGTTGCTGCAACCAACAGCGCCGCCACACTGGACAACGAGCCGCAATCTCCTGCCAGTTGCACCAACGTAACCACGGTCGGCGCATTGCTGCGCAATGGCAGCCTTGCGCCATACAGTGCAATCGGTAGCGCACTGGCTGTGTTAGCAGCAGGCGGATCAGCCAACGATGGCATCATTACCACACAAAATGCCAGCGATAGCGCACCAGACGACAAAAGCAGCTACGGTTATCATTTTGGTACCAGCATGGCGGCAGCGCATGTGAGCGCCACATTCGCAACTTTACTGTCGATCGATCCGTCACTGACCAATCAATCACTGCAACAACTGGTGCGCCAGTCCGCCACGGATGCAGATAACATCAATGGTTGCCCGCACAATATGTGCGGTGCCGGTCGGCTCAATGCGAAAGGCGCTGTCGACTTACTGATCAGCGGGGGCGCCGATCAATTGCAGAATGACCCGCCTGCAAACGACAGCCTGACCGTGTCGACTGAATCATCTGCCATACCACCTTCAACTGCCGCAGCCAACGAAGAATCGCCCGCCGCTCGCCCGGCAACAGGCGGTGCCGGTCAAACTGACCGCGCGGGAATCGCATGGTTACTTTGCCTCGCAGTGATTGGCAGATGGCGCAAACGCCTGTTTCAACCCTCCTCTACTGCATCGCACTGAAGGCCTGACCAGCCGGTCGCGACACCATCGGTTTCCCGATATAATTTGGCAAGATATCAATGCCATTGTGGGGAAAAATTGAAAGACCTGACGCCAGCAAAAGAAAGCCTCGATCCAATTGAGACAGCATCGCGAGACGAAATTAGCGCACTGCAACTGGAAAGAATGCAATGGTCACTAGCCCATGCCTATAACAATGTCCCCTATTACAAGAATGCATTTGACAGTGCTGGTGTCGCGCCAGGCGATTTAAAATCACTGGAAGACATCAGCAAATTCCCTTTCACCGTAAAAAGTGACTTACGAGACAACTACCCGTTTGACATGTTTGCCGTGGCCAGAGAGCAGGTAGCACGCATACATGCCTCCTCCGGCACTACCGGAAAACCGACTGTCGTCGGCTATACCAGCACTGATATAGACAACTGGGCAACGCTGGTGGCCAGATCCATGAGAGCCGCAGGCACCAAACCTGGTGATCTGGTTCATGTCGCATACGGTTATGGCTTATTCACCGGCGGCCTGGGCGCGCACTACGGCGCCGAGAAACTCGGCTGTACAGTGGTACCGGTATCCGGTGGTATGACAGAAAGACAGGTTACGTTGATCAATGATTTTAAACCATCAACCATTATGGTTACCCCAAGTTATGCGCTGTCGATAGTTGACGCTTTCAACGCACAAAATCTTGACCCGAGAGACTGCTCACTCGACGTCGGTATTTTCGGCGCAGAACCGTGGACCAATGCGATGCGCTGCGAGATCGAAGACGCTTTTGATATGCACGCGGTCGATATTTACGGCTTATCAGAGGTAATGGGCCCCGGTGTTGCCAGCGAGTGCGTGGAGACTAAAGACGGACCAACAATCTGGGAAGACCATTTTTATCCGGAGGTGATAAACCCGGAGACAGGGGAGCCCGTCGCTGACGGTGAGCAGGGTGAACTGGTGTTCACCTCGCTGACAAAAGAAGCGTTCCCGATAATTCGTTACCGCACTCGTGACCTGACCAGGCTTTTACCGGGCACAGCGCGCAGCATGCGCCGAATGGAAAAGATTACCGGCCGCAGCGACGACATGATCATTTTGCGTGGCGTCAATGTGTTTCCTACCCAGATCGAAGAACAACTGATGCGAGTGAAGGCACTTTCACCTCACTTTCAACTTGAGCTCACACGCGATCAAAGAATGGATGCGCTAACCGTTCACACTGAAGTTGCAGACAGCAGTACCGGCAATGAAGTCAAAGACACGTGTGCGCGGGAGTTAGTTGCGATGATCAAAGACGTAGTCGGCATTAGCGTTGTGGTTAGGGTTGGTGATACAGGTGCAGTACCTCGCAGCCAGGGCAAAGCGGTAAGACTAATTGATAACCGCCCAAACGACGCCTAGAAGCAACAACCCGGCTCGCCGTACGTTGTTAGGCGGCGAGCACTTTTGTGTCGTGCCCTGCCGTAAGGCCTCCACAGTTGAGAGGACTAAAAAGCAACACCAACCCGCCTCACACCAACCCATCTCACCGCCAACGAACTCTATTGTAGAAACAGCTAAATCGAACGATGACGGCGGGCTAGCCCGATACCGATCTTTCGGCACGCCAACTCTAAGTCGTTTACTTTCACTTCACACCTTGCCTGCCGAAAAGATCGGCCTATCAGGCAAGCGCCTTCCCTGCTTCTACAGACGCCACGCGTCGATAAGCTATGGGTGGTATTCCCACATTCGCTGTAAAAAACCTCGAGAAACTTGCAGGTGAGGCAAAACCCAACTCATGCCCTATGCTGTTAACGGGCAGATCTGAATTAGTTAATCGCTCTATGGCCGCATCAATTTTCAGCGTGTTCTGATACACACTGGGCGTTACTCCAACGTGTTCACGGAAGAGTTTATAGAAGTGTGGTCGTGAGAGACCGACTTCACTGGCGATGTGCTCAGGCGGTACATCATCTCTCAGGTGATGATGAAGAAGACGTACTGATTTCACTATTCGACTATCGCTCAGCTGTGCGAGCTTGTCGCCCAGCAGTTGCTTTTCGAGCCCGGCAGATTGCAACGCGCAGGCCTGGGTGAGGCGATAGATCAGTGGCAGCAAGATGTCCGAGTTACTGCTGTTTCTGATTTGCTGACCAAACTGTTCGATCAGATTCTCTATTTCGGGGGTTACACTTATGGCGTTTTTTTCAAACCGCAGAGGCGAATCGCCGCTACCCATTTCCGCCACCCAGGCTGGTTTTATATACATAACCACCACCAGACTTTCACCACCATGGCGACCGAATTCGCCCGAGTGGGGTTGCAGCGGATTGACTGCAATCACGGTTTCGTTGTCCAGCGTGTAAACACTGTCTCCAACCTTCGAATAGGCGGCCTCCCCGCCCAGAAAAAAGATCAGGTGACTTTCCAGGTGGGCGTGGGTAGGCAGGGATTTGTTTAACTTGTACAAACCGCAGCGCCCGTAAGCCCCATGGTGAACTGCAATCGCCTCACTCATTGAGTGTCTCCGCAGATCCTTGTGTGTTCGATAGCTTCAGCAGACAAAATAGTAGTCATGGCCCTGTAGCAGTCCTGGCTTTTCCAGCGTAAGTGAATAGCAAACCGAATATCAGTAAGCCTTGGGATGTTCTGCGTCTGCGCCAATCTTCTCGTTTGGCCAGTCGCAACCACCCCTCTCTATTCTACTCCTCACCCTACTACGTCCATATAACCCGTTAGTATTAGTTTCACTACGGCTGACAACTGAATCTGGATCACCGGCATCTGCAACGCTTGTCTATTTGTCTGTCTGCCTGTCTGCCTGTCTGTCTGCTTGTCTGCGTGTCTACCTGCCGGATCAGCAGGAGACCCTGTTACCCTCTGTCAAAGATCTCTTCAACAGAATGATCGTCCATCGGGTCTTTATCGCGGTTCTGGTCGCTGCTTTTTCCTTTGCTTCCCACGACCGGTGTAGTAATGCGACCCAGGTCGATGCTGGCCCAAAGGGGTGCAACAGTCATAAGGCTGGCAAAAACAGCCCCTCCACGCAACGCCCAGGCTAATACACCAACCGTCATACTCAGCGAAACCCCCATCACGGTGTCTTCCGCCAAACGAAAGCGCGCTCCCGACAGAGACTCTGCCTCCTTTAGATCATCATCCAGTTGGCGGAGTCCATCCAGAAACCCGGCATTACCCGCTACCTCTCTTGCCGTGGGCACCTTAACCTCTAACAGCAACTCGACTGTCGCACTACTGACGCTGTTAAAATTATCACCACTTAGCGACGCGACCTCCACCTTACTATGCTGCACAACCTCAATCGCGTCAGTGTCACCGGCTCTGGCCTGTGACTGGAACGAATCAGTCTGCACACTTCGCAATACCTCGAGTGCAGATTCGCGATCAACTTCTTCCGTTTCCGTTGCTGAAGGCCCGGCAAAAATATCCGTTACCTGCTCAAACTGACTCTCACCAGTTTCTGCGACCTCCTCGCTTTGACTGGTTGCAGGGCGTTCAGGCTCCGGCTCGGGTTCTGCTGGTATCAAAGGCTGCGCACCAGGCGTCGGACCCGCAAACGCCGCATCCAGCGCCGGCTCAATACTGATCTTCACAGTTGCGATAGTAAAAATACCGTCTTCGTTAGTCACCCTGTACCTAAACTCATCCTGCAGGATGCGAGAACCATCATGCACATACTCAAACGTGCCGTCCTCGTGAAGCACAACGCTGCCATGCAATGGAGGTACTTCCAGCGCAACCGTAAAACGACTGTTGTCAATCAACGTATCCTTGTTCAGTCCGACATAACCCGACGCAAGCAAATCGCCTTCCAGTGAGTTGAAGGATTCGCCAAAACTTAGTTCAAGCAGATCGTCTTCCAGCTCTGGTGCGGGGTCGATTACTTCAGTTACGATAAAATTAAAATCGCCATTGACTGGTTCAGCCCCGTCTTCGCCGCCATCTTTTAGCGCAACTCCGAACGCATCGGCCGATGTTTCAGATTCATCGTGAATATACACTAGCTGTCGATCGACAATAGCCTGCAAGGTAAAGGTATCACCCGCGCCGAGAACAATGCCACTCAGCCTTAACTCACCATGATCTGGCAGGCGCGTCACAGTCAATGACAACTCCAGTGGGTCGGGGTCATCTGCATCCGCACCAAACAACATCTCCTGCGTCAGCAGGATATCACCACCCTCTGCAACTGTAGCTCCCTCCGACACCAGTAACGGCGGATCATTTACACCCGGCAAATCAAAACTGATGAAGTTCGGCGTCGGATCAATATCGATACCTCCGTTGTCAGTACCGGCACCATCGTGCACTTGAAAACCGAATCCGTTGTAGCCGGTTCCGGTTTCGTTCTCCGGAGGTGAGTAAATCAACAGGCCCGCGTCGATATCAGCCGTGCTAATCACCTGCCCGACTGTGGCTGCAACACCATTGATCAGCAAGGTACCGACATCCGGTAGTGAAGATACGGTGATAGCACTGAACTGATGATCATTGTCGGTTGCCTGAATGCTATCGCTCAGATCACCGAACCCAAAGTCAGATTGATTGAAAACATGCGGTGTGTCCTCATTCGTTGTGACTGTGGTGTTAGTGCCTGAGGGCGCATCGTTGACTGCAACCACTTCGATATCAAGGTTGCTTTCTGTTGAAATGTTTTCTATTGCAATTGACCCTGTGTTGGAGTCAGCACCACTGTCCTGCAATCTGAATTTCAACTGATCAGTACCATGCACATCAACGCTGGGACGATACACTAACAGACCGGCATTGATATCCGCCTCAATCACAAATTGACCGGCTGTCACCTCGACACCCTCCGCCAGGCGCACGCCGTCGACGACACCATAGAGAATCAGTGTTCCGGCGCTCGGCAACTGATCAATATAAACACCAACCAGATCATCACCGTCATTGACATCGCTGTAGCCAAAGTCGCTGACCTGCAGCACATAGTCGTTGTCTTCAAACGTGCTTACCAGACCATCCAGCCCCATTGGCATATCACTAACCGGAGTTACATTGATGGCCAGTTGTTTTGGGATCGGATCAGTGTTGTCACCAGGCTGTTGGTTATCATCCTGTACCTGAAACAGAAATCGGCTGTAATCTATGCCGTTTTCATGGGGCGCTGCCAGGTACTGGAACTGACCGTTAACAATATCCGCAATGTCAATTACATCTCCCGCGGCCACACCATTGCCAGCAAGCGTCAGCTGCCCCTTATCAGGCAGACTGCTGATCAGTACACCTGACAGCGAATCTGTCAGATCGAGAGTGTCAACAAATCCAAAGTCGATAACACCGAACACGTAAGGCACATCTTCATCAGTCACTACAGTTCTGTCAGCGCCCGACGGTGCATCGTTAACACCAGT
>CALGNZ010000163.1 GCA_937957915.1 uncultured Granulosicoccaceae bacterium | reverse complement strand
TCGATTGCACACCATTCAATACTTTACCGTTGCAATCCGCCAAATTTTCCATTGTTGTGTTGCCATTCTGACTCCGGCAACAGCGGCTCGATGACATCCCAGTGCTCGACAATTTTGCCACTGTCAACGCGGAACAAATCGGAGTAAGTGTCGGCCCGATCCTGTGTACCCGATCTTTTGTTAAAAAACGCATCATGGAACACCCCATCCGATGAGGCTGATCGATGCCGTATTCCACTTTTTTCCTGCGACGATACAGACGATCGAGACCAATGACCTCAATTGAGCCCTGTCTGGCAACTGCAGCAGAAAACTCAACATTTGGAATGATCATCCACAGCACCCCAAATCAAGGGGCATCATTACCTTCATAGCTTCGTGCTCCGATATCGTCGCCCATAGATAGCCTGACGGACAGCAATCATGCGTTGTTGTGCGAAATAGATGGTGCCGCAATGTGATCCGTATTTTGCGCGCTACGATCCACATCGCCACGTGCAATTTGCGGCCAAAAACTGTCGCACGGTACTGCGGGCAAAAATTCACTGTGCAAGCTGCCACCGGTATAATTCAATCTGCGGCGTACCAAAAAGGTAAACTCAGCGGCGAAATAAGACAAGAGCTATCGAGTTACCAGCTGTAGGGTCAACTTCGTTAATACTTCCTGGAGAGAATCAATGGTGGAGCCTGCGCCCATCGCCACTGGCTACAATAAAGATCCGTCGCGATCATTTTCGCTGCAGGCCGATGCCTATGTTAAACCGGAGTGGTTCGACACCGACGCCTCAGAAATACTGCGCAAAACCTGGCAGTGGGTGTGTCACGTTGAAAAAACCCGCAAACCCGGCTCATATATCACTACCGAAATTGCCGGTCAGCCCATTGCCGTCGTTCGCGACAAAAGCGGCGAACTCCGTGCTTTTTACAATGTGTGCAAACACCGCGCTCACCATCTGTTGTCCGGAGAGGGCAGCACCTCACTGATTGTGTGCCCGTACCACGCATGGGCCTATCGGCTCGACGGGCAATTACATGGTGCGCCACATACTAAAAACCTGACTGACTTTCAGGTAGAAGACATCTGCCTCGATCAAATACAGGTTGAAGAGTTTTGCGGCTTTGTATTTATAAATCTCGATCCTCAGGCAGCCGCACTGAAGTCACTGTCCGGTGATCTGGAATCTGAAGTATTGCACTGGGCACCGGACGTTGATCAGCTAACGTTCGGGCATCGGCTTTCATACGATATCAAGTCGAACTGGAAGAACGTCGTCGATAATTTTCTCGAGTGCTACCACTGCCCGGTAGCACATAAGGACTTCTGCAATCTGGTGGATATGGATACCTACAAGGTAACTACCCACGGCATCTACTCAAGCCATATGGCCGATGCCGGAAACTCGCCAAACACGGCATACGATGTGTCTGAGGCAACGGTTAAAACACACGCTGTCTGGTGGCTATGGCCTACCACCTGTCTGATGCGCTATCCGGGGCGCTCCAGTATGATCGTGTTAAATATTATTCCGGTCGGCCCCGATCGAACACTTGAAACCTACGACTTTTATCTGGAAACACCCGAGCCCAACGAGATGGAGCTCGACGCCATCCGCTACCTCGACGAAGTGCTGCAGGTGGAGGATATCGGACTGGTTGAAAGCGTACAAAGAGGCATGAACACACCCGCCTTTAAGCAGGGTCGAATCGTTCATGACCCACAGGGCTCCGGTAAGTCAGAGCACGCGCTGCATCATTTTCACGGGCTGGTGCTCGATGCGTACCAGCAGACAAACAGCTGATGCAACAGACACCGAACGGCCCACGACCCAATATTGTCGTCATTATGGCTGACCAGCTGGCACCGCAATTTACCGGCGCCTACGGGCACGCGATAGCGAAAACTCCACATATAGATAAACTGGCTGCACGTGGTATGCGCTTTGATGCGGCCTATTGCAATTCACCGCTTTGTGCCCCGTCTCGATTTGCCTTTATGTCCGGGCAATTGATCAGCCGTATTGCCGCCTATGATAACGCCTCGGAGTTTCCGGCATCTGTTCCCACCTTTGCACACTACCTGCGCACGCTGGGTTATCGCACCTGCCTGTCGGGCAAAATGCACTTCGTGGGCCCTGATCAAAAACACGGATTTGAAGACCGAGTTACCACAGACATCTACCCTTCAGATTTTGCCTGGACACCAGACTGGGAAGCACACGATGAGCGCATAGACAAGTGGTATCACAACATGGCCACGGTGAAAGAAAGCGGCGTAGCACAGGCAACGTTTCAAATAGACTACGACGATGAGGTCGCTTTTGCAGCAAAGCGCTGGCTATTTGATTTTGCCAGAAGCAAATCAGCATCCACCAATAGCGAAAGTGGCAATGACCCGACACGGCTCGACTCGGCACCATTTGCATTGGTCGCCAGTTTTATCCACCCTCATGACCCCTATGTTGCCAGACCTGAATGGTGGAACCTTTATACAGATGATGAGATCGATATGCCGGCGTGGGTGCCACCCCTGTCAGAGCATGATCCATTTTCGCGCCGGGTAATGGACGGCATCGAAGCGTCCACCGTACCACTTACCGATATTGAGATAAAACGAGCACGTCGCGCCTACCTGGCCAATGTCAGTTACTTTGACAGCAAGGTAGGAGAATTGATAAGGACGCTGGAGGAAATCAACGAGCTTGAAAACACGATAGTAATCGTTACCGCCGACCATGGCGATATGCTCGGCGAACGCGGTTTATGGTACAAGATGAATTTCTTCGAACACTCCGCCCGTGTGCCGCTAATCATTGCAGGCCCTGCCGTAAAAACCGGCGACGTAGCCAACGCCTGCTCTCTGGTCGACTTGCTACCTACATTCCTGGACATTGCCGGTGGCGATGAAACACTGCTGGGAGAACCTGTAGACGGGCGCAGTTTGATGCCACTGGCGCGTGGCGAGCAGGATCCGGTTGACGAAGCCATCGGCGAGTACTGTGCCGAGATGACACCCTACCCGGTTATTATGATTCGACGCGGCTCACTAAAATATATTCACTGCGACTGTGATCCGCCACAACTGTACGATGTAACTAACGATCCACTGGAAAAGAACAACCTCGCAGAGCATGCAAATTATCAGCAGCAACGCGCTGCGTTCGCCGCTGAAGTCGCTGATCGATGGAATGGCGAGCAATTGCGTCAGCAGGTGATCGCGACGCAAAAGTCCAGACGTGCGCTCTATGCCGCGATGACCACCACACCCGCAACAACTGCGAATACACGTACAGCCTCTACCGACCACTGGGATTACAACCCGCCAGCCGATGCGTCTCAGCAATACGTGCGCAACCATATGGACTGGACCGTAACTGCGCAGCGCTACCGATTTCCTCCAACGGATAAACAATCATGAAACTTAACGGTAAAGTCGCACTGGTTACTGGTGGACGCGGTGGTATTGGACGCGCGGTAGTGAAGCGTCTGATGAAGGAAGGTGCAGCAGTTTATGCGGCCGATCTAACCGAGAACGGTTCGCTTCCCACACATGACAATGATGGCAGCCACTTCGTACAACTGGATGTAAGCTCCGAAGAAGGAGCCATGTCAGTGATGAGCGGAATAAGCAACGAGCACGGCAAGCTGGACATTCTGGTCAACGCCGCAGGAATTGAAATAGAAAAAACCATAGAACAAACCACACTGGAAGAATGGAATCAAAGCTTCGCAGTCAATGTAACGGGCACGTTTCTAACTTCAAAGCACAGCCTGCCACTGCTACGCAAAGCGGCAGCCAGCGGTACAACAGCGAGCATCATCAACTTCGGCTCCTACGATGGCTTTATTGCAGACCCGGGGTTGGCTGCCTACTGTGCAACCAAAGGTGCCGTCCATGCACTGACCCGTGCTATGGCATGTGATCATGGGCCGGAAGGCATACGTGTAAATGCAATATGCCCGGGCTACATTGATACACCCATGCTACAGAGCTTTTTCGAAGGAGAAGGGTCAGGTGGAGACGGTGGAGATATTGACTCATTGCAACAGGCCGTACGTGATGTACATCCAATGCGAACCTACGGTACACCTGAAGATATTGCAAATCTGGTTAACTGGCTTGCCTCCGACGAGGCTCGCTACGCCAGCGGACAGCTGTGGGTACTGGATGGTGGCTTGTCAGCGCAGGTACAACAGATGCGCCTGTAAGCCACTGCAAACGCAGACCGCTCTACTTGTTCGTCTACAACACAGGATTCACACATGTCTCAATCAGTAATCATCACCTGTGCAGTTACTGGTGGCGTGCACACACCCAGCATGTCGCCACACCTGCCGATTACACCGAGTGAAATTGCAACAGCAAGTATCGACGCCGCAGAAGCAGGTGCATCTATCATTCACCTGCATGCACGCGATCCGGAGACAGGCAAACCCGACCCTCGCCCGGAAACCTTCAGGCAGTTTTTGCAAGTCATCAAGCAGTCAAGCGACGCGGTTGTCAATATTTCCACTGGCGGCGGTCTGGGTATGACAACAGACGAGCGACTTGCTGCTGCAATAAGTGCCAGCCCGGAAATGGCATCTATGAATATGGGCTCGATGAACTTTGGATTGTTTCCAATGCTTGAGAAGTACAGAGAATTTGATCATGACTGGGAAAAACCTTTTCTGGAAATGACTAAAGACTTTATCTTCCCCAACACTTTCGCCACTATTGAATATGCATTGAAAAACCTCGGCGAAAAACACGGAACGAAGTTCGAATTTGAATGCTATGACCTCGGCCACTTGTACAATGTAAAGTGGTTCGTTGACCAGGGATTAATCAAGCCGCCTTTCTTTATACAAATGGTATTCGGCATTCTTGGTGGTGCTGGCGCTGACCTTGATAACCTGATGCACATGCACAAGGTGGCAGATCGATTATTCGGTCCGGAAAACTACGAGTGGTCAGTGCTGGCCGCTGGTAAAAACCAGATGCCATTCGCCACCCAAAGCGCAATGCTTGGCGGTAACCTTCGTGTCGGACTTGAAGACAGTCTGTACATAGAACGAGGTAAACTCGCCACCTCGAATGCCGAGCAGGTATCGCGTATCCGTTCCATTGTTGAAAACCTGGGACTGACGGTTGCAACACCAGACGAGGCCAGAGAGAGACTCGGGCTCAAAGGACGCGACAGTGTCGGGTTCTAGTTATGAGTGTTCTGCTCACTACCGACAGCGCAACAGAAATCAACACCGTCAGGTCATCTGGCATTGTCTCAACGACTATCTTGTCCAATCGGTGAACACCTAATGCGTCTTTCCGGTAAAAAAGCCATCGTCACGGGCGGTACCCAGGGTATTGGCCGCGGTATAGTCGAGGCCTTTATCATAGAAGGCGCCAGCGTTACCACTTGCGGTCGAAGCACTGCACCCGCTGACCTGCCCGAGCAATGCCTCTACCATCAACTGGATGTATCGGATCCCATTGCAGTAAACGCATTTTCAGACACTTTTAGGCAAATTGATATCCTCGTCAACAACGCCGGTGTACAAGTTGAAAAAACCGTAACTCAAAGCACAGATGATGACTGGGATCTGGTGATGGGTGCGAATGCCCGTGGCGTTTTTAATATGTGCCGGAGCTTCATACCAAAGACAAGCGACGGTGGTTCCATAATAAATATCGGATCAATCTCGGGTAACGTTGCTGACCCTGCGATGGCACTATACAACGCTTCTAAATCCTTTGTTCATGGACTGACCCGGTCAATCGCGGTCGATCACGGGCCACACATCCGCTGCAACGCAATCTGCCCGGGCTGGATAGAAACCGGCATGCTCGAAGCGGGCTTTGCAACAGCCAACGACCCACAATCGGCAATGAATGACGCGTTGGCGCGTCACCCCGTCAGACGCTTTGGTAAACCGACTGACATTGCCGCCGCTGCTGTATGGCTGGCATCTGATGAAGCCAGCTTTGCCACCGGCCAGCTATTTACCATCGATGGTGGTATGACGGCATCGTCACCACTGAATCCGGCCCTTTTCTGACCGGGGAAATACGCGCACCGATTTAAAACGACAACGTTAACCGCAGGCCACCTGAGCAAGGCTCGCTAGTTTTAAAACCGGCTTACCAGGCGCCTGCTCTTCAACCCATATAGGGAACAAATTTAATGTCAAAGTCTCAACACACAGCAATACTTGGTGCTGGCGTGATTGGCGCAAGCTGGGCGTCGTTGTTTCTCGCCTCTGGTCGCAGCGTTGCAGTGTACGATCCGTCACCGAAGGCGGAGACCACAGTCAGGCAGTACATCGACAATGCGTGGCCGGTGCTTGAACAACTCGGACTTACTACACAAGGCACCAGCGGTGGCGACCCGGATAACATCAGCTTCCACAACAATGCTGCCGCCGCTGTCGAAGGCACTGGGTTTGTTCAGGAGAGCGTACCCGAACGCATTGAAATCAAACACGCACTGTATAGAGACATTGAGTCCGCTCTGCCTGCCGATGCGGTTATCGCCTCTTCTGCCTCCGGCCTGACACTGTCCGAAATGCAGGCTGGCTGGAAAAACCCGAAAGCTCTGGTACTTGGTCATCCGTTTAACCCGCCCCATTTGATACCGTTGGTTGAAGTGATGGGTAACGAAAAAACTACAGCCGGCGTCGTTGAAAAGGCCGAAGCGTTTTATAAAGCCGTTGGTAAAGTCACCATCAGAGTCAACAAGGAAGTGCCCGGTCATGTCGCTAATCGATTACAGGCAGCGGTCTGGCGCGAGGCCATCCACATGGTGTCAACTGGCGTTGCCTCAGTCGAAGACGTCGATACCGCGATGTGGGCCGGCCCTGGTCTGCGCTGGTCAGTCATGGGGCCAACAATGCTGTTCCACTTAGGTGCAGGTGAAGGTGGTCTCGATGAATTTTGCAAACGTTACAGTGACAGCTTTAACCGCTGGTGGGACGATCTGGGCGAGCTACACCTGGACCCTGCAATTGCAACCGAACTGATCAGGGGTGTGGTGGCGGAAGCCGACGGTGTGTCGGCTGCTGAACTCGGGGCTAAACGCGATGCAATGCTGGCAGCGGTGCTAACTGCCACTGGCAAGCTGCGGTAGATCCACTCACAGTTTTAACCATCAACTTCAGACACTCACCACCCGAAACTTTTGGTCTCAACAAACACTGAAAACGTCTGGCTGATTTTATTCAAAAGCAATCTGTATTTCGCTGCAAACCTACACCACTGAATTGCGCACTCGAATCGGGTAGTAGTTTGGAGAGTGATTGCTGATCAAAAAACGGGTGTTCGCTTTCCGCGGAAAATCTAACACCCGTCTCTATTATTGTGCACTAATGATTAGACGCTGGCTGTGAAAAAAGAAATGCCTGTTTGTGCTAGTTGATTTCCTGCACTTTCATCACCAGCTCGTTCCAGTTGCGTTGATTCTCGATGTCGTGTTCGAGACCCTGCTCGTCAGCTATGGTAAAACGCTTTCGAGCGGGGGTTTTGCTGGTAGGCTGGTATAACCAATACGCCTCGGCTTTCAAAGTCTCATCTATTGGTTATCAATCGATTCGTAAACCAGTTGCTTACAGGCATTAATCGATTCAGCCGGAAACTGCGCTATACGCCTTGCCAGCCTATCGACATAGTCATACCAACACTATCCGACACACAGTTTGATTGAATTAAAGGCGGGTTCGGCTTAGCTGCAGTGCATTACCGGACCAGGATGCCAAGAGCCAGCAGAGCACCTTATTTGTCAGATTGGGTTGCCTTTGGACTGTGCATCGGCCATGCGCGGAATTCGAACGGAACCCTGCCCTCTACCCGATCGCGACTCGGTGCCATTCCGAACTTTTCGCTATAGATACGACTAAAGTGTGCCTGCGAAACAAAGCCCGATGCAACGGCGATGTCAGCAAGCTTCATATCAGTTTGCGTCACCAGGCATCGAGCTCGATCAAGACGTATTTCACGATAGTAGAGTACAGCAGATTTGTTAACAAACTCGCTAAACAAACGACTCAGCTGACGCTGTGAAATCTGTAGCTGTCGGCAGATATCGGGTATCGTCAACGGCGTCTCGAGGTTGTCTTCCATTAACTTTATCGCCTGTCGTACGGTCCCGGGAGTGGTTTGCCCAAACGGCTCAGAATGCTCTGGGTTCTGCGACACTTCAGGCCCGCGCACGTGGTGATGGAACAGATAGCGGGCGGCCGAGTTAGACACACTCTCACCATCCTGTTCACGCAATATCTGTAGCGACAAATCAACCGATGCACTGCCTCCACAACAGGTTAGCCGATCGCCGTCTATCACATAAAGACTTTCTGTTGCCTTGATATCCGGAAACAGCTCGGTTAAAGCGTCGAGGTGCTCATAGTGCACCGTCGCACGTTTGCACTTTAACAATCCACTGCGCGCAAGAACGAAGGTACCGGTATCGAGCGCACCGAGACGCACACCCCGCCGCGCCCACGCTAACAGTGCTGTGGTAACCTGTTTGGTATGATGTTCTTCCGGTGTCCAGCTTGATGACACCATCACCAGATCAACGCTTCCACTGGCATGTGCGTGCAATGCATCCGTCATAACCGTCATACCGTTACTACAGGGTACTTCGCCCCCGTCAGTGGACAGCAACTGCCAGCTATATCGTACCCTGCCCGTCAGATAGTTTGCCGCTCGAAAAGGATCGAGAAAAGCAGTGGTGGTCGCCAGATTAAAATATGGCGTGACGAGAACAAGTAGGTTAAAAGTGGTTGCAGTGTGAGCGGCCATATTGGATTATCTGGTTGAGCGTGCTTGCAGGCAGCGTAGTTACACCAGGGCTACACTCGTTTTACCTGCGGTCAGCTAAGTGGTGCTAACTCCGACGCGATCTCGCGGACAACAATAATATAAGCACAGTCAACCCCATAAAGACAATACAGGTTGCTGATGAAAACAAAAACCATGGATCACTGCCGGTTGCAGAGAAAGCCTGTCTGGCAGTCTCCTCCAGTCGACCACCCAGAATAAAGGCAATCACAAACGGCAGTGGCGACATATCGATGCGACGCATAAGATACCCCAACACGCCAAAGCCAATGGTAAACCACACGGCAACCAACCGCGTTTCCTGTATATAAATGGCCGTCAGGGTCAATAACAATATAACCGGTAACAAATAGTGTTTGGGGACTCTCGTCATAATACCCATGGCACGCATGACTCTGCCACCGATTGTCCAGTTCAGCAGGTTGGCCAGCATCATCATTGTAAACAAACCGAACGCCACCACCAGTTCAGGGTTAACTGTATCTGCGTTAAAGCGAAATACCGATGGACCAGGATTGAAACCACCGATTGAATCTGCTGCCAGAATCAAAAAGACCGCGGATGCATTCCCTGGTATACCCAGAGATAAAACCGGTATCAGATTGGCGCCGGACACCGATGAGTTTGCAGCTTCTGTCGCAGCAATACCCTCGGGTATTCCGTCACCAAACTGCGCCTTCTGCGGATGAAGTTTAGCGTGGCGGCCTTTACCTGTTGTATAGCCCAGGGTCGCAGCAAGAGTGGAACCAACACCGGGCAATGCGCCGATCGCTGTTCCAATCAATGCCGAGCGTGCAATGTAGGGACTAATGGATCTGAGTAACCCAACACTCAGCCCGCGACGCCGCTCTGAATTTTTCACACGAGCATTAACAGACGATATGCCATCTCGACGCATATCCTCCATTGACTTGAATACCTCACCAACGATCAACACACCCAGTATTGCAGAGGCGACTGAAAAGCCCTGCGCCAGCGCTTCGGATCCAAAGGTCAGACGCGGACTGAAGTCTTCTCCTGTCCCTACGTAGGCGGCGAGCAAGCCCAAACCAACGGATATTAATCCCTTGCCGGCAGACCGCCCGATAACAGAGGCAATGAACGCCATCGACAACAGCAGCAGTGCAGTTTTTTCAGGTAAATCCAGATATCGCTCGACGATAATCGCTAAAAAAGGGGCACATAGAATTAAAACAATATCTGAAAATGTATCACCAGAAGCAGAACTGATATGAGCCACTCGCAGGGCTTTGTTCGCTTCACCCCGCTGCGCCAACGGATAACCATCGAGGGTGGTCATATAGGCATCAGGGGTGCCGGGTGTATTAAAAAGAATAGCGGGTACAGCACCACCTACCGTGGCGCCTTTCATGACACCAATTAAAAAACCGAACACCGGCAACAGTGCACTTTCGTGGTAACCAAAAACGGAAATTAGAATTGGCAGCGAGATGGCCATTGCCATCGGTCCGGCAAGGCCGGGCGTTGAGCCAACGAGTATTCCGAGTAAAAAACCGCTCAATACCATTAATACGGATATGGGTATCGCGAAACCTGCTAATTCAAAGGCCACCGGCCCCTGAAACACGGCCTGCACGCCAAGCAGGACATAATCGAACCAGTCCACCTAAACATCACCGTTGGGCGGCAACAACAAATCATCAAACGGCAGGTCATAGACGGCAATCAATATCAGCACCGCAATCAGGCCAATCATCAGAAAGCGAAAACGAACCCGACGCTCGACCCGGGAGATCAATGCGGCTACTAGCATCACCCCACCTGCCACAAAACCAACATACTTCCACGGGGCAGTGTCGCGTAATAGTCTATAAGAAGCGCCATCATCACCAAACAGTGATACCGACACCGGCCCTGCGTAACGCATCACCAGCAACGAAATGGCTATAACGAACAGGGTTGCAAGCAGATAGCTGCAGTTGTCCAGCGTTAGACTGGCAGTTGGGCCTGGAGACGAGTCTGGAGCCAAGCCTGGAGACGGGGATGCAGATTGTTCTGTTGACCGGCCAACAGAACGAGACAAACGGGTGCGGCTTTCGAGCAACAACAGACAGCCGCCAACAGCCACCAGTGCGGCGGCGACGGCTGGCGCAAAAGCATCTCCGAGCACTACGCTGCGGCGAGCCTTCTCGAAGATGCCAGTATCGACATCAAGCGGTATCCAGACAAACAGGATGAGAATACCGATGGCAAGGGCCAACAGCCCAAGCCACCTATCCGCCATGAGTCAGCATTCCTGAGGGTGACCGCCAGAATGTTATTCTGCAGCCGCCTTCAACAGGCTGGCGGCAGCCTCGCTGTCAGCTGCGAGCATTTGATCAAGCTCGGCACCTTTGAAGATTGCCGCGCCACCAAACGCTTTCTGGATAAGACCGCCGGCTTTAGACTCGGGGTTTGCGGCGACTGACGACAGCGCATCAGCCAGTGCATTGCGCACGTCATCACTCATGCCACCGGGTGCGGCAAACAAAAAATATCCATCGGCGTTGTACTCAACACCAAGGTCTTTCAGCAGTGGCGCATCCGGGCTTAGATCAAGCGGCTTTGACAGTCCACTGACAAGGTTAACCATCTCTCCCGCTTTAACGGCTTTACCCTGTATACCTGCACCCCAGCCCAGATCAACATCACCGGCGTTCAAGGCATTCATTACTGCCTTGCCACCTTTGAGTGACACAATATTAAACTCGATGTCGTGAGCCTTACCCAGCAGGTAAGCAAGGTCAGCAAGCTTAGGACTCATCGCACCGAAGCGAAGTTTTTCACCGCCACTGGATGCTGCCACTACATCATCAAAAGTTTTGTAGCCTGATTCGGTCTTCGCTACCAGGCCCATCTGGAAACCGGCAGTTGTTGTGAGTGGCGTGAAGTCAGACAACTCCAGCCCTGAATCACCGGCTACCAGGCGATTATAGGCCAGTGACTCTGTGACCATGATACCAATCACGGATCCATCATTGGGCTGTCCTTTCATAGCCTTGAGCAAGTTGAGCCCGCCCTTGCCAGTGACGTTTTCCGGAATAAACTTCCAGCCACTGCTTGCCTCAATTTCTTCAGCGATCAACCGTGCCTGAGTATCCGCACCACCCCCTGCAGCAAATGCAATCATGAGCTTGATCGGTCCAGGTGGCTGCCATTGGGCAGCATAAGATACGTTAGTGACCAGTGCGATGGCGCAGGCAGCCGCCTGCAATGAGCGGATAACTTTTTTCATAGGGTTGCCTCCAGTGTTGACTGGCATCTTTAAATATTTTTATTGACAGGTCAAGTATTTTATTGAACCATGACCTGGACAATCGCCCCGTGCACACGTTGTAAGGACAAAGCCATCAAGACTGCTTCCAAACCCGGCCCCGACACCCATTCAACAGATGATCTGGCAGCCGAGTATTCCGGCTATCCGACCTATCGGATCTCCCAGTTGTCTGCTGCGCTCAACGCACAAGCCACCCGGGTACTCAAGGCAGAGTTCGGATTGAGTGTTGTAAAGTGGCGAATACTGGCCTTGCTGCACCAGGCGAAACCCGTGAGCTCTGCAGCACTATGTAAAGGCCTGTCTATGGATGCCGGTCTTTTCAGCCGCACCCTCAAAGCCCTGAACGAGGAAAAACTGGTAAAAATAGCCAATAGCAAAACTGACAAACGGCAACTGCTTATCTCGCTGACAATGGCCGGTGAACGCAAGTATCAACAAGCCGCTCCGGTCATGAAAAAACGCCGGGAGAATTTAACCAACGGACTGTCAGTCAGGGAACGCAGTGAACTAATGCGCATGCTGGATATTCTTGATCGCAACGCCGCCAAACCCATTTAATGAGCAATCAACAGATATGAGTACCAGTAATCTTTTGATCATTATGTCAGATGAACATCAGGCACGCGCTATGGGTTGCGCTGGTCACTCATTCGTGCAGACACCCAACCTTGACGAACTGGCAAGTCGCGGCATTCGTTTCACCAATGCCTATACGCCCTCGCCTATTTGTGTGCCGGCTCGCGCCGCATTTGCTACCGGCCGCTACGCACATCAAAACCGGCTATGGGATAACGCCATGCCCTACACCGGTGCCATACCAGGCTGGGGCCATGCGCTACAGGCACAGGGCACAGCGGTTGAAAGCATAGGCAAACTCCACTATCGCAACACGCAAGACCCCACCGGTTTTGATGTTGAACATATACCGATGATGGTCGCGGACGGGGTCGGCATGGTGTGGGCCAGTATCCGCAAAGAAGACGAGCGCGCCAGCAGATCGGGACGCATGCTGGGTAAATATATAGGCCCGGGTACCAGCCCTTATACCGAATATGACGCTGCGGTTACCGAAAAAACAGTTGAGTGGCTGAAAGAACTTGACCAATCACACAACAAGCCATGGTGTTTATACGTCGGGCTTGTGGCTCCTCACTTTCCGTTAGTGGTGCCTGAACAATTCTATAAGCTGTATCCGCACGACTCTCTTCCCGAGGTTAAACAACATCCGGACACAGGCTATAAACAACATCCATGGATTGCGAAGCAAAACGCTTTTATGGACTCAGAAAAAAAATTCGAAAGCGCAGAGGAAAGACTGACCGCAATCGCAAGTTACTATGGATTATGCACATGGTTAGACGACAACATCGGCAGAATTCTGGCAGCACTTGAGCAGGCAGGGCTCGCTCAGAACACAACCGTTGTCTATACCAGTGATCATGGTGACAACGTCGGCGCCCGCGGCCTGTGGGGCAAGTCAAACATGTATGAAGAGGCCTGCGCTGTTCCTTTGATTATGGCGGGCCCGGACATCGAGCCCGCCACCTGCGATACAGTGGTTAGTCTGCTCGATTTATCAGTAACCATTACCTCTCACTTCAACACCGCTATAGACGCCAGTCACGAACATGGCGAGGTTCGGGGTCAGGATCTAAAACGCATAGTAAAAGACAGCCTGGTCAATCCAACACCAAGTGATCGAGTTGTGTTTAGCGAGTACCACGCCGCAGGCTCGGTGTCAGGTGCCTTTATGATTAGAAAAGGCCGGTGGAAATATATTTACTACGCGGGTTTTGAGCCAGAGTTATTTGATCTGGAATCAGACCCTGAAGAACTGACGAACGTCGCTGCAAATAAAGCGTATGCCTCGGTAGTTAAAGATTTGCACACCGATCTACTGGA
This sequence comes from uncultured Granulosicoccaceae bacterium, assembly GCA_937957915.1. Classification (GTDB taxonomy): domain Bacteria; phylum Pseudomonadota; class Gammaproteobacteria; order Granulosicoccales; family Granulosicoccaceae. The sequence goes on along the minus strand of CALGNZ010000163.1, from coordinate 2,890 downwards.
AATTTGTGATCCGGTTAGTACCGACGCATTGGCGCATCAGGATCAGGCTGCACTGATTGATTCTTATGGCGGCAGAGAAAAGGCACTGGCACTCGGCGCATCCGCAGCCACTCCGCCACCTGACACAGCAAGCTGATTTCGACGCGATCAAAACAATCGCTAATCGAAACCTGACTGCGCAACAGATACTGAACGACTCTTGTATAAGGCCGAACAACAAAAATGAACAAACCAAATTTCCTGATAATCTCCGCCGACCAGCAGCGTGCTGATTGCATGGGAGTTGCCGGCAGAAAAGTAAAAACACCCAACCTCGACGCACTGGCCAGTCAGGGTACGCGCTTTGATGCGGCGATTACGCCCTGCGTTGTTTGTCAGCCGGCACGGGCATCTATTTTAACCGGACAACTGTGCCGAACACACGGCGTGCATGACAATGGTATAGATTTAAACCCGACAACCGGCGACAAAGGGTTTGCCGGTACGCTTGCTCGCAGTGGCTATGAAACTGCTTTTTTTGGCAAAGCACATTTTTCAACCTACCACACGTTTGAAGAGACAGGATCTCCAGAATCGATTAAATCATCAGCTAATTACGATGAAAACTGGAATGGACCGTACATGGGGTTCAATCATGTTGAAATGATGCTGGTCGGCCACAACTGGTTTCTACCAGAGAAACCCCCACATGGGCAACACTATGAGCGCTGGTTCTATGCCGACGGCAAAGGTGACGAGCGCAACACGTTGTATCGCGAAAATGCCTACGACACCAAAGGCGCAGCACAAACCTGGCATTCTAAACTGCCGGTCGAGTGGCATAACACGACGTGGACGGCTGACCGTGCCATTGAATGGCTTCAGTCCGAATCTGCACAACAACCCTTCTGCACCTGGGTTTCATTTCCTGACCCGCACCATCCCTTTGATTGTCCGCTACCCTGGTCACGGCTGCATGCCCCGGAGGACGTTGATTTGCCAGCGCATCGACAGCGCGACTTTAGCGACAGGCCGTGGTGGCACGAGGCCGTGTTAACCAGTGAACCTGCTGGTAAAAAGGAACATGCTGAAATCCGCAAGCAATACAGCCGCATTCAGCCACAGACTGATGAACAATTGCGAGAGATTATTGCCAACACTTATGGCCAGATAGCTTTAATTGACCACAACGTTGGCCGCCTGATGCATGCACTAAGCGAGGCAAAGCTTGATGACAATACTATCGTGATCTACCTGTCAGATCACGGCGACTGGCTGGGCGATCATGGATTGCTCCTAAAAGGGCCAATGCACTATGAAGGACTATTGAGAGTGCCACTGATTGCCAGAGGCCCGGGCATTCAGCCAAGTGCAGTGATAACCGAGCCGGTATCCACTATCGATATTGGACCAACACTCTACGATTACGCAAACTGCAACGCCGAACTATCTCAGCACGGATCAAGCCTGCGTAAACTCATGGAAGGAAAAGAGGAACACCGTCAGTGCGCCCGCGCCGAATGGGAACTCTTGCCAACCCGTGCCGGTGTACAACTTAGCCTGCGGCTGGTACGCAGTAAGACGCACAAGTTAACCATCGATTTAATCAGCGGTGCCGGAGAGTTGTACGACCTGGTCGCCGACCCGAACGAAATGAAAAATGTCTACAATGACGCTAACTATGCAGACGTACAGGCAGAATTGACTGCACTGATTCACTCGCGCCCGGACGATGCTATCGATTTACAGACGCAGGTCGGGCTGGCTTAATTATCCTCTATTAAATGACGCATATACCACTTGCCGAAATCGGCAATGCGAACTTCGTGCTCAGACAAAGTACCAGGAGAATACCCTTTTGACGAAACACCAAGCTGATTATTCTCGGTGATTGTTTTGTCTTCCTTTAAGGTGGTATCCCATACCTGTACAAGCTGATCTTTGTGATAGTCGACGCCCTCCTCGGCCTCAGCCGACACAAGCCAGATTGCATCAACCCGGGTTGACTGCGCCTCCATAGGTACAAAAAGGAAAATAACCGCATGATCATTACTCACTAGAACAGTGGTTAGCGGATTGAAGACACAGCCTGCCTGCCCGCCATCAAACTCATCCAGCTCGGTCATTAATGGCGCGAGTGGTTTCCCGTCAATGCTCTCAGTCAGAGCTTCGTCCGATACAGGCAAGCGACTACTCGCCTGCAAATGCGCTGAGTCAGGCCCGTCTGCAAACATGTCGACCGGATAACCCTTAGCGCTCGCGGATTCCTGCCACCGCGCAAGCCGTTGCCGATATTCATCAATGCCATCCACGCTATCCGCATCACTGCCAAAGGCCAGTAGTTTCATACTGTCGTGAACTTTGCAGTAGGTGGGGTGCGCAGACTGGCAGTGATAACACTCAAAGAAATTTTCTACCACAAGCTTCCAGTTTGCCCGTGTCGGGTAGGACTTACGAACCGCCACTTTTGCGTTTGCAACTCCCTGCCCGTGCATATTGGTTTTAAAACGTTCGGTAAACCGGGCAAAATCTGCGGGAGCCCCGTGAGCTTGAGGGTCTGCATTAAAGTTGACGAATATCAGCCCTTCAAAAACCCCAACCTGTAGCGGCAGCAAGCCATTGTCGCTTTTTTCAAACTCTGCCGGCATCGCGCGAGCCGCCACCAACCCGCCATCGAGGTTGTAGCTCCAGGCATGATAAGGACAGGTGAACAGTCGCTTGTTGCCCTGCTGCTCAAGACAAACGCGGGAACCACGATGTCGACAGGTGTTATGGAAGGCTCTTATATCGCCAGACTGGTTGCGATTGATGATGACACTTTCGGCCGCTATCTGAAACAGGTAAAAATCCCCGGCATCAGGGATCTGCGATACATGCCCGGTCAGAAACCACTGACTGTCCAGCAGCCAGC